>NZ_JAUYZI010000001.1 GCF_030700245.1 Methylobacterium amylolyticum
CCAGTGAGCTCATCTAAAGAGATCGCGACAGCCATATCGTCTCACACGCCCCAGCCTCAGCCAGGGCCGCAAGGACAAAACGCCGCCCGCGTCTCCCTTCCTCTTTCCAACAATGTCAAAGATCGGGGCATCGGTCGAACCGGCACCCACCCCACACGCCACGGACCGACCCACACCCGGCAAAACCACCGCCAGGCACGCCCCAGTCCATTGTCGGTAGAGACGCCCGCCTCGCCAATCCCGACCGCAGCCAGATACCGGAGACAGACAATCCAGCGCCCGGTCCACTCCCGCGGCCGGCGCCGATGAGCGGGGTATACGGACGCGATCCGGAGCCGTCAAGCGCCTTTTCCGGGCCGGGCCGATTTTCCTGCCCCGCTTCGATGACGCCCGCGTGACGGGCGGCTTCGGAGGGAGGCGATGGCCACGGACCACGCGCTCGGGGTCTATGGCCGCCGCGGCTGCGCGCGTTCGCTGAACGGCCAGCGCGTGCCTGCGCGATCGACCGGAGCCGCATCGGGGAATTCGGGGTCGGAGAGGCTACGGCAGAGGTTCGGCGACCATGCATCGGGAGGCGATTATCGCCTTTCCCGCATCGCGCGCAGGTGTTTCGTCCCAGGACACGGCTGATCGGAAGAAGATCGATCCGGTCGCCAGCGTATCGGTGCGGCATCTCGCTCGAACCTCGTCGTCTATCGCCGGTCCGCCGCGCGACGTCTGTTTCGCATAATGCGTGAAGCCCGGATCGCTCTTCTTCGGATCACGTCCGGATCGGCACGATCCTCTCGAAACGGCGCCGCATTTAAAAGACGGTTTCATTGACCGGAACGGGCGCCGATCGCCATTCTCGGGGGCATCGAACCGCCCACCCGGACGACGAGCGGGCCACGAACCCGCCGCCCCGGCCTCCACCCCGGAAAGCCCTCTCCATGACACGACCGAGACTCGTCGGCCTGAGCGCCAACGTGCAGCGCCCCTCGAAGACCCGCACCCTGGTGGAGGCGGTGCTGCGGGAGACCGCGGCGCGGACGCAGGTCGAGGGCCGCGTGTTCGACTTCGTCGATGCCGGCACCGGCCTCGGCGCCGCCTGGACCCGCGACCAGCTCCCGCTGCCCGCCCGGCGGATCGTCGAGGCGATCGAGGGTGCGGACGGGCTGATCGTCGGCTCGCCGGTCTACAAGGGCGCCTATACCGGCCTGTTCAAGCACCTGTTCGACCTCGTCGATCCGGGCGCGCTCGCCCACAAGCCGGTGGCGATCGTCGCCACGGGCGGGGGCGCCCGCCACGCGCTCGTGGTCGAACACGCCTTCCGGCCGCTGTTCGGCTTCTTCGGCGCGCTTCAGATCCCCACCGCCGTCTACGCCTCGGACGCCGAGTTCACCGACGGCGCGCTGACCGACCCGGGGGTGCGCGGCCGGGTCGTCCAGGCGGGCGAGCAGCTCGCCGGGTTGCTGGCGCACACGGCGGCCGCCACCGGGGAGCCGGTCGCGCTGGCGGCGGGGCGCTGACGCGTGCTCGCCCGCCGATCCTTCCTCGCCGCGGCGCTCGCCGCCGTGCCGGCCCTGCGCGGCGCCCGCGCCGCCGTGCCCGGATCGCTGCGCATCGGCTACCAGCGCAACGGCATCCTCGTGGTCGCCAAGCAGCAGGGCGTGATCGAGGCGGCCCTGGACAAGCTCGGCTACCGGGTGCGCTGGACCGAGTTCTCGTTCGGGCCGCCGCTCCTCGAAGCGCTCGCCCTCGACGGGATCGATCTCGGCCAGACCGGCGACGCGCCGCCGATCTTCGCCCAGGCCGCGCGGGCGAACCTCGTCTACGCGGCGGCGCAGGAGGCCGGGGGCTCGGGCATCGCGATCCTGCTGCCGAAGGGCTCGCCGATCCGGACGCTCGCCGACCTCAAGGGCAGGCGGGTCGCCTTCGCCAAGGCGTCGAGCGCCCACAACCTCACCGTCGCCGCCCTGGAGAAGGCCGGCCTCGGCTACGCGGACATCGAGCCGGTGACGCTCGCGCCCGCCGACGCCGCGGCGGCGTTCGCCCGCGGCAGCGTCGACGCCTGGACGATCTGGGACCCCTACCTCGCGGTGGCCGAGGCCAGCGACGGCGTGCGCGTGCTCGTGACCGCCTCGGACATCGCCCGGCAGAACAACTTCTTCCTGGCCAACCGCGGCTTCGCCGAGGGCCACGGCCCCGCGCTGGCGGCGGCGATCGATGCGCTGGCGGGCGTTGCCCGCTGGTGCACCGAGAACCGCGGCGACGTCGCCGCCATCCTGTCCCAGGGCACCGGCGTGCCGCTGGCGGCGACCCGCCGCGCGGTCGACCGCACCGACTACGTGCTGGGCCCGGTGAGCCCGCGGGTGGTGGCCGCGCAGCAGGCGGTGGCCCACCGCTTCCACGCCCTCAAGCTGATCCCCAAGCCGATCCGCATCGCCGACGCGCTGTGGACGCCCCCCGCCCGCAACGGCTGACCGAACCGGACCGACCATGACCGCGCCCCACGACACCGACGCCCGAACGGCCGCCAGAACCGCCGCCTCGGGCGCCGAATCCGCCGGCCTCAGCCGCCGGACGCTGCTCGCCGGCGGTGCCGGCCTCGCCGCCGGGCTCGCCCTGCGCCCGGCCCGCGCCGCCGCCGGCACCCTGCGCGTCGGCTACCAGAAATACGGCTCCCTGGTCCTGCTGAAGGGCCGCGGCACGCTGGAGCGGGCGCTGAAGCCCCTGGGCTGGGACGTCGCCTGGGCCGAGTTCCCGTCGGGGCCGCCGCTGCTGGAGGCGCTCAACGCCGGCGCGATCGACTTCGGCACCGCCGGCGAGGCGCCGCCGATCTTCGCCCAGGCCGCGAGCCCGGACCTGCGCTACGTCGCCAACGAGCCGCCCGCGCCCCGGGGCGAGGCGATCCTCGTGCCGAAGGACAGCCCGGCCAGGACCGTGGCGGACCTGCGCGGTAGGACGATCGCCCTCAACAAGGGCTCGAACGTCCACTACCTGCTGGTGCGCGCCCTGGAGAATGCGGGCGTCCCCTACGACGCGGTCAAGCTCGCGTTCCTCGGACCGGCCGACGCCAACGCCGCCTTCGTGCGCGGCTCCGTCGACGCCTGGGTGATCTGGGACCCCTACCTCGCCGCGGCCGAGCGCGCGACCGGCGCCCGGGTGGTCGCCGACGGCGAGGGGCTGGCGCCGAACCGGCAGTTCTACCTGTCGCGGCGGGCCTTCGCCGAGGCCCAGCCGGGACTCGTCAAGCAGGTGCTCGCCGGCATCGGCGAGGTCAACGGCTGGGCAGCCGGCAACGCCGCCGCGGTGGCCGCGGAGTTCGCCCCCGCGGTCGGCATCCCCGCCCCGGTGCTGAAGGTCGCCATCGACCGCCTCTCCTACGGGGTCGCGCCGCTCGACGCCGCGGCGATCGCCGACCAGCAGCGGATCGCCGACACCTTCCACGGCCTCGGCCTGATCCCGAAGCCCCTCCGGGTCGCCGACGCGGTCTGGACCCATCCCGACAAGGCCTGACCCCCGATGCGCGTCGCGCTCTCCACCCGCTCCGGCCCCCCTCCCCTCTTCCGCCCCGTCCTCCGCCTGCGCGAGGCGGCGATCCCGTGGCTCCTGCCGGTGGCGATCCTCGCCGGGTGGCAGGCCGCGGTCTCCGCCGGCCTCGTCTCGAACCGGTTCATGCCGGCACCCCTCGACGTGGCCCGCGCGGGCATCGAGGCGGCGCGCACCGGCGAATTGTGGACCAACCTCGGGGTCAGCACCCTGCGGGCGCTCGCCGGCTTCGCGATCGGCGGCGGCATCGGCCTCGCGCTGGGGCTCGCCAACGGCCTGTCGCGCCTGTCCGAGCGGCTGACCGACACCAGCGTGCAGATGGTGCGCAACGTGCCCCACCTGTCGCTGATCCCGCTGGTGATCCTGTGGTTCGGCATCGGCGAGGAGGCCAAGCTGTTCCTCGTGGCGCTCGGCGTGTTCTTCCCGATCTACGCCAACACCCTGCACGGCATCCGCTCGGTCGATCCCGGCCTCGTCGAGATGGGCCGCGTCTACGGCATGTCCCGGGCCGAGCTGTTCCGGCGCGTGGTGCTGCCGGGCGCCCTGCCCTCGATCTTCGTGGGCCTGCGCTACGCGCTGGGCATCATGTGGCTGACGCTGATCGTCGCCGAGACGATCTCCGCCTCCTCAGGGCTCGGCTACATGGCGATGCAGGCGCGCGAGTTCATGCTCGTCGACGTCGTCGTGCTGGCGATCCTCATCTACGCGGCGCTCGGCAAGCTCGCCGACGCGCTGACCCGGCAGTTGGAGCGCCGCTGCCTGTCCTGGAACCCCGCCTACAGGAGCGCCTGATGCTGCTCGACGCCGTCCGCCGCGAGACCGCCGCGGACACCGCCCCCGCGCTCCGGTCCCCCGCCGACGCACCCGTCCGCCGGCCGGCGCCGGCCGCGTCCGCCCGCGGCATCGCCGTCACCGCCCGCGGCCTGCACAAGGGCTTCGACGGCAACCCGGTCCTCGAAGGGATCGACCTGTTCCTGCCGGCCGGCGGCTTCACGGCGGTGGTCGGCCGTTCCGGCTGCGGCAAGAGCACCCTGCTGCGCCTGATCCTCGGGCTGGAGACGCCGACCGGCGGCCGGATCGAGCTCCAGGGACCGGAGGGCGCCGTGCGCCGGTCGGCGCCGCCGAAGCGCATCATGTTCCAGGAGCCGCGCCTGCTGCCCTGGGCCCGGGTGGTCGACAACGTCGCGGTCGGGCTCGCCGGCCAGGGCTCCCGGGCCGAGCGGCGGCAGCGCGCGCTGGCGGCGCTGGACGAGGTCGGCCTGTCCGACAAGGCCGGGCAGTGGCCCGCCACCCTCTCCGGCGGCCAGCGCCAGCGGGTCGCGCTGGCCCGCGCCCTCGTCAGCGGGCCGGGCCTGCTGGCGCTCGACGAGCCGCTGGGGGCGCTGGACGCCCTGACCCGGATCGGCATGCAGGACCTGATCGAGCGGATCTGGCGGGCGCAAGGGTTCACCGCCGTGCTCGTCACCCACGACGTCGCCGAGGCGGTGGCGCTGGCCGACCGCATCCTCGTCGTCGACGCGGGCCGCATCGCCCTCGACCTGCGGGTGGACGTGCCGCGCCCGCGCCGACGCGGCGATCCCGAACTCGCCGCTCTCGAAGGCCGGATCCTCGATCACCTGCTCGGGACGCCGCAGCCCGCCTGACTTTTTCGGACCTCATCGCGCGCCCGCCCGGACGGCCTTCGCCCCGGCGGGTCGTCCCGTTCAGGAGCAATCCCATGACCGCATCGACCGACGGCCGCACCGACGTCCTCTGGTTCCTGCCCACGCACGGCGACGGGCGCTATCTCGGCGCCGCAGACGGGGCCCGCGAAGTGTCCCTCAGTTACCTCCGGCAGATCGCGCAGGGCGCGGACGACCTCGGCTATTACGGCGTGCTGCTGCCGACCGGGCGCTCCTGCGAGGATTCCTGGGTGATCGCCTCGGCGCTGGCGCCGCTGACCCGCAACCTGCGCTTCCTCGTCGCCGTCCGCCCCGGCCTTCAGGAGCCGTCGGCCGCCGCGCGCATGGCCGCGACGCTCGACCGGATCTCGGACGGGCGGCTCCTGATCAACGTCGTCACCGGCGGCGATCCGGTGGAGCTCGCGGGCGACGGCGTGTTCCTGTCCCACGACGAGCGCTACGCCGTCACGCACGAGTTCCTGCACATCTGGCGCCGGCTGCTCTCGGGCGAGACCGTGACCTTCGAGGGCCGGCACCTGCGCACGCGGGACGGCCGGGCGCTGTTCCCGCCGGTGCAGAAGCCCTACCCGCCGCTCTACTTCGGCGGCTCGTCGCCCGCCGGCATGGCGGTCGCCGCCGAGCACTGCGACGTCTACCTCACCTGGGGCGAGCCCCCGGAGCAGGTGGCCGAGAAGATCGCCGCCGCCCGCGCCGCCGCGGAGAGAAAGGGAAAGACCTTCTCCTACGGGATCCGCCTCCACGTCATCGTGCGCGAGACCGAGGCTGCGGCCTGGGACGCCGCCGAGAGCCTGATCTCGCGGCTCGACGACGCCACCATCGCCCGGGCCCAGGAGACGCTGAAGCGGCAGGATTCGGTCGGCCAGAGCCGGATGATGGCCCTGCACGGCGGCAAGCGCGACAACCTCGTGGTGGCGCCGAACCTGTGGGCCGGCGTCGGCCTCGTGCGCGGCGGGGCGGGCACGGCGCTGGTCGGCTCGGCCGATCAGGTGGCCGACCGGATGAAGGCCTACATCGATCTCGGCATCGACCGCTTCATCCTCTCGGGCTACCCGCACCTGGAGGAGGCCTACCGCTTCGCCGAGCTGGTCTTCCCGAAGCTGCCGCTTCGCGCCACCACCGGCCGGGCCGGCGGCACCGCCCGCAACGACGGCCCGTTCGGCGAGATCATCGCCAACGACCTCGTGCCGGAGCGGCGCGCGGCGGGGGGCTAGCCTCGCTCCCGTGACAGAGCACGCCTGAGAACGGACTTAGGACGCCCCGCGGGCCTTCACGAAGTCGATGAAGGCCCGCAGCGGCGCCGGCACCAGCCGCCGCCCGGGATAGTACAGGAACGGCCCCGGGAACGGCTGCCACCACGGCTCCAGCACCGGTTCGAGGGCGCCGCTGTCGAGGTGCGGCCGCAGCCAGCCCTCGAACAGGTGGATGACCCCGCCGCCCGCGAGCGCCGCCGCCACGGCGAGGTCGGTGCCCGCGCCGATCCGCACCGTGAGCGGCCCGGACACGTCCACCCGCACCACCGCGCCGTCGCGCTCGAACTCCCACGGCGCGGCGGCGCCGGTGCTGAAGCGCCCGCGCAGGCAGGCGTGACCCAGGAGATCGCGCGGGTGCTCCGGCCGGCCGCGGCCGTCGAGATAGGCGGGGGCGGCCGCGGTGGCGAAGCGGTCGATTCGCGGCCCGATCGGCACGGCGATCATGTCGCCCTCCAGCCGCTCGCCGTAGCGGATGCCGGCGTCGTAGCCGGCGGCGAGCAGGTCCACGAGGCTGTCCTCGGCGGCGATCTCCAGCCGGATCCCGGGATGGGCGGCGAGGAAGGGCGGCACCAGCGCGGGCAGGATGAGGCGCGCCGCCACCACCGGCACGGTGAGCCGCAGCGTCCCGGCCGGCCGGTCGCGCGAGCCGGACACCTCGTCGACGGCCGCCTCGACCTCGGCGAGCGCGGGCCCGAGCCGGTCGAGCAGGCGGGCGCCGGCCTCCGTGGGCGCGACGCTGCGGGTCGTCCGGTGCAGCAGGCGCACCCCGAGCCCCGCCTCCAGGCGGCGCACCGCCTCGCTCAGGCCCGAGGCGCTGACCCCGCCGGCGCGGGCGGCCTCGCGGAAGCCCCCGGCCCGCGCCACCGCCGCGAGGGCGCTGAGGTCCCCGAGATCCGCCCCCATCGCCGTCCCGCATCCTCTGTTCGAAATTCCGCACGGCCTGTCCGGACTGTGCACGATTATCGCCGCGGCCGTCCCGGTCCATCTGGTGCCCACCCGACACGGAGACGCGCGATGACCACGATCGATCAGGCCGGCACCTTCACCCTCGGCGACCGCACCGTGCGCCGCCTCGGCTACGGCGCCATGCAGCTCGCCGGGCCCGGCGTGTTCGGGCCGCCGAAGGACCGCGACGCGGCGCTGGCGGTGCTGCGCGCGGCGGTGGCGGCGGGCGTGAACCACATCGACACCAGCGACTTCTACGGCCCGCACGTGACCAACCGGATCATCCGCGAGGCGCTGCACCCCTACCCTGCCGACCTCGTGATCGTGACCAAGGTCGGCGCCAAGCGCGGGCCGGACGGCTCCTGGGACCCGGCCTTCTCGGCCGACGACCTCGCCCGGGCGGTGGAGGACAACCTGCGCCATCTCGGCCTCGACGCGCTGGAGGTGGTGAATTTCCGCGCGATGCTCGGCGACGGCCACGGCCCGCACGAGGGGTCGATCGCCGAGCCGCTCTCCGCCCTGGTCGGATTGCGGGAGCGCGGGCTGATCCGCCACATCGGCCTCAGCAACGTCACGGCCGCGCAGGTCGCCGAGGGCCAGGGCCTGTGCCCGATCGCCTGCGTGCAGAACGCCTACAACCTCGCGCAGCGGGGCGACGACGCCCTGGTCGACGACCTCGCCCGGGCCGGCATCGCCTACGTGCCGTTCTTCCCGCTGGGCGGCTTCTCGCCGCTGCAATCGAAGACCCTCTCGGAGGTCGCCGCCGGCCTCGGCGCCGCGCCGATGCAGGTGGCGCTGGCGTGGCTGCTGGCGCGGTCGCCCAACATCCTGCTGATCCCCGGCACGTCCTCGGCCGCCCATCTCCGTGAGAACCTCGCCGCCGCCGACCTCGTTCTGCCGGAGGCGGCGCGCGCGGCCCTCGACGGCGTCGGCGCGGACCGCGACGCCTGAGCCGTCCCGGGATCCCAGGATGACAGGATCCGGGGATCCTGCCGTGCGGGTGCCCGGCGGGACCCCGCTCCGCCGCGTGCGGGGGTTGCACCCCGCGCCGGTCCGGCGCAGGCGGTGGCGGAGGGCCGCGCATGGGCGGCGCCGAGACGGTTGGAGACGAGACCGAGGTGAACCCCGTCGCGCTGTTCACGATGTTCGCCTTCATGGCCGGCTGGCTCGTCCTGGCCGGCCTCACCGCGTTCTCCGGGCGCTTCGCCCTGCTGCTGCTGCTCCTGCTCGCGACGCTCGCGCTGTTCTTCTACGTCCCGTGGGTCCGGCTGCGGGCCGGCGCGATCCAGCGCCCCGGCCTGCCCACCCGCATCTGGGTCAACGGCGCGATGGTCGCGGTCTGCCTCGCGACCTGCGCCGCACTCGGCTGGGCGATCATCCGGCGGATCGGCGGTTAGGAACGCCCCGCCGCCTCGGGATGGCGCCCCCCGGGGTCCCGCGCGGCCGGCTGAGCGGCGCGTGCACCGGCGCACCGAGCCCCGCCCACGCTGGATCCATACCGCACGCCTCTCGACACCCGGGCGCGCGGCGGACCGCGCGGCCCGCCGAAGCGGACAGGGGCTCACATGCCGGGATCGGCTTGGCTCGCGTTCCATTCCCTGGCGGCGGATCCGTTTCCGCCCTGGGCCGCTTGGGTGCCCGGGGGGCTGATCGCCGCCTCGGTCGGGCTGCTCGGCTGGCTGGTCTGGACGGTCGTCCTCGACGAGCGTCGCGACCGCAGGGGCTGACGGCCCCCGGCCGGGCTGCCTTGGAGCGCTCACCGCCGAAGTGGATGCCGGTTCGGCGAAAGAGAGCGCGTCAAAACAAGGACTTGGAGTCGAGCACGATTGCAACGCGATCGGGAACGGCTCCAGCGGGCGCGGAGACACCTTCGCCGACCCCGGCGTCGGGCGGGGCGGCACGGAACGGGCGCGGAGCGACGCGATGATCAGAACCTATGCCGTGCTCGCCCCGATGCTGGTCGCGTTCCCCGCCGTGGTTTGGGGCTGGGGCGTTCCGGGATGCGCCAACCTCCCCGCCTACAACCGCGCGCTCGGCGCCCTCCAGGGCATGACCAGCGCCTGCGACATGAGCGTCGCGGAGGCCCGGCGCATCGTCGCGTCCCATGACGGGGTGCCGGCCGCGCCCCCGCAGGCCGCGCCGCCCCCGGCCGGCCACCGCCGACATCGCGGCACGCGCCCGCGCCGCCGCTGAGGGCGCAGCGTGCCCGGCGATCGCGTCGACGGGCTCGGGCGACGCAGGCCGCGGCGCGAGCGCTCTCCGCCGCGGGGACCGATGGGACCGATCCCGATCCGCGGCTCGTCACCCTCGCGCCGCCCTGCTTTCCAGACCGGCGGGAAAAACCCTATCGCGGGTCCGGCGGCGCGCGTCCGGCCCCGTCGCGGCGGCGATAGCCGAGCACCGCCGCGAGGACGATGAAGACCGCGAGCGCCGTCCACATCCCGCCCTCGGCGACCTTCCCGGCGAGCGTCGCGAGGATGCCGGGATCCTCGACGATCAGCCCGGCCGCCAGCAGGCCGACGACGAGGGTGAGAGCGGCCGCGAGCGCCCGGACGGTCACGGCGCCCGCTCCCGCCGCGTCGCCTCGGGCAGCGAGCCCGGACTCCGCAGCACGATGAGGACGCTGCCCAGCACCGACAGGGCGAGCGCCGCGCAGAACAGGACGAAGAGCCAGCGGGGCATGCGGACAGGATAGCACGGCCGGGCCCCGCCGGGTGAGGCCGGCGCGGCTTCGATCCGTCGCAGGACGGGTCGCGCGCGGCCGCGCGTTGAACCGCGAGACGGAAACTGGAGACGGAGACCGGCGGGACGGGCGGGTGGACGGATCGCGGCGACGCCGGCGGCGCGGCGATCCGGGCCCGCGCACCCGGATCCACCAGCCGTTGCAAGCGTTGCAGAAATCCGTTTAGAGCTGTTCCAGTCGCGAGGGCTTTGCCATAAGCGCCGCGGCCATCGCCGCAATAAGGAGGAAATCCATGCGTCCACTCGTACTCGGCGCCGTCCTCGCCGCCCTGATTCCGCTCTCGGCGCAGGCCCAGGAGGCCGGAGACGCGGCGGCCGGCGAGAAGGCGTTCGCGCCCTGCAAGGCCTGCCACAACTTCGTGAAGAACGGCGTCGGCCCGGATCTCAAGGGCGTCGTCGGCCGCAAGGCCGGCACCTACGAGGGCTACAACTACTCGGCGGCGGTGAAGAACTCCGGCATCACCTGGGACGAGGCCAACCTCCACGAGTGGCTGAAGGACCCGAAGGCGAAGATCCCCGGCAACAAGATGGTCTTCCCGGGCATCAAGGACGACAAGAAGATCAACGACGTGATCGCCTACCTCAAGACCCAGTCCTGAGGCATCGCCGTCGGCGCGGCCGGCTCCACCGGAGCCGGCACGGATCGGCCCGCCGCGCCAGCGGCGGGCCGACGCGCTTTCAGGGGCCTGCCGACCGGGCGGTCCGCGATCAGGCCGAGGCGGCGTCCTGCAAACCGCGGCGCAGGGTGACGAGGTCGTCGAGCAGCGACCGGCGGCTGTCCATGTCGAGGCCGGTCATGCCGCCCGCATCGTCCGGGATGCAGGCGAGCTTGCCCCGCAGCTCCTGCCCCGCCTCGGTGAGGAAGATGCTGACCTGCCGCTCGTCGGTCCGGTCGCGGGCGCGCCGCACCCGCCCCGCCGTCTCCAGGCGCTTGAGCAGCGGCGTCAGCGTGCCGGAATCGAGGAACAGGCGGTCGCCGATCTCCTTCACCGTCAGCCCGTCCTCCTCCCACAGCACCAGCAGGACGAGATACTGCGGATAGGTCAGCTCGTGCTGGCCGAGCAGGGCGCGGTAGGTGCGGCCGAACGCGTGCGCGGCGGCGTAGACCGCGAAGCAGAGCTGGTTGTCGAGCCGCTGCGGATCGTCCAGCGCGACGGGCGACCGTCCCGCGGCGTCACCAGCGGCCTGACGCGTCTGGGCGTTTCTCCGCGCAACGGCCGGGCCCGACATACGATTGACCTCTAACATAGGTTAAATCGGCCGGTGACGGCCCATCCTGCGTCGATCTTATTCACATTCGCGTTTTTGCACAATGAATGCGATCGCTGAGCTGTGGGACGACGCCCTCGGATCCGACGATTCGCGGGAACGACAGGCTCGGCTCAGGCATCCATGAGCGGATGCAGATCCCGGACCATCGCCTTGAGCCGCTCGTCGAGGACGTGGGTGTAGATCTGCGTCGTGGCGATGTCGGCGTGGCCGAGCAGTTCCTGGACGATGCGCAGGTCGGCGCCGTTCTGGAGCAGGTGGCTGGCGAAGGCGTGGCGCAGCACGTGCGGGCTGACCCGATCGGCGCGCAGCCCTGCGGCGGCCGCGGCGGCCTTGAGGTCGCGCGCGAAGGCCTGCCGGGTGAGGTGCCCGCTCTCGCTGTCGGCCGGGAACAGCCAGGCCGCGTCCTCCG
The DNA here is from genome assembly GCF_030700245.1 of Methylobacterium amylolyticum. Lineage (GTDB taxonomy): Bacteria > Pseudomonadota > Alphaproteobacteria > Rhizobiales > Beijerinckiaceae > Methylobacterium. The sequence continues at coordinate 11,832 of NZ_JAUYZI010000001.1, forward strand.
GCACGGCGGGGAGGTGGGCGGCCACCGCGGCGCGGGCGGCCTCGGTCAGGGGCACGAGGCGCTCGCGGCCGCCCTTGCCGCGCACCAGCAGGAAGCGCTCCCGCGCCGTGCCCGCGGCCCGGGGCAGCGACACCAGCTCGGAGACGCGCAGGCCGGTCGCGTAGAGGAGTTCGAGCAGGCAGACCATCCGGCGGGCGCGCCGCGCCGCGCCGGGCTCCGCCCCGGCGGCCGGATCCGCGGCGGCGGGATCCGCGGCAGCATGGGCCGCCGCCAGAAGGCGATCGACCTCGGCCACCGACAGGACCTTGGGCAGGGCCCGGCCGCGGCGCGGGCCGGCGACGGGGCTGCTCGGATCGGCCTCGGCCAGACCCTCCGCGTAGAGAAACCTGTGGAAGCCGCGCACGCAGGACAGCCGCCGCGCCGCGGTCGAGGCCTTGAGCCCGCGGGTGTCGAGATCGGCGACGAAGGCGCGCAGGGTGCCGGTGTCGACGGCGTCGAGGGCGGTGCCGGCCCGGTCGAGATAGGCGAGGTAGTCGTCGAGGTCGCGCCGGTAGGCGCCGAGCGTGTTGGGCCCCGCGCCGCGCTCGGCCGCCAGCATGTCGAGATAGCCCGCGACCTCCGGCGCCGCGGTGGCGCTCACCGCCCCCCCGGCTGAAGCTTCGAGGCGGGGATCGAGACGCTCATCTCCCGCGGCGTCGGCTCGACGAAGGTCGCGAGCGCGAACATGCCCGCGAAGACGAGGCCCGCGAGGATCGCGAGGGTGGCGAAGAAACGGAACAGGGTCGGCACGTCGGTCGAACCTCGGGGACGGGCACGGGCGTGGGGAAGGCGGTCGCACCGGTTTCCATCACGCGATCAAGGCGCTGGCAAGGCCCGGCGGGCCACGGTGCGCCCCCGTCCGCCGCGTTTCGCGCCCGCCCGGAAACGCGCTAAGAGCCTGCGGATGGATGGCCGCGGGGCGCGAGGGGCGCCGGAGCCCGCGGCGGAGGGAAGGTTGCCGCGGTCATGGGGTGCGGGGGGCGATGATCGGAGCGGAGGACGAGCCGGTCGAGGCGCGCCTGCGCCGGGCGCTGGGACCGCGGTCGATCGTGCTCGTCGGCCTGATGGGCGCGGGCAAGAGCACCGTCGGCCGCCGCCTCGCGAGCCGGCTCGGCCTGATCTTCAAGGATGCCGACCACGAGATCGAGGCGGCGGCGGGCCTGACCATCCCCGACATCTTCGCGATCTACGGCGAGCCGAGTTTTCGCGACGGCGAGGAGCGGGTGATCGCGCGGCTGCTGCGCGCCGGCCCGCTGGTGCTCGCCACCGGGGGCGGCGCCTTCATGCGGGACGCGACCCGCGCGCGCATCGCCGAATCCGGCGTCTCGGTGTGGCTGAAGGCCGAGCTCGACGTGCTGATGCGGCGGGTGCGCAAGCGCGCCAACCGGCCGCTCCTCCAGACCGAGGATCCCGAGGAGACGATGCGCGCCCTGATGGCGCTGCGCCATCCCGTCTACGCCGACGCCGACGTGGTCGTGCTCTCGCGCGACGTCTCCCACGACCGCGTCGTGCAGGACGTGATGGAGGCCCTGGACCTCTACTTCGACCCGCCGCCCGCCGTCGCCGCCCAGTGAGCCCCGCCGTGACCGATCCCCTGACCGTCCGCGTCCCCCTCGACGGGGCGCGCGCCTACGACATCCTGATCGGCCGCGGCCTGATCGACGCCGCCGGCCCCCACCTCGCCGCGCTCGGGGGCCGGGCGGCGGGCATCGTCACGGACGAGACGGTGGCCCCGCTCTACGCCGAGCGGTTTCGCGCGGCGCTCGAACGCCACGGACTGCGCACGAGCGTCGTGGCGGTCGAGCCCGGCGAGGGCTCCAAGTCCTACGCGCACTACGCCCGGGTCTGCGACGCGCTGCTCGGCATGCGGATCGAGCGGGGCGACCTCGTGGTGGCGCTCGGCGGCGGCGTGGTCGGCGACCTGGCCGGGTTCGCGGCGGCCACGCTCCGGCGCGGGGTGCGCTTCGTGCAGGTCCCGACCAGCCTGCTCGCCCAGGTCGATTCGTCGGTGGGCGGCAAGACCGGGATCAACTCCCCCCACGGCAAGAACCTGATCGGCGCCTTCCACCAGCCCCGCCTCGTGCTCGCCGACACCGCCGCCCTCGACACCCTGTCGGAGCGGGAGATGCGCGCGGGCTACGCCGAGGTCGCCAAGTACGGGCTGATCGGCGACGCGGACTTCTTCGGCTGGTGCGAGGCCAACTGGCGCGGGATCTTCTCCGGCGGCCCGGAGCGCGAGGAGGCGGTCGCCGCCTGCTGCCGGGCCAAGGCGGGGGTCGTCACCCGCGACGAGCGCGAGGACGGCGAGCGGGCGCTGCTGAACCTCGGCCACACCTTCGGCCACGCCCTGGAGCGGATCGTCGGCTACGACCCGGCCCGGCTGGTGCACGGGGAAGGGGTGGCGATCGGCACGGCGCTGGCCTTCCGGTTCTCGGCCCGGCTCGGGCTCTGCGCCGGCCAGGATGCCGGGCGCGTGGCCAACCACCTCGCGCTCGCCGGGCTGCCGACCCGCCTCCAGGCGGTCCCCGGCGGCCCCGGCGACGCCGACGCGCTGCTCGACGCCATGGCGCAGGACAAGAAGGTGCGCGACGGCGCGCTGACCTTCATCCTCGCCCGCGGGATCGGGCAGAGCTTCATCGCACCGGGCATCGACCGGGACGCGGTGCGCGCCTTCCTCCAGGACGAGCTCGCCGCCGGCTGACGCGCCGGTCTCGCCTTGCGCCGGCCTTACGCCGGTCTTGCCTTGCGCGGGGCGGACGGCTATGAGCCAGCCGCGGCCCGGGCCCACAGGCCCGGCGCCCGCCGCCGGTGTAGCTCAGTGGTAGAGCAGCGCTTTCGTAAAGCGAAGGTCGGGGGTTCAAATCCCTCCTCCGGCACCACGGATCCCCCGCGATCGGGGCGCGCCACCCGTCACCAGCCGTAGCACCCGCCCGTCGCGGCAGCGACGGCGCCGCGCTACTTCTTGTCGGTGCCGATCAGCAGGGCCAGACCGCCGCCCGTCAGTCCGATCGGCGGAAGGACGCGGACGCCGAACCGGACGGCCCTGCGCCGCTCCTGCCGCGTCTCGGTGGCCCGGATCACGTCCGGCAGGGCGCCCGCGAAGTCCCGGAGCGTGAATTTCCCGGCCATGGCCGCCTCCGACAGGTTCCGCACCTCCGCGAGAAGCTCGCCGGCTTCGAGGAAGGTGATCTCCCGCCGGACGCCGTTCTTCACGACCTTGTCCGACTCGCACGAGAAGAACACGCAGATCTTGCCGACGGCGCCGCAGGCATCCGCCATATCCGTGAGCGGCAGGGTACGGCCCGGCGGCACGACGAACCGGCCATTCTCGTTGTGGCCGATGACCACGTAGATCGGCGAGCCGTTGTCGAGGAGCCGCTGGCGGAACTCGCCGATCGTCCTCGGCATGCTCTCGAGGGCGGTGTCGATCCGGTTGGCGTCGAACGATTTCTTCGACGCCACCGCGTTCCGCAGGTCGGTCTCCGAGGCGTTGGCGCTGGCCACGCGGGTGGCTTCGCGGTCGAGGGGCGAGAAGGTCTGGGTCCAGGCGAGCCGGTCGGTCGGAACCACCGCGAGGCCGGCGATCGGCGGGGGCTGGATCCTCCAGCCGAGGGCCGCCGACTGGATGTCGGTGAGTTTCCCGAGGGCGCCGACCGCACCCGTATCGTTGAACCGCTTCTGCGACGCCTCCAGGGCATTCCGGTACTTGATGTCCTGCCCGTTCAGGGCCGCGGCCGGCAGGTGTCTGGCCAGGCTGTCCTCGACGGCACCCGTCGTCTTCCCGATCTCGGGCGCGGCCTTCGGGGCGGTCGGGTGATGCGGCGCCGTGTCCGCGAACTCGCGCGCCGCGGTGGCGAGATGGGTCACCCCGGTCTTCTCGCCGGCGACGGCGGCCTTCTCGACGACGATCACCTCCGCCTTACGCGCCGCCCCCTTGACGGTCGACTCAGCGCTGCACTTGGCGACCCCCGAGGCGATCGAGGCCACCATCACGGGGATCGTTATGTAGCTGTACATGGCCCGCTATCGAAAGTAGTCGGAGAACAGGGAATTCTTGGATCCGAGCTTCTGCTCGCTCTTGCCGTTCGCACCCGCCACGGCCTGGCGCATGATCGTCGGAAAGGCGGCGCCGAACAAAACAAAGTCCTTTGTCTTGTACGCCGATCCCTGATCGATATAGTAGTACATGAACAGGGTACCCAGCACGCAGACCAAACCGAAGCAGATCCAATACTTAATGTTCTTGAGATGCTTCATGACATCCGGATTATCGGATGTGGAACTCAGCTTGTACCACTGCAAAACCTCTTGCGCAATGATACCGACCAGGGTTGGCGGGGCCATGTCAATAAGCGTCATGCGCGAATCCTGTTGCCCTGCTCATCGGAAGAGTTCCGGCGGCGCGTTCGAAGGCCCGCTTCTGATAGCGAGGCCGCCGATCGGTAGAAAGACGCTCGTCGCGCGAACCGATCGCGCTGTCGCCCCGATCGGCCGCCCCGCGGCCGGGCGCGACCGTCCGCCGGACCTGCCTCAATACTGGACCTGAGCGGCGCATCTTCGCGGCGAGTGTTGTGAATTTGAATATTTAAAAAGTAAAAATTGGCATTCGACGCGGATCAATGTCAAGCTCAGGCCGTTGGCGCCGCGATCGTGCGGTCCGGGTGGGCGGTGCTGTGGCGGCGGAGCAGAGCGTGTCAGCGGACGATCGGCGCGGGACCGGAGCCCGCGACGGGGATCTCCGGTCCCTGGCGCGCCTGCATCGCGACCGGGCGGCCTACCTCGCGGCCGCGCGCCGGATCCTGCGGTGTCCCGCCCTGTCCGAGGACGTGGTGCAGGACGTGATGGTGCGCCTCGCCGGCCTGCCGGCCTCCGCGCGCGCCGACCTGCGGGCGCCCTACGTGGCGCGGATGGTGCGCAACCTCGCCATCGACCGCGCGCGGCGCCGCAGCCTGGAGCGCCGCCTGTTCGCCGACCTCGACGACCTGCCCGAGGCGCCGGGCGCGGCGGGGACGCCGGAGGCGGAGACGGAGGCCCGCGAGGCGCTGGCCCGGGTCTCCGCGGCGGTCGACGCCCTGCCCGAGCCGATGCGCACGGCGTTCCGGCTGCACCGGGTCGAGGGCGTGCCCCAGAACGTGGTCGCGGCGCAGCTCGGCGTGTCACGCGCCCTCGTGTGCGGGCTGGTGCGGCGGGGCCACCTCTCCTGCCTCGCCGCCCTCGACGGGCGCTGCGACCGGCGGGCCTGCACCGGCCCCGAGCGGGCCCTCGCGGAGCCACGCGAGCAGCAGGACGGCGCCGAGGACGTCGGCGAGGAACTCCGCGGCGATCCGGCTCGCCAGCACGCCCTCGTAGCCGAGGAGGTGCGGCAGGACGAGCAGCGGCGGGATCAGCGCGAGCCCCTGCGCGGCGAGCGAGACCGCCGCCGCGCGCCGGGCCGCGCCGATCGCCTGGAACAGGGTCGCGGCCGTCAGTTGCAGGCCGAGCGGTAGGAACGCCACGGCGAAGGCCGCCACGGCGCGGGCGCCCGCGGCGCGGGTGGCCGCATCCGCCGCGAACAGGCCGGCGAGCGGGTCGGCCAGGGCGATCATCAACGCGCCGACGAGGATCCCGTAGCCGAGGGAGGCCGCGGTCACGAAGCCGAGCGCCCGGCGCAGCCGGTCGGGCCGGCCGGCGCCCAGGCTGTGGCCGAGCACCGCCTGCGCCCCGGCCATCAGCCCGAGGACCGGCAAAGCCGCGACGGTGGCGATCCGCAGGGCGAGGCCGAGCGCGGCCACCGCCGGGTCTCCGAACGGGGCGGCCGCCTGCACGAACAACGCCATCGCGAAGGCCGCGAGCAGGCTCGATCCGGTGGCGGGCAGGCCGAGGCCGAGCATCCGCCGCGCCAGGGCGCGGGTCGCGCGGGCGTCCCACGGCGGCAGGCGCAGGCGGGGCCGGGCGCCCGCGAAGTGCGCGGCGTAGACGAGCGCGGCCGCGCCCTGCGCGCCGATCGCCGCCCAGCCAGCGCCGGCGGTGCCGAGCCCCATGAGCCGGATCAGCACCCAGTCGAGGACGATGTTGAGGCCGAAGCTGCCGATCATCACCGCGCCGCTGAGGGCGGCGCGGCCCTGCGCGCGCACCACGAAGCCGCCGACGATCATCACCAGCATCAGCGCGGTGCCGACCGTCGAGAGGGCGGTGTAGGGGGAGGCCGCCGCCGCGAGCGCCGCGTCGGCCCCGAGCCGCGTCAGCCAGAAGGCCGGATCGAGCACCACGAGGGCGGTGAGCAGGAGGCCGGGGGGCAGGGCCAGCCCTAAGCCGAGGCCGGCCGCGGCGGCCGCTCCGTCCGGGTCGCCGCGGCCGAGCGCCCGCGACACCTCGGAGGCCGCGGCGATGCCCGCGCCGTAGCCGAGTGCGGCGACCACCAGCGTGACGGGGTAGGCCACCGCGATCGTCGCGATCGCCTCCGCGCCGAGATCGGCCACGAACCACGCGTTCGCGAGCATCTGGAGGGCGTGCGCCGAGATGCCGAGGATCGCCGGTCCCGAGAGCCGCAGCACCAGCGCGACCACCCCGTCCGATCCGAGATCGGGTTCCGCGGGCCGCCGCGCGGGCCGGGGCCGCCTCACGGCGCCGCGGCGGGGCGGATCGCGGCGCGGGCCGCCCGCTCCGCGTCGAGGATCGTCCCGGCGATCTCGCCGGCCCGCACCGGCAGGATCGACAGCAGGGTCTCGGTCAGGCCGTGGCTCGGCTCCGACACGCCCTGGAGATGGAGGCTGACCCGCGGCTCGGCCGGCTCCAGGTGCAGCCGGTAGCGGCGGTCCACGGTGTCGGCCGCCATGAACGGGCGCAGCGGCTCCAGCATCGCCGGCACGGCGGCGCGGTGGTAGCCGGTGGCGCAGATCACCGCGTCGTAGGTCTGGTGCTCCTGCGTGCCGGCGACGTCGTCGCGCAGCTCCGCGCGCAGACCGCTCCCCGCCGGCTCGATCGCCACGACCCGGGTGCTCCGGCGTAGGCGGTAGCGGGTCTGCCCGCTCACCTCCTGCTCGTAGAGCGTGGCGTAGAAGGACTGGATCAGGTCCGCGTCGACGACCGCGTAGTTGGTGGCGCGGTGGGCGGCGATCAGCTCGGCCCGGACCGGCTCGGGGGCGTCGTGGACCCGGTCGACCGCCTCGGGGTCGAAGATCTCGTTGACGAACGGGCTGTCGTCGGCGGGCTTCAGGGCGGGGCCGCGGATCGCGAGGTCGACCAGCGCCCGCGGGTAGCGCGCGCCCGCGTCGACCGCGATCTCGACCGCGCTCTGCCCGGCGCCGACCACGAGGATCCGCGGCTGCGGCCCGTCGAGTCGCGGGGCACCGAGCGCGGCGGCGATGCCCGGCAGGTACCACGACGCGTGCATCAGCCGGCGGTCGCCCGCGAGCCGGGCGAAGGGCTCCGGGATCGCCGGGTCGCCGCCCGCGGCGAGCACGAGGTGGCGGCAGCGGCGCAGGCGGGGGCGGCCGGCCGCGTCCCGCCCCGTGAGCACGAAGGCGGCGAGCCGCCCGTCGCGGGTCTCGGGGCGCACCGCCTCGACGGTCTCACCGTAGGTGGCCACGTCGGAGAAATGCTCGGCGGCCCAGGCCAGATAGTCGTTGTACTCGACCCGCGACGGGTTGAACGTCTTGAGGTTGAGGAAGGCGTTGAGCCGGCCCTTCCCGTGCAGGTAGTTGATGAAGCTGAACGGGCTGGTCGGGTCGCGCAGGGACACGAGGTCCTTGACGAAGCTGATCTGCATGTCGGCGCCCGGCAGCATCATCGCCCGGTGCCAGCCGAAGCTCTCCTGCCGCTCCAGGAAGCGCAGGCTCGGGCGCACGGCGGCGCCGCGCAGGGCATCCGTGAGCGCGATGGCGAGCGAGAGGTTGGCCGGGCCGAAGCCGATGCCGATGATGTCGTCGGTGTGGGGCTGATCCGTCATCGCTGCCGTATCGTTCGGGGGAAGGGTCAGGAGGGCGAAGGGTCAGGCGGGGGAAGGGTCAGGCGGGGATCGCGGGCGGGCGCGGCGTCGCATCCGCGGCGGCGGCGCCCGGCACCCACAGGCGGTCCCGGAAGAAGTGCTCGCGCGTGAGGCTGACCAGCGTCGCGCGCTTGTGGGGGAAGTCGATCGTTGCGACCGTGCCGAAGCCGGAGCCGTGCAGGTTGCGGATCTGCTGGGCGTGGTCGGAGCGCGGCTCGCCGACGATGCGGGCCGTGCGCGGATCGTCGAGGAACAGGTAGTGCATCAGCGCCGGCAGCCACGCCGAGAGGTGGGCGCGCCCGCGCACCGCCGCGTCGCCGATCGCCACGTGCCAGCCGCGGTCGTAGGGGCCGGCCTCGTAGAGCGGCCCGAGCCGGCTCTCGCGCGCCCAGTACAGCTCGAAATAGCCGAACGGCGCGCCGTCGAGGCAGCCGAACAGCGGCAGCGTCGCCGGGTCGGCCTGGAGGCCGGCGATGTAGGCGCCGTGCGCCTCCAGGCTGCCCGCCTCCTCCCAGATCGCGGCGACGCGCGGGTCGTTCATCCATCCCGAGAACAGGGCGACGTCGCCGGGCTCGGTCATCGTGCGGAAGCTCAAGGTTCGGCCGAGCCAGGGGATCGCCCGCGCGTAGACGGTGCCGGGGGCGGTCTCCGGCCGCAGCGGGTGCCGCCGCCCGCCGGTGACGGTGTAGAGTTCCGGAAACGGCGGGCGCGGGGCGGGCAGCCAGCGCCCGGCGCATTGCCAGAGCAGGCCCGGCAGGATCTCGGCCCCCTCCCCGGTCCGCCGCGCGGCGCCGAGGGCGACGAGGCGGTCGGCCGCCGCCGGATGGGCGCCGAACTTCGCCAGGACGCGGTGGGCGCGGGTATCCTCCGCCGTCAGCGCCTCGGCGCGGGCCAACACCGCCTCGGCCGCCGCCGCGGCGTCGTCGGCCGCCTCCACCCGGATGCGCGGCTCCGCCTCCGTCCCGTCGAGCGCGAGGCGCGCGCCGCTATTCGTCTCACCACCCGCCACGATCGGCCCTCTCCCGCGCGGCGCTCAGCCCGCTGCATCTCCTGGACGAACGAGGGCCGGGCCGGTTCACGCGCGCCGTGAACCGGGGCCGGCCTGATTCGTCTGGACGGTCGAGGGCTGCGGGCGAGGACGGGGCGTATGGATTCGGGGCGCATGGACGCGGGACGTATGGATTCGGGGCGCATGGACGATTGGACCGGGGGCGCGCTGGTCGTGGCGTTCGACCGCCTCGGGCACGGCGCGTTCTGGCCCGCCGACCGGGCGCTGCCGCCGGGCTGGCAGGCCGTGCACGGCCCCTGCGAGGCGGCCGACGCCCGCGCCTGGATCGAGGCCCACCCCCCCGTGCGCAACGCGGAGCCGGCGGAGGGCTCGGACGCCGACAGCGTGCCCGCCCGCCTCGCCCGGCTCGCGGCGGAGGCGCCGGACCGGCCGGCAATCCTGTTCGCCGATCGGGTCGTCACCCGCGGCGAACTCGACGCGGAGGCGGCGCGGATCGCGGCGGCCCTGCGCGCGCGGGGCATCGGCCGCGGCGCCCTCGTGGCGGTGGCGCTCGACCGCGGCCCGGCGCTGATCGCCGCCCTGCTCGGCGTGCTCCGGGCCGGCGCCGCGTTCCTGCCCCTCGATCCCGCCTACCCGGCGGCGCGGGTGCGGATGATGCTGGCGGATGCGGGCGCGGCGCACGCCCTCGCGACGCCCGACATCGCCGAACGCCTCGCCCTGCCCGAGGCGGTGGATGCCTTCGATCCTGAAGCGCTCGATCCTGAAGCGCTCGACGGCGAGGCACCGGATCGGCCCGCGCCCGGCCCGGCCGATCCCGCCTACCTGATCTTCACCTCCGGCTCGACCGGCCGGCCGAAGGGCGTGCTCGTCGAGCACGGACCGCTGGCCATGCACGTCCGCACCACCGCCGAGGCCTACGAGATGGGCCCGGAGTCGCGCGAGCTGCACGTCCTGTCCTTCGCCTTCGACGGGGCGCACGAGCGCTGGATGACGCCGCTCACGGCCGGCGGCTGCATCGTTCTGCGCGGACCCGAGCTGTGGACCGCCGCCGAGACGCTCGCCGCGATCCGCCGCCACCGCGTCACCCATGCGGGCTTCCCGACGAGCTTCGTCGGCCAGCTCGCCGAGTGGGCCGAGAGCCTGGGCGAGGCGCCGCCGGTGCAGGTCTACTCCTTCGGCGGCGAGGGCATGCCGCGGGAGACGTTCGCGCGCCTCGGCCGGGCGCTGCGGCCGCGCCTGCTGATCAACGGCTACGGCCCGACCGAGTGCGTGATCTCGCCGCTCGTCTGGAAGGTGCCGCCGGAGGCGGCGTTCGACGATCCCTACGCGCCGATCGGCGGCCCCGTCGGCGCGCGCCGGGCGCACGTGCTCGGGCCCGACCTCGAGCCGGTGACGGACGGGGAGACCGGCGAGCTGTACATCGGCGGCGGCCTCGCCCGCGGCTACCTCGGGCGCCCGGCCGAGACCGCCCTGCGCTTCCTGCCGGACCCGTTCGGCCCCGAGGGCGGGCGGATGTACCGCACCGGCGACCGTGTGCGGCGGCGGCCCGACGGGGCGCTGGCCTTCGCCGGCCGCGCCGACGCCCAGGTGAAGATCCGCGGCCACCGGATCGAGATCGGCGAGGTCGAGGCGGCGCTCGCCGCCCTGCCCGGCGTCGCCGAGGCCGTCGTGCTGCGCCGCGACGGGCCGGCCGGCGCCTACCTCGCGGGCTACGCCGCCGCGGCGCGCGGGCGCCGCCCCGAGGCCGGGCGCCTGCGGGCCGGCCTCGCCCGAACGCTCCCGGACCACATGGTGCCCGCGAGCCTGACGGTGCTCGACCAGTTTCCGGTCAACGCCAACGGCAAGGTCGACCGCGCCGCCCTGCCCGACCCGGCCGCCGACGACCGGCGCGGGCGCCCCCCCGCCACGGCCACGGAGCGGCGGCTTACCGGCATCTGGTCGGAGGTGCTGGGCTACCCCGTCCACGCCGTCGACCGGCCGTTCTTCGAACTCGGGGGCGATTCGCTCTCGGCGCTGCGGCTCGTCGGGCGCCTGCGCCTCATCGCCCCGCAGGGGGGCATCCGCGTCGCAGACCTGCTGCGCGACCCGACGATCGCGCAGCTCGCCGCCCGCATCGACGCCGGCCGTCCCGAGGCCGAGGACGGGCCGGCGTCCCTGGTGCGGCTCGCCCCGGGCCGCGACGGCGCGGACCGGCCGCTGCTCGTCCTGTTCCCGGGCCTCCTCGTCAGCACCCGCGAGTACGAGCCGCTGGTGGCCCATCTCGGGCCGGATCAGGCCGCGTTCGGGTTCCTCTGCGCGTCCCTCGTCGAGGAGCCGCGCCCCCTGCCCGCGGTCGCCGAGCTGGCCGAGGCCTACGCCGCGCGGGTGCGCCGGCTGATGCCCGGGCGGGCCGGCGCCTGCGTGTTCCTCGGCTGGTCCTGGGGCGGGGTGCTGGCCTACGAGACGGCGCGCCGCCTCGGGCCGGCCTTCCCGCTGGACTTCGTTGGCATGCTCGACGCCTGCGGCCTGGAGGAGAACTTCGCGGTCGGCGCCGGCCGGCCGATCGGGCCGCAGGAGCGGGCGGCGCACGAGGCGATGCTCGCGGACTGGCTCGACCGCTCGCCGATGCGGCCGCTCTGGCAGGCCCTGCGCGCCCGGATGGACCCGGAGGCCGAGGTTCAGTTCCTGCGCTTCCTCGCCGCCGAGCCGCAGCCCCTGCCCGCGGACGGGCCGGAGGTCGGCAGCCGCGAGCGCATCCTGTGGACCCTGGTCGATCATGCGCTCCAGTTCCGCGGCCTCGCGCTCGCGCCCGGCGCGGTCCCGATCCGCGCCTTCGTGGCGGCGGACTCGCTGGCGCGCGGCCTGCCGGTGATCGATTGGCGCCCGCTGACCGACCGGCTCCTCGGCGTGGAGACGGTGCCGGAGACGGACCACCTCGACATCGTGCTCTCGCCGCATCTCCACGCCCGGCTCGCCGAACTGGTCGCGGCCGGCCCCGCCACCTCGACGGCGGCCTGAGCATGTCCGACCTCGACCCCCTCCCCGGCTTCCCCTTCGAGATCCTGCGCGACGCCCACGTGGCGGCGCTGACCGGCAGCCTGATCGACGGCGTCGAGCACGGGCCGGGCGGCGCGGGCTACGTCCACACGCGCATGATCCCGGACCCGACCCTGAACTTCGCCTACGGCGTCCGCACGCCCGAGCAGTTCGCCTGGGCCGGGGCGATGGCGCTCGGCCGGGCGCGGGACCCCGCCTTCCTGGCGCGGGACGCGGACGAGGAAGCGGCCCTGCGCCGCCTGTTCGAGCCGGCGGCTGTCTACCCCGCGAGCTGGATGGTGGCCGCCCTGCCCCGGGTCGCCGCATCGTCCGAGGCCGAGCGGGTCGCCGTCCACGTCGGCGCGGTGCCGCCGCCGGAATTCGAGGCGGTGTTCGCGAACCTGTCCGGAGACCGGGTGGTGCGCACGCACCTGCGCCGCCACTACCTGCCGGCCCTGCGCGGGGCCCGGCTGCGGGCGGGCACCGCGGCGATCCACCTCGTCGGCCGCGACGCGGTCGGCCCGGTGTCCTGCGCGAGCCTCTACCTGCGCGGCGAGATCGCCGGCCTCTACAACGTCAGCACGCTGCACGACCGGCAGGGCCGCGGCCACGGCGGGCGCGTCACCGCCGCCGCGCTCCGCGAGGCGCGGGCGCGCGGGGCCAAGCACGTCTTCCTGCAATGCCCCGCCGACGGCCCGGTCGAGGCGCTGTACCGCCGGGCCGGGTTCCGCCGCTGCTGCGCGCCGAGCCTGATCTGCACGGCCTCCCCGTGATTCCGGGCGGTGACTCTGGACCGTGACTCTGGACCGTGACTCCGGACCGCCGGCGGGCCGACCGGTAACCAACGCGCCGGCCCGCTGTTGATGACCGGATTCCATACGCCTCCGGTCAAATCTTCCGCGTCATACCGGTGCCCGTCATTCGAACGGGCGGTGCGATCATGGCGTTGACGGGGCGGTTCTGGTTCCGGAAGACCTGGATGGGGCGGCTGGTCCTGCTGGTCGAGGAGGAGCGTCCGCGCCGCTTCGGCGGCGGCGGCAAGCTGCGCTGGCGGGACGCCCGGCTGATGGATTTCGCCGAGCCGGCGATGCGGCCGCTGATGACCGTCGAGCAGATCCACCGCGCCGGCGGCGCGCCCGGCTCCGTCCGGCCCCTGCGCGCCGTGCCGACGCCGGTGGCGTCCACGCCCCGGGCGGCGAACGCCTGACGCGGCGGCCGCGCCGGGGAAGGCGCGGACATGAAAAGGCCCGCCGCCCGGAATCCGGGGGCGGGCCTCTCCGGCGATCGTCCGTCGCGGAGGCGCTGGAGCCGTTTCCTGTCAGCCGTGGCGCCCCGGGGGCCGCGGGCCCGAGGGCCCTGTCGCAGGTCCAATCTGCCGGACGATGCCTAACGGAGCGTCAACGGCCGGTCGTCCGCGACCTGCGGCCCCGATTCCGCGTGACATCCGGCCGCCCCGCATCAAGTGCTGCGGCTTGCCGTCGGCGCCCGAGCCCGTACACCGGGTCTCGCGCAACGCAGCCGATCCCGATCATGGCCGAACCGTCCTCCCTGCCGCCCGCTTGGCTCGAAGCCGCCCGCTCCGCGGCGCGCGACCTCGGCTTCGGGACCGATCTCGCCGGGTTGTCCCCGGAGCGCTGGGCGCAGGTCAGCGCCGCCGCCGGCGACACCATGGCGGCCCGGGGGACGGTCCCGCCCGACTGGGCGGCGGAGCTCGCCCGCCAGGCCGGGCGACCCGACGGCGGGGAGCTGGCGCGCGACGAGGCCGACGCCAAGCTCGCCGCCGAGGGCGAGGTCTTCGGGATCGAGGACGACGCCTGAACGTTGCCCCCACCGGCGATCGGCCGGTCTCCGAGGCGCCGGCGGTCTTCGAGGCGCCGGACGGTCGCCCCGGGAACGGCCCCACCGATGTAGGATCCATGCCTGAGCCCAAGCGCGCCCTGCGCACCTTTCCGATCCCCGCCACCGCACCGGTCCTCGACGCCGCGACGCGCAGGCGCCTCGGGCGGCAGCTCCAGGCGCTGTACGACCCGGTGATCGACGAGTCCCTCGACCCGCGCCTCGCCGAGCTGATGCGCCAGCTCGACGCCGACCGCGGCGGGGCCCGGGCCGGCTGATCCCCGGTTCCCGCTGGACCGCCCGGTCGCCGGCGCGCCGTCCTGCGCGGCGAGCCGGCGTTCGCGGGGCTTGACGGCGCCGGCCGGGATCCGACCCGACCGGTCCGGGGGTGCGGATGCGTCAGAGATCCGTCCGCGTCACCCCCGGGAAGCCGAGGATGAAGTCCGGCCCGAAGGCCGTGGCCGGCGTGTGGAAGCCCGGCGCCACCGTCCCGGCGGCCGCGCGCCGCGCGGTCTCGAGCGCCGTCCACACGGTGAGGGTGTAGCCCTCGGCGGTGGTGAGGCGGGAGGCGGCGCGGTTGCCCGACCCGTCCCACGCCTCGGCGAGGAAGTAGGCGCGGGCCGCCGCCCGCTGCGGCGCCGTCGGCCCGCGCGGCAGCCGGTCGATCACCCGCCCGATCAGGCGCTGGGCGGTGCCGCCCGCGATCACCCGCCGGATCCCGGCGGGCAGGCCGGCGGCCGCGGCCATGGCCGGGAACGCCTCGAAGTAGACGTCGATGTTCGGCACGCCCGTCGCGTACCACGCGGTCGACACGTCGCCCCAGCCGAGCCCGACCGTCCGGCGCGGGCCCTGGCCGAAATCGGCGCTGCCGCGGGGCGGCTGCGGCAGCTCGACGATCCGGCCGTCCCGGCGGACCCGGGTGCCCCAGGCGATGCCCTCGGCCATGGTGCGCGCCGTGCCGCGGCTGAAGCCGCCGAACCCGCCGATCGAGATCCGCAGGTGCGTGGCCCCGGGCAGCCGCCCGGCGACGTGGGCGGCGAGGCAGTCGCTCGGCACCACGTCGAACCCGGCCGCCGGCAGGAGCGCGACGCCCGCCGACCGCGCCTCGGCGTCGCGCGCGGCCAGCGCTTCCAGCACCGCGATCTCGCCGGTGATGTCGACGTAGTGGGCGCCGGCCGCGAGGCAGGCATCGGCCATCGGCCGCGAGGTCGCCGAGAACGGCCCGGCCGCATGCAGCACCGCCGCGATCCCCGACAGGCCCTCCCGCAACCGCGCCGGCGCGTCGAGCGGGAAGGCGCGCCAGGGGAGACCGAGGCGCTCGCCCAGCGGGCGCAGCCGCTCCGGATCGCGCCCGGCGAGCACCGGGCGCAGGCCGAGGGTCAGGGCGTGCTCGGCCGCGAGCGCGCCGGTGTAGCCGTTCGCGCCGTAGATCAGGATCTCGCTCATCGCCCGCTTGTGCCATCGCGCGAGCGCCCGACAAAGCGGTCCGGCGCAAGGCCGGGACGACCGCCGTCCCGTGCCGGGCCGTCGCGGCGCCGGCTTACCTTGCTCCGAACGTCGGGGCATTGCATGAGAGTGCACGGCGAGTCTTTAGATTTGCAATAGAACAATTCGAATTTACGACAGAACAAGACTATCTGCCATGCCCGACATCGATCGACGACCTGAGCACCCGGACCGGGATGCCCCGAGCCCGCCCGCGACGCCGGCCGCGGGCCGGGCCGTCGAGGTCGACACGGCGGTGCTGATGAACGGCCGGCGGGAGTTGACCATTGTCCATGCGCAGGAGCGCTACCGGCTCCGCATCACCGCCAACAACAAGCTGATCCTGACGAAATGACCGGCGCCCCCACCCTCCCGCTCCGGACCCGCCGCGCCGTGTTGGCCGGCGTCCTCGGGCTCGCCTGCGCCCCCGCGGCGCTCCGCGCGGCGACGCCGCCCGGGCGCATCGCCTCGCTCGGGGGCGCCGTGACCGAGACGCTCTACCGGCTCGGCGCGGCCGACCGGATCGTCGCGGTCGACACGACGAGCCTGTTCCCGCCCGAGGCCCTGCGCGAGAAGCCGAACGTCGGCTACCTGCGCGCCCTGTCGGCGGAGGGGCTGCTCTCGGCCCGGCCGGATCTCGTGATCGCCGCCGAGGATGCGGGGCCGCCGGACGTGCTCGTCCTCCTGCGGGAGGCGGGCGTGCCGGTCGCGCTCGTCAAGGAACCGCCGACGCCGGAGGGCGTCCGCGACAAGATCGCGACGGTCGGCCGCCTCGCCGGCCTCGACGGGGCCGCCGCGAGCCTCGCGCGCGACGTTGACGCGCACTTCGCCGAGCTGGCGCGGCGGCGGGCGCGCATCGCGCATCCCGCCCGGGCCCTGGTGATCCTGTCGCTGGCGGGCGGCCGCATCCTGGTCGGCGGCCGCGGCAGCACCGCCGACGGCATCCTGGCGCTCGCCGGGGCCGAGAACGCCGCCGCGGGGATCAGCGGGTTCAAGCCGATGACCGACGAGGCCCTGGTGGCCGCCGCGCCGGACACGGTGGTGATGATGCGCAACGGACCCGACGGGCCGGGCGCCGACGCCGTGTTCGCGCCGGGCACCGCCCTCGGGCAGACGCCGGCCGCCGCCAAGCGCGCCCTGGTGACGATGGACGGGCTCTACCTCCTCGGCTTCGGCCCGCGCACCCCGGAGGCGGCCACGGACCTGATGCGGGCGATCTATCCCGACCTGTTCCGTGGCTGATGCCGATCGCCCGGTCACGGGGCGGGGTGGCACGGCCCGCGCGCGCGGCCTCCTCGTCCTCGCCGCCCTCCTCGCCCTCGTCGCCGCCGCCGGGCTGCTCTCGGTCGGCCTGGGCGCGATCCGGATCTCCCCCGGCCGGATCGTCGAGGTGATGACCGGGGGCGGATCGGACCCGCTGGCGGCGCGCGACGCCCTCGTCGTCCTCAACATCCGCCTGCCCCGGACCCTGCTCGGGCTGCTGGTCGGGGCGGGTCTCGCCGTCTCGGGGGCGCTGATGCAGGGGCTGTTCCGCAACCCGCTCGCCGATCCCGCCCTGGTCGGCGTCTCGGCAGGGGCTGGGCTCGCGGCCGCGTCGGTCATCGTGCTGGGCGACCGGCTGCTGCACGCCCTCGGCCTGCCCGGCCCCCTGCCCTACGCGGTGCTGCCGGCCGGGGCCTTCCTCGGCGGCCTGACCGCGACCCTCGGCCTCTACGCGGTCGCGACCCGCGCCGGGCGCACCTCCGTCGCGACGATGCTGCTCGCCGGGATCGCGCTCGGCGCGCTGGGCGGGGCGCTGACGGGGCTCCTCGTCTTCGCCAGCGACGACCGGCAGTTGCGCGACCTGACGTTCTGGACGCTCGGCAGCCTCGGCGGCGCGAGCTGGGCGAAGGTCGCGGCGACCGCCCCCCTGATCCTGCCCGTCCTCGTCGCCGTCCCGTTCCTCGGCCGCGGCCTCAACGCCCTGGTGCTCGGCGAGGCGGAGGCCTTCCATCTCGGCGTCCCGGTCGAGCGGCTGAAGCGCGCGGTGATCCTGCTGGTGGCCGTATCGGTGGGCGCGAGCGTGGCGGCGGCGGGGGTGATCGGCTTCCTCGGGCTGGTGGTGCCGCACATGCTGCGCCTCGCGATCGGCCCGGAGCATCGCCGGCTGCTGCCGGCCTGCGCGCTGCTCGGCGGCGCGCTGCTCGTGCTCGCCGACATCGCCGCCCGCCTCGCGGTGGCGCCGGCCGAGCTGCCGATCGGGATCGTCACCGCTCTGGTCGGCGCGCCGGTGTTCCTGTGGATGCTGCTCGGCCGGGCCCGGACGCTGGATGCCTGACGCCGCCGCCCTCGTCGCGGGGACCGACCTCGCCTATCGCGCGGGCGGTCGCGACCTCGTGTCGGGGGTCTCGCTGACGGTCGCGCCGGGCACGCTCCAGGTGATCGTCGGGCCGAACGGTGCCGGCAAGTCGACGCTCCTGCGCCTCCTCAGCGGAGAGCTGCGCCCGAGCCATGGCGCGGTCGCCTACGGCGGGGTGCCGGTCGCGTCGATCCCGCCCTGGCGGCTCGCGGCCCTGCGCGCGGTGCTGCCGCAGAGCGCGCGGCTGGCCTTCCCGTTCGCCGCCGCGGAGGTGGCGCGCATCGGCCTCGACGGGATCGGCCGCGGCCTCACGCGCCGGGACCGGGCGGCCATCCTCGCCGACGCCCTGCGGCAGGCCGACGTCCTGGCGCTCGCCGAGCGCCCCTACCAGACCCTGTCGGGGGGCGAGCAGGCCCGCGTCCAGTTCGCCCGGGTGCTGTGCCAGCTCGCCGCCGGCCGCACGCTGGCCGCCGAGCAGGTGCTGTTCCTCGACGAGCCCACGGCGAGCCTCGACCTGCGCCACCAGTGCGCCATCCTCGACGCGGTCGACCGGCTGCGGCACCGGGGCGTCGGCGTGGTGGCGATCCTGCACGATCTCAACCTCGCGGCCGCCTACGCCGACACGCTGCTCGTGCTCGACGGCGGCCGCCTCGTCGCGCGGGGGGCGCCGGCCGCGATCCTGCGCGACGCGCTGATCGGCGCGGTGTTCCGGGTGCCGTGGCCGGTCGGGCGGGTCCCCGCGGGCGGCCAGCCGTTCATCCTGCCGCACCGGATGTTGCCGGCGGGCCACAACCCCCAGGATCGTGACGCCGGGCTGGAACCGTTTCAGCCTGGGGCAGGAGCACCTTAGACCGGCGCCAGACTGACGCCGTCCGCGCGGCGTTGACCGCGCGGCGATACGGATCGCATCACGGGTCCAGCCAGCCCGCCTTCCGCCAGCCAGCCACACACGCTGTCTCCCGTCCTCGCGGAAGTGTCATGCTCTCCCGTCGCGCCCACGTCTCGCCTCGCGCCCAGGTCTCCTGTCGCGCCCAGGTCTCCTGTCGCGCCCAGGTCTCCTGTCGTGCCCACGCATGCCGGCTCGGCCTCGTGGCCGGCGTCTCGCTGCTGTCCCTGCTGACCGCGCAGGCCCAGGACGCGGCCACGCCGCCGGCCCCGTCGACGGCCGACGCCGCCATCAGCCTCGACGCCCTGACGGTGACCTCCACCAAGACGGAGGAGCCGGCGATCGACGCCCTGTCGGCCACCAGCGTCGTCACCCGCGAGCAGATCAGCCGCCTCCAGCCGAGCCGCCTGTCGGAGGTGCTGCGCGACGTGCCCGGCGTGACGACCCAGGAGAACCAGAACGACCCGGCCCAGGCCATCAACATCCGCGGCCTCCAGGATTTCGGGCGCGTCAACGTGCTGGTCGACGGCGCGCGCCAGAACTTCCAGACCTCCGGCCACAGCGCGAACGGGGTGTTCTACCTCGATCCCGAGCTCGTCGGCGGCATCGACATCACCCGCGGTCCCGCCTCGACCATCTACGGGTCCGGGGCGATCGGCGGCGTCGTCAGCTTCCGCACCCGCTCGATCGACGACATCCTGGCGCCGGACGAGCGCGCGGGCGCGGTCCAGAAATGGGGCTTCGGCACCAACGGCCAGAAGTTCCTGAACTCCACGGCCCTCGGCGCCCGCATCGGCACCGGCGCCGACGTGTTCGGCCAGTTCGTCTACCGGGACAACGCGCCCTACCGCGACGGCCTCGGCAACCTCGTGCGCGACACCGGCAACGAGCTGACCGCCGGGCTCGCCAAGTTCAACGTCCGGCCGGCGGACGGCCACGAGATCAGCGGCACCGCGCTCGTCCAGGACTTCGACTTCGCCAACAACGGCACCAGCAACGCGGGTGCGCGCTTCCGCAACGCCGTGCAGGCCGACACCTACACGCTGGGCTACCGCTTCGCCCGGCCGGACGTGCCGCTGATGGATTTCAGCGCGAAGGGCTATCTCACGACCACCCACAACACGCTGACGTTCCTCAACGACACCGCGAGCGGCCTCTACGGCAACCTCGGCGTGCGCGCCGGGAACCGGATCAGCTACGACATCGAGACCACCGGCTTCGACATCCACAACACCGCGCGGTTCGACACCGGGGTGCTCGGCCACGCCCTGACGATCGGCGGCGACGCCGTGTTCGACCGGGTGCGGACCACGGACGAGGCCGGCGGCTTCGGATCCGCCTTCACCCCGTCCGGCCGGCGCACGCTGGCCGGCGCGTTCATCCAGGACGAGGTGCGCTACGCGGCGTGGCTGCGCGTGATCGGCGCGCTGCGCTACGACCAGTACGACCTCGCCGGGGGCAACTACCAATCCGGTGGCGACCGCCTCTCGCCCAAGATCACCGTCGGCGTCTCGCCGTTGCCCGGCATCGAGTTCTACGGCACCTACGCCGAGGGCTACCGGGCTCCCTCGATCACCGAGACCCTCGTCCAGGGCATCCACCCGTTCCCGGCCTTCAACATCCTGCCGAACCCGACCCTCAAGCCGGAGGTCGCCCACAACATCGAGGGCGGCGTCAACCTCAAGTACAACGACGTGCTGGCCGCGGGCGACGCGTTCCGCGCCAAGGCCAACGTGTTCCAGAACGAGATCGACAACTACATCAACATCGCGCCGGTGGGCCCGACCTACTTCGTCCCGGCGATCGCCGGGATCCCCGCCTCGATCTGCGCCGCCCGGCCGGGGCGCTTCCCCTGCGTCATCCCGGTGCGGTCGTTCCAGTATCTCAACGTCGCCCGGGCCGAGCTGTCGGGCGTCGAGCTGGAGGGCGCCTACGACTGGGGCGGCGGCTTCGTGTCGCTGGCGGCCACGCATATCGAGGGGCGCAACCGCGCGACGCGCGAGACGCTGCTGACGGTGCCGCCGGACCGGATCAGCACCACGCTCGGCCTGCGCTTCCTGGAGGGCGCGCTGACGGTCGGCACCCGCCTCACCCTCGTGGACAGCCGCCGCGACGTGCCGGCGGGCACGACGATCCTGGCGACCAAGGGCTACGGGATCGTCGACCTGTTCGCGACCTACCAAGCCAACGACAGGGTCCGCGCCGACTTCATCCTCCAGAACGCCTTCGACAAGCGCTACACCCAGTACCTCAACCTGCTGCCGAGCCCGGGCCTGACCGCGAAGGCGGCGATCAGCATCAAGTTCGCGACGCGGTGAGGCCGGGACGCGCCCGGACCGCCTACGCGACCACGAGGTTGAGGCGCCGGGCGGCGGGCGAGAGGGTCACCCGCCGTCCCCAGTCGAACGCGACGAAATCCTGCTCGATCCCGTCCGCGAACACCACGCCGCCCTCGTTCATCCGTGAGGTCACGGCGAGCGGCGCCTCGGCGAACTTGCCCGCGCGCAGGTCCGTACCCGTGGCGACGCTCCGGAACGGCTCGCGCACCCAGTAGCCGACCGCCAGCTCCTCGACGCCCACGTCGAGGGTGAGGTGCGTGGCGTCGCTGATCGAGCGGGCCCAGCCTGTCAGGCCGGTCCCCGAGGCCACGATCAGGCCGCTCGACGACTGGTCCTCGGCCCGGCCGCCCGCCTCGATCCGGTACCGCGCCGACTGGTGGCTGCGGTGGCCGACGAAGATCTCGTTGAGGGCGAGCAGCCGCTCGCCCCCGTCCAGCACCGCCTGGACCATGGTGCGCCGTTCCAGGGGGGCGGCCCCGGCCGCGCTCGCCGGGAGCAGCGCCGCCAAGTGCTCCACCCGCAGGCGGGCCAGCACGCCGTCGAACAGGTCCGGGGCCGGGTTGACGCCGACCACCGGCTGGCCGTCGAGGTACTTGGCGACGTTCGCCACGAGGCCGTCCTGCCCGACCGCCACCACCACGTCCTCGGGGGCGAAAAGGAAGCGGTCGAGATCGGGGCGCCGGACCAGCGCCTGCCGCCAGTCCGGGGGAACCGCCGCGCGCGCCGCGGCGAGCACCGCGTGGAACCGGCCGTGGCGCGCCTCGGCCTCGGCGACCGACTGCCCGCGGCTCTCCAAGAAGAACCGGACCTGGCCGCGGGTGGCGTGGCGGGCGAGCAGCAGCTCGTAGTCGGTGTCGCGGATCACGAACACCGCCCGGGGCGTGAGGGCCGGCACGGGTCGCCTCCTCAGCGCGCCGCGGCGGGCGCCGGGAGCCCCCGGCGGACCTCGCCCAGCACGGCGGCGAGCAGGTCGGGCGAGACGTTGAGGTGCTCGATCGTGTCGAGCTTGCCCGCGAATTCCCGCGCGGCGAGTCCCAGCAGGACGGCGGGCGGCATGTCGCGGTAGACCGCGGCGCGCCGCTGCTCGGCCTCGGCGCGGGCGCCCTCGATGAGGCGGATGCGCTCGGCCTCCGCCGCCGCCTCCAGGCGCTGCGCCTCCGCGAGGCCGGCGGCGCGCTCGCGGGCGTTCTCCGCCTCCTGGGCGATCAGCTCCGTCTCGCGCCGGGCCAGCTCGGTCCGCGTGGCGAGCTCGTTCTCGGCGATGGCGCGCTCCTTCTCGACCGCGAGCGCGCGCCGGGCGAAGGTCGCCTCGTCGGCCTTCTGTTGCAGGGCCTCGAAGGTCGGCGTCTGGAGGGCGCGCTCCAGCTCGCTGGCCGGCGCGAGGTTGGTGAGGCGCACCGACACCGCCGCGACGCCGATCTCGGCGAGCGCCGGGGCGGCGGCGAGGACCGATTCGAGGACGCCGCGCAGCGGTTCCGGGCCCGCGTCGAGGAGCGCGCCGATCGGGCTCGCCCCGAGATACTGGAGGGCCGCCTGCCCGGCGATGCCGCTCAGCCGCGCCTCGATCCGCTCGATCGGCTCGCCCTGAAGGCGCCCGGTGGCGAGGTCGATGGAGAAATCGACCCGGCTCGCCAGCAGCTCGGGATCGACGACGTGCCAGCCGATCGTCCCCTGGACCACGACGGTCTGGAAGTCCCGGCTGCGCCCGCGGACGAATAGCGTCATCTCGCGATCGTCCACCGGCACCTCGCTGATGCTCGCGGTCTCCGGCCGGAACCAGAACACGAGGCCCCGCCCGCTCTGGCGGATGCGGCCGTTGCGGAAGCGGATGATGTGGCTGCTCGCCTCGCTCCGGAGCTGGGCGATCACACCGATGTTGCGGACGGTTGCCATGATGTCCTCCTCAGGACTAACGTGATCTGTCGAACCGGTAGAGCTCGGCCGGGCGGAAGGCCGTGCCGGCCTCGCGGGCGCCGGTGGGCGCGATCCGGCCGCGGTCGAGCGTGCGGCGGCGGAAGGCCGACTTGTTGAGGGGCGCGCCGAGGATCGCCTCGTGCACGTCCTGGAGCTGCCGGAGGGTGAAGTGCTCCGGCAGGAGCGCGAAGGCGACGTCCGAGTAGTCGAGCTTGCCCCGCAGCCGCAGCACGGCGAGCGCGAGGATGTCGGCGTGGTCGAAGGCGAGGGCGAGCGCCTCGCCGCGCTCCGTCACCGCCGAGACCGGGCCGCCCGCCTCGCCGGCCCACGGCACCGCGACGGACGCCGCCGTCAGGTCGCTGCCCGCGCCGAGCCCGGCGAGATCCCGCTCCGGCAGGAGCGCGAGGTAGGCCACCGACACGATCCGCATGCGGGGATCGCGCCCCACGGCACCGAAGGTGTAGAGCTGCTCGAGCCGGGCCCGGGCGATCCGCGCCTTGTCGCGCAGGACGCGCTCCGCCGCCGCGTCGAGGGTCTCGGCGATCCCCACGAAGCCCCCTGGCAGCGCCCACCGGCCGGCCTGCGGAGGGTCGCTCCGCCGGGTCAGCAGGACGGTCAGGCGGCCGCTCCGCAGGCCCAGGAGGACGAGATCCACCGCCAGGGCCGGCCGCTCGTAGGCGGCGGGATCGTAGCCGGCCAGGAACTCGGACTCGCTCATCGCTCGCCTTCTGCTCATTGTGAGCATAACTAAGACGCACTTTGCGCATATGTCAAGGAGCGCGGAACGGTCACGCTCCGCCGTGGAGCGCACAGGGCCGCACCGCCCGCGCACCGATCCGCCGCGGCGCGTCCGGGCGGTGCGGCCCCGGCCCGGAAAAGGGCGAAGCTTCCCGTGGCGGCGCCTCGGCCGGCGGCGGAGCCTGTGCATCGAGCCGGCCACCAACCGCCGGCGCAGGAGGTTCCCCGATGCTCCGCTTCCCATCCCGATCCGCGGTCGAGCCGCCGCGCCCGGCGGCGCTGTCGCCGCTGTTCCTCGCCCTGCTGGCGCTCCTCGTCATGCTCGCCTCGGCGCGTGCGACGCCGGGGACCGAGCGGGGCGGCCTGATCCTGCGCGGACCGGCCGGTGCCGGCCCGGTCGAGGCCGTCCGGCTGGCCACCGACGTCGCCGTCGAGGTCAGCGGGCCCACCGCCCGCGCCGTCGTCACCCAGGCGTTCCGCAACACCACCGCGGACTGGGTCGAGGGCACCTACGTCTATCCCCTGCCGGAGGACGCGGCCGTCGACGGGATGACGCTCGTCGTCGGTGGGCGGGTGATCGTGGCCGACATCCGCGAGCGCGCCGAGGCCAAGCGCGTCTACGCGGCCGCGAGGGCGGCCGGGCAGTCCGCCGCCCTGACCGAGCAGCAGCGGCCCAACGTCTTCACCAACGCGGTGGCCAACATCGCCCCCGGCGAGACGGTGCTGGTCCGGATCACCTACCAGCAGACGATCCCCGTCTCCGGGGGCACGCGGACCCTGCGCCTGCCGCTGGTGGTCGCGCCGCGCTACAACTCGGCCGCGGCCGCGGCGGACACGGTCGCGCTGGACGGCGCGGCCGAGTCCGGGCGCGATCTGTTGCCGGACCGCGCCCGGATCAGCCCGCCGGTGCTCGATCCGGCCTCGGCGTCGCCGGTCAACCCGGTCGGCGTCACCGTGCGGCTCCAGGCGGGGTTCGCGCTCGGCGCCGTGCGCAGCGCCACCCACGCGATCCGCGTGGAGGAGACCGGCCCGGAAGCGCGCCGGGTCACCCTCGCCGAGGGCGTGGTCCCGGCCGACCGCGACTTCGAGCTGACCTGGGAGGCCGCTTCGAGCCCGGTGCCCGGCCTCGGCCTGTTCCGCGAATCGGTCGCGGGCCAGACCTATCTGCTCGCCGCGCTGAACCCGCCCGAGATCGCGACTGAAGCCGCTGAGAGGCCGGCGCGCGACGTCACCTTCGTGATCGACAATTCCGGCTCGATGGCCGGTCCGTCGCTGCGGCAGGCCAAGGCCGGGCTGCTCGCGGGCCTCGCCCGCCTGACCCCGCGCGACCGCTTCAACGTGATCCGCTTCGACGACACCTGGGACGCGCTCCACTCCGGGCCGGTCGCTGCGACGCCGGAGGCGCTCGCCGCCGCCGCGGACTTCGTCGCCGCCCTGGAGGCGCGGGGCGGCACCGAGATACTGGCGCCCCTCAAGGCGGCGCTGGCCGACTCGCGACCCGAGGACGGGCGGGTGCGGCAGGTCGTGTTCCTCACCGACGGCGCGGTCGGCGACGAGGAGCGGATCTTCGCGGCGATCCATGCCGGGCTCGGGCGCTCGCGCCTGTTCATGGTCGGCATCGGCTCGGCACCCAACGGCCACCTGATGCGCCACGCCGCCGAGATCGGCCGCGGCAGCTTCACGGAGATCCGCGACCTCGCCCAGGTCGGCGAGCGGACCCGCGCCCTCTACGCGAAGCTCGAAGCCCCGGCGGTGACCGACCTCACCGCGACCTTCTCGGTGCCCGGCGCCGAGGTCACGCCCGGGGCGCTGCCCGACCTCTACCGCGGCGAGCCGCTGGTGTTCGCCGCCCGGCTCCCCGACCTGGAGGGGACCGTAACGGTCTCGGGCCGGGTCGGCGGCCGGGCGTGGACCCGCACGCTGCCCCTGGCCGAGGCCGCCGCGGGCTCCGGAATCTCGAAGGCGTGGGCGCGCGCCCGGGTCGGGGAGACCGAGACGGCGCGCATCACCCGCCGCCTGAGCCCCGAGGCGGCCGACGCCGCGATCCTCGCCCTCGCGCTGGAGCACGGCCTGACCACGCGCCTGACCAGCCTCGTGGCGGTCGACGCCACCCCGCGCCGGGCAGCGGGTACGCCGCTGGTGGCCGCCGACCTGCCCCTGAACCTGCCGGCGGGCTGGGACTTCGCCAAGGTGTTCGGCACGGACCACCGCCGCGCCGCGCCGGACCCCGACCGCGAGACCGAGGCCCGCGCCGTGCCGATCAGCGCGACCGGCGCGGAGGTGGCCCTGCCGGCGACCGGCGCGGGATACCTGCTGCAACTCGGTCTCGGCCTGCTGCTCGCGCTCCTGGGCCTCTGCCTGCACCGGCACGGCGGCCGGCGCTTCGGGGACGCGCGGTGAGCCGCGCGCGCCGGATCGGCGCGAGGAGGCTCCTGGCGGGCCTCCTCGCCGCGGGGGGGCTCGGGCTGGCGGCGCACGCCGCCTGGATCCCGGCCAAGGCCGTTGCAGCGCAGGCGCTGCTGGAGCGGGCCTTCGCCCGCGCCCTGGCCGACGGCCGTCCGGCCCGGCCCTGGCCCTGGGCCGACACGGAGGCGGTCGCGCGGCTCACCGTCGCCGGCCAGACCTTCGTGGTGCTGCGCGGCGGCAGCGGGCAGGCCCTGGCGTTCGGCCCCGGCCATCTCGACGGCACGCCCGAGGCGGGCGAGCCCGGCACCGCAATCATCGCCGCGCACCGGGACACCCAGTTCGCGCTGCTCGGGCGCGTCAAGCCGGGCGACCGCGTCGAAGTCGCGCGCCGCGACGGCCGCACGGTGCGCTTCCGCGTCACCGGCGCGCGGGTGGCGCGCTGGGACGCGTCCGGGATCGATCCCGGAGCGCCCGGCCGGCACCTCGCCCTCGTCACCTGCTGGCCGCTGACGGCGCTGCGCGCCGGGCCGCTGCGGCTCGTGGTCGAGGCGGAGATGCTCTGACGGTTCTGGACAGCCTTCGCACGGCCGCCCTTGCGCACCTGTGCGGTTTCGTGCGGATCTGTGCGGATCGAGCCCTGGACGAGCCGCGCGGTGAACGAGATCGAGCTGTCGGAGGCGCAGAGCCGCGCCATCGCCCGGACCGTGCGCGAGGCGCTGGCTCGGCGGCGCATCTCCCGGCAGGCGCTGGCCGACGAGGCCCGGATCAGCATCTCGACCCTGGAGAAGGCGCTCGCCGGGCGCCGGCCGTTCACGCTGGCGACCACGATCCGGCTGGAGGAGGCGCTGGGCCAGTCCCTGCGCCAGGACGCCGGCCGCGTCGATCCGGTCCCGGAGCCGCCGCGCCACGCGCCCGACGCGCTGGGCTCGTACTCGCGGGAGGGCGTGTCCTGGCTGGAGGGCCGCTACCTCACCCTGCGCCCGTCGTTCGGGGCCGCGGACGCGATCTTCGCCTACCGCACCGAGATCGCCTGGGACCCGGACAGCGAGCGCCTCGTGTTCCGCGAGGCGGAACGGGTCGACGCGCCGTTCGCCCAGTCCGGCAGCGTCGCGGTGCCGAACCAGTCGGGCATGATCTACCTCGTGACCAACTGGCACGGGCAGCACCGCCTCGCCATCCTGTGCCGCCCGAACATCCAGGGTGAGATGTACGGCGTCCTGACCACCCTGCACGCGGGACGCGGCACGCAGCTCACGCCGGCCGCGGCGCCGCTCGCGCTGATCCCGGAGCGTGCGGCCGCCGCGACCGCCTACGGACGCGTCGCCGCCGACGAGCCGCACCACGCGCGCTACCGGGCGCACCTCGACCGGGTCCTGGGGGACGGCTACGCGACGTTCTTCACGACGGCCCGTTAGAGCCGTTCCCGACCGCGCTGCGACACGGTCCACGACGCGGCGAGCCGAGGGGCGTTTCCAACATTCGACCTCATCCTGAGGTGCCCGCGAGAGCGGGCCTCGAAGGAGACCTCCAGGGATCGCGCGGCCGGCTGGAGGGCTCCTTCGAGGCCTCCGCTGCGCTCCGGCGCCTCAGGATGAGGGGGGTTGGTGGGATCGGCCGACCCTAACGCCGAACTGTCGTGTACCGTGGCGCTGCGATCGAGAACGCCTCTAACTCCTTGTTTCGACGCGCTCTCTTTCGCCGAACCGGCATCCACTTCGGCGGCGCGCGCTCTAGGATCGCGCCGTCGCGTTCCGGGCGAGCAGGCGCTGGGCCCGCCGCAGGTGGGGCCGGTCGATCATCCGGCCGTTCAGGCCGAGGACGCCCGCCTGCGGGTCTGCCGCGAACAGGGCCACGATCTCGCGCGCCTCCTGCAACGCCTCGGGGCTCGCGCCGAACGCCGCGTTGATGACCGGGACCTGGCCCGGATGGATCGCCATCTTGGCCACGAACCCGTCCCGGCGCGCCGCGCGGCACTCGCCGGCGAGGCCGTCGGCGTCGCGGAAGGCCGTGAACACGGCATCGACCGCGTCGACCTCGGCGGCCGCGGCGGTCAGGAGCGTCATCAGCCGCGCGTGGCGGTAGGGGTCGGTGTAGCGCCCCGCCCCGTCGCGGTTGGCCTCCGCACCGATGTCGGCCGACAGGTCCTCGCCGCCCCAGGTCACGCCGCACAGGCGCGGGCTCGCGTCGGGGATGGTGCCGATCGCCAGCACGCCGCGCGCCGTCTCGGTCGCGATCGGCAGGATGCGGGTCCGCCCGGGCGCGATGCCGTTCCGCGCCTCGGCCCGGTCGAGCCTGCCCGCGAGATCCCGGATGTCCCGGCCGCCGACCGCCTTCGGCAGCACGATCCCGTCCGGCGCCGACCGCATCACCGCCTCAAGGTCCTCGTCGGTCAGGCCGGTCGCGAGATCGTTCACGCGCACGAACAGGAGCGGCCGGACATCCCGCATCGCCGCCTCGGCGAGGAAGGCCGCCGAGATCGAGCGCGCCGCCTCCTTCGAACCCGACGAGACCGAGTCCTCCAGGTCGACGATCAGCGCGTCGGCGCCGCTGCCCAGCGCCTTGTCGAGCTTCGACCGGCTGTCCCCGGGGACGAACAGCAGCGAGCGCATGTCAGGCGTCCCCGGCCGGGCGGCGACGCATGAACGCCTGGCGCCGGCACTCCGCGACGAGCACGTCGCTCTGGTTGTAGGCGCGGTGCAGGAACTCGACGACGCCGGCGTCCGGCCGCGACTTCGAGGGCCGCGCGGCGGCGATCTCCGTGGTGCAGGCGATCGTGTCGCCCTCGAAGACCGGCGCGGGGAAGCGCACGTCGGTCATGCCGAGATTGGCGATCGTGGTGCCGACCGTGGTGTCGTTGACCGAGATGCCGATCATCAGGCCCAGCGTGAACAGCGAGTTGACGATCGGGCGGCCCCACTCGGTCTGCGTCGCGCAGAAATGCGCGTCGATGTGGAGCGGCTGCGGGTTCAGCGTCATGTTGGAGAACAGCATGTTGTCCATCTGCGTCACCGTCCGGGTGAGCCGATGACGCATCAGCGTCCCGACCGCGAAGTCCTCGAACCAAAGGCCGCCGCGCGGGTGGGTCGACCGGGGCGGGAGATCAGGCATCGGCGGCCTCCGTGACGAGGGTGATGAGCTTGGCACCTTCCGCAACCTGGGCGCCCGCCTCGACCAGCACCGCGCCGACGGTCCCGTCCGCGGGCGCGAGGAGCTGGTGCTCCATCTTCATCGCCTCGACGATCGCCAGCCGCTGGCCCTTGGCGACCCGGTCACCGGGGCCCGCGAACAGGGCGACGACCTTGCCGTGCATCGGCGCCTTGACGACGTCGCCACCGTCCAGGTGTTCGAGATCGACGTCGAACGGGTCGAACAGGGCGACGTGCGTCTGCCCGCCGCCGGCCAGGGCGAACACCCCGTCCGGCGCGGCCACCAGGGTGACGCCCGCGGGCGCCGCGAGCCCGTCCACGGCGGGGCGGCCCTCCGCATCCCAGGACAGGCGCACCGCCTCCCGCACACCGTCCACGGTGACGGGGACGATCTGCGTGCGCGCGTCCCCGAGCTGAAACGCGTCGCCCGCGGCCCAGGGCGAGGCGTCGCTCGGGCCCGCGTCGAGCCCGGTGAGGCGCAGGACGGCCGCAGCGAGCGCGCCCGCATCGCGATCCGGCTTCGGCGCGGGTCCGAACGTCCGCTCGATGAAGCCCGTGTCGAACGCCCCCGCGCGGAAGCCCGGCGCGTCGCACAGGGCGCGCAGGAAGGCCGTGTTGGTCCTCGGCCCCGCGACCAGCGTGTCGCCGAGGGCGGCCGAGAGCCGGTCGAGCGCCTCGTCGCGGGTCGCACCGTGCGCGATCACCTTGGCGATCATCGGATCGTAGAACGGCGTGACCGCGTCGCCCTCACGCACGCCGGTATCGACCCGCACGCCGTCGCCGGACGGCGGCCGGAAGGCCCACAATCGGCCCGTGGAGGGCAGGAAGCCGTTGGCCGGGTCCTCGGCGTAGAGGCGCGCCTCGACGGCGTGGCCGTCGATCGCGAGGTCGCCCTCGCCGAACGGCAGCGGCTCGCCCGAGGCCACCCGGAACTGGAGATCCACGAGGTCGAGCCCGGTGATCGCCTCGGTGACCGGGTGCTCGACCTGGAGCCGCGTATTCATCTCCATGAAGTAGAACCGGTCGGGCCGCAGCCCGTCGCGCCCGTCGGCGATGAACTCGACCGTGCCGGCCCCGACGTAGCCGACCGCCTTCGCGGCGTCCGTCGCGGCCCGGCCCATGCGGGCGCGCATCTCCGGCGGCATGCCGGGCGCGGGCGCCTCCTCGATCACCTTCTGGTGGCGGCGCTGGAGCGAGCAGTCGCGCTCGAACAGCGACACCGCGTTGCCGTGCCGGTCCGCGAAGACCTGGATCTCGACGTGGCGGGGGGCCAGCACGTACTTCTCGACGAGCACGCGCGGATCGCCGAACGCGCCCTGCGCCTCGCGCCGGGCGCTCTCCAGGGCGGCCGCGAAGTCGGCGGGGGCGTCGACCCGGCGCATGCCCTTGCCGCCGCCGCCCGCGACCGCCTTGATGAGCACCGGGTAGCCGATCTCCCCGGCCCGCTCGCGCAGGAAGTCCGGCTCCTGCCGGTCGCCGTGATAGCCGGGCACGACCGGCACACCGGCGCCCTCCACCAGCCGCTTGGCGGCGTCCTTCAGCCCCATCGCGCGGATCGCCAAGGCCGGCGGGCCTACGAACACGAGGCCGGCCGCCGCGCAGGCCTCGGCGAAGTCCGGCCGCTCGGACAGGAAGCCGTAGCCGGGATGGATGCAGTCCGCGCCGCTCGCCCGGGCGGCCGCCAGGATCCGCTCCGCCACGAGGTAGCTCTCGGCGGCGGGCGCCGGGCCGATCGGGTGCGCCTCGTCCGCGAGGCGGACGTGGAGCGCGTCGCGGTCGGCCTCGGAGTAGACCGCGATGGTGCGCATGCCGCGCGCCCGGGCGGTGCGGACGATGCGGCAGGCGATCTCGCCGCGGTTGGCGACGAGGACGGCGGCGAAGGGTCGGGTCGTCACGGCGTCCTCACATCCGGAACAGGCCGAAGCGGGTTTCCGGGATCGGCGCATTGAGCGCCGCCGAGAAGGCGAGCGCCAGCACCCGGCGCGTCTCGCAGGGCAGGATGATGCCGTCGTCCCACAGCCGGGCGGTGGCGTGGTAGGGGGAGCCCTCGGCCTCGAACTGCTCCCGGATCGGCGCCTTGAACGCCGCCTCCTCCTCCGCGCTCCAGGCGCCGCCGCCGGCCTCGACGTTGTCCCGCCGGACGGTGGCCAGCACGGAGGCCGCCTGCTCGGCGCCCATCACCGAGATGCGCGCGTTCGGCCATGTGAACAGGAAGCGCGGACCGTAGGCGCGCCCGCACATGCCGTAATTCCCGGCCCCGTAGGACCCGCCGACCAGGACCGTGATCTTCGGCACGGCGGCGGTCGCGACCGCGGTCACCAGCTTGGCGCCGTTCCGGGCGATGCCGCCGGCCTCGTAGTCCCGGCCGATCATGAAGCCGGTGATGTTTTGGAGGAACAGCAGCGGCACGCGCCGCTGGCAGCACAGCTCGACGAAGTGCGCCCCCTTCAGCGCGCTCTCCGAGTACAGGATGCCGTTGTTGGCCAGGATGCCGACCGGGATCCCGTGCAGGCGCGCGAAGCCGGTGACAAGGGTCGTGCCGTAGAGGCGCTTGAACTCGTCGAACTCCGACCCGTCGACGAGGCGGGCGATCACCTCGCGGATGTCGTAGCTCTTCTTGAGATCGACCGGCACGAGGCCGTCGAGGTCCGCGACCGGATAGCGGGGCTCGACCGGTGCGGCGATGTCGATGTCCGGGCGCTTGACCGTGTTTAGGGTCCCGACGATGCGGCGCAGGATGGACAGCGCGTGGACGTCGTCGGTGGCGTAGTGGTCGACGACCCCGGACAGGCGCGCGTGCACGTCGGCGCCCCCCAGATCCTCGGCGCTGACGACCTCGCCGGTCGCGGCCTTCACCAGCGGGGGTCCGCCGAGGAAGATCGTGCCCTGCCGCCGCACGATGACGCTCTCGTCCGACATCGCCGGCACGTAGGCGCCGCCGGCCGTGCACGACCCCATCACGCAGGCGATCTGCGGGATGCCGGCGGCCGAGAGCTGAGCCTGATTGTAGAAGATGCGCCCGAAATGGTCGCGATCGGGGAAGACGTCCTGCTGGTTCGGCAGGTTCGCGCCGCCGGAATCGACGAGGTAGAGGCAGGGCAGGCGGTTCTCGCGGGCGATCTCCTGCGCGCGCAGGTGCTTCTTCACGGTCAGCGGGTAGTAGGTGCCGCCCTTGATGGTCGCGTCGTTGCACACGATCATGACCTCGCGGCCCGCCACGCGGCCGATGCCCGCGATGACCCCCGCTGCGTGGATCTCGCCGCCGTACAGGCCGTAGGCGGCGAGCGCGCCGATCTCCAGGAACGGCGCCCCCGGGTCGAGCAGGCGGGTGACGCGGTCGCGCGGCAGGAGCTTGCCGCGGGCGAGGTGGCGCTCGCGCGCCCGGTCCGGGCCGCCGGCCGCGGCCTCCGCGCGGCGCGCCCGCAATTCCTCGCGCAAGGCCGCCCAGGCGGCGGCGTTCGCCCGGGCGGCCTCCGACCCGAGGTCGGGCGACGAGGGGATGATCGGCACGGCGTTCTCCCTGTCCCGTCCGGGTCCGGCTCTCAGGCCGTCTTCGCGAACAGCTCGCGGCCGATCAGCATGCGGCGGATCTCACTGGTCCCGGCCCCGATCTCGTAGAGCTTGGCGTCGCGGAGCAGGCGGCCGGTCGGGTACTCGTTGATGTAGCCGTTGCCGCCGAGCAACTGGATGGCGTCGAGCGCGCACTGCGTCGCCTTCTCGGCGGCGATCAGGATGGCGCCGGCCGCGTCCTCGCGGGTCGTCTCGCCGCGGTCGCAGGCCTTGGCCACGGCGTAGACGTAGGCCCTGCAGGCGTTCAGGGTCACGTACATGTCGGCGACCTTGCCCTGGACGAGCTGGAACTCGCCGATCGGCCGGCCGAACTGCTCGCGGTCGTGCACGTAGGGCAGGACCACGTCGAGGCAGGCCTGCATGATCCCCAGCGGCCCGGCCGCCAGCACGGCGCGCTCGTAGTCGAGCCCCGACATCAGGACGTTCACGCCGCGCCCGGCCGCGCCCAGCACGTTCTCCTCCGGCACCTCGCACGCCTCGAACACGAGTTCGCAGGTGTCCGACCCGCGCATGCCGAGCTTGTCGAGCTTCTGCGCCGTGCGGAACCCCGCCATGCCCTTCTCGACGATGAAGGCGGTGATGCCGCGCGGGCCGGCGGCGGGGTCGGTCTTGGCGTAGACCACCAGCGTCTCGGCTTCCGGCCCGTTGGTGATCCACATCTTGCTGCCGTTGAGCACGTAGCGGTCGCCGCGCCGGTCGGCGCGCGTCTTCATCGAGACCACGTCCGAGCCGGCCCCCGGCTCGGACATGGCGAGCGCGCCGACGTGCTCGCCGGAGATGAGCTTCGGCAGATACCTGCGCTTCTGGTCCTCCGACCCGTTGCGGCGCAACTGGTTGACGCAGAGGTTCGAGTGCGCCCCGTAGGAGAGGCCGACCGAGGCGGAGGCGCGCGACACCTCCTCGACCGCGATCACGTGCTCGAGGTAGCCGAGCCCGGTGCCGCCGAACGCCTCCTCGACGGTGATGCCGTGCAGCCCGAGCGCGCCCATCCGCGGCCAGAGATCGCGCGGGAACCGGTTCGTCCGGTCGATCTCCTCGGCCCGGTGGGCGATCTCGCTCTGCGCGAAGGCGCGGACCGTCTCGCGGATCGCGTCCGCCGTCTCGCCGAGACCGAAGTCGAAGCCCCTTGCGCCGAAGCCCCTTGCGTTGCCGAGCATGTCGTCCCCCGTCCCGTCGGGCGCGTGAGAGCCTCGGGCCCCCATCGCGCTTCAGGTTCCCGAAGCGCACCATACGCGCCGGAGACGGCGCGCGCCGCCCCTGTGTACGGGGTGACGCACCGGACCTGCACCGGTCCGGACGGGGATGGCGCGGGTGATCGCTGGATCGTGACCCGGTCCGGGAGGCCGGTCGCGACATCTCGGCGTCGAACGCACCGACGCGCCCGCTTCGAGCGGACGCGAGATCGGCGGCGGAAGGTCGGAGCGCGTGCCGGCGGGGCGTCAGGTGGAGCGGGCGATCGGGATCGAACCGACGACATTCAGCTTGGGAAGCCCTGGCAGGTCCTTGTTCGCTTTCGTCCCTCGGGTCCTTTCCGATCTTGAGGTCAACGTACATGGGCCGGGCCGCGGTAGTTCTACGCCTGTCTCGCCTCAGAAGCAGGATCCCGTATGGAAATGCCGACATCTTGAAAATCTGAAGTTTAAGCCTCAACCGCGTCGAGCTGCCGCACCCAATTTTTTTAGACGAGCGGACGGGCAGCGGAATGCGTCGGATCGCGCGTCTCATAGTTGTTTCGGGCGTCAGATGTACTTGCGCATAGTGATATCGCGATAAACAAGAAACACTCATCGTAGAATTATGGATTTTCAGAATATAAAATAACCTTGAAGCTTGTCATTACTTATCGTATAATTACGTGTCAATTCTTTTCCGCAACATTACTATCGATATTTGCGATTTTGCCAATAAATATCACACTGTTACTAATTTATGCTTAGAGATTGCCATGAAATTCATACGAATACAAAATTCAAACTACTTCTGCCCGAGTTGACCAAATCAATTTTGTATCGAATTGATCGATGACAAGGTAATGATTTTGATCAACCATCGCTTTCAACAATCGGCAAACGAGTGAGGAGCACCATGCCTATCAAATTAGATATCACTGGCTTCTACTACAGCATTGATGTAGACAGCTCAGGAGTAACAACGGTATTAGATGTTCTAAACCGTGCCAATGGAATACGATCTCCTAACGGCGGAGTATTAAGCTTCAGATTGGATAAGGGTTTTGTCTCTAGTTTGACAGTTGAGTATGATGGGCAATCTAGTCCGAAGTCCAGACAAAACAATTCGCCATTTGGCCCGAATAGGCCGGTTGGAATCTACAGCTACACAGACGACGTTTTTAGTCAATCTAATCGGATCAGCAATTCTGGAAACATACCTGGTCTGTTGGCTTGGCAGTATTACATTTTCGACTCCGCCGGTAAACAGAAAAGCGGCGACAGGACAATAGTGCCCGTGAGCAAAGCTAGTACAACGTTTCAGATCCAAGATGGCGATCGAATAGTCTGGCGGCTCATAGGCATTTTTGGCTTAAATCAATTTATCGATGCCGCTCAGCAGAACCTCGTTGCGGAGGCGAAAGGACAACCTCTATCCTTGAAGGCTGCCGGCGATATCTTAGATAAAAACGGAGGACTTATTCCGGTATAGCCAGCGTCAGTTGGGCGAGGCGTTCACTGACTTTGCCGAAAAGATGGAGGACTGACATCTCCGGCTGACACGTGGGTAATCCTTGAACGCGCAGATGCCGTCCTCGGCGACCTCTGCGCACGGGCCCTACCTGTTTGAGGCCGCCCGCCCCCTCGGTACGCATCAGCTCTCGCCCGGGGGCCGCCGAATAGGTGGAGGGTCATCCGCCGACACTGAGTCTGAGTTACCTGTTCCGCGTGCGTTCAGTGGCCCGCCCCCATCCCCCGAAGCTACACGAGCTGTTCGCGTTCGGGATCATGGCCGAGCTGCCCGAGTGCGCGCGGCTCTACAAGATCCTGGCGCGCGCCCGCTTCAGGCAACCGGCGCGGCGCCGGGTCGCGATGGAACTCGTCCACGTCGAGGCATTCGTCGCCAATGCCTTGGAGCTGGACCGCCTGTCCCTCGCGCTTGGCACCGCCATCCAGTTCGAGGCGGAGCCGCGTCAAAAGGACGTGATCGGCGAATGGGAGCCGATCCCCGAGACTGAGCCGGCCACCGGCATCGTCCTCAACGGCCGGCGCTGGAAGAGTGGTCTCACCTGAGCCGACCTCGCCTCCGACCTCGTGCTGCGCAAGGCCACGACGAAAACGGGCGCGTTCGCCGCGCACGACCTGAAGCTCTCGGCCCTCGTGACCGCGTTGCTCGCGAAGGTGCCGGCGGCGCGGCGGATCGGGCCCCTGATCGTCGATGAGACCGCGGGCGGCCCCTACGCCGAATCGGCCTACGGGCAGGAGTGGCGGATCGTGGCGCGCGCCGCGGGCGTCCCGGACGCGGTGTGGAACATGGACGCCCGGGCCGGCGCCATCACCGAGGCCGAGGACGCGGGCGCCGACCTCGACGCGATCCGCTCGTCGGCCGCGCACGCGCAGCTCGCCAGGACGCTGCACTACTCGCGCGGCGCGGTCGGGAAATCCCACGCGGTCGCGACGCTGCAGGCCGCCTACCGGAAGGCCGGAACGGGCGCCGAACAGGCATAGGGGACGCGATGGGGGACGCGAGATCAGCGGCAGAACGTCGGAAAGCGTGTTCTACCAAGGTGTTGGGTGGAGCGGGCGATCGGGATCGAACCGACGACATTCAGCTTGGGAAGCTGACGTTCTACCACTGAACTACGCCCGCGAACACGAACGACGACAACAACTTAGCGAGCGAGAGCAGCGCTCTCGGCACCGCCATGTGCCGTTTGTGTGCCAGCGGGATTTAGCAGGCTCGCCGCGATGGCGTCAAAGGCATTTTTGTGGGTGTCGCTCGGAAACAGGTGCCCGTAGCGGTCCATCGTCATTTCGAGGGAGGCGTGTCCCGCGAAAGTCTGAACGGCCTTCGGCGAGAGACCGGCTTCGATCCAGGTTGAAATCGCGAAGTGCCGCAGTGAATGCCACCGGAGCGACGAGACGCCGGCCGCGAGGCACAGCGGGCGAAATGACCGATGCATCCGATTGTCGTGGTTGACGTACCCGCCGCGTCGGTTGGGAAACACGAGGTCGGCGGCCTTTGAGAAGCGAGACCTCAGCCGCCACTCTTTGAGGACCGGAGCGATCACTGCCCCGAGCGGGACTTTTCGAACGCCCGCGTCACTCTTCGTCGTGCCTTCCGTCTTGAAGCGATCGACCCTTGTCTCGACGACGATCTCGCTCGCGGTGAAGTCGATATGGCGCCAGCGGAGCGCCCATAACTCCCCGGCCCGCAAACCGCTCGCCGCAGCGAAGAGGATGACGGTCCGAAAATCGTCGTCCGCCAGGGCGAGCAAGCGTTGCAGGTCGTCTTTCGAAGGCGGAACGACTTTCGTCGACCCCTGATCGCGCCGGGCGATCACTTCGACTCGCTGCGCGGCGTTAATCGCGATCAGATCGTTCGCCACGGCATGCCCCAGGACACGCGAGAGCGCGCCGAGCACTTTCCGGGTCAGGGGCACGGAAACACCGCCCCCCCGCAAACGGTCACGGAAGGCCCGCACCTTGGACGCGGTGAGATGGGCGAGCTTCATGCCGCCGACGCCGTACTCGGCGTTTAGGACGTGGTTGCGGATCAGGCCTTCGACCGTCTCGAAGTGATGCCGTGTCATCTTCTCGCCGCGCTCCATTCGGCCGCGGCATTCGGCTAGATACTGATCGACGACCGCCCCGATCGTAACCCTGTCGGCCTCGGACCTGAACGTGCCGGCCCGAATCTGTCCTTCGGCGTCGACGCGGAAAGCGTCAGCCTCCCGCTTCGTATCGAACTGCCGCCGCTGACGTGCGCCCGCCGCGTCCGCGAAGTCGACGGCCCATGCCGAGCGCCTCTCCCCCTTTGTGGTCGTCCACGCTCGTTTTCTGACACTCGCCATGCTTGCTTCTCCGATATGCGCCACAGAGCGCATTCGGAATATGTCCGAATGGGAGTTGACTCGCAACCCCATTCGGATTTATTCAGAATGGGCGGAGCGGACGGAGCTTTTTGGACGATGGCGAGCCCGATGCAACTGATCGAGGCCGTGGCCGACGCTCTCGGCGTCGACGTGGCGACGGTCGTCACGCACGACCGCAACCTCGTCGCCGCTGGCATGAGATCTAAAGGAGGGCGCGGAAAGTCGGCTGCGAAGATGACAGCGATAGACGCAGCAAATCTTTTGATTGCCGTGGCTAGCTCCGAGCAGGTTCGTGGAAGCGTCGAGACCGTGAAAAATTTTGGGAACCTTGTAGCAATAGGCCCTCGATCAGGGGTGCCACTACCAAAACTCTCTGCGCATCACACTTTCTCCGATGCATTAGCTGGAATAATTGAGGCCTTTCGGGATGGAGATTTTAGGCGGGCAGGCGAAATATATTGGGATGTTGAGATGCATCGACCGATTCTAGAAGCAAAAATTTCCGGACAGATTGGGGAGACAGGTCCAGAGGTCGAATACCGGCCAGCCGCGGGGCAAGCTCATGACCCACCGAGTAGCGGTGATCTACGGGTCATCGTCCGCTTCTCAAGCGTAACCTTGTGGCAAGTTGGCGAAACGTTGAGAGGGTGACATGCAAGATTCTCAGGCGCGGTCGTTAGCCGAAGACATGATCGAGGGCGCTGGCCCGATTGCAAAGTTTCTTTTCGGCTCTGAAGACACTAAGGCAAGGCGCAAGATCTACCACATCATCGAGCAGCACGATTTTCCTTCTTTCAAGATCGGCGGTAAAATCTATGCACGTCGATCTTCGATCTTGGCGTGGCTAGCTGCGAAAGAAAAGCGCGCCGCGTAATGTTCGAGCGGGCGCGTTCTGAAGCGCGCCGTCACTGACCCAAGACAGCATTTTCAATATTCCGAGCGACATGCCGGAGTTTCACGACCGCGCACATCCGCGGCGAAGGAGACCCTATGACCGAAGCTCAACACGTCGTCGCTCTCATCAATTACATCGAACGCGCTCGCTTCGGATCGGACGAAGACGGGCTGCATTTTCCTCCAACCGATGCTGCTCTTGCGGTGAAAGCCCTGCGCGCACTGGCAGGCCGATCGCGGCGTTCGCGTTCTCGCCGGCGCCGAAAATAGCAGACGGCAGTTTCAGCGCACGGTGATCGGTCTGCCGAAGAAAACCCGAGCGAGCGGATCGTTCGGGTTTTTTATTACTTCGATCAAAAAATGATTCTCGGCCAGTTGACGTAAATAACTCGGATCGTGTGAACTAATCCGGTCAAAACCGAACGCACGAGGCTCTAATGATTGCCCTTCGCATCCGAGATATTGCCAAACCCAACGGTCCTTTCGGCAGGACGAAGTTGTTTGCCGATATCGCGGCAGGCCGTCTCGTCGCCAGGAAGGTCGGTCGGTCGACCGTGATCTTAGCCGACGATTGGCGGAAATATCTCGAAGGCATCCCGCGGGCTTCGGCGGCGTAATTCAAAGCAAAGGCCCCAGCGCGCCAACGCCGGGGCCTTCAGGAATCAATTGCAAGTCCGCTAGGTGAGAAGATGAATAGCCAAGATCGCGCGCAGACGCAAGTAAGAAAGTGCGATAGCAGGCTCGATTGCCGTCCGCCTCTTTGCGGAGGCGTGTCGTGACCATAGCCTTGAATCAGTTCGGCCTAACTGACCGTGCAGAAGGCGTCGAGCGACGCTTGGTCGACTTCTTCGTGGGTGACGATCAAGCTGATTGGCTTCTGAGTGAGGCGCAGCATGCTCGTGGTCGCCGGGCGCTCAACCTCTTCAGGAAGGCCGCGCAGCGCCTCGGCATGGTACAAGCTGATCGTCGGGCAGGTTCGCTACTGAACTTCCATGCCCTTAAGCAGGCCGGTTCTCGGAACGGCTACGGCGCAGGGTACAAGCACGATCGACTGCTTGCCGCGCTCGGCCCCGCGATTCAACGCGGCCACCAATCACAGGTAAACGTGCTTGCGGCCCCGCACCTTGCGGCTGCCAGAACCGAGATAAGCCTCGCGCTCAGGGGGCATGATTTCGGCGGCGAGCCGACTGATCGCTTCAACTTTCGAGACAGGGTTGCCCGCTGCGCAGTCACCTGCGCGCGTGATACCGACCTCCCCCTCGTCGGCATCTTAAGCGAACTGACGCGGCATGCCCGGCTCAGTGCTGCTGAGATGCGATCCGCTCATGATGGCCGCACGCGGTGGTGGAAGCGCGTCCTTCGGGAGATGGCGCATGCCAGGGACAAGCCGGCCATCCGGCGTGAGCATCTATCGATCGAGGGGCGGAAGCCGCCGAGGTTGCTCGAAAATCCCCTGGCAGTGATCGCCAAGCGGAGTCGCTTCGAGATCACCATGTTCGGCGACCTCGACGAAGAGCCGGTCAAAGACTGGCTAATCGACGACCTACTTGGCGCGGGTGAGTTCTCTTGTTTCTGGGGCATGCCCGGGTGCGGGAAGAGCGTCGCCGTCGGCGATGCCGCCTTCCACGTCGCCGCGGGGCGCCCCTGGCATGGAAAGTCCGTGCGACGCGGTCTCGTCGTCTTCGTGGCGGCCGAGCGTGCCGATCTCACGAAGCGCCGCTTCACCGCCCTGCGTAAAACCTACGGCGAGGCTGACGCGCCGCTGGCGGTCGTGAAGGGCAGGCTCGACCTCACGTCGAGCGTCGAGGATGCGAAGGATATAGTCGCGGCGGTACGCGGCCTCGAAGAACGTACCGGCGAGCAGTGCGTGTGGATCGTGATCGACACGATCGCGCGGACCTTCGGTGCTGGCGACGAGAATAAGCAGTCTGATATGGGGGCTTACGTCCAGGCGTGCGACCTGATCCGCGAGGAACTGGCCGCGCACGTCAGCCTGATTCACCATTGCTCGCGGGCCGGCGAGAAGCCGCGGGGCTCGATCGCGCTCGAAGGCGCGGTCGACGCGACGTTCAAGGTCCATAAGAGCGGCAATCTCCACACCCTCGGCGTCGACAAAGAGAACGACGCACCGGATCGCGGCTCGATCCGCTTCCGTATGGAAGCCGTGGAACTCAGTCGCGACCGCCGGGGCAAGGTGACGACGGCGCCGATCGCTGTTCCCGACACTACGACGATCGTCGACTTCGAGGCGACGGACGGCACGCGGATCGTGCTCGGCACTAACAAGGGCCCCAGGAAGGCCGTTGTAGCTTTCCGCAAAGCCCTTGCTGAGGCCGGGCAGGACCATCCCTGCGGCCGACGCGCTGTTGCCGTTGACGCCCTGCGCAAATGCCTGCGGGAGGCGTTTGGGGGACCGAACGTGAAGCCGGAGTCGCTAGCGGCGATTGAACGTCGCGAGTTGAAGGCGCTCGTCGCCAAAGGGGATGCTGAGAGAATTGGGGAATGGATGATGGCCCCGGCTAATGCGCTCCCCCATTAGGCCCGCCGGTCGGGCGAACACCGAACACGCGAACACGCCCCTAAAGGGGCGTGTGTTCGCTGTTCGGTTGTTCGCTCCCCTGACAGGCGAACGATGGTGCGAACTGCTCGAACTGTTCGGTCTGTTCGTATCTAAATTACAACAGTGTTGCCCGTAACCATGATGCAAAAATACATCACGGGTCCTTCCCCCAACCCCCCGCCTGCGGGTAACGCACGAGGCTCGTGCCTCTGCTAGGCGCCAACAAATTTTTGCTTTATTATGACTCGATCGAAATCGGGGCGACCAATTATAGAATCTCATTTCAATATTATTCGATGGAGATATTAGTGAAATTAAATATCAACCGACCGTTTCTATCTTTGATTGACTTACCGCAAACAACACTGCCAAGCTTCACGGTTGTAACCGGTATAAATGGGGCAGGTAAATCGCATTTATTGAAAGCACTAATGAATGGAGCCGTAACCACCGATATTGCTCCAAATCTCCAACAGGACATAAGATTATTTGATTTGAGCAATCTGGCACCACAAAACGAGCCAGATTTTGATGCTTCAACGTTGAGGAATGAGCAAGTAAATTTGTATAATCATCTAAAATCAAACATAGATCAGAATCACAATTTACCTCATTTATTTACCATTGCTAGAAATTCTGGATTGACTGGGTCAAAAGCTTCAGATCCTGCATTCTTAGCAAGTGCCTCTGCCGAAGAGCTCAATTCAATTGCAATAAATCCAAGTTTAAATATGCAGAATCTTCGCAGTCAGCTCGATCAACATTTAATGATTATTAAAAACAACTTATATTCAAATCTCGCGCCCGCACAACGTGCAACTATAGATGAAATTATTGATTCGACAGGTCGTAGCCTGATTTCCCTACGCTACGATGACTTTATCAGAGTAACAAAGCCATCTTGGGGACAAACTGATTTATTTCAACAGTCTTTTGCAAGATTATTTGTCGCATATAGAGAAATATATCAAGTAAACCGGCTAGCTCAAATGGAAAAGGCTGAGGTTGATCCAAACACTCCTGCGCTTTCGCAACAAGAATTTGTTGATACGTATGGTCCGGCGCCATGGGATTTTGTGAATGCATCGCTTCAAGCCGCAGGGATGGATTTCAAAATTGATGGCCCGAACGTTCTCAGCTTCGGTCCATATAGACCCCGACTTCATAAACGTAGCAGTGAAGTGGAAATTAATTTCGACGGATTGTCGTCTGGTGAAAGAGTATTGATGTCGTTCGCTTTTGCGGTATATTATGCACAAGATTCGCGCCAAGTAGTAAATAAGCCAAAACTGTTGCTCTTAGATGAAGTTGATGCGCCGCTTCATCCTTCGATGTGCAAAAGTCTCATTGCGACCATTGAGAACGTTCTTGTCAAGCAACTAAATTTGAGTGTTATTATGGTAACACACTCTCCTTCTACTGTGGCCTTGACGCCCGAAGATGCGATTTATGTTATGAAGCCGGGCGCATCGGGGTTGTTCAAGGTCGGCAAAGATGCGGCCCTCAAAGATTTAACAGCAGGTGTTCCAACGCTATCACTGTCTTACGATGGCAGAAGGCAGATATTCGTCGAAAGCCCGAAGGACGTGGAAATTTATCAGTCGCTCTATAATACGGTTAAGACGTATATAGGCTCGGAAATCACGCCAAATTTCATTGCGACTGGGATTGATAAGGGAGGACTTCATATAAATAATGGGTGTGATGTGGTGAAGCGCATTGTTTCCGATTTGCGCGCGGCCGGGGCAAAACACACGGTGGGCTTATTGGACTGGGATGGGCGAAACACTCCGCAAGATGGTATATTTATTTTAGCCGAAAATAACAGAAATGGCCTAGAGTCTTTAATCTATGATCCTCTGATTTTACTCAGCGCCGTAGTTAGGCACATAGGCTATGCAAAAATTCCTGCGAATTGGCCTCAGGGATTTAACTATACTAAATTTACAGATCTAGATACAGCTTTTTTGCAAGGGGCGATCGACGTCTTGCAAACTCAAGTTTTGGGTCGTAGTCGTTCTGTATCGATTTCGGTCGATTATTTGGGCGGTTTTTCACTCGAAGTTGATCAGGAATACCTACTAATGGACGATCATGCTTTAGATGATCTGATCATGAAGACGTATCCGGAGCTTAATGTCATTTCTCGCGGAAGGTCCGGAGAGCTTATGAAATGGATCGTTAGCACAGTGTTGCCGGAAAGGGTGGATTACATACCGAAGATAATTGTAAGCAATTTTGAGAATATAGTCAGTATCTAGTATGCATTTGGTGGCCAATCTACATGGGAAGGAGTGAGATTTTTGTAGGTTGCTGAGCG
Source organism: Methylobacterium amylolyticum (assembly GCF_030700245.1). GTDB lineage: Bacteria > Pseudomonadota > Alphaproteobacteria > Rhizobiales > Beijerinckiaceae > Methylobacterium. The sequence continues at coordinate 55,337 of NZ_JAUYZI010000001.1, forward strand.
CGACCAAAATAGTCCCGACGACGGCGGCTAAGTGCGGTTAAGTCAGCCTATCGCAAACAACCGTGCGAAGGCTTAATATGACTGAGATCACCCCTAAAGGATACGCGACCCGCTCAGAAGTCGCACAGATCCTCAGCGTCAGTGCCGAGACGCTTCGCGAAATGGAGCGGAAGGGCGAAGGCCCCCCCGTCGTTCGCTTCTCGCCGCGCAAGGCGCTCTACCCGAACGTCGATCTCGTCAAGTTCCTGAAGGCCCGGACCGTCGGGGGTCGCGCGTGAGCAGCCTCATCTCCCGCCTACTCGGCCGTCGGAAGCCGACCTCTTCAAACCTGACCAGCCAGATCGATTCGCAACGCGCCGCCCTGGCGGATGCTCAGGCCCGCGCGGCGGCCGCCGCCGAGGCTCGGCGTCAAGCGCTCGACGAGGGCAACAACGCCGGCCTGCGGGGCGCCGACGAGGCGCGCGACACGGCGCGCCGCGATGCAGAGATCGCCGAGCACGCGATCAACGGCCTCGAAACGGCGCTTGCCGAGGCCCGCGAGGCTGAGACCCGCGACGCCTTCCGTGCCGAAGTCGACGACGTTCGGCGGGCCGGCGTCGCGCTGACCGACCGCATCCGTGCCGAATACCCCCGGCTTGCCGCCGAACTTGCGGGCCTGCTCGCCGCCATCGAAGACCACAACTCCGCCAAACGGCGCTTGGCGGCACGCGGGAAGGAACTCGGCGAGGCCGTCGAGATCGGCGATGTCGAGGCGTTCCGGCGTACCCCGCGCCCCGGCAAGTCGTATCCGGGTCTCGGATACTCCGACCTGATCGACGCGATCGACCATCTCCCCGGCCTGCACGCTGGCGACGACTCGATCCGCCTGAACGGGTTCCGGTAATGGCCGCACCCATCACCGTCCTGCTCGGCAATCCTGTCCACTATGACGGGGTGCGCTACGGAGCGCTTCACATCCGGCCGATGAAGAGGCGCGACCTGAAGGCGCTCAGCGCCGGCTTCGACGGCGAGGTCGGCATCGCGATTGCGGCTCATCTCGCGAGCGTTCCGGTCGCTGTGATTCACGGCCTGTCCGAGTTCGACGCCGAGCGTGTTGGCGGCGTCGTTAGCGCCATGGTCGACCGGGTGCTCAAATGAAGGCGTTCAGCGTCGCGGTCGATATCGGTGGCCGTCTCGACCCGAGCCTTGCCGGTGCCGTCAAGGGCGCTCAGAGTCAGGTCGCCGCCCTCGGGCGGGGCCTGTCTAGGGTCAACGCGGGCGTTTCGTCGACGATCGACGCGGCGGGCCGGGGCGTGGCCGCGGTCGGTAAGCGGATTCAGGACACCGGCCGGAGCGTGACCGCCAGCGTGTCGGCACCGCTCGGCCTGCTCGGCATCGGCGCTGCGAAGACAGCCTTCGAGTTCGAGAAGGCGGGCAACATGCTCGAAGCCCTCGGCGACGCGACCGCCGAGCAGCGCACCGAACTCGAAAAGTACGCGAACGAACTCAATAAGAAGTATCCGCAATCGCTGACCGGCATCATCAAGGCTGGCAACGAAATGCTGAAAGGCGGCTTCGAGTTCGACGCGATGAAAGGCGCGCTCGATCAGACACTCGCCACCGCTGTTCTCGGCGAGATGACGCCGGCCGAGGTCGGCAACATGATGAGCCGGACGATCAACTCGTTTCAGCTTCCGATGAAGACCTATCAAGACGCGATGGAGTCTTCGAACCGCGTCGCCGATCAGATGACCTATGCCGCCGTGAAGACGACGGCCAGCCTGCGCGATATGGGCGAGGCGTATCGCTACATCGGCGGCGCCGCCTCGGCAGCGGGAATCCCCCTTGAGCAGGCGACCGCCCTCACGATGGCGATGGCGAAGAACGGGTCGGTCGGTTCCGACGCGGGTGTCGCGCTGCGCTCCGCGATCGTCCGGCTGGTGAAGATGCCCGCGAAGGGTCTCGCCGCGATGGAACGCGTCGGGATGAGGCTGTCCGACTACCAGGGCGGCAAGCGACAACTCACGTCGGGCAACATCATCGCCGGGCTCTCGGCGGACGGTATCGACGCCAAGCCCGTACAGGGCCAGATCGACAAGCTCCTGAAGAATCCCAAGCTCGCCGGGTCGCCGGTTGCGCTCTCGGCAGCCATTACGAAGGTGCTTCAGGACGGGGTCGCAGGGGCCGGGAAGAGCGCGATCGACTCGAAGGCGCTCGCCGAGAACGTGCAAGCCTCGATCGTCGCCGCCGGCTCGAAGATCGATGTCGTCAAGTTCTTCAACGACCTAAAAACGAAATTAGACAAGGGCGAAGTCGGCCTCGGCGACGTGGCGACGATCCTCGAAGGCCGCCACGCCTCCCGATATATGGCGATCCTTCAGTCGGTTCTTCCTGATCTAATCAAGAAGGTCGAGATGGAATCGCCCGGCTTCACGCAGTCCCGCTATGGGATAGCGCTGAAGGGCATCGTCGCGCCCGTCTACGACCTAAGCGCAGCGCTGGAAGCCCTGGCCGTGTCGCTTGGCCGTGCCGTGTTCCCGGCGGCGGCGAAGGGCATCACGGCTGTCTCGGATGCGGTCACAGCGCTCGCGACCGCCAGCCCGCGTGTGACCGGCGCCCTCGGCGCGATCGGCGTCGGGCTTGTCGCCCTTGGACCCCTGATGATGCTCGGCGGGGCGGGTGTGCGCGGCGTGGCGCTGCTCGCGCGGGGCCTGCTCTTGCTCGGGAGCGCCGCGACCCTCGGCCTTGCGACCCAGCTCGTCGCCGTGGCGAAGGGCATCGTCGCCGTGTCCCTGGCGGCCTCTGCGGGGGCGGTGGGGCGGCTTCGTGCGCTCGCGGCGGGGATGATCGCCCTCGGCGCCGTCGGCGGCCGTGGCGCCATCCTGGCGACGATCGGCGCCTCGATCGCGAGCCTCGGCCGCGCCGTGCTCATGTTCCCGGTCGTGGCGCTCCGCGCGATCGGCGTCGCCATGTGGGGCCTTGCCGCCAACCCGGTCGGCATCGCGCTCACGGCGATCGTCGCCGGCCTCGCGGCGCTCGGGCTGTGGGTGAAGAACAACTGGACCGGGATCAAGACGTTCTTCTCATCGTTCGGCGAGGCGTTCACGAAGGCGCTCGGCCCTGGCGCGGCCGGTGCCGTGACGGCCGTCGTGTCCGGCCTCACGAGCGTTTGGGACGCGGTCAACAAGATCCTCGGGCCGATCGACGAGGTCGGCACGAAGTGGAAGACCTGGGGCGAGGGCGCCGGACAGGCTGCGGCGGCCGTCGTCAACGCGATCACGGCCCTGCCGGGTCAGGTCGCGGCCATCGGCGGCCAGTTCGCCGCCGCGATGACCGCCCTCGCACAGCAGGGATGGGCCGCGTTCAAGGCGGTCGATTGGGCGGGTCTCGGCTCGGCGCTGATCGACGGGATCGTGAGCGGCGTCACGAGCGCCGCCGGCCGGCTTGCGAGCGCCGTCGGCGACGCCGCGTCGGCCGCGTGGGCGAAGGCGAAGTCGATGTTTGGCGGTGGCGGGGGGGTCGCATCTGCCTCGCCCGCAAGCCCGGCTCCGATGCAGGCTCGTGCTCTTGGCGGACCCGTTCTCTCCGGCACCCCGTACCTCGTCGGCGAGCGCGGCCCTGAAATCTTCGTGCCGAGCAGCGCGGGGCGGATCGAGACGAATGGATCTTACCGGCGCCTCGCGGCGGCGGGGAGCACGTCGGGCGGCGGCCCGCGCGCGCCGTCGGCCGCCGATATCGGTGCGGCCGGGGGGAGCGGCGGCACGACCAATGTGACGCACGTCAAGCGGGGCGACCTGACCGTGACGATGCAGGTTCAGGCGGGCGGCAGCGGCTCGGCCGACCTGAACCGCGAGATCGAGCGCGCCGTGCGCCGCGTGCTCGAAAAGTACGAGTCCGAACAAAGCGGAATGTTGAGCGATTGAGGGGGACGTGATGTTTGAGAGCGAGATCAGGATCGAGGTCGAGCGCCGCCTTCAGAAGGCGTGTGACGATCGGGCCAGGAATGGGCTTCCGCCGCCGGTGAGCGTCGACGCGCTTCGTGCCGTCACGCGCAGTGACCTTCTCCGGGAGCTTGAGGCGGCGCGCATAGCCTCGAAGGCCGCTACGGCGATGGCGGCTCCCGTCACGCCTAAGCCCGCGCCGAAGCCTACTCCGGCGCGGGTGAAGCCGCAGACCGCGCCGAAACCTTCGGCCACGGCACTGCTGATGGAACTGATGGACAGGGCCGGTCCGGTCGAGCCCGTGTTCCCCTCGCTCCGCAACACGCCCACGAAGCCTGCGCAGGTCGTCGATCAGGATGAAGTCGCCGCGCAGGCGATCCTGGCCGCCGCGCGGCTAGCGCGGGGCGGGTAACATCGTCGTGAACGGTTTGGCGATTACCGCGTTAAGTGGGTTTCCAGGCAGGAGAACAAAACGTGTCTGTTTCGGTTGTGACTATGAGTGATGCAGAAGTTGCCATCGTCGAGGTGATTGGCGCCGTGCTTGGATCGATGATCGAGACTCCGGAACAGCGCGAACGGGTGAAGGCCAACCTCGCGACGCTCCGGGCGCGGTACGTCGAAGGCGGAACTGCCGCCGATGATGCTGGCATCGCCGTCCTCGACAAGCTTCGGCGGATCGCGCCGACGGTAATGCCGGTCGACGAGTAGCGCCGCAGGCCTAGCTTCCCGGGCCGACGAGAATCGCCCTATCGTCGGCCGCATGCCCGACCTCAACGATTCCGCTCCGAAGCATCTTCCGCGCATCCTGGCGAAAGCCGACGCGGCGGCCTATTGCGGCCTGACCGAGCCCGGATTCGATACGTGGGTGAAGACCGGCAAGCTCCCAAAGGCGATGAAGGGGACGCGCCGCTGGGACATCGTCGCTCTCGATCAGGCAATCGATCGTCTGTCCGGCGTATCTCGGGATGCGCCGCCCAAGCCGAGCGCATTGGCGGCATGGCTTGAGCAGGATGCGGCTCGGCAGGCTGGCGAATCCGGCGGTCTCGCCGCCTACATCGAGAAGCGGAAGGCTCGGAAGGCTGCTGAAGCAGCGCGGCAAGCTGAGGCCGATCGGGTAAGTGTCAACCCGGCAGCGCAGCGGCGGCATAAGGCGCGGATGGCGGCAGAGGCTGCTGGAAAAGCAAAGGAAATGGGCTCGCGTCCCAAACGACGCGGCTAGAGCCTGTGCCAACCGTGTGCCGCGGAGCAGCCGGAACGGATCGAATGAAACGCCGGAAAAGCTCGCAACCCGTTGAATTAAGTTGTTTTTCTTCGTAGGCGAAGAAACCTGCTCGTAACGTAAGCCAAAATTCGCTAACGTATTCAGGTTGTTGACGAAATTCGTGTTCGCAGGCCGGTATTGGCCAGCTTGGGAAGCTGACGTTCTACCACTGAACTACGCCCGCAACGCGATGTCTTTTGAACGGCCCGGGGGCCTCCGTCAACGGCCTGCCCGGCTTTCGCGACGACCGCGCAGCGGATTCCGGGCGGGGTGCCGCCGGTGGCGGCCCCGGTCGGGCGTCGGCGGCTGTCGAGCCAAGCCGACCGCGAGATGCCGTCCGCCGGGCGCAGCCTCAGCGATCGAGGATGCGCACCACCGCCCGGGTGGCGGGATCGACCACCACGACCTTGTTGCCGGGGGCGACGAAGTAGCCGTAGCGGCGCAGGCTCGGGTTCGGCGCGTCGGTGAACGGCGCGAGCGCCACGTCGGCCGGCACGATGCTGCCGGGGCGGAGCGGGATCGATCCCACGATCGGATCCGGGGCGAGGACGGGCCGGCGCACCACATACTCGCGCACCACGACCTCGTCGTCGGGCGAGAAGTCGTCGGGCGCGACGATCACGGCCTGGGCCAGGGCGGGCCCGGTGAGCAGGGCCGCGATCCCGCAGGCGGCGAGCGTTGCGACGTTCGGCATGGCGGTCACCTCCAGATCGGGGGAGGAACGGGCCGGTCCCGCGACGGTTCCGCGCAACCGCCCCTGGCCCCGCACGGTCCGGGGACGGACGCGGCCTCAGCGGCCGGTCTGGCCCGCCTCGGCCAGGGCGATGGGCGACCAGCGGGTCACCTGCACGTAGCCGTCCTGCGCCGCGACCACGACGTGGCGGCGGTGGCGGTGGACGATCGCGCCGGGCGCGTGCGTGTGCGCCTCGCGCCACCCCTGCGCGTCGGCGACGTAGGCCCGCGCCTCGCCCAGCCGGGCGATCGTCTCGACGCCGCCGAAGGCCCGGACCCGGCGCAGGATCGCCTCCACGTCCTGGCGGAAGTCGAGGGTCCGGTCGGCGTCGGTGGCCCGCCGCCAGTAGGACCCGTCGCCCTGCGGCTCGGGCCGGCGCCAGCGGGCGGGCAGGTCCGCGGCCAGCGGCCCGGCGGCGATGCGGCGCGCGGCCATCTGGCACTTGGCGAGCAGGCTCTCGTGCGTCTCGGCGGCCGAGACGGGGAAGATCTCCTGGGCGAGGATGTCGCCGGTGTCGAACCCCTCCTCGGCCAGCACGTGGGCGGTGACGCCCCAGGTCTCGTAGCGGTCGAGGATCGCCCGGAACAGCGGGTAGGGCCCGCGCCCGATCGGCAGGGGCGAGGGGTGGAGGTTGAGGGCGTAGGCCGCGCGGCCCCGCCACCCCCGCACCAGCCAGGGATAGCCGGCCACGACCAGGGCCCAGTCGCGCCCGTGCTCGGCCTGGAGCGCGTCGAGATCGGCCTGACGGATGCGCGAGAGCTGGATCGGCACGCGGGCGGCCCGCGCCCGGGCGACCACGGTCTCGTTGTGGTCGTAGATCCCGTCGCAGGGGCGGGTGAACAGCTTGATCGGCGTCCAGCCGGCCTGGATCAGCGCCTCGAACACGCCGCCGAGGAAGTCGATGCCGGCGAACGCGAACTTCATGCTGCCGCCTGCGACCTCGTGGTGCGGGAGGGCGGCATCAGGCCGGCTCCCCGGGCTCCCGGCCTGCTTTACCGTGAACGCCGAGCGGGCGCGAGCGCCGCGTCGGAAGCGAGGAGTCGGGCTTGGGGCTGAGACCGGAGGCGGGTGGCGATGGCGGGCGGCGCGCGGGCCGAAGCCTGCGCTTCGTGCTCGGCGACCAGCTCACCCGGTCCGTGTCGAGCCTCGCCGACCTCGACCCCGCCCGCGACGTGGTGCTGATGGTCGAGGTGCGGGCCGAGGCCACCTACGTCCGGCACCACAAGCAGAAGATCGCCTTCCTGTTCGCGGCGATGCGGCACTTCGCGGCCGCCCTGGCGGAGGAGGGCGTCGCGGTCGACTACGTGCGGCTGACCGATCCCGGCAACGCCGGCACCTTCACCGGCGAGCTGGAGCGGGCGCTCGCGCGGCACCGGCCGGACCGGGTGGTCGTCACCGAGCCCGGCGAGTGGCGGGTCTGGGAGATGATGCAGGACTGGCGCGAGACGCTGGGCACGCCGGTCGAGATCCGCGCCGACGACCGCTTCCTCTGCCCGCGCGCGGATTTCGAGCGCTGGGCGGCGGGGCGCCACCACCTGCGCATGGAGACCTTCTACCGCGGGATGCGCCGCCGGACCGGGCTGCTGATGGACGGTCCGGAGCCGGCGGGCGGGCGCTGGAACTTCGACGCGGAGAACCGCAAGCGCCTGCCGAAGGGGCACCGGCCGCCGGACCGGCTCGGCTTCCAGCCCGACGCGATCACCCGCGCGGCCATCGACCTCGTGGAGGCCGAGTTCGGCGACCATTTCGGCGACACGGCCGCCTTCGCCTGGCCGGTGACGCGCGTCGACGCGCTGGCGGCGCTCGCGCACTTCGTCGAGGCCTGCCTGCCGCGCTTCGGCGACTTCCAGGACGCGATGAAGGCGGGCGAGCCCCACCTCTACCACGCCCTGATCTCGCCCGCCCTCAACGCCGGCCTGCTGACCGCCGCGGAGGTGTGCCGGGCCGCCGAGGCCGCCTACCGGGCGGGCCGCGCGCCGCTCCACTGCGCCGAGGGCTTCGTGCGCCAGATCCTGGGCTGGCGGGAATACGTGCGCGGCCTCTACTGGGCGCGGATGCCGGAGTACCGCGCCTCGAACGCGCTGGGGGCCGGGCGCGACCTGCCGTGGTTCTACTGGTCCGGCGACACGGCGCTGAACTGCGTGCGGGAGGTGGTGGCCGAGACCCGCGCCCGCGCCTACGCCCACCACATCCAGCGCCTGATGGTGACGGGCAACTTCGCGCTGCTCGCCGGGATCGACCCGGCCCAGGTCGAGGCGTGGTATCTCGTCGTCTTCGCCGACGCCTACGAGTGGGTGGAATTGCCGAACGTCCACGGGATGGTGCTGTGGGCCGACGGCGGCGTGATGGGCTCGAAACCCTACGCGGCCTCGGGCGCCTACATCGACCGGATGTCCGACTATTGCGGCGCCTGCGCCTACGACGTGCGGGCGAAGTCCGGCCCGCGCGCCTGCCCGTTCAATTACCTCTACTGGAATTTTCTGCTGGAGCATGCGGCGCGGCTCGCCGACAACCCGCGCCTGACGATGCCCTACCGGACCCTCGACGGGTTCGGTCCGGAGCGCCGCGCCGAGATCCGGCGGGACGCCGCGCGGTTCCTCGCGTCCCTGTCGGCCGCGCCGGAGGCTCACCAGGGTGCCCAGACCGAGAGCGCCACGTAGGGGCTGATCCGGCGCGCGCCGGTCTCGATCTGCGCGCCGGCCGAGACCCGGACGCTGTAGCGGCCCAGCGCGAAGTCTGTGCCGTGCAGGCCGAGGTTCCATTTCCGGTAGCCGGTGGCGTCGGTGTAGAGGCTCGCCTCGGGCCCGAGATAGGTCTCCCACAGCCGGTAGCCCCAGGCGAGCCGCGCCCAGACGCTGTCGCGCGCGGAGCCGGCGATGCCCGTGGCCTGGAGCAGGGTCTCTTCCGTCGGGCGGGCCCAGACCTCCCCGTGCAGCCGCAGGCCGAAGCGCGCCGGCAGGGCGGCGACCGCCCGGCCGTCCGTCAGCAGCTCCATCGTGCCCTCGGGACCGGCGAAGGCCGCGACCACGCCCCAGTCGAAGAACCACTGGTAGCCCAGCACCGCCGCGCCGGCGACGGTGTAGCGGGTGAGCGCGAGGTCGTAGCCGCGACCGGGCGCGCAATCGCAGCCGCCGCGCTCGGTCCGCCGGCCGCCGCCGACGCTCGCCAGCATCGCGAAGCCCGCGCGGTCGAGTGGCCCCGGGGCGATCTTGGCGCCCGCCGTGACGAAGGTCGCGGCCCCGGCGTCGAGACTGCCGAACAGGAGCGCGTCGAGCTCCCCGCCGAGCGCGGCGGGGCTGCCGGCCAAAGCGGCGAGCAGCGCCGCGCCCCCCGCCGGCAGTGGACGCGCGCCGCCGAACAGGCTTCTCGGATCGCGCACCTGCACAGTCCGATGGTTGCGACAGAACTTTCTCCAATCTATATCGAATTTTCAGATCCTAAACCAGCAAATTTGATCTTCAACACTGATTTTTCGTTGTACATCCTGCGGATGTATTGAGAGCTGGTGCTCTCGCGCCATTTCTGATGTGAGATTGATTTATTCGCCAATTTTCATACCTGAAGTTAAAGACGCGTGGGGGTGACGGTCGGGGCGGGCGACCGGAACGCCGTCGCGCTTGGCGCGGCGCGCGATCTCGGATAGAGCCCGCGCGGGTCAGTGAAGGTTGGCGGGCATTTGTCTTCCGGTGCACGAACGTCGGACGTCCTCACCGTGCTGGCGAGCCAGGAAGGCGAGCGGCTGACGGTGGCGGACATCGTGGCGGTGCTGCGCGACCGCGCCTTCGCGCTGCTCGTCGTGCTGCTCGGCCTGCCGAACTGCCTGCCGATGCCGCCCCCGATCCCGCTGATCTGCGGCCTGCTGCTCCTGCTCGTGGCGATTCAGATCGCCGCCGGCATGTCGGCGCCGTGGCTGCCGCGCAGCCTCCTCGTCCGGTCGATCGCGCTGGCCGACGTCAAGCGGGCCGTCACCCGGGCCGTGCCGATCCTGCGCCGGCTGGAGCGCTGGTCGCGGCCGCGGCTCTCGGTGTTCGAGACGGCGCTCGGCATGCGCGGCATGGGGGTGGCGCTGCTGGCACTCGCGCTGGCGCTGATCGTCGCCGCGCCGGTCGTCGGCCAGATCCCCCTCGGCCTCGCCGTCTGCCTCGTCGGGCTCGGCCTCGTCGAGCGGGACGGCGTGGTGGTGATGGCCGGCCTGACGGTCGGCCTGTTCGGCGTCGTGATCAACGCCGGTTTCGCCTACGCGGTGATCGCCGGCATCGCCGGCCTGCTGAACCTGTAGCCGGGGCACCCCGCCCCGGCCCGGGCCTCAGAGCCGGTAGCGGATCTGATCGGTCCAGAAGCGCTCGAGCCGGGCGAGCGCGACGTTGAGGCGGCCGAAATCCTCGTCCGAGATGCCGCCGATCGGGGCGATGGTGCGGGCGTGCTTGTCGTAGAGCTGCCGCACGATCTCGTGGACCTGGCGCCCCTTGTCGGTGAGGCTGATGCGCACCGAGCGGCGGTCGGTCTTCGACCGGGCGTGGTGGAGGTAGCCCGCCTCGACCAGCTTCTTGACGTTGTAGGAGACGTTCGAGCCCAGGTAGTAGCCCTTGGTGCGCAGCTCGCTGGCGGTCAGCTCCTTGTCGCCGATGTTGTAGAGCAGCAGCGCCTGGACGCTGTTGACGTCCTCGCGGTCGCGGCGCTCGAACTCGTCCTTGATCACGTCGAGCAGGCGGCGGTGCAGCCGCTCGACGAGGTGCAGCGCCTCCAGGTAGGAGCCGCCCGCCGGCGCGGTCTCCTCGGCGGTGTGGGTGTTCGCGGTCCTGACGCTCTGGGACTTCATCGTAGGCCTCGCCCGACTGATCTTGCAGCGACCGTGCGATGCGGCGCCGCTTATGGTGGCAAAGCTATGCGCCGCGGATGAAAGGCGCTTTAAGCGACACGATGAATTCGCGATTTACTTCTCTCGGTAAAGACAAACTGAAGCGGAATTCGGAAGACTTCGTTCACCCTCGCTCGGCGGGCACACGCCCCGCCGCACGCGCGGCTCCGAACTCATCGGGCTGAACCTATCGGGCTGAAGCCTATCGGGCTGAAGCCTATCGGGCTTCCTGGGCGGCGAGCCACGACAGGAGGAAGTAGATCGCCACCACGCTCACGCCGAACAGCATCAGCGGCACCGGCATCGGAACCAGTTGCGGGGTCAGCACCGCCAGCGTCAGCGCCGAGGTCACCGCGAGCAGCCAGATCACCCCGCCCCAGGCCCCGGTCAGCCACAGCCCGATCGCCGCCGCGGCATCGACCACCGCGAAGTAGACGATCGCCGCCTGCCGCCCGAACGGCTCGACCTCGAACGGCCGCGCACCCGGGAGGACGTCGAGGATCGTCGCCCACGCGTACAGGCTCTTGCACAGCCACGCGAGCGCGGTCAGCCGCATGAACCACACGAGGGCGGTGTCCCAGGTGCTCGGCGGCGGGCCGGAACCGCCCTCGATCCGGTCGCCGGAGAGGTCGCCGGGCCGCGGGGCTCGCCGCGCCGAGGTCAGGCCGCGCACGGAAGCACGCGATGGGTGTGCGGGCGCCGGTCCATCGTGGGCTGTCGCGCGTCTCCGGAAGCGGGCCGTCCGGGCCCGGGTCGGGCGGGTTGAACCCGTTCCGGCGCCGCGCGTCAACGGCGCTGGACGGCGGGCCGTCAGCGCGTCCCGGGATCGGCGGCCGCGGCGTCGGGGGTGTCGAGGTAGAAGCGCTTGAGCATGTACAGCGCCGCATCCGACAAGGCGGCGGCCTCGGTGGTGAGCGCCACGAGGTCCGTGCCGGACCCGAAGCGGCAGAGCAGCCAGTGGCGCCGGCTCCCCGCCTCGTAATCGACCCGCACCGTGCCGGGCGCCGGTCCCGGGCCGGCCCGCAGCAGGCGCACCTCCGCGGGCTGCGCCACCGCCGGAAGGGCCCGCCGGCACACCGCGACCCGCTCGCGCCCGAGCGTGTCCTGGCAGGTCGCCAGGCCGCCGAGGAATCCCGCGATCAGCCCCGCGGCGATCAGCCGGCGATGCGTCGGCCTCAACGGTGCCGCCGTCGAACGCCGGGGGCTCGGGCGCTCACGGGCGACGCGCGCTGCGGCGCGCGCGCGTTCGAGCGCCGCCCGGCACCGCTCACGCCGCGCGCAGGCGCTCGGCGACCCGCGGGGCGTGGTAGGTCAGCACCCCGTCGGCGCCCGCGCGCTTGAAGGCCAGCAGCGCCTCCAGCATCGCCCGGTCGCCGTCGAGCCAGCCGTTGCGGGCCGCGGCCTCGATCATCGCGTACTCGCCCGACACCTGATAGGCGAAGGTCGGCACCTGGAACGTGTCGCGGACCCGGCGGATCACGTCGAGATAGGGCAGCCCGGGCTTGACCATCACGGAGTCGGCGCCCTCGTCGAGGTCGAGGCGCACCTCGCGCAGCGCCTCGGCCGAGTTGCCGGGGTCCATCTGGTAGGTGCGCTTGTCGCCGATCAGCGCCGCGCTGGTGCCGATCGCGTCGCGGAACGGCCCGTAGAAGGCGCTGGCGTACTTGGCCGCGTAGGCCATGATCTGCACGTCGAGGAAGCCCGCCCGGTCGAGCCCGGTGCGGATCGCGCCGACCCGCCCGTCCATCATGTCGGAGGGGGCGATGATGTCGGAGCCGGCCTCGGCCTGGATCAGGCTCTGCTCGACGAGCAGCGCCACCGTCTCGTCGTTGAGGATCGCCCCGTCCCGCAGCAGGCCGTCGTGGCCGTGGCTGGTGTAGGGGTCGAGGGCGACATCGGTCATCAGCCCGACCTCGGGCACCGCCCGCTTCACCGCCCGCACCGCGCGGCAGACGAGGTTGTTGGCGTTGAGCGCCTCCGAGCCGGTCGGATCGCGCAGGGACACCTCGGTGAAGGGGAAGAAGGCGATCGCCGGGATGCCGAGCTTGGCCGCGCGCTCGGCGTCGCGGACGATCTCGTCCACCGACAGGCGCTCGACGCCGGGCATCGAGGCGATCGGCTCGCGCCGGCCCTCGCCCTCGATCACGAACATCGGCCAGATCAGGTCGTCGACGGTCAGCGTGTGCTCGCGGACGAGGCGGCGCGACCACGCCGCCTTGCGGTTGCGCCGCGGGCGCTGGGTGATCTTCAGCCCGTCCGTGCGGGCGCCCTCGCGCGCGGCGTCGAGGGCGAGCGGGCGCGGTTCCGGAAGGGTGTCTGACATGGGGCGGCGCTTCGAGGAGGGCTGGGCATGCCCGGCGTCCCGACGCCGGACCGGATCGGACTAGCATGCAGGGCCGCGGGACCAAAGCCCGCCCCGCATGCCAAGCGCTCGGGGCCGCCCCCTCCCCCGCACGGGGCGCCGGTGCCTCTCGGGGCCTCGTCCAGCGGCCGGCCCGGCTTGCCAAGCGCCCCGCCGGGTAGGAGTAGGGGCGACCGCGCCGATCCGTTGTCCCGGGTCGGACCGTGCCGAGGAGGCTGCGATGGCCGACACGACCCTGCCCGAGACGATGCGCCGGATCCGCTTCGACGGATCGGGGGGCCCGGAAGTGCTCGCCGTCGAGACGGCGCCGGTGCCGAGCCCGGGGCCCGGTCAGGTTCTGATCGCCGTGACCGCCGCGGGGGTGAACCGGCCGGACGTGATGCAGCGGGCCGGCCTCTACCCGCCGCCGCCCGGGGCGACCGAGATCCCGGGCCTGGAGGTGGCCGGCCGGGTCGCCGCCCTCGGGGACGGCGTCTCCGGCCTGTCCGTGGGCGACGAGGTCTGCGCGCTGGTGATCAGCGGCGGCTACGCCGAGTTCGCGGTGGCCGAGTCCGATCATTGCCTGCCGCGGCCGGCCCCCATCTCCCTCGTCGACGCGGCCGGCCTGCCGGAGACCTTCTTCACCGTCTACACCAACGTGGTGCAGCGCGGCCGCCTCGCCCGCGGCGAGACGTTCCTGGTGCACGGCGGGTCGAGCGGCATCGGCGCCACCGCGATCCAGATGGCCAAGCTCGTCGGCGCCCGGGTGTTCGCCACGGCGGGCTCGGCGGAGAAGTGCCGGTTCTGCGAGGATCTCGGGGCCGACGCGGCGATCGACTACAAGCAGGCGGACTTCGCCGAGGCGATCAAGCGGCTCACGGACGGGCGCGGCGTCGACGTGATCCTCGACATGATCGGCGCGAGCTACCTGCCCCGCAACATCAAGTCGCTCGCCCCCGACGGCCGGCTGGTGCTGATCGCGCTGATGGGCGGCTTCAAGGTCGATGGGCTCAACATCACGCCGATCATGCGGAACCGCCTGACCTTCACCGGCTCGACCCTGCGGCCGCGCTCCAAGGCCGACAAGGCAGGGATCGCGGAAGGGCTGCGCCGCGACGTCTGGCCGGCGCTCGACGCCGGGACGATCCGCACGGTGACGCACGCGACCTTCCCGCTGGAGCGGGCGCGCGAGGCGCACGAGCTGATGGAGTCGAGTGCCCATCTCGGCAAGATCCTGCTGGTGACGGGGCGGTAGCGGCTCAAGTCCTTGTTTTGACGCGCTCTCTTTCGCCGAACCGGCACCCGCTTCGGCGGAGAGCGCTCCGGCGGGAGGAACCCCGTTCGGCGGCGCCGCGTTGGCGGCCGGTAACGCAATCGTGTCGCAGACCGCGTTCCAGCGCGTCGCGTCCCGCCGACGAGGGTTTTCACATGGTCGAGAAACTGAACCCGCAGGAGAGCCGCCAGGGCGAGCGCGGCAAGCCGGTGCTGTGGGTGCTGGTGGCGAGCCTCGTGCTGCTCGCGGTGGCGACCGTGGGGCTGCTGACCTGGAACGGCGCCAACTCGCCGAAGGACTACGCCAGCCAGAGCCAGGACGCGTCGCGCCGCGAGGTCACGGGCTCGGTCAACGGCGGCTCCGGCACGTCGTCGTCGAACTCGACCGCGGTCCCCGGCGGCAACCCGAGCTACCCGCAGCCGGCCCAGCCGGGCGCGAACGGCACGGCGAAGTAAGCCGTCCTCTCCGAGGGCCGTCCGAGCCAAGCCCGGGCGGCCGAATCTGAGAACAATCAGCGGGTCGGGATCGGGGTCGGGCCGCGGTAATCGTAGAAGCCGCGCTTGGCCTTCCGGCCGAGCCAGCCCGCCTCGACGTACTTCACCAGCAGCGGGCAGGGCCGGTACTTGGAGTCGGCGAGCCCCTCGTAGAGCACCTGCATCACCGACAGGCAGGTGTCGAGGCCGATGAAGTCGGCGAGCTGGAGCGGCCCCATCGGGTGGTTGGCGCCGAGCTTCATCGCCGTGTCGATCGACTCGACCGAACCCACGCCCTCGTACAGGGTGTAGATCGCCTCGTTGATCATCGGCAGCAGGATCCGGTTGACGATGAAGGCCGGGAAATCCTCCGACATCGTCGAGATCTTGCCGAGCTTGGCGATGAACACCTTGGCCGATTCGTAGGTCGCGTCCTCGGTGGCGATGCCGCGGATCAGCTCGACGAGCTGCATCACGGGCACCGGGTTCATGAAGTGGATGCCGATGAACCGCTCGGGCCGGTCGGTCGCCGCGGCGAGGCGGGTGATCGAGATCGACGAGGTGTTGGTGGCCACGATCGCGTCGGATTTCAGCGACGCGCACAGGGTCGAGAAGATCTCGCGCTTCGTCGCCTCGTTCTCGGTGGCGGCCTCGATCACGAGGTCGCAGGTCCCGAGATCGCCGAAGCCGCTGCCCGTCACGATGCGCTCGCGGGCCTCGCGGCTGACGGCCTCGTCGAGGCTGCCCTTGGAGACGAGCCGGGCATAGCCGCCCTCGATCACCGACAGGCCGTTGCGGAGCCGGTCGGGGTCGCGGTCGTTGAGCACCACGTCGATGCCGGCCGCGGCGCAGACCTGCGCGATGCCGCTGCCCATCTGGCCCGCGCCGATGATGCCGACCCGCTTGATCTCCATGCCCATCTGTCGACCTGTGCCCCCGATAGCGGACGCCCGAACCCGCCTGCCCGGTGGGCGGATGCAGTCCGCGCCCCGGCGCGCCGAAACCGTGCCGTCGCAGCCTTCTAGACCAATCCGGCGCCAAGACGGAACCCGCCGACGCGTGCAGTGCGACAAAGGCCGCCCGCCGTGACCGGTGGGCGACGCGGTCCCGCCCGCTCCCGCCGGTCGACCGACCCCGCTACTGGCCCTTGGCCTTCGCGATCTCTGTCTTCAGCTCGGGCACGATCTGGAACAGGTCGCCGACGAGGCCGTAATCGGCCACTTGGAAGATCGGCGCGTCCTCGTCCTTGTTGATCGCCACGATGGTCTTCGAATCCTTCATCCCGGCGAGATGCTGGATCGCCCCCGAGATGCCGACCGCGACGTAGAGGTCCGGCGCCACCACCTTGCCGGTTTGGCCGACCTGCCAGTCGTTCGGGGCGTAGCCGGCGTCCACCGCCGCGCGCGAGGCGCCGACCGCAGCACCCAGTGAGTCGGCCAGCGGCTCGATCAGTTCGTGGAATTTTTCCGACGAGCCGAGCGAGCGGCCGCCCGACACGATGATCCGCGCCGAGGCCAGCTCCGGCCGGTCGGACTTGGCGATCTCCTCGCCCTTGAAGGTCGAGCCGCCGGCCTCGGGGGCCGCCGCCGACACGGCCTCGACCGGGGCACCCGCCCCGCCCTCTTCCGCCGCCTTGAACGCGGCGGTGCGGACGGTGATGACCCGCTTCGGGCCCGGCGCCTGCACCGTCTGGATGGCGTTGCCGGCGTAGATCGGCCGCTCGAACGTGTCGGGCGACACGACCTTGATGATGTCGGACACCTGCGCCACGTCGAGCAGCGCGGCCACCCGCGGCAGCACGTTCTTGCCCGTGGTCGAGGCCGAGGCGATGATCGTCTCGTAGGGCTCGGCGACCGCCGCGATCAGCGCCGCCACCGGCTCGGCGAGGTCGTGGTCGTAGGCGGCGTCCTCGCTGCTCAGCACCTTCTCGACGCCGTCGAGCTTGGCCGCGGCCTCGGCCGCCCCCTTCGAGCCGGAGCCCAGCACCAGGGCGTGGACCGGCGCGCCGAGTGCCTTGGCGGCGGTGAGCGCCTTGAGCGTGCCGTCCTTGATCCGGCCGTCGCCGTGCTCGACGAAGAGAAGCGTGGTCATGTGCGGTGATCCTTAAAGTTGCGGATCGCGGCACTCGACCTGTCGTCAGGGAGCGCCGCCGAGTCCGAAAAAATCAGATGACGCGAGAAATCAGATGACCCCCGCCTCGACCTTGAGCTTCTGGACCAGCTCGGCGGCCGAGCCGACCTTGACGCCGGCCTGACGGCCCGGCGGCTCGGCGGTCTTGAGCACCTTGAGCTTCGGGGTCACGTCGACGCCGAGACCCTCGGGGTTCAGCTCGTCGAGCGGCTTCTTCTTGGCCTTCATGATGTTCGGGAGCGAGGCGTAGCGCGGCTCGTTGAGGCGCAGGTCCGTGGTGACGATCGCCGGGAGCTTCAGGGCGACGGTCTGGAGGCCGCCGTCGACCTCGCGGGTCACGTCGAGGGCGCCCTCGCCCGCCTCGATCTTGTAGGCGAAGGTGCCCTGCGGCCAGCCGAGCAGGGCGCCGAGCATCTGGCCGGTCTGGTTCGAATCGTCGTCGATCGCCTGCTTCCCGAGGATGACGAGCTGCGGGCCCTCCTTCTCGACCACCGCCTTGAGGAGCTTGGCCACCGCCAGCGGTTCGCAGTTCACGTCGGTCTTCACGAGGATGGCACGGTCGGCGCCCATGGCCAGCGCGGTGCGCAGGGTCTCCTGGGCCTGCTGCGGGCCGATCGAGACGGCGACGATCTCGGTGACCGTGCCCTTCTCCTTCAGGCGGATCGCCTCCTCGACGGCGATCTCGTCGAACGGGTTCATCGACATCTTGACGTTGGCGAGTTCGACGCCCGAGCCGTCCGCCTTGACGCGGATCTTCACGTTGTAGTCGACGACCCGCTTGACGGGCACCAGAACCTTCATGGCGGTCTCGATCCTTCCCGCGGATTTTCTTGGTCTACGAGGAGCCGGCCCGACAGACAGCGCCGCGCGCGCGACGGTCCGGGCCTGCCCAAAGGCGGCGGACCGTAGCGGCCACATTTCCGCCTTGTCAACGCGGGTCCGGAGGCGGCCGTGCAAAAGCCCCGGCGGGCTCGGGCGGCGCCGGTCCGCGCGCCGTTCGGGGCGGGCCTACCGGTTGGCGCCGGGCACCCAGAGCACGTCGTCGGCCCCGTCGCGGTTGGCGGCCCGGCTCGCGACGAACAGGAAGTCCGACAGGCGGTTGAGGTAGCGCAGCGCCTCCGGCGACACGGTCTCGCCGTCGCTGTCGGCCAACCGCACCGCGAGCCGCTCGGCGCGGCGGCAGACCGTGCGCGCGAGGTGCAGGGCGGCGGCGGCCGGCGAGCCGCCGGGCAGGACGAAGGATTTCAGCGCCGGGATCGGGGCGTTCAGCGCGTCGATGTCGCGCTCGACCCGCTCCACCTGGCTCGCGACGATCCGCAGCGGCTCGTAGGGCAGCGGCTCGGGGGTGGGGGGCGTCGCGAGGTCGGCGCCGAGGTCGAACAGGTCGTTCTGGATCGCGCCGAGCATCGCGTCGAGCGGCCCCTCCGTATGGAGGCGGGCGAGGCCGATGCAGGCGTTGGTCTCGTCGACGGTGCCGTAGGTCTCGACCCGCAGGTCGGCCTTCGAGCGGCGCTGCCCGTCGGCCAGCGCGGTCGTGCCCTTGTCGCCGGTGCGCGTGTAGATGCGGTTGAGCTTGACCAAGGGTCCGTCCCGGCGAGAGCCTGTATCAGAACGTGTAGCCGATCTTGCCGCCGAAATTGGTCAGCCCGCGGTTGTTCGCGCAGAGGCCGGCATTCGACATGTGCTCGACGGTGGCCATCACGCTCCAGCGCTCGGTGATCCGGAAGCCGAGCGCCGCGGCCTCGCGGAACAGGGGCGAGCAGCCCAGCGTGTTGAAGCCGTAGGGCGTGCCCGCCTTCGGGCCGGTATAGCCGTTGTGGGCCGCGCCGCCGAAGAAGCCGTCGAGGAACAGGCGCCGGCCGAAGGTCTCGGGAAAGATCTCGATCGTCCAGGTGGCGCCGAGATAGGCGTAGCTGGTGCGGCCGCCGGTGTTGTAGCTGCCGCCGACCGTCGGGCGCGGGACGAAGGCCTGCCAGAACGGGTCGGCGCTGACGACCGGCTTGGCGAACAGGATCTCGCCGTTGACGTTCGCCTTGCTGAAGCCCGGCACCTTGCCCTCGGCGCTGCCCGGATCCTGCACCGACCCGCCGATGCGCAGCTCCGAGACGATGCTGAGCGGCTGCACCGGCGCGGCGTAGGCCGCCGGGAGAGACGGTGCATGGGCCGGCACATCGGCCGCCGCGGCGGGCAGCGCGGCCGCGGCGGCCGCGAGGCCGGCGGCGAGGATGCGCAGGGGGGCGCTGCACAGGGGCGCGCGGTTCAGGGGCGCGCGGTGAGGGGCGGTCATGCGGGCTCGGCCGTGCGGCGTGGCTCAAGTGGCGTCGGCCGAGCCTAGCACGCGCTCCGCCGGGGTCGGCGGCCGATCATCCGGCCCGCGGCCGGAAAGGCGCGCGGTGCGGCGCCGGGGTCACACCCGCAGAGGTCGCACATGGGGGGTCACACATGCCGGGTCACACACGCGGGATCAGGCGGTCCGCCACCAGACGACGCCCATGATGACCAGGATCGCCACGAATTGCAGCAGGACGCGCAGGCGCATCAGCTTCTGCGAGAGGTTGGCGCTGCCGCCGCGCATCATGTTGGCGAGGCCGAGGACGAGGACCACGGCCACCGCGAGGCAGGCGACGAGGACGAGGGAGTTGGAGGACATCGGGACCGTTCCGGTGGCGGGCGGCAGCGACGCGGCCCGGCGACGGCGCGCGGTATAGCGCGGGCGCGCCGCGTCGTCCCGCGGCCATCCGCGCGCCCGGCGCGCGCGACGGTTCGGACGCGATTCGAGGCGCAGGCCGCCCGCCGGACCGCTCAGTGGCGCGCCACCTCCTGCTGCCGGGCGGGGGCCGGGCCGGCCTCGGCGAAGTGCAGCTCGACGGCGCGGCCCGCCTCGGGCGGATCGACGAGGTGGGCGCGGAAGCGCGCGGTCTCGCCGCTGCCCAGCACGGCGCGCGGCGCGGGGGCGGCGAAGGTCCGGACGGCGCGCCCCGCCGCGTTGCGGATCTCGACCGAGAGGGGGGGCACCGGCACGTCGGCGCGCCCGACGCCGACGAGATCGCCCTCGACCACCAGCTCGGCCGGCCGCGCGCCCTCGGCCGGGTTGGCGAACGCCACCACGTCGCGGATCTCGATGCCGCGCAGGTTCACCGGCAGCCCGATCCGGGCGTAGAGCCCGGCCGCCTGGGGCACCGCGCGCACCACGCTCTCGCGGGCGAGGCAGGCGAGCGGCAGGGCCGCCAGCACGACGAGGCCCGCCGCGAGCGCCGGCGACGGGCCGCGCCACGCGCGCCGCCGCGCCGCGGGCTTGGATCGCCGCGCCGCGCGCGGTGCCGGCTCGGCGGGCGTCTCGGCCTCCGGCCCGGCGGCCGCGCGGACCGCGGCGGAGGCCTCCGTCCAGGCCGCGTCCGCGACCGGGTCGGGCTCGGCCGCAACCTCGAGTTCGGCCGCGTGGGCGGCGAGCGCCTCGCCCGGGGTGATGAACCACGTCTCGCGGCAGGCCGCGCAGCGCACCGAGCGGCCCTCCAGGCCGACCCGGGCGGCGTCGATCCGGTACTCGCTGGCGCAGGTCGGGCAGGTGATCAGCATACGCGGAACGCTCGCGGCGGAGGGTCCGCACCGGAGGGCACCGGCAAACCCCTTGAGAAACCGTGCCCGAACAGGGTTAACCTCGCGTGAAGCGGCCGCCGCGCGGGCGGCCTTGAAAACGCCGGCCGGTGCGGCGATGGCGGGCGGGACGATCGGATGTCCGGTGGGGCGGCCTTGAACATACAGGCGAGCATGAAGAGCCTGCTGCCCGGCGCGGAACGACCCGTGGTGCAGTTCGAGAACGTCGGCATGCGCTACGGGCTCGGGCCGGAGGTGCTGTCGGACGTGAGCTTCCGCATCGCCCCGCGCTCGTTCCAGTTCCTCACCGGCCCCTCCGGCGCCGGCAAGACCACGCTGCTGCGGCTGATCCTGCTCTCGGTCCGGCCGACGCGCGGCCTCGTCTCGGTGTTCGGCGAGGAGGTCGCGGGCATCTCCAGCCAGAAGCTCACCGGCCTGCGGCGGCGGATGGGCGTGGTGTTCCAGGATTTCCGCCTGCTCGACCACCTCACCACCTACGAGAACGTGGCGCTGCCCCTGCGCGTCCAGGGCCGGCAGGAGACGAGCTACCGGGCCGAGGTGGTCGAATTGCTGCGCTGGGTGGGCCTCGGCGAGCGCATGCACGCCCTGCCCCCGCTCCTGTCGGGCGGCGAGAAGCAGCGCGCGGCCATCGCCCGCGCGCTGATCGCCCGGCCCGACCTGCTGCTCGCCGACGAGCCCACCGGCAACGTCGATCCCGGGCTGGGCCGGCGGCTGCTGCGCCTGTTCCTGGAACTGAACAAGCTCGGGACCTCGGTGATCATCGCCACCCACGATTTCGGCATCATGGACGCCGTCGACGCCCGCCGCATGGTGCTGGGCGAAGGCCGGCTGCGGGTCGAGGAATGAGCACCGAAACCGAGACGCGGCCCCGGGCCGCGGCCGCCGCGCCGGCCGACCCGGGCCTGCCGGCCAACTTGCGGCGCAACGCCCCGCTGGTGCCCACCGACACCTCCGCGGGCCGCTCGCTCGCCGCGGTCATCGCCATCCTCACCTTCCTCGCCGGCCTGTGCGCGGGGGCGGCGGAGATCGTCGCCTCGAACGCCGCCCAGTGGCAGGGCAGCGTCGCGCAGGAGGTGACGATCCAGGTCCGGCCCGGGCCGGGCCGCGACGTCGACGCCGACCTCGCCCGCGCCGAGTCGATCGCCCGCTCGGAGCCCGGCATCGGCGAGGCGCGGGTGTTCTCCAAGTCCGAGGCCGAGCGTCTGCTGGAGCCGTGGCTCGGCAGCGGCCTCGACCTGTCCGACCTTCCGGTCCCCCGCCTGATCGCGCTCCGGCTCGGCGGCGGCCAGACCGCCGACCTGAAGCGGCTGCGCACCCGGCTGACCGAGGCGCTGCCGGGAGTGGCGAGCCTCGACGACCACGCCCTCTGGCTCCAGCGCCTCTCCACCGCGGCCGGGGCCTTCGTCGGGCTCGGCATCGGCGTCGTGGTGCTGGTGCTGGTGGCGACCGGGCTCGCCGTGACCTTCGCGACCCGCGGGGCGATGGCCGGCAACCGCGAGGTGGTCGAGGTGCTGCACTTCGTCGGCGCCGACGACGACTTCATCGCCCGCTCCTTCCAGCGCCGCTTCTTCGGCCTGGGCCTGCGCGGCGGCGCGATCGGCGCCGGGCTCGCCATCCTCGCCTTCGCGCTGGCCGGCCTGCTGGCCCGGGCCGCCCGGTCCGGCCCGGCGGGCCAGGAGATCGAGGCGCTGTTCGGGACGTTCAGCGTCGGGTGGCGCGGCTACGCCAGCGTCATCCTGATCGGGGTCATCGCCTCCCTGGTCACGGGCGTGGTCTCCCGCCTGACCGTGCGGCGTTTCCTCGCGTGAGGTTTGCGAGGCGCGGCGGACGAAGCGCGATCCCGGCGCGTTAACCATCCGGAAACCTCTGGAGGCGGTTGATGCGCGGGTCGATCGGACGGGGGCCGCCACTCGGTCGCCGCAATCGGCGCTAGTCTTCCGGAGGATGAACCCGCGTATGACGCGCGCGCCCGCACCGAACGCGATCGAGGTCCTCGGCTGGGCTTGGCACCAGCGCGCGGTGCCGGCGCGGCGGGTCCCCGCCCCGGCGCCGGGGCGCACCCGGGTCGCCGCCCGGCTCGGTCTCGCGGCCTCGACCCTCGGCATCCTCGGCTTCCTCGGCGGGTTCCTCGCCTTCGTGGACGCCCTCCAGCGGGTCGAGCGCCTGCCGGAGGGGCGCGCCGACGGGATCGTCGCCCTGACGGGGGGCGCCCAGCGCATCGGCGACGCGATCGACCTCCTGGCCGGCGGCTACGGCCGGCGCCTGCTGATCACCGGGGTGAACGAGCGCACGAGCCGCGACGAGATCGCCCGGCTCAACCCGACGCAGCGCACGCTGATCGCCTGCTGCGTCGATCTCGACTACCGGGCGCGCAACACGATCGGCAACGCCATTGAGACCCGCCGCTGGATGCGCGCGCACCGCTTCAGCACGGTCACGGTGGTGACCTCGAACTACCACATGCCGCGCACCCTGATTGAGCTGGACCACGCCCTTCAGGACAGCGAGCGGGTGGTGCCGCACGCCGTGGTCGCGGAGAGCTTCGATCCCGACCGCTGGTGGCAGAGCCTGCCCGCGGCACGGCTGCTCGCCTCGGAATACGTGAAGTTCCTGGTGAGCTGGGTGCGGACCCGGTTCGAGGACGATCCCGAGCGCTCGCGGGCCGCGATCCTGATCGGGCGCGGCAAGCCGGTGAAGATGGTGGCCGAGCCGCTGATCCGGACCGCGAACTGACGCGCCCCGGCCGCGGCCGGCCCCGGCGACCGACCCCTCAGGATTTCGGGCAGCGGGTCCGGACGGCGGTGGCGAACTCCTTCTCCGAACCCTGGACCTGCGCGAGACGGCTCGTGCGCTCCGAGCCGGACAGGCAGCGGGCGTAGACGCCGGCCACCCGCCGCATCGTCTCCACGTGGCGCCGCCAGATGCGGCAGCTCTTCGCGTCGTCGCCGTCGGCCTGTTCGAGCTGGTCGATCGCCTGCCGCTGCATCGATTGCGCCACCAGCAGGTCGCGCGCGCAGGTGGCGTCGCCCCCCTGGGCGCGGGCTTGTCCGGACAGGGCGAGGGCCAGCAGGGCCGCCGGGAGGGCCGCGCGCATCAGGCGGCCTGGGGCGCGGTGGAGCGCGTGAGCAGCGCGTAGAGCGCGCTCGCGTCCCGGGCCGCGCGGATGCTCGCGAGCATCCCCGGCTCGCGCAGGATGCGGGCCACCTGCGCCAGCGCCTTCAGGTGGTCGGCGCCGGCCCCTTCCGGCGCCAGCAGCAGGAAGGCGATGTCCACCGGCTGGCCGTCGAGCGCCTCGAAATCCACCGGGCGGTCGAACCGCGCGAACAGTCCGAACAGCCGGTCGAGCCCCGGCAGCTTGCCGTGCGGGATCGCCACGCCGTCGCCCACCCCGGTCGAGCCGAGCCGCTCGCGCTGGAGCAGGGTGTCGAACACCGGCCGCTCCCCCAGCACCGGCAGACGGCGCACCGCCTGGGCGGCCAGATCCTGCAACACCTGCTTCTTCGCGCGGGCACGCAGGGAGGGCACCACCGATTCGGGGTCGAGAAACTCGAGAACTGGCATCGAACGTCCGTCGCCCCGTCGACCGGGATCACCGCGGAACCGGTTTGCTCGCGGGGACCCGGCTCTCCCTCTCGGTGAGGAGCCGCCCCCGCGGGTCAATGGCCCGGCGAAGCGCCGGTTCCGGCTCCGTTCCGCGCGGATGCGGGATCAGGCGCCGGATGTCGGCGGGTCGACCCAACCGATCGCCCCGTCGCTGCGCCGGTATACGACGTTGACGCGGCCCGTGCCAGCGTGGACGAACACGACGACGGGCGATCCGGTCATGTCCAGGGCGGTCACCGCCTCGCCGACCGTGCGGCGCTCCAGGGTGCGGGTGCTCTCCGCCACGATCGGCGGATGCGCGTCGCCGTCGACCTCCGGCTCCGGGTCGTCGTCCTCGGGCGCGGCGAACACCGCGTAGGCGGCCTCGACCGCCGCGTCGCCCGGACCGGTCGCGTGCTCCTTCAGCCGGTGCTTGTAGCGGCGCAGCCGCGTCTCCAGCCGGTCGGCGGTCTGCTCGAAGCTCGCCCGCGGATCGTGCGCCGAGCTGGCCGCCTCGATGGTCAGCCCCGAGACGAGATGCAGGACGCAGTCGGTGCGGAAGGCCGTGCCGTCCCGGCGCAGGGTGACGTGGCCGGCGCAGGAATCCTTCATGTGCGTGTCCATGTACTTCGCCAGCGTCGCGGACATCCGCTCCTCGACGCGGCTGCGCAGGCTCTCCCCGAGATCCACGCCGTGGCCCGTGACACGCAACGACCGCATGCTGCCTCCCTTTCGATGCCGTGGGTCGAATTAGAGAGCCGACTTTCCGGAAGTCAACGGACGCCGGGCCGAGGCCGGGCCCGGCTTAAGCTGGGGTTCAGCCGCCCTTCCGGTATAGGGGACGCGACCCGCCGGAGACCACGCCCCGCATGATGCCGCCGCAGCACGGAGATCCCATGGAGGGCCGCGAGACCGGCGCGACGCGCCGCGCCGTGCTGGCCGCAGCCGCCGGGGGCGCCCTGGCGTCCGTCCTGCCGTCCGCCGCCCGCGCGGCCGACGAGAAGGCTCCGGCCCTCCCCGGGGCCGGCGAGGCGTTCGAGCCCAACACGCTCGCCGCGCTGGCCCGCGCCCGCGCCGCCGCACCCTACGCGCCGCCGCGCTTCGACGACCTGCCCGGCGCGCTCAAGGACCTGCCGCAGGAGCGCTACGAGGCGATCCGCGCCGCGCCGGAGGCGATCGCCTGGGCGGGGGACGGCCTCGGCTACGAGCTGGAGCCGCTGCTGCGCGGCTCGATCTTCGCCCGGCCCGTCGCCCTGTACCTCGTGGAGGGCGGGCTGGTGCGGCCCCTCGCCTACGACCGCGCCCGCTTCACGATGGACGGCGCGGCCCTGCCCGAGCTGCCGGCCGAGGCCGCCTTCTCGGGCTTCCGCCTGCGCGCCCGGTTCGACGACGGGGCCGAACTGTCCGAGTTCGCCCTGTTCCAGGGGGGCTCGTTCTTCCGCCTCGTGGCCCGGGGACAGGGCTACGGGGTCACGGCGCGGGCCCTGGCGCTGCGCCCGGCCGACGCGCGCGGCGAGGAGTTCCCCCTGTTCCGCGCCCTGTTCGTCGAGCGCCCGACGCCGGGCAGGCCGATCGTGGTCCACGCCCTGGTCGAGTCCGAGTCGGCCGCGGCGGCCCTGCGCCTCACCCTGGCGCCGGGCCGCGACGCGTCGCGGGCGGAGATCGAGGCCACCGTCTTCGCCCGCACCGACATCGACCACCTCGGGCTCGGCGGCATGCAGGGCAGCTACCTGTTCGGCACCCTCGACCGGCGCGGCGTCGACGACCTGCGCGTGGCCGCCCGGTCCACCGAGGGGCTGGCCATCCGCAACGGCGCCGGTGAGCCGATCTGGCGGCCGGTGCACAACCCCGACACGCTCCAGGTCTCCGCCTTCGTCGACCGCGGCCCGAAGGGCTTCGGGCTGATGCAGCGCGCCCGCGCCTACGCCGACTTCGAGGACGACGTGAACCACTGGGAGTGGCGCCCCACCCTGTGGCTGGAGCCGGCCGGCGACTGGGGCGAGGGCGCGGTGACGCTGCTGGAGATCCCGAGCGACGCCGCGCGCAACGAGAACGTGCTGGCCTACTGGCGCCCGAAGGCGCCGCTGGCGAAGGGCGGCGAGCTGCGCTTCGCCTGTCGCCAGCGCTGGGACTGGGGCTGGCCGGACCCGCTGCCGCCGGATCTCGCGCGGGTCACCGGCAGCCGCGGCGGGCGCGGGTCGGGCGGCAACCGCCGCCTGTTCGCGGTGGACTTCTCCGGGGACGCCTTGGCTCTGCCGGGCCCGCTCGAACCCGCGCTGTCCGCCTCGGCCGGGACGATCACCCGCCGCAGCGTGTACAGCTATCCGGAGCGCAAGACCCTGCGCGTGCTGTTCGAGCTCGATCCCGGCAGCGAGCGCGCGAGCGAGCTGCGCCTGGAGCTGCGGCGGGGCGAGGCGCGGGCCAGCGAGATCTGGCTCTACCGCTGGACGCCGTGAGCGGCCACGGGGCGCGGACGATCGTCCCGCCCCGCGGGCCGGGGCCGGTTCGACCATTTGCCGTCCTGCCGCGTTCCGAGGCTACAACCACAGGAAGCCCGCCCGCCGTGTGCCTGGACGAGACCATCTCCCCGCCGCAGAACGCCGCCGCCGGACCGGACCCGCGCGCGCCCGCCCCAGCGATGCCGCCCGAGGCGCCGCTGGCCATGCCGGTGCAGGACCTCGCGGCCTGGGACGGCGCCGGGGCCCGCAGGCCGGCGCTGGCGAGCCGCAGCCCTTGGGGCGCCCGGGCCTTCGTCTTCGGCGGCGCGCTCGCGCTCAGCGTCTACGGCGCGTGGCAGATGGTCGAGACCGTGTCGGTCTCCGGCAGCCCGACCGCGCTCCAGCTCGCCCTCGTCGCGCTGTTCGTCCTGACCTTCTCGTGGATCGCCCTGGCCTTCACCAGCGCCCTGCTCGGCTTCGCGACGCTGGTGCGGCGCCCGCCCGCGCGCCCCGCCCCGGCGGCGCTCGCGACCCGCACCGCCGTGCTGATGCCGGTCTACAACGAGGCGACCGCGCGGGTGTTCGCCGGGGTCGAGGCGATGCGCGAGGCGGTCGAGGCCACCGGCCTCGGGGCGCATTTCGACTGGTTCATCCTGTCCGACTCGACCCAGGCCGACGCCTGGATCGCCGAGGAGCGCGCCTTCCTCGACCTGCGCGGCCGGCTCGGGCCGGAAGCGCGCGTCTACTACCGCCACCGCCCGAAGAACCACCACCGCAAGGCCGGCAACATCGGCGACTTCGTGACCCGCTGGGGCGGCGCCTACGACCACATGCTGGTGCTCGATGCCGACAGCCTGATGAGCGGCGGCACGATGGTGGCGCTCGCCGCCGCCATGGAGGCGGATCCGGACGCCGGCATCGTCCAGAGCCTGCCGCTGATCATCAACCGCAACACCCTGTTCGCACGCCTCCAGCAATTCGCCGCCCGGGTCTACGGGCCGGTGATCGCCGCCGGCCTGTCGGCGTGGTCGGGCCGCGACGGCAATTACTGGGGCCACAACGCGATCATCCGCACCCGCGCCTTCGCTGCCGCCTGCGGCCTGCCCGACCTGCCGGGCCGACCGCCGTTCGGCGGCCACATCCTGTCCCACGACTTCGTCGAGGCGGCGCTGATCCGGCGGGCCGGCTGGGCGGTGTACATGCTGCCGCGCCTGCCGGGCTCCTACGAGGAGAGCCCGCCCTCGCTGATCGACGTGGCGGTGCGCGACCGCCGCTGGGCGCAGGGCAACCTCCAGCACGCGCGGGTGATCGGCGCGGCCGGCCTGCACCCGGCGACCCGGCAGCACTTCGCCACCGGCATCATGGGCTACGTCGCCTCGCCCTTGTGGCTGCTGCAACTCGTGGTCGGCATCCTGCTCGTCCTCCAGACGGTCACCACCCGGCCCGACTATTTCGGGGGCGCCGGCTTCTCGCCGGTCTTCCCGCGCTTCGACCCCGTGCGCGCCCTCCAGCTCTTCGGCCTGACCATGGCCGTGCTGCTCGCCCCCAAGCTCCTGGGGCTGATCCTCGCGCTGCTCGACGGCCCGGTGCGGCGGGCCTGCGGGGGTGCGGGCCGGCTCACCCTCTCCTGCCTCGTCGAGATCCTGCTCTCGGCGCTGGTGGCGCCGGTGGCGATGGTGATCCAGTCGGGCTCGGTCGCCGGCATCCTGCTCGGCCGCGACACCGGCTGGAACCCGCAGCGGCGCGACGACGGCTCGATCCCGCTGCGCGCCATCGTCGCCCGCCACCGCTGGCACACGGCGCTCGGCCTCGTCGCGGGTGTGGCCGCCTTCGCCATCTCGACCTCGCTGTTCCTCTGGATGAGCCCGACGATCCTCGGCCTCGTGCTCGCCATCCCGATCTCGTGGGCGAGCGGCCAGCTCGCCTTCGGCCTCGCCCTCAAGCGGCGCGGCCTGCTCGCCACGCCGGAGGAGGCCGCCGCCCCGGAGATCGCGGTGCGGGCCGCCGCGCTCACCGCCCGCAACGCCGCGCGCGGCCTCGACGAGGGGGACGCCCTGGCCGCGCTCAACGGCGATCCAGCCCTGGCCGAGGCCCACGCCCGGATGCTGCCCGAGCGGCCGGCGCGGCCGCGCGGCGCCGTCGATCCGGACCACACGCTCGCCGCCGCCAAGATCTGCGAGGCCGAGACGGTCGCCGAGGCGCGGGCGTGGCTCTCGGCCAAGGAGCGCATGGCGCTGCTCCACGACCGCGCGCTCCTCGACCGGCTGGTCCGCCTCGGCTGAGCGCGGGTCCCGGGGCCGGCCTGGGGCAGGAAGCGTTAACCAACCCGCGCCTACCGTCCGCCCCGTCCTTCACGGAGCCGATGATGACGCTGCTGCTCGCGCTGGTCCTCCTGCCCCTCGTCGTCGCCATCGTGCTGGCCCGCGGCGAGCCGGTCCGCACCATCAGTTGCCTCGGCGCGATGGGCGTGGGCTGCGTGATCGCTTGCTACAGCCTCGTCGGGCTGCTGCGGCCGCGGGCCTGAGGCCCCCTACCAGCCGCAATTGGGGAGCGGGGCCTGGGCCTTGGCCAGGGCGTCCTTCTCGATCTTCACCAGCGCCCCCCAGGCGTATTTCTGGGCGTAGGGGGTGACGTTGGTGAACAGGCAGCCGAGTTGGAAATGGGTGGCGCCCATGTCCCCGGAAAAGCTCATGCAGTCGAGGAAGGTCCAGGTCTTCGGCACGGGGATGAGCGAGCGCCAGCGCGGGGGCGCCGCCTGGGCGCAGACCTTGACCGGCCCGGCACTGTCGTCCGCGTTCAGGGCGCTGGCGGGCAGCCCGGCATTCTGCGCGCGGGCCGGGACGGCGACGCAGGCGAGCCAGCCGGCCAACAGGGCGCTCGCGAGCTTCGCGACATCGGACTTCGCGGCGTCTGGCATGGCGGGGGCGCTGGCGCGTCGATCGGCCCGGCCGGCGACCGGGTCGGACGGCGCTAGCACGCCGCCATCCTCACAGCCAAGCCGGGCGGCGAACCGAGCGCGGGTACGCCCCGGTCGGGGAGGTCAGAGCCGGTAAGATTTCCTCAACCGCGCCGGGGCGAGGATGCGCGCATGCCCAGCCTGTCGGCCCCGCGCCTGCTCACCTTCGTCGTCTCCGCGGCGCTGATCGGCCTCGCGGTCGCCAGCCTCTACACCAAGATCCCGATGATCGGCCGCACCGTGGTGGCGCACCGCCAGTGGTTCTTCATCGGCGCCTACGTCCTGCTCGCGCTCGGGGTGACGACGCGCAGCCTGTGAACGCGGGGCCGTGACGCCGCCGTCCGCCCGTGGCAAGGACGGCGGATGCTGATGCTCGCGCTGCTGATCGCCCTCGTGGTCACGATCATCCTGATGTTCGTCCGGCGGCAGTGGATCGGCCGCCTGACCTCGCTGGCGACCCTGCTCGCCGGGCTGCTCACCGCCCTCTGGCTCAACCAGGCCGGCCTGCTGCCGGGGCCGCAGGGCGCGCCGCCGCCGGCCGCGACGCCGGACCGGTAGCCGGACCCCGCCGCTCACCGCCAGCGCGCGAGCACCGCGTCGGCGGTCTGGGTCTCGACTTGGCAGCCGTAGCGCATGCGGTACATCACCATCAGCGCGTCGTGCGCCTCGTCGCAGGAACTGCACAGCCCGTCGGTGACGAGCACGATGCGGTAGCCGAGATCGACGCCGCCGAGGACCGCGGCGAGGACGCACACGTCGGTCTCGGCCCCCGTCACCACCAGCGTGTCGATGCCCCGCGCCTGCAAGCGCGCGTCGAGGTCGGTCCCGATCCAGGGGGAGTACACGCGCTTGTCCACCACCTGCGCGGGCGGGACGTAGCGGGCGAGGCTCGGCACGAGGTCGACCATGCCCGGAGCGAGGTTGTCGCCGGTCATCGAGGCCCAGCGCTCGAAGTACCGGCCCCAGGCACCCCGCCCCTCGCCCGGATGATCGGGCGGCACGAAGCGGGTGAAGATCGTCCGGTCAGGGTGCGCGGCGACGAGGCGCTCCACGCGCGGCAGCACCCGCGGCATCCACGGCGTGCGCCAGTCGGTCGCCTCGGCGAACATGCGCTGCATGTCCACGCACAGGTGGACGCAGGTGTGGGACAGGGGATGCTCGGTGGAGGCGCATGCGGGATCGGTGTCGACGGACGCGGGATCGGCCATGCCCGCGTAATCACGGGCATCCGGCTGGGTTCCGGGTGCGACATGCGCCCTCACCGGAGCGCGACGCTGATCCCGAGCGCCCCGCGCTGCGGATTGCCCGAGCAAGTGCACGATCGCGACGTATATGAGATGAATTGGTCGCTGTCGGGAGGCCGGCGTGCCGGCAAAACGGGTCCGACCAGTGATGGTCGGAGTGGCAGGATTTGAACCTGCGACCCCCACGTCCCGAACGGGGGCGTGTGCCGACGGCGGTGTCTCTACGACGCCGCCGTTGGCAGCGCAAGGGGGTTTCTCTCGTCATCTCTCGTCACCCCAAATCACCTCCCCTAACGGCAACATGTTTGGTCGATGTTTGGTCGGTTCGGCCTTTGTCCCACCGACCCCGTGGCCCGTTCCAGGCCACGCTCCCGGCGCGGGGCGTCAGCCCTTGCCGCGCTCTTGGTAGGTCTCGACGAGGAAGGTGGCGACGGCCCCGGCCGCGTTGACCGCGAGGCTGGCGTGCCGCGGCGAAGGACGGACGCGGGGCCGCTCGCCCGTTGGCGGGTCGTCGGCGTGCGCGTCGGAGAACCGGTTCCGCAGGGTCCCGAGCCCGTTCACCAGGTTCATGGCCCCGCCGAGGATAGCCTTGATCGGCACGTCTCGGTGCTGGTCCGGGGCCAGCCTCAGCCCGGTGGCGACGGCGCCGTAGAGCTTGGGCAGGTCGTCCTTCGGAGCGTAGGCGATGCCGAGCCCGTCGAGGATGTGCTTGCACACGGCCTCCAGCAAGGTCCGCGCGACCGTGATAGCCCCCTCGGGGTCTGAGGTTCGGCGCGCGAGGGCCTTGGTCCAGACGGCGTGGACGCCCTCGGCGTCGAACGAAGCGAGCGTGTCCCCGACCACCGCGTCGCCGGGGGCGCGGTTGCGGCCTTCGAGGTGGTCCACCAGCGGAGTGAACGCCTCGCGGATGAAGGCCCGCCGTTCCTGGTACCGGCCGAACTTGTCCTTGATGAAGGGCCAGAACGCGTCGAGCGTGCGGGAGGTCCTGACGAACGCCGGCAGGAGCGCCTTGACCTCGTCGTCCTGAAGGAGCTCGCGTCGGAGGATCTCGTAGGCGTGCCCGTCACCAGAGGGGCCCGTCGCTCGCTCGATGAGGATGCCCTCCATCATCGCGATCTGCTCGATACGGGTTTCTGGAATGTCGTCCACGCGTCCTGCCCTCCCACGATGCCTAGGAGTAGCGCGGTTTCGTTCGCCCTTCCTTGACCACGCGGCTTAGGGGGCCGGTAGGGCCTGCCTCCTACGGTCCCGCCATGCCGCGCACGATCCGCATCCACACCGGCTGGCCCGAGCCCAGCTACGCCACGCTCACCGCGACGCCTGTCCGCCATCCGGCCGAGCACGACGTCATGTTGGCGGCGATGGCGGCCAAGCCAAACGGGGCCTTCGCCTCGGAGGTCGCGCACGAGATCACGCTGGATCAGGCCCGTCGGCGGGACTTCCCGCACCACCGCTCAACGGGTCTTCGCGTCAGCGCGTACGAGATACGGGACGCCGACGAGCATCTGCTGGGCCTGTGCGTCCGGCCGGGGCAGATGGGGGGGCGGACGGGCTGGGTACGGGAGGGGGAGTGGCTCGCTATCGCCCCCGACGGACGTCTACCTCGCCATCGCGAGATCTGGATCTCGACCCTCCAGTCGGCCGCGGAGCTCCTGGCCCAGCGCCCGCGCCGGGCGATGCGTGCGAGGGCGAAACGGCTGCTGGAGGATGAGCGCGCCGCTCAAGTGGCTGCGGGACGCCTGGCCGAAGACGCCGACGCGTTCGCCGACCTGCCCGCGACACCTTGAGGCCCGCCCATGTATCCCAAGAAGAAGTACGGCATCGCGCCGGCCCTGAGCACACTCGACACGCTTTGCTCGGCGGCCCTCCGCCAGCCCGACGTCCCCGCGGACCGGCGGGCGCGCGTGGCGGAGATCCAGGCCTGGACGTCGACCGTCGCCCCCGACGCGAGCCTCGGTTCCCCCGGCGTCGAGACGCCCGAGGGCGCGGCCATCCTGCGCGAGGTCGCGGAACGCCAGGCCTACGTCGAGGAGGACCCCCGCGCGCGATGGTTCGCCTGGGGGATGGGCGGGGAGCCCCCCAAGGCCCCGGATTTCGGACGCGGCCAGTGAAAATCGCTCTCTACTAAGGGGGCGCCCCGTTACCTCAGCACTCGCCCCCGGGATGCGTCCGGAAAGCTCAGGCCGCCGCGTCCGATTTCGAGGTCTGCGGGGTGCCCAGCAGCCGCCCGGCGAGCATCAGGGCGGCGCTTTCCGCGCTCGCCCCCTTCTCCATCAGGACGACCTTCGCCTCGCCGAAGACGGGCAGAAGCGGGACGCGCAGCCCGCCGATGGCGCCAGCGAGCGCGACGGTGTCTTTCACTCCCATCCGAGCGAGATGGGCAGCCAGTGCCGCCACGATGACGGCGTCGATGGATGGCGTCTCCAGCAGGCCTGCTTCCCTCCGCTTGAGGCGCTCGATGCGCTTGCGCTCGGCGTCGTCGCGCCTGCGCTCGGCGGCCGCGGACGAGCCTGCCCGTCGGACACCCGCAGGCCTGGGAACCGGCAGCGGCCCGGGCCCGGGCGTGTCGAGGTCCTGATCGGCCCGCGCCTCGGCCAGCACCCCTTCCAGGAACTCGTCGCCGGCATCGTCGTCGTAGAGCATGGAGGCCTCCGGGTCTGGAGGGGATCATGCTGCGTCGGCCGGCAAGCCACCAGGCGCCCCGGCCAGGGCTTCCTTTACCCTGCCAACAGGAAGGCGACGGCGGACTCTTGGCACCGATTCGGGGAGCTGCGATCTCTGGTTCACACGCACCGAGGGAGGCCGCCCTGATGTACCATACGAACGCCCACCAGGTTGGCCAGTCGTTCGAGACCGCGGCCTACTCCATCGCCGGCGCCCTTGGGTCTGCCCTCGTCGCCGGGCGCCTCGCCCGCCAGGCCGCCCGTGCCGAGCAGGACGCCGAGCTCGCGGACGCGTACCGCGCCGTCGCCGCCCGTGTCCGGTCCGCCCGCCTTGCCGCCGGACATGTCCGACGGGCGACCGCCGCACGCGCCGAGACCGCCAGGGCGGCGGAGGAGGACGAACTCCGGCGCCTCATCATGGCCCGCGCGCGTGTCACCGCGGCATGAGTTGATGCCACGACGTGCTCACGGGGGGTCAG
Source organism: Methylobacterium amylolyticum (assembly GCF_030700245.1). GTDB lineage: Bacteria > Pseudomonadota > Alphaproteobacteria > Rhizobiales > Beijerinckiaceae > Methylobacterium. Next base: position 89,303 of record NZ_JAUYZI010000001.1, read on the forward strand.
GGTGTGTGCGCGCAGAAAGAGTCAACCGGGTATAAGCAAGTCACGCGAATGTGATCGAAACGAAAGAGGCCCGCCCGGGTGTACCGGGCGGGCCTCTTTCGTTCGGGATGGCGCGTCAGGCGAAGGCGGGTGCCGGCCGGGAGCGGGCCTCCTTCAGCAGCCCAGCCCATGGGTCGACGCGCAGGACCGGCTCGGCCACGGGCTGACGGCAGAGCCGGTTGATCTCGGCTCTGCGCCATGTGGCCATGTCCTCCGGCTCGGGCAGGCTCGCGATGCGGCGCTCGCGAAGGAGGTGTTCGCCGATCCGCCGGGCCGGGTGCGCGGCCAGGCGCGCCTGCTGCTCGGGCGACAGCGCCCCGAGATACGCCAGCGCCGGTTCGTCCAGCGTCCCCTCGACGCCGCGGCGCTGCCCGGCGAGGAAACGGAGCGCGGCCTGCCCCCACTCCACGGACGCGTCCGCCGACGGCGCGGCGGGGGCGGACGCGGCCGGGGCGGCGAGGTTCTGCGCAGCCTCGTCGGCGGCGGCTTGGAGCTCGGCGACTGCTTCGGCCTGCGCGGCGGCCGCCTGCCCGGGCGCGCCGCCGGACATCGAGCGGGCGACCCATCTGACGCCGTCCCAAACCAGGCGGGGGGCGGTCGCCATGGCCGCAAGGGCGGCCTTCATGATGGCGGCGACGAAACGGACGACGGAACGCATGGGGGACCTCCTGAGGGGTAACCCCAGTAGCCTGCGCGCGAACCACGAAAGCCACATCCCGCCCGCGGGGGCCTTGCAGCTTTCGACGCCACCCGTAGCATCCCCTTATGCGAGGTCGGCCCTGCCGTCCCGCGCCACGCCGTACGGGAGACCTCGGCACCATGACGACCGATTCCTCGATTCGCCTTTCGCGCCCCGCCCACAGCCTCGATCAGGCTGACCGCGAGCGCCTCGCCGACAGCCTCGCCGCCGCCGGCGCCACGCCGGTCGTCTACGCCCGCATCGCGGCCCCTTACGAGGAGTACCCGCGTCCCGACCTGGATCTCGTCATCCAGGCCGACTGGCGCCGCACCAAGTCGATCCATCGGGCGTGGATCGACTGGGCCTTGGAGAACGACCTCGACCTGGACGGGGAGATCTACGTCGAGCTCCGCTACACGCACGCCTTGCCGGCCGGCCGCGTCCGCCGCCAGAGGGAGAGCGTGACGGCCATCCGGGTCGACCTCGCGCAGGTCCTGCTGGAGCGCGACCTCGCGGCCCTCGACGCCGACGACCGCGCCCTCGGCCTGACCATCTGACGGGGGCACGGACATGAACGACAACAACCCCATCATCCACGACCTCGCAGCCCGCCGCGCGTCCCTGGGCGCCCTGCCGGCCATCCAGGTCCTGCGGTCCGCCCGAACCGAGGCCGATGCCAGGCGCGCCGCGGCCTCCATCGCCGCTGCCTGCACCCGGCCGCGGCCGGCGTGGTACCGCGAGGACCGCCCCGGGGACTGCTACCTGGGAACGCTCGGCAGCGGCGAGGTCCTGGCATGGGCCTGCGGCACGCCCGACGAGCCCTTGGAGCTGATCGCCTGGATCACGGAGTGGTCGGGCTCGTGCGTCTGGAGGGCCGAGGCGTGACCCCAGCCCTGCTCGCGGCCGCCGGCGAGGCGCTTTTCGGTTCCGAGTGGCGCCGGGCCCTGGCGGCCGCTCTCGGCGTCGATCCGCGTCTCGTCCAACGGTGGGCCAGCGGGCAGAGGGAGATCCCGGGCACGGTCGCCCCGGCGCTGCTCGCGCTGCTCAGGCGGGAGGCGTTGGGGCTGGAGGGGCAGGCCCTGGCCCTGCGCCGGGCGGCAGCCGCCATCGAGGAAGCCGAATAGCGAAGGGCCCCGGGACGCTCCCCGGGGCCCGTTTCGTTTCAGGCCCCCTCGGCCTCCCGCTTCGCCCGGGTCTCGCGCTCCTCCGCGATCAGGCGCTCCTCGTCGGACATCGGCGTCTCCGACATCCGTTCCTGGATCTCGGCGATGGACACCGGCCGGTACCCCCAGGCGTCGACGCCGACGTCGAGGCTGCGGTTCGTGCCCGGCAACTTGCCGTGCGAGTGCCCGTAGAGGTGGAGCGCGCCCCGCCACGCGCCGTTCCAGGTCCGGAGGGCGTAGTGGCAAAGGACGAGGCGAACCTGGTCAACATGGATGGTCCGCAGGTCCGCCGGCGGGGACGCCCAAGGGAGCTCCAGGTGGCGGTCGCCATCGTGGTTGCCGATGACGAGATGCTTTCGGCCGTTGAGCCGCGAAAACACGTCCTGGCACCTGGCGGCGCTGGAGTTCATGGCGAAGTCGCCCAAGTGGAAGACGTCGTGCGACGGCCTGACCCGCGAGTTCCAGGCGTGGATCAGATCGTCGTCGTGGCGGGCGATGTCGTCCCAGGGGCGACCCTCCATCTTGAGGATCCCGCGGTGCCCGAAATGGGTGTCGGCGGTGAACCAGGTGGTCGAACCGGCGAAGTGGTCGCGCTTGGTCTTCATGAAGGCAGCCTCCTGTCGAAGGGGCTGCGCGCACGGCGTCACGCCCCGGGGGTGGTCTCGCTGGTTCGGGGATGGCGTATGCGTTTCACGGCGGGCCTCGTGGGGGGCGTCGATGAGCGAGGGATCGCAGCTCGCGCCGGGGGCGGCAAGCGCGAGATGGGGGTGTGGTTACGTATTCCCTGGCCGGGTCGCCTGGGCGGTCACGAGTACCATTTCTCCACCCGTCGCCACGCCACGACGACGTCCTCGAACCCGAGCCTGACGAGCAGGTCGCAGAGGATGCCGTCGGCGTCCTGGTGAGGTTCCTCGCGGCCGCGCTCCGACATCGCCTCCAGGTGCCGGAGATCCTCCAGTGCGGACGCGCGCTCGGCGACCAGCCGAGGCGTGACCACGAACCCGAGCTCGGCGAGCTCCCCAACGAGGACCTCCGGCTTGTCGCCGCAGATGCCGGTCCACTCGCCGATCTTCGCCAGGGCGGTCGGGTCGGTCGTCATGCCGCCTCCTGCGCCGGCCACGCCCAAGTGACAGGCTCGTGGTACACCCGCGCCAGGGCGACTTTCGCCGTGGTGACGCGCCCCCGGTTCCGGCGCCGGGCCCGGCGGGACAGGGGCTTGCCGATTGCCAGCCGGGCCGCCTTGGCCGCCTCGACGTCGACCAGCACGTCGACCCATGCGTTCCGGGTCGGACGGAGGTAGCCGCGCTCGAACTCGGCGCGCCATGCCTCCATCTCGCGTCGGTGGCGCTCGCGTTCCGCGACGATGATGCTGGCGTAGAGGGACTCCCCGCGGTGCAGGTCCACGGCCTCGCTGGGCGGGCCGGCGCCCGGGTCGAGGTTCGGGCTTGCCGGATTTCCGGCAACCGGGTCCGTGACCCACTCGTACCGGCGGCAGATGTTGAACTCCACGTCGCCGACCTCGCACCAGCCGTCTTCCGGCGGGCTGACGCAGACGACGGTGAACCCGTCCGGGGCGCGCCCGGGGCTCCCGTTGTGCTCGACGACGCGGTGGATGTCCGTCCCGTCCCGGGTCACCAGGTCGCCGACCTCGAAGAACCGGTTGCCGTAGGCGTCCATCTTGCCAGCGGCGATCAGGGCGTCCCTGCGCTCCTGGTCGGCCTTCCACTCGCCCTCCATTGCCTCGACGGTCGTGATGCCCATGGCAATCGACATGGCCATGCTGTGGAACCAGGTCTGGCTTGCGGCCGCCTGAAAGCTCGCAAGGGTGTCCAAGATGGCGCCCGAGCCTGTTGCCGGATTTCCGGCGGCGTCGTCCGCGTCCGGCTCCTCGTCCTCTGGCTCCTCGTAGGGGCGGCCGTGAACCTGCTCGTAGGCGTCCTTCGACCACTCGGCGCGGCGGTACGTGAACAAGCCCAGCGTGAACTCACCGGAGCAGGAGTAGAAGCCACCATCCTCGATGCCGAGCACCCGGCCGTAGAACTCTGGGAACCGGTGCGCGATCTGCTGGAAGATGGGCTCGGCGTCGCCGTTGTAGGCGTCGAAGCGGACCTCGATCTCGCCGGGCTCGTCGCGGATGAACTTGAAATCGCCCGCGTTGTAGGCGCTACCCCAGTTCTTGTAAGCCCAGTTCCGGCCCTCGCCGGACGGGTATTCGGCGAAGGTCTCGAAGCTCAAACGGACCGGGCAGCCATCGTAGCCGCGGTTGGTGTTCTCGACGATGTGGGCGGCCTTGAACGCGGCGATGTCCTCGGGCGGACCGGCGAGCGTCAGACGCAGTGTGGTGTTGTTCGCCATGGGGGGTCCTGGGGGCGGCCACGACGGTGACCTCGCGGGCTAGGCCCACCCCCGATGGTACGCACGCGCGTCGATTCGAACAGGGACGCGCTACCAACGCGGCCGGGGCAACCCCCGGCGGGCGTTGCGCTCGTCCTCCTCGGCCTGTTCCCGCTGGAGGTCGTCGAGCGTGGGGCACCCGTAGTTGAACGTGGTCAGCGCCAGATCGAGTCCGACCATGTTCATCATGCGCAGCACGGTGGCGAAGCTCATGTCGGGGTTGTACCCGTTCTCGAAGGCGATGATCCTCGTGCGGGAGCTCCCGATGGCCACGGCTACCTGGCCCTGCGTCAGCCCTTTGGCGCGGCGAGCTTCCTTAATGGCTTGGCCGAGCTCCTGGATGTCGATCCGACTCATAAACGCGACATTTCCGGCTGGATGGGCCTTCAGGTCGCGTTATCGCGACTTCGGGCATGTCTGCAGGATGCCTCCGCGCCCCGAAAGGGACCACCGCCGTTAACCATCTTCGCCCGCCGGGCGTGGTATCCCAGGCGGCATGGAGATCTCGCTTCAATACGTCGACCCGGAGCACTGGCCCCGCCCCAAAGGCTGGACCGCCGTCGGCCTCGTCGGGCGCCTCGCGCTGGCCTACGACCCGGCGCGCCAGCCCTACCTCGTCGGCGAAGGCGAGCCCCGCCCCCTCGACCCGGCTGCGGTCAACCAGGCCCTGGTCGCCGCGGTGGATCGGGCCGGGATGACCGTGTGGCCAGGCGGCTGGACGCATGCGCTTCCGGCGGCCTTCGGCCTGAACAAGAGAACGACGCAACGCGACCGCATCGAGCGGCAGGGCCTCCACCCGGCAGTCCTTCAGGCCCTCGGCAGCGCGGCCTCGTCCCCGGACGCGGACGGCATCGGTGTGCTCCTCGTCGCCCTAGCGTCTTACGCCGACCAGCACGGCGAAGGCGGCACCGACCCGCGCAGGGCACTCGACGACGCGGAGAGAGCTGCGGCCAACGCCCTCGACATCCTGCGCCGGGTCCGGCGCGGCAAGACCCTGCTCAATCGCGAAGGACACGGATGACAATCCTTCGACCGGTAAAGATTCGTTAACGGGCAGGCATTAGGGTGGACTCTCGCTCCGGCTCGGCATGTGCCGTCACTGGGGCAGTCGGAGTGTCCCGAGATGAAGAAGACCCCCTCTCTGAAGGGCGCGTCGCCGCTCGCGCTTGTCCTGGCCGGTAAGGCCGGGCTGTTTCGCGGCACAATCGCCCACGACCTTCTCGACCGCATCAACGTCCTCGTGCCCTCCGTGGCGACAGGCGACCGGCCGACGGTCTATCGCCAGAGCCTGGGCGACCCCCTCCTCGCCGAGACGTACCTATCCCTCCGCGCGATCTGCAAGGACTGGCTGGCTCAACGCCCTGGCGCTGGGGACGAGGCCATGCGGGATGCCATGGCGCACGCCTGGGAGCCGCTCCGTCGCACTGAGCCCCAGTGGCGCTTCATCGGGTCGGAATTCACCGAGGGACTCGATCCCGAGGTGCGGTCTCTCATGCACGACACCTTGGCGCTGTACCTGCATATGCTCGGCCACCCCGAAGCGACGCCGGCACTCGTCAAGGTGCTGTGGTCGTGCGCAAGGGGCAGGAGCCCGTATGCCGAGGCGTACGTCCTACGCGCTGCCGGAGTGGCGTTGCTCGACGACGGCGACGACGAGGACCACCCGGACGTGATGCCTTACTGGGACCCATCGGACCCGCTCGGCATCGCGGAGATCCACGCCCGGGCGTACCTGAATTCAACCGGCACGGCGGCTCTGCCGGCGCGCCTGACGCATGCCGACGAGATGGAAGACGACCGGGCGGGCATCGCGCGCCACCAGCCGGCTGCGCCGGAGCCGGTGAAGCCCGCGCCTACACCGGAAGCTGCCCCGGCGCTCTCGCTGCGCGTATTTCCCTCGCTCCGCCACCTGCCGATGCCCAGCCTGATGGCACGCGACCGTGGCGACAGCCCGCGGGCGCTATGCGAGGCCGTCGCCGAGAAGGCGCTGCCGCTGGTGGCAGCGCCGGACCCGGCCACGGTCGCCGCGACGTTGAACGCCGCGTTTCCCTGGGCTGCCGAGGTGACGGAGCAGTACGCCGGGGATCTCGTCGGCGCCCCTTACTCGATGCTGCGCCCGCGTACCCTGGTCGGCGGCATGGGTGGTGGCAAGACCGCGTATGCCCGGGCCGTTCTAAAGGCGTTCGGTCTGCCTGAAATCTTCTACTCGGCGGGCGGCGTCATGGATGGCGGCAACTTCGCTGGGGCCAGCCGGACGTGGAGCACGTGGCGCCTGTCAGTTCCGGCGCAGGGCGTGCTTCGGTTCCTGCTGGCGTCTCTAGGCTGCGTCATCGACGAGGCGGATAAGGCAGGTCCGAGCAGGCGCTGGGGCCGTCTCGACGAGACGCTGCTCCCGTTCGTGGAACGTGGCACGACCGCGAAGGCGATCTTCGACCCGGCGCTGGAGGTGCCCCTCGACCTGTCGGGGATCAGCTACATCCTGACGGCAAACACCCTGGACGGAATGTCCGGCCCGCTCCTCGACCGCGTCCCGCCGGTCGCGTGGCCGATGCCGCGCCGCGAGGACCTGCCCGTCGCCGCGGCGGCCATCTTGGACGAGCTCCGGCGTGAACGGGGCTTGTCCGAGGCTTGGTGTCCCGCCTTGGACGGCAACGAGATCGACGCCCTGACGGCTTGGCGCGGTGGCTCCCTGCGCCCGCTCCGCCGCATGGTCGAGACCGTTGTCGCGAGCCGCGAAGCTTTCGCGCGCCTGATGCCGAACTGAGGGGCACCATGCGCGAGAACGACCTCCTGGGCGCCGTCCGGGAACGCCTCCGGCTGGCTTGGCAGCACCGCTTGGCGAGCGGCCCCGTGCTCGTCGGCGCCGCTCTGCACGTCGACGAGCTCCTCGCCCGCCGGGATGACGGCGTGGAGCCGGAGGCGCTTCTCCTCGCCGAGGCGCTCTCGGTCGAGGCGAACGCCATGGCCGCGCCGTACCGGAGGCGGCGCGGCCCGATGCAGGAACGGCGGCGTGCCTCCCTGTGATGTGTACCGCCACACAAGGCGGCGCCGCTGGTCCCTGAAAGTCGGTGGCCGCGTCGTCGGACACGTCGAGGCGGTCGCTCTGGCTGGCGTCGCCCTCGTCGTCCGCCCCGGGGCACTGGCCCGCGTCCGGGACCGCCACGTCCGGGAGGTCTGTGCCCTCGCGCGGGGGACACCGACCGCCGCGCCCCGACCGCCCGGCGCCCGCCGGCTCCGATTCGACGTCTACGGCGCCGGCACCTTCCTCGCCGACGGCCAACCCATCACCGCCGCGGCGCTCGCCTGGTTCGAGGCCGACGGCTCAGCCTGGATCTCGGAGGATTGACGATGCGAACCTATGCCCTTGCCGCCATCCTGCTCGCCGCCGTCCCGGCCGCCGCCAAGACCGGCGGCGCGGTCCCGGTCGAGGAGCCGTCGTTTCCCGCCAAGGGCGACCGCTTCCTCCTCTCCGTTCGCGCGCCCGACGTGCCCGGCCGCGAACGGTTCGCGCGCATCTACGCCGCCGCGGACCGGACGGATGCGCGATACTGGACGACGACAATCGTTTGCGGGACCGTGGACACGAAGACGGGCCGCGAGCGGATCGAGCTCCAGGGGGGCGGTTCCGCATCTCTCGACGGGGGCAAGCTCACCGGCACTTGGTCCCCCGCAGGCGTCAGCGGGTACGGCCAGGCGCAGATGAGGGTTTGGAGCGTCGACGCCCGGGACGGCCTCGACGTGACGGTGTCGATGAGCGGGCCGTGCCCCTCTCGCGGCCGGGGCGACCTGAGCTCTGGTGACTAGCCACCCCGCCGCCTACGCTGTCGCAACCCCGGAGCCCGCCATGCGCCTCGCCGCCGACGACCCGACAGTAGACGAACCCGAGCTCTCGGCCGAGGAGCATGCGGCTGCCGAGGCCGCCCGGCGCCGCCGCGACATCGGGGAGGTCATCGCCCGCTGTCGGGCGGCCCGGCGCATGCCGGTGCGGCGCATGTCCGTCGAGGCTGGCGTCCCCGAGCGCGCCATCCGCGACCTGGAAGCCGGGCGCGAAGTCGACCTCGGGGATGCCGTGCTGGTGGCGGAGGCGCTCGGCCTCGACCTGATGACGGCCCTGCGCCGCGCCGCCGAGGCGCCCCCGCCGGCCCCGGCCGAGCTCGACGACGAGGCGCTGCCGGCGCCCGGGGACTGACCGTGGATCGGACGCTCGCGGTGACGCTGGTGCTGTGCGCGGCCGGGCTGGCCGTCGCCTGGTGGGCCGCGCCCCGGGAGCCCCGGCCGACGCCGGCTGCGCCCGTTCTCGCAACGTCTGCCCCAAACGCGGAACGGCCCGAGCCCCTCTCGGGAACCGGGCCGTAGCGGTAGCGAACCTGAATTCGCTACGCATTCCCTGCATCGGGTCAGAAGCCGGGGAGCAGGGCCTGCGGGGGCTGCTGCGGGGGGCGGACGCCGAGGGCCTTGGCGTAGTGGACGATGCCCTTGCCGGTGACCTTGGTCGTCGGCCTGGGCTTGCCGCCGAACGGCTCCCATCGGACGGTGAACAGGCCCTGGTCGATGAGGCGTTGCTTGGCCACGTTACCCTTGTTGAGCTCGAACACGTCGCCGCGGTCCTTGAGCCAGGCGATGAACTTGTTCGGCCCTTGCCCGAGGGCCTTCCCGGCGGCCTGAAGGCCCCAGGTCCCGTCGCTGTCCGCGAGGGCCTCGACGAACTCGACAGCCGGCCGGGCAGCCTCGACGGCGGCCTCGGTCACCGCGAGCTTCGCCGCCATCTCCTGCGTCACCTGGATGAGCTGCAGGGCGATGACCGATAGCTGACCCGGGTCCCGGACATCGATGACCATCGGGGCGGGCTGCGGCGCGGCGGGCACGACGTGGGTCCCCGTCTGGCGAACGGACGGGAGGACGGTATCGGTGACCCAACGCCTGAAGCGGTAGGCGATGGAGCCCGGTTCCATCGCCTTCCGGGACCGGAGCACGACCGTGTACATGCCGCCCTCGGTGACGACGGCCCGGGCGCGGGCACCTTTACTTGAGCTAAGGGTGCGGAACTCGTCGTCGTCGAGCATGACCGTACCCTTCTCGTCTTCGTCGAGGGGGCGCAGGGCGGCGGTCACGTTGTCGAGGTCGAGCGCGCGGCAGAGGTCGCGGGCGACGAAGAGGGCGTTGCCGCCGCGGTTGACGACGCGGACGGGCTTGCCGTCGAAACTGAAGGTGGATGTGGCCTCGCCCAGGGTGACGGCGGGCAGGGTCGACGTGGTAGAAAGGGAAACGGCCTGATTCACGGTGCACTCCGTGGTCGGGTTCAGGCCCCGCGGAGCGTTGGACGCGCTCCCGGGGCCGCCTCGCCGGCGGCGGGGTGCCCCTTACCCTACCGATTCGGGTTGCAAGCCGCCACAGGCCCTCGGGGCGCCGGTTGAGGTGGACGCCCTTTCAGGCCTCCCGGGACGCCCCGTGGGCCTGCCCGGCATCCTGCCCGAGCTCGGGGAACAGCGCGTCGACGGCGAGCACCGCGAACACCGCGAGGTAGGCGCTTCCCGCCTCGCTTGCCGGATTTCCGGCAAGGACGCCCCGAGCCGCCCGCAGCGCGTCCCGGGCGAACAGCTTGGCCTCCTCGACCGGCGTCAGGACCCGGCGGCAGGGGTCAGCCTCGGCCACAGTCGGCCTCCGCGGCGTCGAGGGCTCGCACCGCCCGGTCGAGGGCGGCCTGCAGGGTGTCGGGGAGATCGCGCTCGGCCGGGAGGTCGAGGAACCAGCGCCTCGACCGGACAAGCTCCCGGGCGGCGTCGACGACGGCCCGCGCGGCCGGGGTGACGACGTCGGGGACGTAGGCCCTCACGCCGCCCTCGGGGCGCGCAGGGCGGCCGCATCCCGCTCCCAGCCGATGCCCTGAATGGTTACCCCGTCCCGAGGCGTTGCGGGCCGGCCGCGGCGGGCAACCACGTAGGCGTCGCGCTCATCCAAGGCGAGCAGGTAGCCGGGGGCGCCGGCGCCGGGGTGATCCATCGAAGCGAACCAGCCGGACACGCGCGCGACGGCCTCGGCCGGAATGGTTCGGGCGAGCGCCCCGGGCAGGAACGCGGCGACGTCGGGCGCCAGGTCCTCGATGCGGGCGAACTCAGAAGCGCGCTCGACGCGGGCCAGCGTGCAGATGGCGTAGGGGACGGGGGTGCCGATGGCGCGCACGGGGGGGGCTCCGGAGGCGTTGGGTCAGGCCGCCCGAGGGGGCCAGCGGGGCGGGTCGTATAGGCAGGCTCCGATCAGGAACCCGACGATGAAGGCGACGGTAATGCTCACGGGTGCCTCCGGCGATGGCGGGCGGCCTCCCGGGCGGCTCCGGCGACGTCGCCCCGGGCGGGGGCCGCGGCGACGGGTTCGCCCCGGAGCGCCCGATGGACGTCGGACGTGACGAGGGGCGTCGGCGCGGCCGCGAGGCAGTACAGGGCGACGAGGGCGACCGGGGTCATTGGCCAGGCCTCGCGATGGACCGGACCGCGCCGAGCTTGCCGTAGCAGTCGCCATGAGCCGCCCGCAGGTCGGTGACGTGGACTGCGACGTCGCGCTGGGTGCCGCCGCGGCGCCAGGCCGGCGCGCCCTGGCAGGTCAGGAGCTCGTCCGGGATCTCGGCGAGGGAGCCGCCGCGGCTTTGGCAGCCGCCGAGGGCGAGTGCTAACAGGGCGACGACGAGGATCGGCTTCATCGTCCGGCCTCCAGGGCGTCGCGAAGAACCGGTGCGACGGGACCGTCGTCGGACGCCGGGGCCCGTCGGATGCGTTCATGGGCGGTCGCCGCCGCGCGGGTCCGCTTGGCGCTGGCCTGGTGCTCGCGCTGCAAGGTCTCGACGACGCGACCGCGGACCTCGGCGAGCTCGCGGGCCTCGGCGAGGTCCCGGCGGGTCGAGGCGACCTCGTCCCGGAGCCGGGTGACGTAGGCGACGCCGGCGAGGATCACCGCCACCAGGGCGACCGGGATGGCGAGCCGGGGCACGTAGACCGCGGCCAGGACGGCGCCCACCGCGGCGGCCAGCGCCGCAATTCCGGCAGGCGTCAGGGCCAGGGCGAGCGCCAAGTCGAGCACGTCAGAACGCCAGAGCCGGCAGGCCGCGCTGGACCCGGCGGAGGTTGACCTTCAGCATGATGTTCTCGCCCCGCATGGTGCCGAGCAACGTTTCTGAGGCGAGCCATCCCTTCGCCTTCACGATGTCATGGGCATCGCGGGCCTCCTGGAACGGGTCATCCTGACCCGTGGTCTCGCGGAACTTCCGGTCGGACATTTCCGACTGGTCACCGAGGGAAGGGTCCGTCTCGGTCGGGTACTGGCCCATCTCGACGCCCAGATCGCGCAGGGCTCGCGCGTTGAACTGGCAGCGCCTGACGAACCGCATGTCGAGGTGGTTCCGGATGGCATCCACCACGCCATGCTTGAGGTCCTCGGCAAGCTCCTTGCCGAACACGGTCAGGCCGGAGACGTCGATGACGTCGAGCGGCCGCTCGCGCAGCGCGCGGATGTTATCCTCGTTCTTCGTTAAGGTGGCCGCGAGGTGACCAGCTACCTTGGCGTCATGGATGTCCATGGTCAGTGAACCTCTCCGGCGCCGCGCGCCATGCGGGTGAGATCGGCCTTGAGCGCCTCGACACCGTGGGTCGAGAACTGGGTCGTCACGGGCGATTGACCGACGGTGATGGAGACGAGGTCCCGGCACGGGCAGGCCGGGGGCTGCGCCCGCGCGACGAGGACCTCGCGGGCGGCCTGTACCAGGACGCACCAGCTGATGAGGGCGCAGGCCGAGACGGCCAGGATCGCGAAGGTCGACATCAGGCGACCTTCCGCTTCCGGCCGAACAGCGCCTGCCCGGCGGCCCAGACGCGCCGCGCCGCCTGCCATACGGCCAGGGCGAACACGATCAGGCACGGCACCAGCAGGAGGGGCGACCCAGACACCACCATCACCGCCAGGAGCCAGATGGTGGCGGCGAGGGTAAGCGCCTTGAGCCGGTTGCGCCCGATCTCGGCGGCGAACGCAGGCCGGTCGGTGATGATGTCCCAGACCCACGAGAGGGCGAGCAGGAGCACGAAAAAGTCGAGCGGCTTCATGGTCAGATTCCCTTCAGGCAGAGGGCGCGTTCGTGCGTCCGGCGCCGGGTCAGGCCCGGCATCGTGACGCCGGCGGCGCGGTTGAACTTCAGCATCGCGTTGCAGGCGGCGCGGGTGTCGCCGGCGTTCCAGAGGCGCGCGACGCTCGACATGCAGAAGCCGCCCGAGCCGATGTTGTAGGAGAGGCTCAGGAAGGCGGCGTAGGTCTCGTCGGCCATCGGCCGGGTGACGCACGCCTCCAGCTTCAGGGCGTACCCCTCCAGGCTGCGGGCGAGCATCGCCTTGCACTCGGCCACCGTGTAGCGGTCGCCCGGCCGCACGCCGTCGGTCTCGCCGTAGCACACCGTCCAGGGTTCGCGTCCCGTCGCCGGGTCGGGGTAGGCCGTGGTCCGGAGGCCCTCGAACCCACCGACGAGGCCGGTGCAGAGAGCGGCCGCGGCGGCGGACCGCTTGAGCCGGGATCCCAGGCTTGGGGGTCGACCGGGACACGGCGACCGTTGCCGAATTTCCGGCAACCGCCCGGGGGGCGGCGTTGGCGGTGCCGATGGCGACCGCGACGCCGAGCTTGCGGAAGAAGCCGAGCATCAGGCGGCCTCCCCCGAAACCTCGGGCTGCGCGATCAGGCGCGCCCCGGCGGCGATGAGGTTCACGGCACCGTAGGCGACCGCGAACCAGACCGGATTGACCGGGGGGGCCGGCGAGGACCGACATGCCGATGCCCACCGCCGAGGCGACCGCGGCGACGGCGTTGAGCTGGAACGACCAGCTATGTCGGGCCACGGCCTTGGCGTTCTGGACGGGCTTGAGCTTGGGCTTGCGCACGGTCAGGACCTCCGGCGGTTTGAGCGGGGCGGCCGTGGCAGCCGGGGCGGTGATCCGTCACCGTCGTCGTCGTCCCGCCCGAACCGGCGCAGGATCTCGCCGTGGTCGTGGAGGGCGCGCGTCAGGTCGGTGCCCCGAGGCCGCCCACGATGCTAAGGCGCCGGCGGATGGCCGCGACGTTGACCCGGCGGGTCTGCAACGCCTTCACGGCCTCGGCGTCGTCGCCGTCGACCGCGATGCCCAGCGGCCGCTCGGCGTACCGGTGGACGGCATGGTCGGTGGCACGGGCGCGGACGCCGTCGGGATTACCGCGCTGGGCAGTGGTGACGGTCGCAGGGGATGGCTGCACGAGACGCTCCTTGTGCTCGGCGCGTCCCCCCGGTGCCGGTATTCGGCTAGCCGTCGGAGGCGATGTCGTAGGTGCGGCGGTCCCCGGGTGGGGGCTGGTGGGAGGGGCAGGATAACCGGCTCACACCTTGGCTAAAGCCAAGCCCCCATACCCCGTAACGTTCCGTGCACACTTCGAACCGTGTGCGCGAAACCATGCGCGCCTGACCAAGGACCGGATCGTGCGTCCTACCCGCCGAACTAACGAGGCACAAAGAGGCACCCTGCGCAGCCTTGACGTGCCCGGCGTATCCCTACCCGCCCAACCCCCATTTCGCCCGCCCAGCCCCATCCGCTGCCCGCTCTGACGCGCGCCAACCTCGCTCTCCACCCCAAACCGCGCGAAGCTCCAAACTAGTATTCGCATGTGTTGACGTGCAATTTGACGTATTCGAAGCTCCGTTCTAGCCTGTGTAGATCGACATCGGTCGTCGCGGACGTGCTGCCCCGCGATGCCCCACAGATGAGGATACGTCGTGACGCTTCCCAACATCGCCGGAGCCGCGCATGCGGCATCGTACGCACCTATGTTCGTGCTCCGCGCTCCCGAGTTCTGCTTCGAGCTCCAACCCCTCGACTACGCACGCCTCGTACACAAGCTCTGCCCCGGCGCCGTGATCTTCAGTGGTCGCTTCCCATCCGCGAAGGGCAAGAAGGCCGACGGCTCACCGGACATCATCTGGCAGGACCGGCGCTGGAGCCCTGGAGCCCTCGCCAACCGCCAGGTCGACCTCGCGCGGTTCAAGTTCATGAGCTTCGCGACCTGGCCCATCATGAAGGCCGGCGAGCGGCCCCTGAAAAAGACCTTAGAGAACGCGGTGTCCGTCACCGCTTTCTGGGTCGACATCGATTTCCACGACGTCGACGAATGGAAGAACGCCTCGCCGGTGACGGTCGTCGAGGCCGTCCGCAACATCTGCGCCGAACGCGGTTGGCCGCGCCCGTCCTACGCGACGCACTCGGGCCGCGGAGCCTTGGTCGTGTGGCTGTTCCAGCCCCAGGCCGCCCAACTCGTGATGGATCGGCACCGCGCGGTTCAGCAGGTGCTGCACGAGGAGTTCAGGGCCATGGGAAGCGACCCGTCCGCCCGGCCGCTCACCAAGGTCTTCCGGATGCCGAGGACCTACAATGAGAAATCTGGCGTCGCGGTCAGCATCGTCTATCCGGACCTGATCCGCGAGATCGAGCGCGTCGACTTCGACGAGATGTGCCGCACCGTCCTACCCTTCGCCCGCCGGACCAAGGCCCAACGCCAGGCTGACGCGGCCGAGGCCAAGGCCAAGCGGGAAGCGGCCCGTGAGGCCCTCGCCGCGCGCAAGCCTCGCGTAGGGCACTATGGGGCGCTCCTGACCGGCTCGACATTCTGGGACACGATCCGCGCCGATCTCGAACGCCTCTTCCTCCACCGGCACGGACGGAAGGGCATCGTCGACGGCAAGGCGCGCGGCGACTACGGGGCCGGCCGCCATACCTGGCTCCTGGCCATGACCTACGCGGCGGCGTGGGTACTCAGCCCCGACGAGCTCGACGCCTTCGTCCTTGATACCGCCGACCGCCTCGGCATCGACCGCGCCGAGGCGCCTGGCAAGGTCTGCTCCGTGACGTCTCGCGCCCGGGAGGCCGCCCGAGGGAAGCGGAAGACGTGGAAGGGCTTCGTCGTCGACCCGCGCTATAAGTGCAGCCCTGCGTCGTTCGTCGAGCTCCTCAACATCACGCCTATGGAGATGCGCCGGGCGAACCTGCGCATCCTGGTGGACGCGGCGCGCCGGGCCGAGAACGCCGTCGGGCGGGTCGTCGCCAGCCGGCGCGCCAAGGGCGTCAAGGCGCGCGACGCGCAGCAGGCCCATCGCCTGGAGGTCGGGAAGCAGGCGATGGAGATGGTGTCGGAGGGGATGACCGTGCAGGCCGTCGCCGAGCTCTACGGCGCGTCGAAGAGATGGCTCGACAACGCCCTGCGCGATGCGCGAGCGGTCGCTGGCATCACCGCCGCGCGTCCCGCCGGAAATCCGGCACCCGAGCCAATCGTCGTCGCCGATGTCGCCGACACCCTCGACATCCCCACCGAGCCCCCCGTTGTGCACGAAGTGTTACGGGATATTGGACCGCGTGAAGGTGGTGATGTTGTAGCTCGCCTCGACCTGACCTATTGTCGAGGCGTCACGACGAAGGGCAGCACTCTTCTAGGACCGACGCCCGCTGCGCGCCTACCGGCCCGGCGGGCGTTGCCTTGTCCGGTTCCCGCGTAGCCTGGAACGGGGCACGCCCTGCCGGGCACGAGCGCCCGCTTCCATGTCCAACTCGCCACCGACTTCATGCCTTAAATTGAGGCATGGCGTGAGCGGTTCGTCTCCACCGTCGGCGAAGCCAAGTACCGCTGTACCGCCGACTAGGCGGTCGACGAGGTTGCCAAGCGCACCGTCCTCGACATCCAAAAGGAGTTCTACAAGTACCTCCAGACGAATACGTCGTGGGCCGAGAGCGCGATTAAGTACAGGCGCCTAGCCGTGCGTTTCATAACGAAGGCTTCCTTGAAGATCGGCGTGATCGCCTGGCCGGAGGTGGCTGGTAAGTGGCGGGCCGCCCCGGTCCAAAGGTCCGATGCCGGGCAGCGGACGTTTCCGGGGCGCTTGAAGCGGCGCACAGTCGCGGCCTCGCGAACGATGCCGCAGCTCGCTGTCGAAAGGGCAAGGTCCCAGGCGCTGATTAGGCTCACTTGAGCTCGAAGCGGATGCCGAACAAGCCTCCTCCCTCGTCGTCGGACAGACGCGGGTCCAAGATGTCATCTGCGATCTCGACGTCCAGTCCGAGCAACGGGAGGGTCTCGGAGTTCAGGGTGACGATGTATTGCCCACCGAAGTCGCCGATGACGGTCTTGCCCAGGAGCAGGGCCGAGCGGACTTGCCGCGGATCGACACCGTCGAAGAGGTGGCTGTCGTGGACCACGAAGCCGGGGCCGCCGGCAAAGCGTTCCCGCGCCGCCTGATAGAGCATCAAGTCGAAGCAGAAGATCTCCATGTGGTCGATGCCGCCGCGGTTGCCGTCACCCTGGATGGTGATGCGGAACTCCGGTCCCTTGCTCGTCGCATCGACTATCAGGTTGCCCCGGCGGTCGTCGTAGAGCCCCGAGATCGCGGCATCGATTCGCCGCATGGCGACACGGAGGACATCCTCGCGCTGCCGGTGGTCGGCCTGAAGCCGCTCGTGGAGGGTCAGCCGCTCGATCTGCGCCTGGTTCTTCTTGCCTTCCAGGATCTCCGCGTTACGCAGCTTCTCCCGGAGCAGGGTGGCCTGCATTTCAAGGGTGGCGAGTTCCTCGCCCATCCGCGTGAAGTCGTCGAGCGCGCCCTTCCCGGCCAGGACCTGCATGATCTGCGATTGCCGGCCGTCGAGGACCTCCATCTCAGCTTCGAGCGCCGCGACCCTGGAATGGGTCTCCGCGACCTGCTCGGCCAGGTGCGCCTTGCGGTTCTCGACCACCGAGTGCTGGAACGACTTGACGTCGTCGAACCGGCGCAGGACGACGCCGGGCAGCTCGACGCCCGCCGACCTGTAGATCCGCTCCAGCACCGCGTATTCCGGGGGCCGCTCGACCTCGGAGACGCGCTGCAGGTGTTCGATGGTCTGCCGCGCCTGCACGAGCTCGTGTCCGATGGCCTTGATGCGACGGCGGGCGTCGGCGGCCTCGCGGGCGAAGGTACGATACTCCTCCAACACCTCGAAGTTCGCCGTCTGCTCGCGCAGGCGGGTCATCCTGTCCTCGATCCGGTTGAGCTCCGGCCGGATCTCGGCCACGGACCCGAACATCCGGCCGAACGCGCCCTCGCGGATGGCCTTCTTCAGCTCGCGTAGGCTCGCCTCGCGAAGCCGGAGCTCCTCGATGTCGCGCGGCACGCGCCAGTCGAGCCCGATGAGGTACGAGAGGTTGATCTGCCAGTCGCTGGGCTGCTGCTTGTCGCCGTGGCGCTCGGGCGACTG
Organism: Methylobacterium amylolyticum; assembly: GCF_030700245.1. GTDB lineage: Bacteria > Pseudomonadota > Alphaproteobacteria > Rhizobiales > Beijerinckiaceae > Methylobacterium. Next base: position 106,849 of record NZ_JAUYZI010000001.1, read on the forward strand.
GAAGCCGCCGACCTTGTTGCGGCGGGCGAAGTAGCTGACCATCGAGCGGAAGCTCGGGCTGAACGACGCGCCAAACTTGGTGCCCTTGGGTTCCTGCGGGAGCCCGAACCAATAGTGGCCGAGTAGCTCCCGCCACCGCTTGACCGGCAGGTAGGGTCGGCTGGCCTTCTTGTCGTGCGACAGGTCGACGCCGAGGAGGGCGGCGGCGTCCGGGTCGAGCAGGATCTGGTTCGCGTTGTCCCCCCGACGGGAGACGGATACCTCGTGACCGCCTAGCCGGAACGTGCCGTGGAAGGCGTAGGCCGCCAGTTCACGGACCTGGAACATGGAGCCCTTACCGGCATCCGAGCCCAGCAGGAAGTGGATGACCTCGATGGCGCTGGTCTTCCCCGCGCTGTTGCGGGTCTGCCTCTCGGTCGAGTCCTCGGTCCTGTCCGCCACGAGGACGTTGAGCCCCTCGTGGAAGGTGAGCGCCTTGAAGCTCGGGAGGTCGCTGGAGATGCCGAGGATCATCGCAGCCCACCGCATGGGGCGATGAGCCCCCCTTCGACGAGCTCGATGGCGGAGACCGCATTCAGGAAGCAGAGCGCCAGGACGAACCAGTCGAACGACAGTGGCGAGGCGTCAGGTCGCCGGGAGCGGGCCGCGCGGACCGCGTCCCAGATGGCGGAGACGCTGCTCGGGCCATCGAGCACGGCCAGGATGTCGGCCCCGACGCCGATCAGCGCCCGGTCGTGGCGCAGGTGCTTGGCCGGCAGGATCACGCGGCCACCTCGATGGGCGGCCGGTCCTTGAAGACCGTGCAGGCGTCGAAGAGGTAGGCCAGGAGGCTCCAGGCGGCGACGTCGCGCTCCTGTGTCGGGTTCCCGGTCCCGACGATGCCGTCGTACAGCCCGAGCATGACCTCGTTGGAGGTGAGGTCCTGCAGGTCGAGGTCCTTGTAGCGGCGGCGGAACTCGTTCGCGAGGGTGATGCCGAGGAGCGGGTTCGGGTCGTTGAGGATGTGAGCCCGGACGATGTCCGCGTTCGTCTGCCCCATCGCGATCTTGCGGGCCACGGCCCCGGTGATGGCGTTGTAGCGCAGCTTGTCCCGGGGCACCGACGCGGCATCGTCGTCCTCCGGCAGGTCGTCCGAGATGGCCTTCACGACGGCATGCAGGACGGCCACGACCTCGGGCGGCTGAAGGTTCTCGAAATCGGCCAGCGTCGCGGCACGCCCGATGAGGCGGACGACATCGGGCTCCTCAAGGGCGAAGATCACCTTCTTGAAGCTCATCTTCCCGAAGAGGTGCAGCTGGTGCTGCGGGTTCGCCAACCGCAGCTCCTCGATCTTGGCCAGGGGTTCCGCGGTGGGGCCGTCCACGAAGTTGTGGACCATGTGCCAGCGGGTCATCCGCGTCCAATGGCGCGCAGCCCCCCGGTAGTCGGTCTCCATCTTCTTCGTGAGGGTCTTGTTGACCGCCTTGCGGTTCTCCCCACCCTTCGCCGCCCCGTAGCACTGGAACACCTCTGCCGTGGTGTGCAGGAACCCGTCGCACTTGCGGTCGCCGGCGCGTCCGGAGGCAGCCACGCGCTCGAACTCCTCGCCGTGACGCATCTCCATCATCGTCGCGAAAAAATTCTCGAACTCCTCGCCGTGGGTCCGGTAGAGCTTCAGTTCGAGGGCGTCGTGCCAGTCGCCTTGCTTGTCTGCGGGGATAGGCATGTGCCGGCGGTGCTTCTGGCTGATGGAATCGCGCTAACGCGCAATGGGAAGCCTAGCAGCACTCCGAGCAACCGACACCTGGCGCAGCCCTGTCGGTAACAGGCGAGTTGGCGCACGTTCGCGGGCCAGCTCGCAGGCACCGACAGGCTGCGGGCCTGGGGTTTTTGGACCGGGACGTCACCGGCGGCCAGTCACTCCGCTTGGTGCAGAGCCTCGTACTTCCGCCGACCCCCGCCGCGATCCTGCTCCTCTCGCCCGCGAGGTTCTGGCGGCACGAGGAAGCACCACGGTGCCCCATCGGCGATGCCTACCGTTTGGCGAAGCCGATATCGTCGGCGACGGCCTTCAGGCGCTCTGGTTCGCGTTCCTTGCGCTCGGAGTAGCGGTCGACGAGGTAATCGGCCCGCCCGCGGGTCAGGAGGGTGAACTTCATCAGCTCCTCGCAGACGTCCACGACCCGGTCGTAGAGCGGCCCTGGCCTCATGCGGCCCGCGTCGTCGAACTCCTTGTAGGCCATCGGCACCGACGACTGGTTCGGGATCGTCACCATCCGCATCCAGCGCCCCAGCACCCGCAGGCTGTTCACGGCGTTGAAGCTCTGCGATCCGCCCGAGACCTGCATGACGGCCAGGGTGCGGCCCTGGGTCGGGCGAACCGAGCCCTCGCTGAGGGGCAGCCAGTCGACCTGGCTCTTCATCACCCCGGTCAGATTGCCGTGCCGCTCGGGGCTGACCCAGACCTGTCCCTCCGACCAGATCGAGAGCTGCCGTAGCTCCTGCACCTTCGGATGGTCGGCGGTGGCGTCGTCCGGCAGCGGCAGCCCGTCCGCGTGGAAGATGCGGACCTCGCCGCCCATCGCCTCCAGCAATCGCGCCGCCTCGTAGGCCAGGAAGCGGCTGAAAGACCGCGCCCGGAGCGACCCGTAGAGAACGAGGAACCGAGGCGCATGGTCGAGCGGCGTCGGAGCCGCCATCCGCTCCTCGGTCGGCACCTCGAAATGCACCTCGGAGAGGTTCGGCATCCCGTCGGCGAACGGCTGCTGGGGCTTGTCCAAGGCGCTTCTTTTATCTACGTTTCAACGAGAGTTGATATATAGGTCATTCGATGGACGAGCGGCAAGCCCTCGCGGCCTTCGCGGCCCTCGGCCAGGAGCACCGGCTCCGGGTCGTGCGCGCTCTGGTCACCGCCGGCCCGGACGGGCTCGCCGCCGGCGTCCTCGCCGAGACGGTGAAAGTCGCCGGCAACAACCTGTCCTTCCACCTGAAGGAGCTCTCGCACGCCGGGCTGATCACCTCCCGGCGCGAGGGAAAGTCGGTCATCTACAGCGCCGCCTACGGCGGCCTGTCCGACCTCGTCCAGTTCCTCATGCGCGACTGCTGCCAGGGCCACCCGGAGGTCTGTGCCCCGGCCGTCGCCGCGCTCGCCGCCTGCGACTGCACCACCGGGGACACCCTCCATGCCTGAGCCCGCCTACAACGTCCTATTTCTCTGCACCGGCAACTCGGCCCGCTCGATCCTGGCCGAGGCCATGCTAAACAAGGAGGGCGGCGGTCGCTTCCGCGCCTTCTCCGCCGGCAGCCGACCCAAGGGCGAGCCGCACCCGATGGCGCTGCAGGTCCTGCGGGAGAGCGACTACCCGACCGAGGGCCTGCGCTCGAAGTCGTGGGAAGAGTTCGCCGGTCCCGACGCCCCCGTCATGGATTTCGTCTTCACCGTCTGCGACAACGCCGCCGGCGAGGCGTGCCCGTACTGGCCGGGCCAGCCGGTGACGGCCCACTGGGGCATCGAGGACCCCGCCGCGGCGGAGAGCTCGGAGATGGAGCGCAAGCGCGCCTTCGTCACCGCCCAGCGCTACCTCAAGAATCGGATCGCGGCCTTCGTCGCCCTGCCGCTCGGCAGCCTCGACCAGGTCGCCCTGTCGTCGAAGGTCCGCGAGATCGGCCAGATGGCCGGCGCGACCTCGGCCCGCCCGGAGGTCGCGTGATGGACGTCGTCATCTACCACAACCCCGCCTGCGGCACGTCCCGCAACACCCTGGCGATGATCCGCAATGCCGGCATCGAGGCGCACGTGGTCGAGTACCTGAAGTCGCCGCCGAACCGGGCGCTTCTCAAGCAACTGCTCGCCCGCGCAGGCCTCTCGGTGCGGGACGCCCTGCGCGAGAAGGGTACCCCCTACGCCGAGCTCGGCCTCGGCGACCCGGCGCTGGGCGACGAGCAGCTCCTCGACGCGGTCGAGGCGCACCCGGTCCTGCTGAACCGCCCGCTCGTGGTCAGCCCGAAGGGCGTGCGCCTGTGCCGGCCCTCCGAGGCGGTGCTCGACCTCCTCCCGGACCAGCAGGGGGAGTTCGTGAAGGAGGACGGCGAGCGCGTCGTCGACGAGCGCGGCCGCCGCGTCGCCACCGCCTGAGGACACTATGAGCACCTTCGAACGCTACCTGACCCTCTGGGTCGCCCTCTGCATCGTGGCCGGCATCGCGCTCGGCCACGTCATGCCGGGCTTCTTCCACGCCGTCGGCAACGCCGAGGTCGCCAAGGTGAACCTGCCGGTCGCCGTCCTGATCTGGCTCATGGTCATCCCCATGCTGCTCAAGATCGACTTCGCCTCGCTGCGCCACGTCGGGCGGCACTGGCGCGGCATCGGCGTGACGCTGTTCATCAACTGGGCGGTGAAGCCGTTCTCGATGGCCGCGCTCGGCTGGTTGTTCATCGGCACCCTGTTTCGGCCCTACCTGCCGGCCGACCAAGTCGACAGCTACATCGCCGGGCTCATCATCCTGGCGGCGGCGCCCTGCACCGCCATGGTGTTCGTCTGGTCGAACCTGACGAAGGGCGAGCCGCACTTCACCCTAAGCCAGGTGGCTCTCAACGACACCATCATGGTGGTGGCCTTCGCGCCCATCGTCGGCCTGCTGCTGGGCCTGTCGGCCATCACCGTGCCCTGGGGCACGCTGGTGCTGTCGGTCGTGCTCTACATCGTCATCCCGGTGATCATCGCCCAGGTCGTGCGCCGCGCCCTCCTCGCCTCGGGCGGGCAGGCGGCGCTGGACCGGCTCCTCGCCAGGCTGGGGCCGGCCTCGCTCGTGGCGCTTCTCGCGACCCTGGTGCTGCTGTTCGGCTTCCAGGGCGAGCAGATCCTGGCGCAGCCGGCGGTGATCGGCCTGCTCGCGGTCCCCATCCTCATCCAGGTCTACCTGAACTCGGGGTTGGCCTACCTCCTGAACCGCGTCGCGGGCGAGCAGCACTGCGTCGCCGGCCCGTCGGCGCTGATCGGCGCCTCGAACTTCTTCGAGCTGGCGGTCGCGGCAGCGATCAGCCTGTTCGGCTTCAACTCGGGCGCGGCGCTCGCCACCGTGGTCGGCGTGCTCATCGAGGTGCCGGTCATGCTGTCGGTCGTGTGGATCGTGAACCGCAGCCAAGGCTGGTACGAGCGCGGCGCGGCGGGCAAGGGAGCGGCCCTGAAGCCTGCCTCCCGTGAGGTCTGAGGCCCGCGGCCGCCTCGCCGTCATCTCGGCCCTGGGCGTGGTGGAGATCCTCGCCTGGGGCTCGTCGTTCTACCTGCCGGCGGTGCTCGCCGGTCCCATCGCCGTCGACACCGGCTGGCCGCTAGCCTGGGTGGTCAGCGGCCTGTCCGTCGGGCTCCTGGTCGCGGCCATCGCCTCGCCCCGCGTGGGAATCGCCATCCACCGGCACGGGGGACGCCCGGTCCTGGCGCTGGCCGCCCTGCTGCTGGCGGCCGGCCACGTCGTGATCGGGCTGGCGCCGAACCTGCCCTTGTTCCTGTCCGGCTGGCTGGTCATCGGGCTCGGCATGGGCTGCGGCCTCTACGACCCCGCCTTCGCGACCCTCGGCCGGCTCTACGGCGCCGAGGCGCGCCCGGCCATCACCACGCTGACCCTCTGGGGCGGTTTCGCCAGCACCGTCTGCTGGCCGCTCTCGGCCTTCCTCGTCGAGCAGGTCGGCTGGCGCCACGCCTGCCTTGCCTATGCCGGGCTGCACCTCGTCGTGACCCTGCCACTGGTATTGAGCCTGATCCCGAAGGCGCCTGCCCGGAAGCCCGCAAGAGGTGAGGAACACCACGCGGACGTTCCGTTGACGCCTCGCGAGCGCCGAGCCTACCGGCTGATCGCCGGCGTGCTCGTACTGGGCGGCACCGTTATGACGCTGGTCTCGGTGCACCTCATCGCCCTGCTGCAGGCCCGTGGCGTCGCGCTGGCCGCGGCCGTCTCCTACGGCGCGCTGATCGGGCCGGCCCAGGTCGGGGCCCGCATCGTCGAGATGGCGAACAAGGGCCGGCACCACCCGCTATGGACCCTGACCGTGGCCATGGCGCTGGTTGTCGTAGGGCTCGCCATCCTGGCGGCGGGCGTGCCGACGGTCGGCCTTGCCCTGGTGCTCTACGGGGCGGGCAACGGGATCTACTCCATTGCCCGGGGCACGGTGCCGCTCGCCCTTTTCGGGCCGGCGCGCTACCCAGTGCTCGTGGGACGCTTGGCGCGACCTGGTCTCGCCGCACAGGCGCTGGCCCCCTCGCTCGGGGCGGTGGCGCTCACTTACGGCGGCGCCGACGCCGCCTACGGCCTGCTGGTGGCGCTCGCGCTGGCGAACCTCGGCCTGGCGATAGCCTTGTGGGGGGCGCGGCCGGACGTCGTCGAGGGAAGCTGCGCCGTTCGCTGAACGGAGGCTGCGTGCAGGCTTCAGAACCGGTTCAACGCGACTTGCCCAGTCTGGAGACATCTCAACCGAGGAGGGTCGTCCCATGAAGCTTCGCATTGCAGGTCTGGTTGCGGCTGCCCTGGTGCTGCTCCCTGGCGCCGCCTCCGCGCAGTGGTACGAGCGCGGGCCGCGCCATCATCACCATCACCACTGGGATCACCATCATCACCATGGCTACGGCCACCGCCACGGCTACGAGCGGCATCACCATCACGGCTATGACCGCCCTGTCCAATTCGACCGAGGCCACCACCATCACCATCACGGGTACTGACGGCCGCGTTCGACCGCCGGGACCATCCGACGGGGTCCCGGCGGTAGTGTGCACTTGACCTTCCCACGGCGGGAAGGGGCATCCTGAAGTCCATCGACCTTCCGCGCGACCCGGAAAACTGGCATCGTCGATTCGTGACGTTCTGGCTCGCCCTCCGGCGGCTGCTCCCGCTCCTGGCGGTTCTCAGCCTCGCCCTGACGCCGGTGACCGCCTCCGCGGCCGCTGCGGGCATGCATGCCTCCATGACGGCTCAGGCCCACGGTTCGCACGGGGCGATGCCGGCCATGGACCATGCCGGCATGGACATGGCCGGGATGGACATGGACGACATGCCCTGTTGCCCACCGGAGAAGCCCGATTGCGCCAAGGCCGGTTGCCCGCTGCTGGCGCTCTGCCTCGCCAGCGTCGCCTCGCTCGTGCCGGCCGCGGTCCCCGTCCCGGCGCCGGTCGCGACGCGGACGAGCCGTGCGTGGCCCGACGCGACCTCCTTCGCCAGCCTGCACGGGCCCCCGCTACCCGAGCCTCCCCGAGCCTGAACCCGATGCCGCCGGCGCCCGCGCCGGCACGGTGACGCGCGCCCGCGCGTGGCCTTCCATCGCGTTCAGGAGAAGACACCCGTGACCAAGAACCCCTTCGCGCGCGCCGTGCCGGCCGCGCTGCTCGGCGCCGTCCTGTCGGCGTCGGCGATGACCGTCCCCGCCCTGGCGGACGTCAAGGACTACCGCTTCGAACTCGTGCAGCAGGAGGCGAAGGTCGGCGAGGCCGTCATCGCCGTCCGGCTCGTCGACCGGCGGAGCGGCAAGCCGGTGACCGACGCCGTGGTCTTCGCCAAGCGCCTCGACATGGCCCCCGACGCCATGGAGGAGATGGCCACCAAGGTCGAGCAGGTCCCCTCGACCGAGCCCGGCGTCTACCGCTTCAAGGCCAAGCTCTCGATGCAGGGCCGCTGGCGCCTGTCGCTGGCCGCCAAGGTCCAAGGCGAGACCGGCACGGTCGAGGACAAGCTGGTCCTACAGGCCGCGAAGTGACCCGCCCGGCATGGTTCGCCGGCACCCTCGCCGCGCTCGCGGCGGGGGTCCTCGGCTATTGGGCCGGACGGCAGGATGGTCCCGTCCCGGCGCTCGTCGAGCGGGCGAGGTCCGAGTACGTGCCGGCGCTGGTCGAGCAGGCCCGGCACGGCGTCGCCCGCTTGCTGCCCGCCGCGCAGGCGCCGGCCCCTTCCAAGCCCGCGTCCGGACCGGTGGTCTACTACCGGGACCCGGACGGGAAGCCCGTCTACTCGGCGTCCCCGATGGTGACGGCGGACGGACGGGAGTTCCGGGCCGTCCGCGTCAGCGAGGACGTGCGCTTCGACGACGGGGACGGCGAGGCCATGCCCGCGGACATGGCCGGGCACGACGCGGAGCCGGGCGAGGCGGCCAAGCCCGGCGGCGACGCCCGGCGCGTCCTCTACTACCGGAACCCGATGGGCCTGGCCGACACCTCGCCGGTGCCCAAGAAGGACTCGATGGGGATGGACTATATCCCCGTCCACGCGGGCGAGGACGAGGCCGGCGTCGTGACCGTCTCCCCCGGAAAGGTCCAGCGAACCGGCGTGCGGACCGAGGTCGCGGAGCGCCGCGTCCTGTCGGTGCCGGTGCGGGCGCCGGGCAGCGTCGAGGAGGACGAGCGCCGCATCTCCGTCATCGCCATGCGCACGGACGCCTTCATCGAGAAGGTCGAGCCGGTCACCACGGGCGACCACGTCCGCAAGGGCCAGCCGCTGCTGCGCCTATTCGCACCCGAGATCAACGCGGTCGCGGCCCAGTACCTCACCTCCATCGGCTACGAGGGCGGCCGCCGGCGTCTGGAGAACCTCGCCATCCCGCCGGAAGTCATCGACGAGATCGAGCGCACCCATAAGGTGCCACCCTCCATCACGTGGTCCGCGCCCCGGGACGGCGTCGTGGTCGAGCGCAACGTCTCGGACGGGATGAAGGCCAAGTCCGGCGACGTCCTTTTCCGCATCGCCGACCACACCCGCGTCTGGGTGCTGGCCGACGTGACCGAGCGCGACCTCGCCGGGGTGGCGGAGGGTCAGAAGGCTACGGTCCGGGCGCGGGCCTTCCCGGACCGGATCTTCGCCGGGACGGTGACCCGGATCTACCCGCACCTCAACATGGAGACCCGCACCGCCCGGCTGCGCATCGAGTTGCCCAACCCCGACGGCGCACTGCGCCCGTCGATGTACGCGGACGTCGAGATCGCGACGGGCGACGCCAAGCCGATGTTGGCGGTGCCCGACGACGCGGTCATCGACACCGGCGAGCGCCAGGTCGTGCTGCTCGACCGCGGCGAGGGACGCTTCGAGCCCAAGGCGGTGAAGGTCGGCCTGCGCGGCCGGGGCTACGTCGAGATCCGCGAGGGCGTGACCCCCGGCGACCGGGTGGTCACGGCGGCAAATTTCCTGATCGACGCCGAGAGCAACCTGAAGGCGGCGCTGCAGTCCCTGGCCGCCCCGAAGGACGACCGGCAGGCGGCGAGCGCGGGAGGCACGCCGTGATCGCGCGTCTTATCGGCTGGTCGGCCCGCAACCTCGTGCTGGTGCTGGTCGGGACCGTGTTCGCGGTGGCGACCGGCGTCCTGGCGCTACGGACCCTGCCGCTCGATGCCATCCCCGACCTCTCGGACGTCCAGGCCATTGTCTACACCGAGTATCCAGGCCAAAATCCGACGACCGTCGAGGACGTCGTGACATTCCCCCTCACGACCGCGATGTTGACGGTGCCGAAGGCGAAGGTCGTTCGGGGCTTCTCCTTTTTCGGGGTGTCCTTCGTCTACGTGATCTTCGAGGACGGCACCGACCCCTACTGGGCCAGGTCGCGCGTGCTTGAGTTCCTCAGCGGAGCCGCGAGCCGGTTGCCCACCGGGGTGACGCCGACCCTCGGGCCCGACGCGACGGGGGTGGGCTGGGTCTACCAGTACGTGGTCGTCGCCAAGGAACGGACGCTCGCCGAGCTCCGGTCGCTGCAGGACTGGGTGATCCGCTTCGGCGCCTCGCGGGCCGAGGGCGTGGCCGAGGTCGCGGGCGTCGGCGGCTTCGTGAAGCAGTACAACGTCGTCGTCGACCCGAACCGCCTGCGCGCCCAGGGCATCCCCCTGTCCAAGCTCCGGGACGCGATCCGGTCGAGCAACGCCGACGTCGGCGGCCGCACGGTCGAGCTCTCCGAGTTCGAGTTCATGGTGCGCGGTCGGGGCTACATCCGTAGCGTCGCCGACATCGAGAACGTCGTGTTGAAGACCTCCGGCGGCACGCCGCTGCGGGTGCGGGACGTCGCCAGGGTCGAGCTCGGGCCGGACGAGCGCCGCGGCATCACCGAGATGAACGGCGAGGGCGAGGTCGCCGGCGGCATCGTCCTGCAGCGCTTCGGCGCCAACGCGCTCAACGTCATCGAGGGCGTGAAGGCGAAGCTCGCCGAGGTCGCGAAAAGCCTGCCGGCGGGCACCGAGATCCTGCCGGTCTACGACCGCTCGCACCTCATCGACGCGGCCATCGACACCCTGCGGGGGACGCTGGTCGAGGAAAGCGTCGTCGTCTCCCTGGTCTGCGTCGTCTTCCTGCTGCACGTGCGCAGCGCGCTGGTCGCCATCCTGATGCTGCCGGTCGGCATCCTGATGGCCTTCGCCGGCATGAGGGCGCTCGGAATCGGCGCCAACATCATGAGCCTGGGCGGCATCGCCATCGCGGTCGGCGCCATGGTCGACGCCGCCATCGTGATGATCGAGAACGCCCACAAGCACCTGGAGCGGGCGCCGCCGGAGAAACCCCAGGTCGAGGTCCTCGTCGAGGCCGCCGCGGAGGTCGGGCCGTCCCTGTTCTTCTCGCTCCTCGTCATCACGGTGAGCTTCCTGCCGATCTTCACCCTGGAGAGCCAGGAGGGACGGCTGTTCGGGCCGCTCGCCTTCACCAAGACCTTCGCCATGGCCGCGGCGGCGCTGCTGTCGGTGACGCTGGTCCCGGCCCTCATGGTGCTGTTCGTGCGCGGGCGCATCGTCCCGGAGCACCGCAACCCGCTCAACCGCCTGCTCATCTGGCTGTACCGGCCACTCATTGCCGGCGTGCTTCGGGCCCGGCTCCTCACCATCCTGCTCGCCGTGGGCGTGCTGGCGGCGACCGCCTGGCCCGCCCGGCAACTCGGCTCGGAGTTCATGCCGGAACTCGACGAGGGCACGCTGCTCTACATGCCGACCACTCTTCCGGGCATCTCGGTGACCAAGGCCGGCGAGCTCCTTGCCACCCAGGACCGCATCCTCAAGTCGTCGTTCCCGGAGGTCGCCTCAGTCTACGGCAAAGCCGGGCGCGCCAACACGGCCACCGACGCCGCGCCGATGGAGATGTTCGAGACGGTCATCACCCTGAAGCCGAAGGCGGAGTGGCGCCCCGGCGTGACGCTCGCGAGCCTCAAGGCCGAGATGGACAAGGCCCTGCAGTTCCCTGGCGTGTCGAATGCCTGGACGCAGCCGATCCGCGCGCGCATCGACATGCTCTCGACCGGCATCCGCACGCCGGTGTGCAAAGCGAACGTGAAATTGGCGTAGGGCGAGCGAGCCTGACGAGGAAACGAAGGCATATGTGGCGCAGGGTACCCGGCGGTCGTCGGCGCCCCAGTGCCCGCCCAGGTGCTAACCGCACCCTGTGCGGTGCGCCCGATGCGGCAGCGTGACACCCTGGTAGACGGCTTGTTCATCGGGTCGGGTCCAGGATGGGCGCCACCCGACGAGCCGCCCGCGATGAACGACCAAACCCTCATCGACACCCTGGCCGACAAGCTCGTCGCGAAGGGCGAGCTGGTCTCGTACTCATCGATCCAGGCGGCACTCCAAACGCACAACTCGAAGCCGGGCGAGGACGAGGGCAAAGGTGCCTCGTACCGGGACCTGAAGACTCTGATCAGCAACTGGCGCGAACGACGCCGATACAAGGGGCATCTCGCGGCGCTCAAAATGCCGGAGAAGATGGAGAAGGCGCTCGCAGTCTTCGCCGCCCGCGCGATGAGGGCCGCCGAAGACTTGGCCGCGGCCAAGCTGGAAGCGGCGCCGGCGACGCCGGATGCCCTGGCCGTCATGGCCCAGATGGAGAGGCTTGTCGGTCGGCTTGAGGAGCAGATGGCGGGGCTCGCCGCGGAGAACCGCTCCTTGCGCGAGGAGATCGCCGCGTTGCGGCCGGCGCCGGCGGTGGTCGCCGAGGCCACCGCTCCGGGTCCGCCCAGGCCGGAGGAGGGGGGCAGGAAGCGGGGTGTCCCCGCGGCCACCTCACGCTTTTTCTGGGACCGGGTGGTGCGGGAGCTATGCGTCGAGATCAGGCACAAAGGCCCCCTGACGCTTGAGCAAATGTTCGCAGCCATCGATGCCGACACGAGAGCCTTGGCGGCGCGCTCGTTCCAGAAGATCGACGCCGAGAAGCTGGAAGAGAAGCTGGATTACCGGGTCAAGAATCCCGATCACTGCCTCTGCAGGCTGCCGGACAATCGCTACGATCTGATCAAGGGCAAGCTACCGAAAAGGCCGGCACGCGAGCAGCCGGCGGCGTGACCGCTGCCGATCAGATTTCGAACTCGACCTCGGGAACGACGGCGAGCCGTTCGGGTAACGGCGCCTCCAGCGAGAACCGCACGCCTGCCGGTCGGTAGTCGATCCCGGCCTTTCCGCCCATCTCGGCCGCGAGCGCCCGCTCGATCAGCTTTGAGCCGAACCCGCCCCGCGTCGGAGGGGTGACGGTCGGGCCCCCCGACTCCTCCCAGGACAATCTTAGCAGGGCAGGCCCTGAGCGGACCGCCACCTCCCAAGTCAGCTCGACGCGGCCGCCGTCTACCGAAAGGGCGCCGTACTTCACCGCGTTCGTCGCGAGTTCGTGCAGCGCCATGGTCAGCGCCAACGCCAGGCGCGGAGGCAGCCATACCTCCGGGCCGTCGATCAGGAATCGCCCGCTCCCGCCCCCGAACGCGCCCAGGGCGTTCTCGGCCACCTCGCCGAGCGGTGCCCCCGCCCAGCTTTCCCGGGTCAGCATGTCGTGCGCGGTCGAGAGGGACTGCAGCCGGGCGTCGAGCGTCCGGTACGCCTCGTCGAGGGAGGAGGCGCCGCGCAGGGTCTGGTGTGCGATGGACTGCATCGTCGCCATCGTGTTCTTGACCCGGTGCTTGAGCTCCTCGGCCAGCAGCGCCCGATGCTCCTCCAGCCGCTTGCGCTCGGTGATGTCGAGGGAGACGCACACCATGCTGAGCGGCGTGCCGTCGACCGCATAGAAGGGCTGGCCACGCACCTCGACCCAGCGCACCTCGCCGGTAGGCATATTCACCCGGTACTCGATCTCGTAGTCCGCCTTGTCCGCAACGGAGGCGGCCAGGGTCGCCTTCATGCGCTCGATGTCGTCCGGGTGGATCATCGCGAGCAGGTCGGCATACTGAAAATCCTCTTCGGCCCGCCGCCCGAAGATCGCCTTGCAACCGTCCGAGGCGACCGTATAGCCGCTCTGCAGGTCGACGGTGCAGGTGCCCATCCGCCCTGCTTTGAGGACGAACCTCAGCCGTTGCTCGCTGTCGCTCAGCGCGGCGGTGCGGCGCTCGAAGGCAGCCTCCAGCGCGTCCCGGTCCCGCTGCAGGCGGACCAAGCGCTCGCGCTCCATGGTCACGTCGAACTGGGACGCGAAAAAGTACATGAGGTCGCCGTCTCGGTCGAACACCGGCGAGACCAGCAGCCGGTTCCAGAACCTCTCCCCGTCCTTCTTGTAGTTTACGAGGTCGATCTCGATGGCCTCCCGCCGCGCGATGGCTGCGCCGACTTTCGCGACGTCGGCCATGTCGGTGTCCGGACCCTGAAGGAACCGGCAGTTCCTCCCGATGATCTCGTCGCGGGAATACCCTGTCAGCCTTGAGAACGCGGCGTTGACGAAGACGATGGGGTTGTCGTGCTGGTGCGGATCAGTGATCAGCATCGGCATCCGCGTCGCCCGGACGGCGGATACGAACGGGTCGTTGCTCGCGTCAGTGCGCGAGAACTCCGTCTCGAAGCGATTGCGTTCCTTGAGGTCCGTCACGTCTCTGTCGCCTTCCTTGCGACCGCGGCTGTGCGAGCCCGCCAGCTGATAAGGCGTGACCATAACATGGGTGAAGGTTGACTGGCACGTCGCGCTCCGTGCGGAGCCACCATGGTGCGAAGCCGGCCCCACCAGATGACGTGCAGGAAAGCCCTGCTCACGCCGGTCTCCCCGGCCGACGGTCGGATTACGACAGAGGAAAGCGATACTTTGTGTCGGGTGTCGACCCAACTAGGTCATAGGAGCAATCTAACGGCGGCCTCGAAAGCAGACGTTGCAGCCGGACGCGCGCTGCGAACGCATGCTCTCGGATTCCCGCTTCCCGCGCTCGTGAGGCCGCCCGTTCAATCCACAGTCTGCATCTGGACGACGCCGCCGAGTTCACCGGGCTTGCCCGAGACCACCACGAGGTAGCGCCGGCTCGCTCCGGCATCCGTGCGGGTGATCTGGCGGATCGGGCCGATGGCGTTGACGATGGCCGCGCCGGCCGGGTTGGTCATGAAGGCGGCGAGCGGCTCCAGGCCGGCGGCCCCCTTCGGATCGGCGGCGAGCGCCAGGACGAACGGCGTCTTCGGCGCCAGTCCCGTGACCGCGGCCTGCAGGGTCTGCAGCACGCCCTGGTCGAACAGGGTCACCTGCGTCGCCGGCTTGCCATCGGTGCCTGCGAGCGTCAGCGCGCTGGTCTTGCCGGCTGCGCCCAGCGGCTGGAGGTTCTGCTTTCCGTCCCCCTCCGGCACGGCGTTCGGGACGTAGGCCACGCCCTGCGGCCCCTGGCCGATCGGAACCTCGGCGATCACGGTGTTCGATGCGGTGTCGATCACCGCCGCCTTGTCGGCGTTCTCTAGGCCGACATAGACGCGGCTGCCGTCGCCCGAGGGCCAGAGCCCGTGCGGCAGGGCGCCGGTCGGGATGGTGGCGACCTGGGTGAAGTCGTCGGTGCGGAACACCTTGACCTGGTTCAGGCCGCCGATCGTCACGTAGGCGAACTGGCCGGCCTTGGTCGAGACGATGTTGACGTGGTTGGTGATCGGCCCGGTCTCGATGGTCTTCAGCGGCGCGAAGGGCGGCGTCGCAGAGAACACCTGGGTCCGGCCGACATCCTTGAGGGTCAACCACACCTGCTTGCCGTCCGGTGTCGCGGCGATGTCGGGGCAGAACGGGCTCTCCTGCTTCACGCGCCCGACGATGGTGTGGGTCTTCGTGTCGATCACTACCGTCTCGGGGCTGAAGCTGGAGCAGACATAGCCGTAGGCGCCGTCCGGCGAGAAGATCGTCATGCCGGGCCCGTTCGGCACGGTGATCCGGCGCGTCTCCTTGGCGGTCGCGGCATCGAGTACGGCGATGTAGTCCTCGCCGCGCACGCTCACCCAGGCCTCCCGGCCGTCCGGCGTGAAGAAGGCCTCGTGCGGCGCGCGGCCGACATAGGCCGTGTGGCGGACCGTGTTGGTCGCCGTGTCGATGAAGCTCACGGAGTTCGAACCGATCGAGACCGCGAGCAGCGTCCTGTGGTCGGGCGAGAAGCCCATGCCGTGGACGAGGAGCTGGCCGCGATAGAGCGGGCTCAGGTTCATCGGCGTCGGGTCGCCGAGCCGGATCACGCCGAGCAGGACGTTGGCGGCGGGATCGACCACCGAGACCGTGTTGGAGAACTGGTCCGAGGTGTAGAACCGATCCCTGCCGCTGACCGGCACGTCCGGTGCGGAGGCTGCGCCCGGGGCCTGCCCGGCGAGAGCCGAGCCGGAGAGCAGCGCGAGCGCGAGGAGGGTGAGGGCGGTCTTCATCGGCAGATCTCCGAAGGCATCTCGGCGGCAGGGGCCGTGCCATGGTGGTGAAGGTGGGCGGCTGCGGCGGACGAATCCGGCGCGGGAGGGAGATCGGCGAGCGCCCGGCGCATCACCGCGATCTCCTGGCCCTGTTCGACGATGATCCCCTGCGCGAGGCGGCGCAGGACCGGATCCTTGCCGTAGAGCAGCTCCGCCTGGGCCATCGCGATCGCGCCCTCGTGGTGCGGGATCATCATCGCGGCGAAGTCGCGGTCCGGATCGCCCGAGGGCGGGACCATCATGTCGGCATGCATCCGCGTCATCGACTGCGCCATCATCGCGTCGAAGGACGCGGAGACGACGGCCGGCGGCTCGGCAGCGGCCAGCGTCGGGGGCATCATCATCCGGCCGCCGACGAGGCCGCCGGCCATCACGGCGGCCGTGAGCGCAAATCCCAATGCTCCGCGCATGAGCCGTCCTCCCTGTTCGTTGTCGAGGGGAGAGATGCCGGGGAAACGGTTTTATTCCCTGGCCGGGGACGAATTCGCGGCCCTGCCGATGTGATCGATCTTTTCCAAATGTCAGTGGAATAGACGCGCCCGTTCGGCATCTCTCCCAATGCGGTCATGGTCGACCGCCGGGGACCTCACTCATGCGCACCATGCTGATCCGCGCCGCCTTTGCGGCCTTCGCCTTCTCCGCCGTCGCCGCCCAGGCCGCTGCGCCTGCGATGACGGCCGAGACTGCCAAGGGGCCGGCGCTCGTCGATGCCAAGAGCATGACCCTCTACACCTTCGACAAGGACATGGGCGGCAAGTCGATGTGCAACGGCCCCTGCGCCGCCAACTGGCCCGCCCTGATGGCGGCGCCCGGCTCGGCTGCTAGTGGCGACTGGACGATGGTGACGCGGGACGACGGCACGATGCAGTGGGCCTATAAGGGCAAGCCGCTCTACACCTTCGCCAAGGATACGAAGCCCGGCGACATCACCGGCGACGGATTCCTCAACGGTGCATGGCACATCGCCAAGCCCTGATCGGTAAAGCCTCGTGGACGAGATCGCTGCCCTCATCGAACCGCAGATCCCAGCGTTGCGGCGCTACGCCGTCGCGCTGTTACGGGACCGCGAAGCGGCGGACGACCTCGTCCAGGACACTTTGGAGCGGGCGTTGTCCGGCTGGTCCGGACGCCGCCGCGACGGCGACCTGCGGGCCTGGCTGTTCACGATCGAGCGCAACCTGTTCCTCGGCACTGTTCGACGCCGGGGCCGGCGCGGCGTCGATCTCGGCGCGGAGGCTTTGGAGCAGGTGCCTGATCCGGGTGCCGACCCCGAGACCGCTATGGGGGCACGCGACGTGCTCGCCGGGCTCGACGCCCTGCCCGAGGAGCAGCGCTCGGTGCTGCTGCTCGTCGCGGTGGAGGATCTGTCCTATGCCGAAGCCGCGAAAGTGCTCGGAGTGCCGCTCGGCACGGTGATGTCGCGGTTGAGCCGAGCCCGGGAGCGGATGCGAAGTTTTCTGGACACGGGCCGAACCGGCTTGTTGAGGAGGGTGAAATGAGCGGGGATCCGCGCCCGGTCGGCGAGGACGACCTGCACGGCCTGATCGACGGTCGTCTCGAACCGGAGCGGCAGGCGCTGGTCGAGGCATGGCTCAGGGGAAACCCCGCGCGGGCGGCCGAGGTCTCGGCGGATCGCGCCCTGCGTGAGCGCTTGCGTGCCCGCCTCGCGCCGATCGCCGAGGAGGCGATCCCGGCGCGGCTCCGGGTGGCCAATATCCGCTCGCGACATCGCCCGATAACTGGGCGCTGGCTTCCGGTCGCGGCGGCTGCCGTGCTCTGCCTCGCGGTCGGCGGTGCCGCCGGCTGGTTCGGCCATGCCGCGCGGCAGGTACCCACGGTCACGCTCGCGCGAACCGAGCCGGCGACCGACGACGCGGTGGCGGCCTTCCGCACCTACGTGGTCGAGGCGCTGCATCCGGTGGAGGTGCGCGCCGACGAGAAGCCACACCTCGTGACGTGGCTCTCAAAGCGCCTCGGCCGGGCGGTGACCACCCCCGACCTCACGGCCTACGGCTTCCGCCTGATGGGCGGCCGGCTGCTGCCGGCGGGTTCCGAAGCCGCCGCGATGCTGATGTACGATGACGATCACGGCACCCGGCTGACGCTCTACAGCCGCGTGGGCGATGCGGATGGCCGCACGGTGTTCCGCTTCGCCCGCGAGGGCGATGTCGCTGCCTTCTCCTGGGTCGATGGCGGCATGTCCTACGTCGTCACGGGTCGCACCGACGAGGCGCGGCTATTGACCGTCGCGCAGGCGGTTGATGCGCAGATCCGTGGATTGCCGGTTCCGCCGCGGCAACCATGACCCTCGACCAACTCCGCATCTTCGTGGCCGTGGCGGAGCGGCAGCACGTGACCCGAGCCGCCGAGGCGCTGAACCTCGTCCAGTCGGCGGTCAGCACGGCGATCGCCAACATCGAGGGGCGGCACGCCACCAAGCTGTTTCACCGGGTCGGCCGCGGGATCGAGCTGACCGAGGCGGGACGCGTGTTCCTCGTCGAGGCCCGCGCCGTGCTCGCCCGGGCCGAGGCCGCCGAACTGGTGCTCGCCGACCTCAGTGGCATGCGACGCGGGACGCTGGCCCTCTATGCCAGCCAGACCATCGCCAGCGACTGGCTGCCGCGCCACCTCGTCGCCTTCCGCCGGGCCTACCCTGAGATCGCCATCCGGTTGGCGGTGGGCAACACCACCGACGCCGCCGACGCGGTGCGCGCGGGGCAGGCCGAACTCGGCTTTGTCGAGGGGGCGCTGGACGACCCGACGCTCGCGAGTACGACCATCGCGCAGGACCAACTGGTCCTCGTGGTCGCCCCTGGCCATGCCTTCGCCGGGGCGACCGACCTCGAACCCGAAAACCTCGCCGGGGTCGATTGGGTGCTGCGCGAGGCTGGATCGGGAACCCGCTCGGCCTTCGAGGCGGCCCTGGGTGCGGCCGGCCTCGCAGCCGCCCAGCTTCGGGTCACGCTCGAACTGCCCTCGAACGAGGCGGTCCGCGCTGCCGTCGAGGCCGGGGGCGGGGCCGCCGTACTGTCCGAGACCGTGGTCGCCGCAGCACTTCGGGCCGGGACCCTGGTGCGGGCGGCGTTCGACTTACCGAGCCGGCCGTTCCGGGTGCTGCGCCACAAGGAGCGCTACCGCAGCCGGGCCGCCGACGCGCTTCTCGACCTGATCGCGGCAGCGAATGCCGGATGAGCGAGCCCGCGAAACCCGTGCCCCCCGACGATCCCCGGGTGAGGCTCGCCGAGGATCGGACGGTTCTGGCGGCCGAACGCACCTTCGTGGCGTGGCTTCGCACCGGGCTCGCGTTCCTCGGCGTCGGCCTCGCCGCGCAGCGCTTCCTGCGGGAGGTTCTGGCGGTTTGGCCGCTGAAGGTGCTGTCGCTGACCCTGATCGCCTGTGCACTCGCCTCATTCGCCGGCGCCGTGTGGCGTGACCGGGCGATCCGGGCACGGCTCGCCCATTCCGAGATCCCGATGATGCCGCGCCTCCTCACCGTCGGGATTGCGGCCCTGCTGATCGCGATCTCCGGCCTCGCGGCCACCGCCCTGCTCTGGGCGTGAGGGTCAGGCCACCGTCACTCGCACCCGGTGCCAGGCGGCGCTGAGGTAGCCCTTGTAGTTCCAGGTGTCGTCGGGGGCGGCCGGCTGGGTCTGGCCGGCGGAATCCCAGGCCCGCACCGCGAGCTCGTGCTCGCCGGCGGTCAGCTCGCGTTCAATCTCCCAGAACGTCCAGGCGTAGGGCGCGTCGGCGTCGCGCTCGATCCGGGCCTGCGCCCAGCTGCGGCCGCCATCCGTCGAAACGTCGACGCGGGCGACCGCGCGGTCGCTGGCGATGGCGTAGCCGCGGATCGCGTGCCGGCCGGCCTTCAACGCCGCGCCGCGGGCGGGCTCGCAGATCGCGCTGTTCAACGGCATCGCCTCGATGGTGATGCCGTGGGCCGGGTCGGCGGTCTCGGCCGTCACGTTGGGCGGAAACAGCTTGTAGTCGTCGGCCTGCATCGGGTTGTCGGAAGGCCGGTCCTGAACCGAGATGCGGGCGAGCCACTTCGGGCTGCGGATACCGGCAAATCCTGGAACGACCACGCGCAACGGATGGCCGTGCTCGGGGGCGAGAGGCTCGCCGTTCATCGCGAAAGCGAGCAGCGTCTCGGGGGCCAGCGCCTTGGCGAGCGGGATCGAGGCACCGAAGCGCGTGTCCGTGTCCGCGATCCGGTCGTGGCTCTCGAAGGCGACGTGGCGCTCATCATCCGCATCGATGCCGGCCTCGCGCAGCACGTCGGCGAGCCGCACGCCGGTCCATTCCGCATTACCGATGGCACCGGGCGCCCACGGGTCGCCGGAGACCGGCGCCACGGCCAGCATGTCGGCCCGGCGGTTGCCGGCGCATTGCATCACCGCCGTGACGGTGACGGGCGCGAAGCGTTCTTTGAGATCGGCGAGGGAGAGGTCGAGGGGCGTCGCGACCATTCCGTCGACGGTCAGGCGGTAGCCGTTGGCGTCGAGGTCCGGGATGTCGCCGTGGCTGCGGACGTAGAAGTCGGCTTGATCAGTCAGGAAGGCGGCCCGCAGGCGATCGAGCGGCGGCTCGGCGTTGTAGGGCGCCTTTCCGTGGACGATGAGGCGGTCCTTGCGCTGGAACAGGCCGAGCATGGGGTCTTTGTCCTGCGTTCGCGACGTGTCGAGATCGAAAACGCGCCGGGCGCCGAAAGGCACCCGGCGCGCGACGCTTCACGGCTTCATCGTCGAAACCACCGCGTTCTTCGCGCGGTCGACCACGGCCACGCTGAGGTCGCGATTGAGGACGTACGCGTGGGCGTTGTCGGCCGAGAACGCGATCGCCTGGCGCGGCTCGTTCAGCCCGGTCACCGTGGCGACGACCTTGAGGCTGCCGGTGTCGATCACCGACAAGGAGTCGTCCTTGAGGTTGCCCGAATAGACGAAGCGCCCGTCCGGGGTCAGCGCGGCCCCGTAGGGGTCCTTGCCCACCGCGACTTCAGAGGTGACCTTGCGGGCGGCGACATCGACCACGCCGATGGTGTTGCGGCCGCTGTTGGCGGCAAACAGCGTCTTGCCGTCCTTGGTGATCGAGATGGCGCGCAGCTTTTCGAACCCGACGATCTCGCCGGTGATCTTGTTGGTGGCGGTGTCGACCAACGTGATCTTGTCGCCGAGGAAGTTCGTCACGAACACGGTCTTGCCGTCCGGCGACAGCTTCACGCCCTGGCGCGGCTGAGCGAAGCCGGGGATCACGGCGTCTGCGAGCATGGTCTTGGTGTCGAACACGGTCAGCGTGCTCGCGGCCTCGTTGTTGACGTAGAGCTTTGTCCCGTCGGCCGAGAGCACCGTGCCGAACGCACCGGGGCCCGCGGCAAGAACGCCGGCTTCTTTGCCGGTGCCGGTCTCGTAGACCGTGATCCGGCCCGTGCCGCTGTCGGAGACGTAGAAGCGGGCGCCGTCCGGCGCGAACACGATGTTGCGCGGCGTGACGAAGCCGTCGAGGCGGCGCAGCACCGTGCCCTTGGCGACGTCGTAGACGATGACGGCGCTCTCCTCGCTGTTCGACACCGCGGCGACCGTGCCGGCGGCGTTCAGGGCGAGCGCGTTGTTCTTGATTGCGCCGTCGAAGCCGGCGGCGAATCCAGGTTGGTTCTGGGTGAGGAGCAAGGCAGCTCCGGCGAGGAGGGCGCGGAGGCTGGTGCGGACGTCAGTCATGAAGCGTGTCTCTCGGGCATGCGCCCTCGTTCGGCGGCCTGGGGCCGGCCGTGCGGGCGAGTTCGAAATCGGATTGCGTCGTGCGGGACCGGTCAGGCCGTGCATCGCCTTAAGGAGATGCCACCGAGGGCGGTCTATTCCCCGAGGCCGACGAAAAAAGCACGGCGGCCTCGGGATTCGAGGGTTCAGGGCGTGGGCTTCAACGCCGTGAGGTAGTCGACGATGGTCTGCACATCGGCCTGATCGACCGGCGCTTTGTAGACGTGGACCATCTTGTTCACGGTCTCGGTCCACTGCGCCTTCGTGAGCTTGGGCTGGGTCAGCACCATCCCGGCCGAGTGGCAGGCGAGGCAATTGTTATTGACCGCCTCGGCTCCCGGCCCGTCCGGAAAGATCCGGTCGGACGTCGGAAATTCGATCGATTGCGAGCTGAAGCGCATCGGCTCGGGAGCAGGCGCCGCGAGCGCCACCAGGGGAGACAGGATGAGCGCGGTGATGAGGGCCGCAGGGCGGATCGTGTTCATGGCTGTTCTCCTCAAGCGGCCTGGAAGGACACGGTCTCGATGCCGTTCTGCATGAAGCCGTTGGCGTTCCAGACCCGGTCCATGCCTTGCGCGACGCCCTTGGTGTTTGTGCAGCGGACCTTGACCGTATGGGTCCCGGCAGCAAGCGCCGGCAGGCTGCCGTCGAAGCGGCGGAAGCTGTAGGGGCCCTCGTCCGCCCCGAGTTGCGCCGGGACCCACGTCGCTCCGCCGTCTCCAGAGACCTCGACCGTCTTCACCCCACAATCGCCGCCGAAGGCGATGCCGCGGATGGCCACCGGCGTTCCGGCCGCCACCCTGGCGCCGTCCTGCAGATTGGTGACGAACGAGCGCGGCACCATCCTGTTGATCGGCACTGTCTTGAAGCCGGTCTGGCCGGGCTTGATGTTAGCGCCCGGCACATCGGGGATGCGATAGGCGGTCTTCATCCAATATTGTTCGTCGGGCTTGTCCAGGACCTCGATGTCGGACAGCATCTTCACCCAATAAGTCGAGTACCAGCCCGGCACCACGAGCCGGAGCGGGAAGCCGTTAAGCAGCGGCAATTGCTCGCCATTCATCGCGTAGGCGATCATCACCTCGCCATTGCTTGCGTGATCGAGATCGAGCGATTTCTTGAAGTCGGGCGCGTCGTCGACCACCGGCGCGTCGAGGCCGTCGAAGCGCACCTGCACGGCACCGGCCTTCACCCCGGCCTGTTCGAGCACATCCTTGAGGCGTACGCCGGTCCATTTGGCGTTGCCCATCGAGCCGTTAGCCCATTGCGCGCCGGGCACTCGCGGCTCGAACAGCCCGCGCGAATTGCCCGAGCACTGGTTGACCGCGGCGATCTCGAAGCGCGGCAGGCCGGCGATGGCGTCGAGGGAGAGTGAGAGTTCCTTCTCCACATGGCCGTGGACCTTGAGCCGGAAGGTGCCGGCATCCACCTCGGTCGGGATCGAGGCCCAGTGCCAGCGCACGTAGAAGCGGTCGTTGGGGGTGAACACGCCCTCGTCGAACACCGAAAACGGCGTCTCCAGCAGCGGAGGATGAGTACGCTGCAGGATCATCTCGCCCTTGCCCGGAAAGGCGGTGGTCAGCGCCCGCTCGTCCGGGCCGCCCGGCAGAGGCAGCTTCACCGAGCCCGCGGCCCAGGCCGGCAGTGCGGCGCCGAGGCTGCCGAGCCCGAGTCCACCCAGGACGAGGCGGCGGTTCGTCGGTCTGTCCAATCCGTGCATGGTCTCTCCCCTTGAAGAATGTCGGCATCGATGCGTTCGAGGGCATCGAGCCCCGTGGCGATTCCTCGCGACAAGGGAGATGCTACGGAAAGCGATTTATTCCCTCCAACGGTCTTTCGCGATGCGAACGATCTCCCGGTGCGATGATTCGAGAATTTTCAATCTCTCGCTTGGTCCGGAATTCTTCGGGGCATCGCGCCGGATGAAAACCTGGATCGGTGGTGGAGCCGGATCCTCACCCGGATCAGACTAGGCCGAGCACGTGGATCAGGCCGAGGCTGACGGCGCCGAGCGCGAGGAGCGAGGCGACTACCGCCAGCGTCACCCGCGCCCCGGCCTTGGCGACGCTGCGCACGTCGACCCCGAGGCCGAGCGCCGCCATCGAGACCACGGTCAGCACATTGGCGGTCTCCGACATCGGCGCGAGCGCGACCTGCGGGATCAGCCCGGCCGAGCGAAGTCCGGCGAGCGCGAGGAATGCGAGGATGAACCACGGCACCAGGCGGTGGATCGCGAGGCCGGCGCGGGCCGGGCGGTCGCCGGCTGTGACGCCGGGCGCGGCCTCGTCGGTCTCCGCGCGCAGCCGGCTCGCGCCGAGGGAGAGCACCAGGACGACCGGGCCGAGCATCAGCACCCGGACGAGCTTCACCAAAGTTCCCACTTGGACGCTGAGCGCCGCGACCGGCGCGGTGGCGGCGAGCACCTGCGGCACGGCGTAGACGGTCAGTCCGGCGAGCACCCCGTACTGCATCGGCGACAGGCCGAGCAGCGGCACCAGCAGGGGCAGGCCGAGCACCACCAGCACGCCCAGCACCGCGGTGAAGGCGATGGAGGCGGCGACGTCCTCGCCGTCGGCGCCGATCACCGGGGCCGTGGCGGCGATCGCCGAGTTGCCGCAGATCGAGTTGCCGCAGGCGACGAGGATCGCCATGCGCGGGTGCAGCCCGAGCGCCCGGCCGATGCCGTAGCTCGACAGGATCGCGACCGCGACGACGCCCGCGATGCCGAAGAGCAGACCCGGACCGGCGGCGAGGATCGTCGCAAGGCTGAGCGAGGCCCCGAGAAGAACAACCGCGATCTCCAGTACGGTCTTGGCCCCGAAGGCGATGCCGGGAAAGAAACGTTGCGACGGGGTCCAGGCCGTGCGGATCGCGCTGCCGAGCAGGATCGCCAGCACCAGGGCTTCGAGCCAGGCGCGACCGAACAGATGCGCCTCGACGGCCTCGAAGCCGACCGCTGCGGCGGTGACCGCCACGCAGAGGCCCAGTCCCGGAAGGATGGCTCTCGTGCCGGCCAAGGCGCCCATCGATCGAGGGTGAGAGAAAAGTCTGGGCACGGACATGGATGGCTCCAATGTGATGCCAGAGAATCCCATGTCCCTTTCATTCACTCCAACGGAATGATCAGATGTTTTCCATCAACGAAATAGATGAAAAGATGGCCCCTTCGCAGCTTGCGGAGCCCCATGCTGCGAGGTCGACAGGTGGATTCACGCGTCGATCCAGCGGGCCTTGATCGTCGTGTCCGCGGCAAACTCATAGATCCTGACGGAGCCCGTTGTGAGTTCGAGGTCCTCGACCTCCGCCGGGCTGAGGTCTTCGAGCGCCATCACAAGCGCCCGCAGGCAATTGCCGTGGGCGACGACCAGAACGTCCCCGCCCATGACCACCGGTAGGATGGATCGGAGGTAGCAGGGCACGATGCGGGCGACGGTATCGCGCAGGCTCTCGCCATTCGGCGGCGCCTCGGCGTAGGAGCGGCGCCAGGTCTCGATCCGCACCGCCCCCCAGCGCGCATCGGCGGTAGTCTTGTCGAGCCCGCTGAGGTCGCCGTAGTCTCGCTCGTCGAGCGCGGCGAAGCGTTGGGGAATTAATCCGGGTTGCCCGAGCGCATCGAGGATAAGCCGGCCGCTCACGACGGCCCGCGTCAGCGTAGAGGTGAAGGCAACAGAAAAGCGCCAGCGGCGCTCGGCCAAACGCCGGCCGGCTGCCTCCGCTTCCATCCGGCCCTGCTCGGTCAAGGGCGAGTCCAGCAATCCCGTGAACAGGCCGGATCGGTTGGCTACACTCTGGCCATGCCGGACAAGCACGAGACGTCTCGTGACCGGGGCTTTGCAATCGTGAATCACGCTGTCTCCCGAGGCAGAGCACTTTCGCGCCGGTTGCATCGCCTCTGATGAAGTCGGCATCCGGCTTCAACGAAATTCGACCCTGAGATGAGTTGGACCGACTGTCCGGAGACGGCGATTCATCCTTGGTCCGCTTTAGAACGTCTTGCGACTGAAAGCAGCCAAGCTGCTTGCCACCCCTCTCGGTCGTTCCGGTGTGGTTACCATAGGTCCGAGGCAAGGCTTTTGACCGCTCGGCGGGCGAACGGGGCGCGCCTGCTGGACTACCTCTATCGCGCCGTGCCCCATCGCACGGGACGGTCGGTCTCACCCTGCGCGCTCAGATCATCACGGCCACGACGGCGGTCGAGGCCATCGCGCAGGCTACACGCGTAATGCGGTCGTCCACCACGGGGTCCTCGATCCCGGGACGCACCTGCTGCCGAAGACGTTCGGGATCGACCAGCTTGCCAAGAAGGTCCGTACGGTCCTCGACGGCTGAACCGCTCACCCGAACGGCTTAGCCGTCGAGGGTCTGAGGCCCTTGCGATAGGCAGCTAGGCCCGGCCACGGCCTGCATGCATCTCGATTGCAGGGATTGGCCCCATAATGGCCCCGTCTTCCGATTCGTTGACGCGGGCTCAATCACTCCGCGTCAGGATCGGGAGGAACCGACTGCTTATGCCCTCGAACCCGGACCGCCGGCCTCGACGATGACCAGGAGCGACGCCGATTGCAAAGGGTGGGGGCCGGCCGCGTGAGCTCGGCCCTTGAACGCGTGCTGGCGCGTACCGGCTTCACGGGCGGCCCGGAAGGCGACGCCGTGGGTCTCCGGCGTGCCGGCGATCCCCTGAACGTTCGCTTGGAGGCGGCGTTCGCCGAGCGCGGCGGCCTGGCGGCGGATGCCGTCTACGAGAGCGAGGACGGGCCCAAGCTAATCGTGAAGGCCGTGGGCGGTCGCCACGCCGCGGACGCGGATGCCTTGGACGCGCTGCACGAGCGCGCCTGGAACCTTGGCTTGGCCCCCCTCCTGTGGATCGTCACCCCGGTCGAGGTCAGGGTCTACGACGCCTACCGCGGGGTCGGCATGGAGGAGGATCGCGGTCCCCTCGCAGTGTACGGGCTCGACGTCGAGGCGCAGATGGCCGAGCTCGACGCATTCTGCGGCCGCTTCTCGCTCGACACCGGCGCGTTCTGGTCCTCGGCACTGGCGCGAGACATCAGCCGCGACGGCAAGGTCGATAACGTCCTCCTGGGCGAGATCCGGGCGCTTGAGCAGAGGCTGGTCGCCGTATCGGCCCGGGAGACGCCCAACGTGGGCCTGGCGGACGCCCGCGAGCGCTGCCAGGAGCTCATCACCTGCACGCTGTTCGCCAGCTACCTGTTTGACCGGGGACTGGCCGGCCCGATGCTCCCGCCCGACCTGGGCGACGATCTGGCCTCCATCCTCCGGTCCCGGGAAGGAACGCTGCGCCTGCTGGCGTGGCTGCACGACACCTTCAACGGCGACGTGTTCCCGGCCGATATCGGGCAAGGCCTCCTCGACGGCCACCTCGGCCTGCTGGAGGACTTCGCCAACGGAACCCACCTCCACGGGTGGCAGGAGGGCCAGATGCGGCTCTTCAGGTTCCGCTTCGACACGGTGCCCATCGAGCTGATCAGCTCGGTCTACGAATCCTTCGCGCAGCGCGCGGCCTCGGACATGTCGAGGGACCTGGGCGTCCATTACACCCGGGTCGAGCTCGTCCACATGGCGCTCGATCCAGTTTTCGAAGGCCTGCCGGACGGCGCGACGGTTCTGGATCCCACCTGTGGCTCCGGCCTGTTCCTCGTTCAGTCGCTCCGTCGCCTCGTCTGGAAGCGATGCGGCGACGGGCCGAGGCCCCGCTCCCTGGTCCGCGAGATCCTCTACGGTCAGGTCCACGGCATCGACGTGCAGACGGCGGCGCTGAGGATCGCCGCGTTCAGCCTGTATCTGGCGGCGCTTGAGCTGGAGACGGAAGCCCGGCCGGGCGAGGCGATAGGGTTCCGGCATCTGGTCGGCCTGACTCTGCACCGCCTCGACTTCCTGTCGGCCGAGGCGTTCGAGCTCAGCAAGGCCCTGAAACCCGACGCCATCGTCGGCAACCCGCCGTGGACGCACGGCGTGGTGGACCTGCCGAGGCGTGGGAAGGGACCGGCCGACCTAGACGCCGAACTCTTCGCGCGTCGGAGCCCGGACCAGCGGTTCCTGTCGCGCGCGATCGACGTGATGGGCCGCTCGGGCCGGATCGCGATGTACGTGAAGGCGGCCCCGCTGCTCGCGCGGTCTCCCGAGGCCACCAGCTTCCGTGAAGCGCTTCTGCGGCGCCTGGATCGGCTCGCCATGCTGAACATGTCGCCGCTCCGGCATGACCGCCTGTTCGCCGACGCGCAGTCGCCCGGCCTGCTGCTGTGCGCGAACTGCGGCAACCTTCCCGACGGCGACAGGGTGCTCGTTGGCACCTTCCCGTGGACCCCGGACTACTCCAAGAGCGGCGCCCTCGCCCTGTCTTCAGCCGACGTGAGCGTGGTCGAGAAGGCACGTGTCCTGGCGACGCCCTCGTTCCTTAAGGCAGCGATGGTCGGCACCCCCCGCGACGCGTTGCTGATGGAGCGTATCGAGCGGGACGGGATCCCGCTTGGAACGCTGCTGGACAAGATGGGCGTCCGTTCGGGGCGGGGCTTCCAGGTGGAGGGCGGCAGGAAGACCCCGGTTCCGAAGGACATGGCGGAAATGCCGGCGCTCTGGAAGACGCCGGAATACCGGCCAGGGAGGCTCGACGGCCTCCCCCTCCCGACGCTCGCCGAGCGGAAGCTGACCGAGCTATGGCGCGTCCGCGACCTGCACATCTACAGTCCGGCCCAAGATGATGACGGTGGTCGCCATCATGGCGGGCCTTCTACCCATCCTCTGGAGCACCGGATCGGGCTCCGAGGTCATGCAGCGGATCGCAGTGCCCATGATCGGCGGGATGGTCTCCTCGATGGTGCTGACCCTGGTGGTGATCCCGGCGGTCTACGCCCTGGTGAAGGGGTGGGGCCTGCCGCCGGCCGATGCCGTCGCGTCGGAGGCGGTGGAAGAGGACGTGCGGCTGCCCGAGGCGGCCGAGTGAGAGCGAACGGGAGAAGGCGATGGGAAGCGATATGATGCCGTCACGACGTGCGATGCTCGCGGGGTTGGCGGCGGGGTTGGCTCTCGGGCGGGGCGCCCTGGCGCAGGGCCTGCCGACGGTCGCGGTGACCAAGGACCCCAATTGCGGCTGCTGCGAGAAGTGGGTGACCCACCTGCGCGAGGCCGGCTTCACCGTCACCGTGACCGAGGGGCCCGTGAACCCGGTGAAGGCGCGCCTCGGCGTGCCGCGCGACCTCGCCTCCTGCCACACCGCCCAGGTCGACGGCTACGTGGTCGAGGGCCACGTGCCGGCCGGAGCGATCAAGCGGCTCCTGGCGGAGAGACCCCGGGGAACCGGGCTGGCCGTACCGGGCATGCCGGTCGGCTCGCCCGGCATGGAGGTCGATGGCATGGAGCCGGACACATACGACGTGGTCCTGTTCGGGCCGGAAGGTCGGAATACCTTTGCCCGATACAGGGGGGCGGAGCTTGCCTGAACCGGCGGCGTGGGTGCGGCCCGGCCGTTGGTCCCCCGCTTGACCCTCAAGACCTTTGGACCCACACGATGACCCATCGACGCTGAACGGTGCGCCTTCAGCAACCCATGGGCTCCGGCCCGTTTGAAGCCTGTAGGTTTCCACCTGTGGGCTTTTTTTGCCACCGTTCCGTTCCCCGGCCGTCCCGCTTACGAACGACGCCGGGGCCTCGACCATTCCTGCAAGGAAAAGCCCCCTTCCGCTTAAGGTCAAGTAGATGGGGTACAGCGGCTACGCCAACGCCGTGATCCGAACCGCCCAGGCCGTCGAGCACGACTCCTGGCCGAGCCCCCCTGCCAGGAACACTGGCCACTGCTTATGTTGTTTAAAACGACAAATCAGGATATTATGTTGGCCAGAGCGACGTTTCGAGTGTCGCCAGGAGTTCTTAAGTGGCCACCACTCATGGCGACCTGATCCTTACGGGAGGTGGCCCGCAACGCGACCGCTCCCTTCAGCGGCAGGCCTCGGCCGGTAAGATCCGGCGTGTTGGCGACGGCATATACGCGTTGGCCAACGGCCGTCCTGTCGAGGAGATCGTCTGTGGCGGATGGGCCCCCATCCTGGCTCGGTACGCTCCAGGGGCCGTGCTCATGGGCAGGACGGCCCTGCAGCGAAATCCCTGGCGCGAGCGCGGCCCGGATGGGCGCGTGGTCTTCCCGGGCTGGGTGTTCGCGACCGACCTGTCCGGAAAGGACCGCAAGCGTCTATCCTTGCCGGGTCTTGAGATCCGAACCTTCCCGGGTCCTGGTCCCCTGGAAGGGGATATGTCCTTCCTCGGCGTTCACTTGCCGAGCGATGCCCGCACCCTGCTGGAGAACCTGAAGGCCTCGCGCGCGCGAAGCGGTCCTAGCCGTACGGTCGGCCGAGAGGGCGTCGAACGGGAGGTGGAACGTCTCCTCAAGACCGCGCGGGAGGAGGGGCTCCGGGAGATCCGGCAGCGGGCCGAGCGCATCGCGGGACCGCTCGGTGCGGAGCAGGAGCTGCAGGTTCTCTTCGACATCATCGGGGCCGTCGTCGGAACCCGCAAGGCCGACCTCTCCGCCAAGGACGTGGCCGCGCGGAGGCGGCCGGATGACCCATATGACCCCGAGTGCATGGAGCGCCTCAAGGCTCTCGCGACGACGCTCGGGCGCGTCACGCCGAACCTGCCCGATCCGCATGTCGATTCCGGCGTGCGGGACTGCACGTCTTTCGTCGAGGCGTACTTCACCAACTACATCGAGGGGACCCGCTTCCTCGTCGACAAGGCTAGGCGCATCGTGTTCGAGCATGAGCCGGCGGACGGGCGACCGCAGGACGGCCGGGACGTGACCCAGACCTTCGCCCAAGTCGCGAGCATCGTGCCGGGCGAAGGGCGCGCGTCGTCCGCGGACGAGTTCGTCGCGGAGATCCGTGAGCGGAACGCGCGGCTCCTCGACGCTCGTCCCGACAAGAAGCCTGGCGAGTTCAAGGAAGATGCCAACAGCGCGGGCAACACCGTCTTCGTGTTGCCTGACCTAGTCAGGGGGACCCTGCGCGAAGGTTTCGCCATGCTGCGCGACCTGCAGGCCCCCTTCGCCCGGGGCCTGTTCGCCCACACGCTGATCGTGCTGGTCCATCCCTTCAACGATGGCAACGGGCGGACTGCGCGCATCATGATGACGAAGGAATTGGTCGGGGGCGGCCAGTCGCGGATCGTGGTGCCGACCATATACCGTTCGGACTACATAGGCGGGCTGCGGGCGCTCACCGCTCCCGGGACCCCGCAGGCCGCGCCCCTCGTACGCGCGATGTTGCGGTGCCAGTCCGTCACGGCGCGCATCGCCTCGGCGAACCTGGACGAGACGTTGCGCCTCTGGGCATCGACACATGCCTTCTTGGAGGACGAGAAGAACGCGCGGTTCAGCGAGCCGAGCCCGGACGTGGACATCGTGTGGAGGCGCGGCATCCCAGCCCCATCATCCTATTGGGCGGACGTCGACTTGGCGGCCCAGCTCCAAGACGATGCATCCGACTTGGTATCTCTGGAGCGCAATGGGTTTTAAAACGACAACCCATCCAAATATGTGATTTTAAACGACAGCCCTCCTGGCTGGCCTGCCGTTATGTGCTCCCAGTGCCGCTCGCCGACGCGTTGAACGGCACATCGTCAAGGGCTGCGGACCCGATCTCGCATCTCCGGCGTTCCCGCTGCATGCCGGTGTCCGCCGACCGATGAGGGCGAGGCCTGCACGCTATTGACCTTCCCATGATGGGAAGCCCCATCTGGGTGTGACGCCATCCAAGGGAGTGCGTCATGCATCGCTTCAAGGTCGAGAAGATGGGCTGCGGCGGCTGCGCCAAGTCGGTGACCCGCGCGGTCCTGGGCATCCAGCCGAACGCCCGGGTCGAGGTCGAGTTCGGAGCCAAGCTCGTGACCGTGTCGGATGCCGCCGGCCCGGCGGGCCGGATCGCTCAGGCCATCGCCGCGGCGGGCTTCCCGGCAGAGCCGCTGCTCGCGGCGGCTTGAAACGCCGCGACGGCAACCAAATTCGCCTGCAGGCATTCACGTCTCAACGGCGGACATAGTCCCGCCACCGGAATCGGTGTAAGCCAGAACTCATGAGCCTCGACCGGCAAATCGCGCGCCTGATGGCGGCGATGATCCTCGCGATCATCGCCTACGTCGCGCCGTCCGCCGTCCAGGCCCACGAGGGGCACGCCCACCACGGCCACCACGCCGCGGCGCAGCCGAAGGCAGCCCCTGCGCCGGCTTCGGCCGTCGTGACCACGCCCCCCAAGCCGGCGGTCCGCTCCGAGGCGTCCGCCTCGCTCAAGGTCGCGCTCCCGGCCGCAGCCGTCGAGCCGGTGCGCATCGAGGCAGACCGGGACGGCGGCTGCTGCCCCGGGCCCTGCAAGACCCGCTGTTGCGGACCGATGGCCTGCTGCGCCACCGGCATCCTGTCCGGCCCCTTCGCCCTGTCGCCGTCCCTGTTCCGAACCGTCACGCTGATCCCGCGCGACGTCGCCGGACGTTCGGGCCCCGGCCCCGAGGCCCTGCCCAAGCCCCCACGAACCCTCGCGTGAAGTAGGGCGCGCCTGAGGCGCGCGACGCCCGGAGTGCGCCCGAGAACGGCGCCGTCCGGACTTCCCGACGCGAGGATTCCTGTTCATGTTGACCCGTTTTGCCGCCGCCCTGCGCGCGGTGGCGCTGCTTGCCGCCGTCCTGGCGGGGCCGGCGCTCGCCCACGAGGGCCACGACCACGGCGCCGCCCAGCCCCCTGTCTCGAAGACCATCGCCCCGCGCGGCGAGGCGCTCTCGGACGCCTTCGAGCTCGTCGCCATCCCGCGCGACGGGACCTTGACGCTGTTCCTCGACCGCTTCCGGACGAACGAGCCGGTGCCCGGCGCGACCATCGAGGTCGAGACGCCGGACGGTCCCAAGGTCGCGACCGCCACGACCGACGGCGGCTACGCGCTTCCGGTGCCGTGGCTGTCGAAGCCCGGCCGGCACGATCTCGTGGCGACCGTCACGGCCGGGGACGCGGTCGATGTGCTGACCGTGGCGGTCACCGTGCTCGACCCGAAGGTCGCCGCGGCCGCGGCGCCTGCCAAGCCGGCCCCGGCTCAGGCTGCCCTGGCGCGCGTCTCCGAGGTCGCCCACGACGTCCGGGAGCGGATCACGGCCAAGGACCCGGCCCTGGTGGCCGCGGTCGCCGTCGCCTTCCTGCTCGGCGTGCTCGTGACGGCGCTCGCACGCGGGCGCCGTGGCGCGCCGGCGGTGGCGCTGGTCGCCATCGGCATCACCCTCGTCCTCGGCACCGCCGCCTTCGCGCATGGCGACGAGGACCACGGCGCGCCCGTGCAGGGCGCCGCCCTGATCGAGCCGCGCCAGACCACGCCGGCCTCGTCGGACCTCGCGCAGCGCCTGCCCGACGGCTCCGTCTTCGTGCCGAAGCCGACCCAGCGCCTGCTGGTCCTGCGCACCACCATGACCGAGCAGGGCAGCTTTCACCGCTCGGTCGAGCTGCCCGGCCGCATCATCCCGGACCCGAACGCCAGCGGCGTCGTGCAGTCCTCGGTCGGCGGCCGGCTCTCGCCGCCGCCGTCCGGCCTGTTTCCGCGCCTCGGCACCAAGGTGCGCAAGGGCGACGTGCTCGCGACCGTGACGCCGCCGGTCCAGGCCGTCGACGTCTCGGACATGCGCCAGCGCCAGGGCGAGCTCGATCAGCAGATCGCCATCGTCGAGCGCAGGGTCGAGCGTTTCAGGAAACTCGCCACCACCGGCGCCGTGGCCCAGACCCAACTCGACGACGCAGTCGCCGAGCTCAACGGCCTGCACGACCGCCGCGCCGCGCTCGATAAGATCCGGCAGCAGCCCGAGACCCTGGTCGCCCCCGTCGACGGCGTGGTGGCGCAGGCGACCGCGGTGGCAGGCCAGATGGCGGCACCCGGGGCCATGGTGTTTCAGATCGTCGACCCGAACCGCCTTTGGGTCGAGGCCCTCAGCTTCGACGCCCTGGCGGCGGCCCAGAACGCCACGGCTCGGCTCGCGGACGGACGCACCCTGAAGCTCGCCTACCAGGGCACGGGCCTCGCGGATCGCAACCAGGCCATCCCGGTGCAGTTCGCGGTGCAGGGCGACGCCTCCGGCCTGCGCGTCGGCCAGTTCGTCACCGTGCTGGCCGGGACCGACACCGAGCAGTCCGGCCTGGCGCTGCCGCGCGCGGCGGTCGTGCGCACCGGCAACGGGCAGGACGTCGTCTACGAGCACACGACCGCCGAGCGCTTCGAGGCCCGGCCCGTGCGGGTCGAGCCGCTCGACGGCGACCGCGTGCTGGTCGCCGAGGGGATCGGTCCGGGCAAGCGGGTCGTGACCCAGGGCGCCGAGCTTCTCGACCAGGTCCGCTGAAGAGGCCGCCGATGTTCACCTTCCTCGTCAGCCAGTCGGTCCGCAACCGCCTGCTCGTCCTCGCCATGGCCACGGTGCTGGTGCTCTTCGGCGCCTTCACCGCGACCAAGCTGCCGGTCGACGTCTTCCCCGACCTCAACAAGCCGACCGTCACCATCATGACGGAGGCCGAAGGGTACGCGCCCCAGGAGGTCGAGCAGCTCGTCACCTACCCCATCGAGACCCGGATGAACGGTCTGCCGGGCGTGACCCGGGTGCGCTCGGTCTCGGGCGTGGGCCTGTCCATCACCTACGTCGAGTTCGACTGGGGCACCGACATCTACCGCAACCGCCAGCAGGTCGCCGAGCGGCTCGCCCTGGTGCAGGACCAGCTGCCCCGGGGCGTGACCCCGGTGATGGGCCCCATCTCCTCCATCATGGGCCAGATCCTCTTGGTGGCGGTCACGAGCGAGACCGCGACCCCGATGCAGGTGCGCGAGGTCGCCGACTTCACCATCCGCCCGCGGCTCCTCACCATCCCGGGCGTGGCGCAGGTCATCCCCATCGGGGGCGAGGTGCGCCAGTTCCGCGTCAGCCCGACCCCGGCCGCCATGCGCTCGCTCGGGGTGACGAACGCCCAGCTTGAGACGGCGCTGGCGCAGTTCGGCACCAATGCCGGCGGCGGCTTCACCGACCAGCATTCCCGCGAGTACCTCATCCGGAACATCGGCCGGACCATGAGCCTCGACGACCTGCGCAACCTGGTGGTCGCCACGGTCGCCGAGACGCCGGTCCACTTGCGCCAGGTGGCCGAGGTCTCCTTCGCCGCACGGACGAAGCGGGGCGACGCCGGCTACATGGCCAAGCCCTCGGTCATCGTCTCGGTCGAGAAGCAGCCCGACGTCGATACCGTGCGGCTGACCCGCAGCATCGAGACCGCCCTGAAGGAGATGTCGCCGACCCTGCCGGCCGGCATCCGGGCCGACCAGGTCCTGTTCCGGCAAGCCGACTTCATCGAGACCTCGATCCGCAACGTCGAGCGCGTCCTCGTGGAGGCCGTGCTGGTGGTGGCGGTGGTGCTGTTCGCCTTCCTGCTGAACGTGCGCACCACGGCCATCTCGCTGCTCGCCATCCCGGTCTCAGTGCTGACGACCGCGGTGGTGTTCCACCTGTTCGGGCTGTCCATCAACACGATGACGCTCGGGGGCTTGGCCATCGCCATCGGCGAGCTCGTCGACGACGCGGTGGTCGACGTCGAGAACATCTACCGGCGGCTCGGCGAGAACCGGCGGGCCGGCAACCCGAAGAGCGTGTTTCAGGTGGTGGTCGAGGCCTCCAACGAGGTGCGCTCCGGCATCGTCTACGCGACGCTGATCATCATCCTGGTGTTCGTGCCGCTCTTCGCCCTCTCGGGCATCGAGGGCCGGCTCTTCGCCCCCCTGGGGCAGGCGTACATCATCTCGATCCTGGCGAGCCTGCTCACCTCCATCACCCTGACGCCGGTGCTGGCCTCCCTGCTGCTGCCCGGCTTGAAGAACCTGGAGGAGCACGACAGCCGCTTCCTGAAGCTGCTCAAGCGCGGCAATGCCGCCCTGCTGCGGGTCGCCTTCCGCCACAAGGGCCTGCTGGTCGGCAGCGTTGCCGTGGCCGTGGTCGGCGCCGGCGTGGCCGCCTGGAACCTGCCGCGGGCCTTCCTGCCGCCCTTCAACGAGGGCTCGTTCACCGTCAACATGACCTTCAACCCGGGGATCTCGCTGGCCGAGAGCAACCGGGTCGGGCTGATCGCAGAGCGGCTGCTGCTGGACATCCCAGGCGTGAAGGCGGTCGGCCGCCGGACCGGGCGGGCCGAGCTCGACGAGCACGCCGAGGGCGTCCACTCGTCCGAGATCGAGGTGGCGCTCGACGAGGGCGCCAAGCGTCCGAAGGAGTCCCTCGTCGCCGACATCCGCGGGCGCCTCGCGGCCTTGCCGGTGGCCGTCAACGTCGGCCAGCCGATCTCGCACCGGCTCGACCACATGCTCTCGGGCGTGCGCGCCGAGATCGCCCTCAAGGTGTTCGGCGAGGACCTCGACGCCCTGCGCCGGGTCGCCAACTCCCTGCGCGACCGGATGGCCGCGATCCCGGGGCTCGTCGACCTGCAGGTCGAGCGGCAGGTCCGCATTCCGCAGCTTGAGGTGCGGGTCGATTACACCCGGGCGGCCCTCTACGGCGTGCAGCCGGCCGCCGTCGTCGAGCAGATCAGCCGCCTCTCGAACGGCCGGGTCGTCTCGACCGTGGTCGACGGCGTGCGCCGCTTCGACGTGGTCCTGCGCCTCTCCGAGAACCGCCGGACGACCACGGGCCTCGGCGACCTGTTGCTGGAGACGCCCTCGGGCTGGGTGCCGGCGCGGCAGGTCGCCGACATCCGCGAGACCGACGGGCCGAACCAGATCCTGCGCGAGAACGCCCGGCGCCGCATCGTCGTCCAGGCCAACACCAACGGCGAGAGCGACATGGCCACCATCGTGGCGGCCATCCGCGAGGCCGTGGCGAAGGAGCCGCTGCCGCCCGGTTTCTTCTCCAGCCTGGAGGGTACCTTCCAGGCGCAGGAGGAGGCGAGCCGGACCATCGCGGCGCTCTCGGCGCTGTCCCTCGCCCTGGTCTTCGCCATCCTCTACAGCCGCTACCGCTCGGCCGCGCTCGCCCTCATCATCATGGGCAACGTGCCCTTGGCGCTCATCGGCTCGGTCGCCGCCCTGTGGCTGGTCGGGCAGCCGCTATCCGTGGCGTCGATGATCGGGTTCATCACGCTGACCGGCATCGCCGCGCGCAACGGCATCCTCAAGATCAGCCACTACCTGAACCTGTCGCTGCACGAGGGCGTGCCGTTCGGGCCCGACCTTGTCGTGCGCGGCAGCCTGGAGCGGTTGACCCCGGTGCTGATGACGGCGCTCTCGGCCGGCGTCGCCCTGGTGCCGCTGCTCTACGACGCGGCGAGCCCGGGCAAGGAGATCCTGCACCCGGTGGCGGTGACGATCTTCGGCGGCCTCGTCAGCGCGACGCTGCTCGACACCTTCCTGACCCCCGTCCTGTTCCTGCGCTTCGGCGCCAAGCCACTGGAGCGGCTGCGCGCCCTCCACGCCGAGGCGCCGGCCCACCCATCCCCGGACGGCGCGCGCCCGCGCCCGGCCGAGGCCTACTGACCCCCACCAAAGGAGACGAGAGCGTGATCCTACCCAGAGTGACCCTGGTCGCCGGCCTGCTCGCCGCGACGACCGTGTGCGCCCACGAGACCGCCGGCCAGCACGGCGGCCGGGTGACGGACGCCGGCAAGTTCCACGTCGAGCTCGTCGCCAAGGGCGACACCGTCGACGTGTTCCTGTCCGATGAGGGCCAGAAGGCAGTCCCGGCCGCGGGCTTCAAGGGAACGGCCATCCTCGTCGTCGACGGCAGGCCGGCCCGCGTGCCGCTTGAGCCGGCTGATGGCAACCGCCTCACCGGCAAGGCCGCGACTACCCTCGGCGCGAGCCCGAATGGCGCCGTGCAGCTCACCGGCCCGGACGGCGCCACCGCCAGCGGCAAGTTCAACTGAGACCTTTCCCCGCTCGCCTCCGTCACGGACGCGAGGGGACGACGGAATCCCGACCAGGGATGCAGGGGAACGCCCCCTGCCGAAGCCATCGGTGACGAAGCGCGACGCTTCGCCGGACCGACCGAACCCGAGATACCAAGGAGCCAGACCCATGAAGACCATGACCCTCGCCGCCATGCTGATCGCCCTCGGGACGGCGGCGCCGGCCTTCGCGGACGACCAGGGCAACGCGAACGCCGAGCAGCAGACGCAGCCTACGCCGAGCCGCGGCAATACCTCGGGCGGTCCTGCCCACGACACCCGCCCGGGCGATGCCGCCACGGCACGCTCCGAAGGCCATGCCGGTCACGACGCCGGACATCGCAAGGACGGTTCGTCGGCCGGCGCAAGCAGCCGCTGACCCGCTGCGGGCGATCCGCTTGGGCGCCCGCCGGCACCCCGCCGTCGGGCGCCCCGACGAAACGATGTCACGGACAATGGAACGATCATGAACACCATCGGTAAGATCGCACTCGCCACCGTCCTCGGCCTCGGCATGGCCGGGTCGGCCTCCGCTCAGGCCACGCACGACCACGGCTCCAAGCCAGGCATGGACATGGGCTCGATGAAGCCGGACCCGAAGGACAACGCCTCGACCAAGGAGTTCAAGGCCGCCGACATGGCGATGATGAAGGACATGGACGTCCCCTACACCGGCAACGCCGACGTCGATTTCCGCACCCACATGATCCCGCACCACAAGGGCGCGGTCGCCATGGCCAAGGTGGCCCTGAAGCACGCCAAGGACCCGGCCACCAAGGCGATGGCCCAGAAGATCGTCGACGACCAGGAGAAGGAGATTTCCGAGATGGAGGCCTGGCTCAAGAAGAACGGCAAGTAGGCCCCGGACCGACCTCCCGGGACGCCGGGTCGCAATCGAAACATCCAAGGAGAACGGACATGAAGCGTCTCGTAGTTGCTATCGCCGCCCTCCTCGTCCTCTCGCTGACCCCGGCCATGGCGGCCGGTTGCTGCGGCAAGTCCGGAAAGGGGATGTGCGCCAAGCCGGCGGCGTCGATGTCCATGAAGAGCGGCAAGAAGGGCTGCTGCTGCGAGGGAATGGGCAAGTCGATGAGGATGTGACGCGGCCGGGCGTCGGGGGCGGGGTCCGTCCCGCCCTCAACGCCCGGTGCGGGCCCTCCTGCGCGGCCCAGGGGGGGCCTGCGCCGTCGAGGCGAGGTTCGGGTGGCAGGCCGCAACGTCCGCTCCGGTCTCAAGGCTGGCAATGATCGGGCAGTCCGGTCGCCCGTCCCCGTCACAGGCGTCGGCTAGGGTGCGCAGGGCGTCGGCCATCTCGTTGAGTTGGCGGGCGCGCTCCTCCAGTTCGCGGACGTGCGCCCTGGCGATGGCCTTCACGTCGGCGTTGCTCCGGCCGGGGTTGCTCCACAGACCGAGCAGCACCCTGATGCGCTCCAGGGAGAAGCCGAGATCGCGGGCGTGCCGGATGAAGCCGAGCCGGTGCAGGTCGGCGGCGCCGTAGTCCCGGTAGCCGCTGTCCCGCCGGTCGGCCGGAGGCACGAGGCCGATGCTCTCGTAGTGGCGGATCATCTTGGCCGAGGCCCGGGCGGCCTGGCCGATATTCATGACGGCGCCATCCCCGTGTTGACCTTACTATAATGGGAAGGTTCACGACACTCCGCAATCCCCGCCTACCGAACCCGTCCGCCGCCCCGAACCAGGCGCCGGCAGGGCGGAACCGGTCCAACCCCTCTCCAGAGCTTCCGATGCAAGCCACCGCCGGCCGCAAGGCAACCCTCTACCGAATGGTCATGCCCCAGCATGTCTGCCCCTACGGCCTCAAGGCCAAGGACCTGCTGAAACGCCAGGGGTTCTCGGTCGAGGACCGTTGGCTCACCACCCGTGAGCAGACCGACGCCTTCAAGGCCCAGCACGGGGTCAAGAGCACGCCGCAGACCTTCATCGACGGCGAGCGGGTAGGCGGTTTCGACGACCTGCAACGGCACTTCGGCAAGCCCGCCGACGACCCGAACGCCACGACCTATACGCCCGTCATCACGGTGTTCTCGATGACGGCGCTGATGGCGCTGGCGGCGAGCCATGCCGTGTACGGCACGCCGCTGACGATGCGCGCGGCGGAGTGGTTCATCGCCTTCAGCATGTGCGTGCTCGCCCTGCTCAAGCTGCAGGACGTCGAGACGTTCTCGTCGATGTTCCTCGGCTACGACCTGCTGGCGAAGCGCTGGGTGCGCTACGCCTACGCCTACCCGTTCCTAGAGGGCATCGCCGGCGTGCTGATGGTGGCCGGCGCCCTGGACTGGGTCTCGATCCCGGTGGCGCTGTTCATCGGCACGGTCGGGGCGGTCTCGGTCTTCAAGGCGGTCTACGTCGACAAGCGGGACATCAAGTGCGCCTGCGTCGGCGGGTCGAGCAAGGTGCCGCTCGGCTTCGTCTCGCTGACCGAGAACGTGATGATGGTCGCCATGGCCGTCTGGATGCTGGCGGTGCACCATTGAGCGCCGCCTTCGCCGCCCCGGGCTGGCTCCACGCTCTGTCCGTCGCCTCCCTCCTGTTCGGGGCCGCCTGCTCGCTCCTGCTGTCGGTGCAGGTGGTCCGGCACCCGCAGCACATGACGGTGATGAACGTCGTCTGGCCGGTCTGCGCCCTGTTCGGCACGCTCGCCGTGGCCTGGGCGTACTTCCGCTACGGGCGGCTCGCCACGATGGAGGCGCACCATCACGCGATGCGGCGGGGCGAGAAGCCCCCGAACACGACCGGCACGCCGTTCCCGGTGATGGTCGGGACGGGCGCGCTTCACTGCGGCAGCGGCTGCATGCTGGGCGACGTCGCCGCCGAGTGGTTGGCGTTCCTGGTGCCGGCGGTGGCGGTTTGGTTCGGCTGGTACTCGCTGTTCGAGGAGAAGATGTACGCGGTGTGGGTGCTGGACTTCGTGTTCGCCTATACGCTCGGCATCGTGTTCCAGTATTACGCCATCGTGCCGATGCGGGGGCTGTCGCCCGGCAAGGGGCTGGTCGCTGCGATCAAGGCGGACACCGTCTCGCTGATCGCCTGGCAGGTCGGCATGTACGGCCTCATGGCGCTGGTTCAGTTCCGGCTCTACCCGCACCTTGCCGGGCAGGCGGCCCCGGTGAACACCGTCGAGTTCTGGTTCGCCATGCAGGTCGCCATGGTTTCGGGATTCCTGACCAGCTACCCGGTGAACTGGTGGCTCGTGGGTGCCAGCATCAAGGAGCGGATGTAAGTCGGACCGCCCTTCCATCCGGCTTCGTTGCGCGGCGGGACCCGTTCCGCCTGCTTCCACCTTCCCGTCGGGGTGCCACCGGTGTTCACGCCCGTCTTCGTCCACGACCTGATCCACCGGGTCGCCGGCCTCGACGGCCCCCACGGCCATTGGTGGATGGAGCTCGTGTCGGTCCTCGTCGTCGCGCCGGCCTGGACGGGAGGGCTGGCGCTCCGCCTCGCCTGGCGCACGCTGCGCGAACGGCGCCGGCGCGGCGCGGGAAATCCGGAAGAGTGGCGCCTTGAGCGCTACGTCCTGCGGGCGACGCTGCGCCCGCAGTTGCGGCTGCTGCTGCTCTCGCTCCTGACGCTGCCGGCCGCGTGGCTCCTCCTGGAGATCCCCAAGCATATCATCAACCACGCCCTCTTGGACGCGGAGGGCGACGGCCATCCCGGGATGGCCTTCCTCGGGCTCGAACTGGGACGTGTCGAACCCCAGTTCGCGCTGTGCGCGAGCTACC
The DNA here is from genome assembly GCF_030700245.1 of Methylobacterium amylolyticum. Taxonomy (GTDB): domain Bacteria; phylum Pseudomonadota; class Alphaproteobacteria; order Rhizobiales; family Beijerinckiaceae; genus Methylobacterium. The sequence continues at coordinate 147,865 of NZ_JAUYZI010000001.1, forward strand.
TCGCCGTGCTCACGCTGGGCGGCCTCGCCAAGTACGTGGTCAACCGGACGCGCGGCGGCCTCAACGAGCGCCTCGTGCGCCGGTTGCGCCTCGCCGTCTTCCGGCGTGCCCGTGGGGAGCGGTCGCCCGAGCGCCGCGCCGCGTTGGCCGCCGTCGCCGTGCAGGAGGTCGAGCCCATCGGCTACGCCGCGCAGGCCTGGTGGCCGTGCCCTTCGTCCAGGGCGGCACGCTCCTGACCAGCGTGGCCTTCTTACTCTTCCAGGATGCCGCCCTGGCGCTGGCCGCGTTGGTGATGCTGCCGGTGCAGCTCACGCTCCTGCCGCGGCTGCGGCGGCGCCTGAACGCCAAGGTGCGCGAGCGGGTGCACGCGACCCGGACGCTCGGCGGCCTTCTGACCGCGCCTGAAGCGGGGACCGCGGAACATCCCCCGGTCCTCCTCCAGCAGATGCGCCAGGCCGAGGCGCTGGAGCGGGTGCGCATCGAAATCGCCGATCTGAAGGGCCGGCTCAAGGGCCTCTACAACTATACGGCCAACCTGACGCCGTTCTTCTTCTTCTCGGTCGGCGGCTACCTTCTCATCCAGGGCCGGCTCTCGCTCGGGGCGCTGGTTGCCACACTCGCGGCCTACAAGGAGATTTCGCCAGCCCTGCGCGAGCTGTTCGGGTTAGCGCAGGGCTGGTCGGACGCGAGCCCGGTTCGAGGAGGTAACCAGGGCGCTCAGCTTCCCCGGTTCGCAGGGTTGGTCGCGCATTCCTGGCCTAAACGCTGGCGTCGCGGTTCAATCACAGAGGAATTTCGCCTCCATACCGATTGGGTCGAAGGTATCGCTCGGATTACGCTTATGCGGGCGCCGCGGATCCCCTTTTTTCTAGTCACGCCTGGACGAAGCGTCGGATTTTTGGTGTACATCTGCCAGCCTTCGTAATTACTTCGCGGTGGCAGGTCGGGCTTGCATCTCACCGCAAATCCGCCTCTCGGTTTTTAAGGCGGAGCTAGTGCCTAGCGAGCGTCGTGACGGCGCAATCGTGACAAGCCTCCACTTTAGAAAAGGCCGAGCTTGTGATGAAGGAACGCCATTCCTGGTGCTAGAGGAACGCGGGACGTCGCCGTGGCGTCAGGCCGCATTTCCGGACCGCTGCGCGCCGAGCCTTCGTCGCGATCACGGTCGCTGTCCTCGCCGTCGCGTGCTGCGGGTTCGTGACCAAGGGGCTGTTCGAGAGTCGTGTGCTGATGCCCCCTACGTCGCTCGCTGACCTCCGGGCCCAGGTCGCTCACGCGGGTTCACCCAATGGCGACAGGGCCTCGATGATGCGGCAGTCGGCGACCGACCCGCAGCCGCACTGGCCGATGACTTCGCGGAGTTCCGAGGCGAGCCGGGTCAAGTCGGCCAGCTTGCGCTCCACGTCGGCGAGATGGGCGCGGGCTATGATGTCGACCTCGCCGCAGGAGCGCTCACGGTCGTCCGCCAGGGCGAGCAGGTCCCGGATCTGCTCCACGGTGAACCCCAGGGCGCGACCGCGGCGGATGAAGCTCAGCCGGCGCAGGTGCTCGGGCCCGTAGAGCCGGTAGTTCCCGCTCGACCGCGCCGGCGGGGGCAGCAACCCGACCTTCTCGTACCACCGGACCGTCTCGACACGGGTCTGCGTGGCCTCCGCGAGGCTGCCGATGGTCATGGAAGAGGCGGTCCGCACGGCCTTGACCCTGTAGTGACTACAGGGTGCATGTAGGGGGCCTTCCCAGTCCGGACCAGGAGCCCGGCGAACGGAGCGCATCATGAACCAGGCCGCCGGCGCGGACCGCACATCCTTCCCCACGAACGGTCCGCAGGCCCTGCGCTACAGGGTCAAGGGCATGGACTGCCCGACCTGCGCCGGGAAGATCGAGACCGCCGTCTCCCGACTGCCGGGCGTCGCGGACGTGCGCGTGAACTACGGCAGCCAAGTCCTCGACCTCGCGCTCGATGAGGCTGCGACGCCGAGGAACGAATTGGAGGGGCGGATCGAGCGCCTGGGCTACGGCCTCGCGCCGCTCCCCACGGCCTCGGACCTAGCCATGGCCCAAGCCTCGGGCGGCGCCGCGCGCGCCGGGACCGCGGAGGAGCCCGAGCCGCCGCTCTGGCGGACCCGGAAGGCGCTGCTGGGCATCTTGATCGGCGCCCTGTTCGCCGCCGGCTTCCTGGTCGAGCAGATCGCGCTGGGGGTGGCGGGCGAGTATGCCTACTGGCCAGGGGCGCTCGTCGGCCTCGCCTATTACGGCCGCCGCGCGGCTATGGCGGCGTTCGCCGGCACGCCCTTCTCCATCGAGATGCTGATGTCAGTCGCGACCGCGGGGGCGCTCGCCATCCACGCCGCCGAGGAGGCCGCCATCGTCGTGCTGCTCTTCACGGTCGGCGAGATGCTGGAGGTCGTGGCGGCGGGGCAGGCGCGGGCCGGCATCAAGGCGCTCGCCGCTCTGGTCCCGAAGACCGCCCGCCTCGTCGACGAGGCCGATGGCACCATCCGCGAGGTGGCCGCCGCGTCGCTGGCCATCGGTCAGGTCGTGGTCGTGCGGCCGGGCGACCGCGTACCCGCCGACGGGGTGATCACCGACGGCGCGTCGAGCCTCGACGAGTCTCCCATCACCGGCGAGTCGGTCCCGAAGCCCAAGGAGGTCGGCGACCCGGTCTACGCCGGCAGCGTCAACGCCGAAGGTGCGCTCCAGGTCCGGGTCACAAAGACGGCGGCCGACAACACGGTCGCCCGCATCCTGCACCTTGTCGAGGAGGCGCAAGCGTCGAAGTCGCCCACGGCGCGCTTCATCGACCGGTTCAGCGCGGTCTACACGCCCATCGCGTTCGCGTTCGCGGCCGCGGTCGCGGTCGTGCCGCCGCTGCTCGGCGCCGACTGGGGCACCTGGATCTACCGGGGCTTGGCGCTCCTCCTCATCGCCTGCCCCTGCGCGCTGGTGCTCTCGACCCCGGCGGCCATCGCCTCCGGACTGGCCGCCGGTGCGCGACGCGGGCTGCTCGTGAAGGGCGGCGCCGCACTGGAGGTCATCGGGCGGGTGCGCACGGTCGCGTTCGACAAGACCGGGACGCTGACCGCCGGACGGCCGCGGGTCTCGGACATCCTGGTCTTTGCCCCGGACGCGTCGGAGCGCTCGCTTCTCGGGTTGGCCGCCGCGGTCGAGAGCGGAAGCAGCCACCCCATCGCCCGGGCCATCCTCGACCGGGCGAGCGCGGACGGGGTGCCGCTGCGCCCGACGCGGGACGCCCGCGCCATCCCCGGCAAGGCGGTGTCGGCCACGGTGATGGGTCAGACGGTGCTCGTCGCCTCCCCACGCTACGCCGCCGAGAGCGCGCGGCTCGGCCCCGAGGCCGAGCGCGCGGTCGCGGACCTGGAAGCCGGCGGCAAGACGGTGGTCATCGTCGTCCGTGGCGCCGAGGCCTTGGGCGCCATCGCGGTCCGGGACGAGCCCCGCGCCGACGCGGCGGCCGGCATCTCGGCCCTGCGGAGGCTCGGCGTCCGCAGTGTGATGCTGACCGGCGACAACCGGCGCACGGGCCAGGCGGTCGCGTCCGAACTCGGGCTCGACGTGAAGGCCGAGCTCCTGCCTCAGGACAAGCTCGCCGAGATCGCGGCCCTGAAGGCGGCGGCTCCGGTGGCAATGGTCGGCGACGGCATCAACGACGCGCCGGCGCTCGCCGCCGCCAGCGTCGGCATCGCGATGGGCGGCGGCACCGACGCGGCCCTGGAAACGGCGGACGCGGCGGTGCTGAACGACCGGGTGGGCGACGTGGCCGCGCTGGTCTCCCTCTCTCGGGCGACCCTGGGCAATATCCGCCAGAACGTCGCGATCGCCCTCGGCCTGAAGGCCGTGTTCCTGGTGACGACCATCGCAGGCATCACCGGCCTCTGGCCAGCCATCCTGGCCGACACCGGCGCGACCGTCCTGGTGACGGCCAACGCGCTCCGTCTCCTGAGGGCCTGATGTTCTCCCTGTTAGGCTGGGCCGGCCGGGCGGCGACCGTGGCCGGGGTGGCGGGGGCCGCCGCGGCCATAGACCTCGTCGCGAAGGCGGTAGCCGAGGCGTGGCTGGAGGAGGGCGCCGTCAAGGGCGCACTGCCCTTCGTCGACCTAAGCCTGTCGTTCAACCACGGCATCAGCTTCAGCCTGTTCCCGGCGCACGACCAGTCCTCCCTGGCGCTGCTCCTCGCCATACAGGGCACGCTCACATGCCTTGTGGCCGGCTGGGCTCTGGCCGCGGGCGGCGGGCTCGAACGCCTCGGGCTCGCCGCGATAGTGGGCGGGGCCGCCGGCAACTTCGTCGACCGGCTCATGGACGGCGTCGTCACGGACTACCTCGACCTGCACACCGGCGGCATCCGCTGGTTGACCTTCAACCTGGCGGACGTCTGGATCTCGGCGGGTGTGGTGATGCTGCTCCTCGACGGACTTCCTCTGCGGCGGAGGCATCGCAGCGCCGGGGAGCCAATCCCGTGAGGGGCCCGATTCCGCCGAACCGCAGCCACGGCAACCTGTCATCAACCCTTCGAGCCCAGGCTCGGAGGCCGACCTCGGCGAGACCGACATGCTGAAGACGACAACGCTCGGTCTGGCCCTCCTCCTGGCGCTGTCCGCCTGCCAGGACGGCCAGTACGCGGCCTCGACGCGCCACCTCGCGCCAATCCCGCCGGCGACCCTGGCCCTGATGTTGGCCAAGGGTGTCTCGCCGGCGGACCCGATCCTGATGCGGGCGCACAAGAAGGAGTCCGAGATCGAGCTCTGGAAGCGCGGCGCGGACGGCAACTACGCCCTCCTGAAGACCTACCCGATGTGCCGCTGGTCGGGTCAGCTGGGGCCCAAGACCCGGGAGGGAGACCGGCAGGCGCCGGAGGGCTTCTACGCGGTGACGCCCGCGTCCATGAACCCGAATTCGAGCCTCTACCTCTCGTTCAATCTCGGGTACCCGAACGAGTACGACCGCTCCCTGGGACGCACCGGTGCGCACCTCATGGTGCACGGCTCGTGCTCGTCGCGGGGCTGCTTCGCGATGACGGACAAGGCGATCTCGGAACTCTATGCCGTGGTGCGGGAGGCCTTCGCGGGCGGCCAGCGCGCCGTCCAGTTCCAGTCCTACCCGTTCCGTATGACGCCGGAAAACATGGCCCGGCACCGGCAGGACCCGAACATCGCGTTCTGGAGGAACCTCAAGGAGGGGTCCGACCGGTTCGAGGTCACGAGGGCTGAGCCGGGCGTCGGCGTCGCCGATGGCCGATACGTGTTCGATGCCGGCGACGAGGCCACGGCTGGCGCGGTCGCGCGGAAGCAGGCGGATGACGAGCGGCAGGTCGCCGCCCTCGTGGCGAGCGGGACGCCCGCCGTCCGGCTGGTGTACGAGGACGGCGGCCAGCACCGGTCGTTCCGAGAGACCATGGTCGCGGCCGGAGGCGGTCTCGGCGAGGTGAGCCGCCCCGAGGCCCTGGCCGCAGGGCCGCGTGAGGTCGCTGTGCCGGCCGCGGGCCCGGTTGCTCTCGCCGGCAAGCGCGATCCGGTCCGGGGCGCGGCGGCGCTCAAGGCGACGGGGCCCGGCGGGACCGTGGCGGAGCGCCAACGCCTTCTCAAGATCTTCGCCGCGGCCGGGGCCGATCAGGAGTGACGATCCTGCGTCCATCACTCCGCCGGGGCTGAACCGATGGCCATCGACGCCTCAAGCGTGGGCTTCCTCGCGGCCTTCGCGGCCGGCGCCGTATCGTTCCTATCGCCCTGCGTGCTGCCTCTCGTTCCGGGCTACGTGTCTTACGTCGCCGGGCAGTCGGCCGCCGGCGAGCGCGACATCCTTCGCACGCTCGGCCTGAGCCTTTGCTTCGTGCTCGGGTTCACGACCGTCTTCGTCGCGTTCGGCGCGGGGGCGAGCGCGCTCGGCTTCGCCCTGCTCGCTCATCGCGAGACGCTGAACCTCGCCTCCGGCTTGCTGGTGATCCTGTTCGGCCTGTTCACTGCCGGTCTGCTGCGGCCCGCTTGGCTGCAGCGCGAGCTGCGCTGGCACGGCGATCCGCCGGGTCGGGGACCCGTCGCCGCCTATCTCCTCGGAACGGCTTTCGCCTTCGGATGGACCCCATGCATCGGTCCCGTCCTCGGTGCCATCCTGGCGGTCACGGCCTCCTCGGCCTCGGGCAAGGGCGTCGCCCTGCTCACCGTCTACTCGCTCGGGCTCGGCGTGCCGTTCGTGGCGGCGGCCCTGTTCCTGTCCGGCTTCGTCGCGCGCCTCCGGACCCTACGCTGGTTCGGCCGTGCGCTTCAGCTCGTCGGCGGGGGCGTGATGGTGGCGATGGGGCTGCTGATGGTCACCGACCGCATGACCGATGTGGCCTCCCTCATCATGGAGACCTTTCCGGCACTAGGTCGGATCGGCTGAACGGAGAAGACATCGAGGGGCTCGGGCTGCCCCTCGATGCCTGCGGCAGGCGGGCTATTCGGCGGCCTGCCGGAACGGCGCGGCGCCATCGGCGACCTCGTCATGGCTGACCGGCGGCGTGGCGCGGGCGCCGCCGAAGCGCGCATAGAGGGCCGGCAGGACGACCAGGGTCAGCAGGGTGGCGCTGATCAGGCCGCCGATGACCACGGTCGCGAGCGGCTTCTGGACCTCCGCGCCTGTCCCAGTCGCCAACGCCATCGGAACGAACCCGAGCGAGGCGACGAGGGCAGTCATGGCGACGGGCCGCAGCCGGGTCATGGCGCCCTCCAGGATCGCCTCCCGGCGGGGGCGTCCCTCGGCGACGAGCTGCTTGATGAACGTCAGCATCACGAGGCCGTTGAGGACCGCCACACCGGACAGGGCGATGAAGCCGACGGCGGCCGGCACCGAGAACGGCATGCCGCGCAGCCACAGGGCCGCGATGCCTCCGGTCAGGGCGAGCGGCACCGCACTGAACACGAGGAGCGCGTCCCGGACCGAGCCCAGGGCGGAGTAGAGCAGGAGGAAGATCAGGAAGAAGCACGCCGGCACCACCACCGTCAGCCGCCGCTTGGCCGAGGCGAGGTTCTCGAACTGACCGCCCCAGGTCACGTAGTACCCGGGCGGCATCCGGACCTGCTCGGCGACCTTCCCCTGAACCTCGGCCACGAGCGAGCCGATGTCGCGTCCGCGAACGTTCGCAGTGACGACGACGCGCCGCTTGCCGTTCTCGCGACTGATCTGGTTCGGGCCCTCCGAGACCGAGAAGCTCGCCACCTGCTTCAGGAGGACGGAGGTCGAGCGCCCGTTGGGCCCGGGCGGCAGCGGCACCGGGATGTTCTCCAGCGCCTCGCGGTCCTCGCGCACCTTGTCGGTGAGCCGCACCACGATGGGGAAGCGCCGGTCGCCCTCGAACAGGAGGCCCGCCTGCCGGCCTCCGATGGCCGCGCCGATCACCTCCTGAATGGCGCCGGTGCTGAGCCCGAGGCGCGCGGCCTCGGTCTTGTTGACCTTGATCTCCAGGATCGGAAGGCCGGCCGTCTGCTCGACCTTGACGTCCTCCGCACCCTGCGTGCCCCGCAGAATGTCGGCGATGCGGTCGGCCGCCCGCGTCATCGGCTCGAACTCGTCGCCGAAGACCTTGACGGCAAGGTCGCCGCGGGCCCCGGCCAGGAGTTCGTTGAAGCGGAGCTGGATAGGCTGGGAGAACTCGTAGACGTTGCCGGCGAGCCGGCCCACCGCCTTCTCGATCTCCTCTTGCAGCTCCGCCTTCGACAGGCCCGGGTCGGGCCACTCCTCCTGGGGCTTGAGGATGACGAAGGTGTCCGAGGAGTTCTGCGGCATCGGGTCGGTGGCCACCTCCGCCGTGCCGGTCTTCGAGAAGACGTAGGCGACCTGGGGGAAGCGTCCGATGGCCTCCTCCACCTTGAGCTGCATCGTCTGGGACTGCGACAGCGAGGTTGACGGGATGCGCAGCGCGTTCAGCGCGATGCTCTTCTCGTCGAGGGTGGGGATGAACTCCGTGCCGAGCCGGGCCAGTAGCGCGCCGCTCCCGGCGAGCAGCAGCAGGGCCAGCGCCACGAAGGCCAGCGGGGCGCGAACCGCGGCACCGAGCATCGGGCGGTAGACCGCCTTGAGGGCGCGGATGATGAGGTTGTCCTTCTCGGTGACCTTGCCGGTGACCACGATGGCTACCATCGCCGGGACGAAGGTGAGGGAGAGGACGAAGGCCGCCGCGAGGGCGATGATGACGGTGAGCGCCATAGGCTCGAACATCTTGCCCTCGACGCCGGTGAAGGTCAGGAGCGGCACGTAGACCAGGATGATGATGGCCTGCCCATAGAGGGAGGGCTTGATCATCTCCTCGGCCGAGGCCCGCACCGTGGTTAGGCGCTCCTCCAGGGTGAGGACCCGCCCGAGGGCGTGCTGCCGCTCGGCGAGGTGGCGCAGGGCGTTCTCGGTGATGATCACCGCCCCGTCCACGATGAGGCCGAAGTCGAGCGCCCCGAGGCTCATCAGGTTGGCCGAGATGCCGGCCTCGACCATGCCGGTCGTCGTCATCAGCATCGCGACCGGGATCACCAGGGCAGTGATGACGGCGGCGCGGATGTTGCCAAGCAGCAGGAACAGGATGACGGCGACGAGGGCCGCTCCCTCGGTGAGGTTCGTCGCCACGGTCCGGATGGTCGCCTCGACGAGACGGGTCCGGTCGAGGACCGTCTGGACCTCGATGCCCGGCGGGAGCGAGCGCCGGATCTCGCGCATCATGGCGTCGACGGCGGCCGCGACCGTGCGGCTGTTCTCGCCGATGAGCATCAGGGCGGTTCCGACCACGGCTTCCTGGCCGTTCTCGCTGGCCGAGCCGGTGCGCAGGTCGCGTCCGATCCGCACCTCGGCGATGTCCTTCACCCGGACCGGGACGCCGCCGCGGGTCGTGACCACGACGTTGCCGATCTCGTCCATGCTCTCCAGGCGGCCGGAGGAGCGGACGACGTAGCCCTCGCCGTTGTCCTCCAGGTAGCGGGCGCCTTGGTTCGCGTTGTTCGCCTGGAGCGCCCGGGCGACGTCGCCGAAGGACAGGTCTAGCGCGGTCAGCTTCGTCGGGTCCGGCTGGACATGGTACTGCTTCTCGTAGCCGCCGATGCTGTCGACGCCGGCGACGCCCCTCACGGTCCTGACCTGCGGCCGGATCACCCAGTCCTGAACCGTCCGCAGGTAGGCCGCGCGCTCCAGCTCGGTCGCGAGCCGCTGCCCCTCGGGCGTCAGATAGCTGCCGTCCGCCTGCCAGCCGGGCTTGCCCGGGCGCGACGCCTTCCGCTCGCCGGGCGCCGCGTAGCGCACGGTCCACATGTAGATTTCGCCGAGGCCGGTCGTGATCGGCCCCATGTGCGGCTCGATCTCCGACGGCAGCCCTTCGCGCGCCTCGCTCAGGCGCTCCACCACCTGTTGGCGTGCGAAGTAGACGTTGACGTCGTCGGCGAAGACCGCCGTGACCTGGGAAAAGCCGTTGCGCGAGAGGGAGCGGGTGTATTCGAGGCCCTTGATGCCGGCGAGCGCGGTCTCGACCGGGTAGGTGACCTGCTTCTCAATGTCGAAGGGCGAGAGCGCGGGCGCGACGGTGTTGATTTGCACCTGGTTGTTGGTGATGTCGGGCACTGCGTCGATGGGCAGCTTCGTCAGGGCGTGGACGCCGAAGCCGGCGGCCAGCAGCGACAGGAGCACGACGAGCCAGCGCTGACGGACGGAGAAGTCGAGGATGCGGGAGATCATGTCCGGTCTCCTGCTCAGTCGTCGTCGCCGGCTTCGGACTTTCCGAGCTCGGCCTTGAGGAGGAAGGAGTTGGCGACCGCGATGGGGTCGCCCGGCTTCAGGCCGGAGACGACCTCGTAGGAATCGTCGTCCGAGCGCCCGAGCTCGACCTCGCGCTTCTCGAAGCCTTCCTCCGTGCGCACGAAGACGACGCGCTCACCCCCGACCGACTGCAGGGCAGACTTCGGGACGCGCACCTCGACCGCGTCGTGCGCGATCTCGACCTCGGCGGTGACGAAGGTGCCGGGGCGCCAGGCGAGGTCCGGGTTCGGCAGGGCGACGATGACCCGGGCCGAGCGGGTGTCCGGGTTCAGGAACGGGCTGACGAAAACGACCTTGCCGTCGGCATGGCGGTCGCCGCCTTCCTGGGCCGGGGTGACCGCGACCGGTGCGCCCTCCCGTACCTTGGCAAGCTCGGTGGTCGGCACCGAGAGTTCGATCCAGACGGTCGAGAGGTCGGCAACGGTGTAGACGTCGGCCGGGTCCCCCTCTCCGCCGACCTTCGTCCCGACGTCGACCTTGCGCTCGACGATGCGGCCGGCGAGCGACGAGCGGAGCTCATACCGGCGCAGGGGGGACTGGTTCGGCGTCGCCTCGTCCCGCTTCTGCGCGGCCGCGACCTCGGTCGCGCTCAGCCCCAGGGCGGAGAGCTTCTGGCGGGAGAGGTCGACGCGCAGGGTGGCTTCCGTATAGGTCGCCTTGGCCTGCAGGTAGACCTGCTCCGACGAGATGCGCTTGTCCCAGAGCGCCTGCTGCCGGTCGTAGTTGGTCTTCTCCAGCTCGGCCCGCACGGAGGCGGTGAGATACTCGCTCTTGGCGTCGGCGACCTCCCGGCTTTCGAGGACGGCGACGACCTCGTCCTTGGCGACCCGGTCGCCGAGACGCTTGCGCATCTCCGCGACGGTACCAACGACCCGGGCCGGGACACGGGCGATCCTGTCGGTGTCGGGGGTGATGGTGCCGGGCACCAGGAGGTGCCGGGCGAGGGTGCCGCCCTCGACCTTCACGACCGAGATGTCCTGCCCCGAGACCTGCTCGGGGGCCATCTTGATCACGCCCGCCTCGGCCTCGGCGTGCCCCTCGGCCGCCTCGTGCCCGTGCCCTCCGGGAACCTGGCCGTGGGCCTTTTCGGGGGACGAGGCGCCCTTGTCGTCATCGTCGTCCTGCCCGGCCCCGACCCTTGCGGGCTCGGGCTTGGCGGGAGCCGGGCCCGCCGCGAACGCGAACAGGTCTTTCGGCAGGCCGGCGGCGGATAGGCTGCCTTGGACGAAGCCGGTGACGGCGGGGACGGCGGCACCGATGGCGACGCCGGCGGCCAGGAGGACCGCGGAGAGGAGGATACGCATGGGGGCCTGCTCGGACGGGCTTCCGTTCGACGCGGGGAGGCGTGCGCGGTCGGACCCGTATGTTCACGTGAGGGACCCGGCACCGCGGACGGCGCAGGGCGGGGACGCGCCGCGACGGCGCCGTCACCTCACGCGCGAGGGGGTCTTGGCAGGCGGTCGGGGTCGATTGACGAGGCCGTCTCGGTCAAGCTGGCGTAGACCGGGGGCACGGCTTCGATGCGGGGCATGACGGGACCGGTGGCCGCCGCCGGGGTGACTTGGTGGCAGCCGCAATGGATGTGGCAGGCCAGGCCGGGGTCGTTCGCGCCCGCGTCCGGCGCGGAGGCCGACAGCGTCACTTGCGCGGCCTGCCGGTGGCCCCCGTGATAGGCGAGGTCGTCCGCGTAGCCCATGACGGGCGCGACCAGCGACAGGGCGAGGGCGAGCGCGAGCAGGCGGGCGGCGAGCGCCCACCATCTCCGTGCCGCCCGTCGGCGGCTATGCCCGTCTCGCGAGACCATCTCCGGCCTTATGTGCGATTTCCCCGGGTTCGCACAAGGTGCTCCCACGCGGGACGAAGCCTGCGCGGATGTCGATAGGGCGAAGCTCAGAGAGAGCAGGCTAGCGAGATCTCAGCCTGTACACGACTTCCGAGGAATTCGCCCCAATCTCAACGCCATGATGAGACCGCTGGTTGCCTATCGCCTCACGATTCAAGAGGTATTTCTCGCGTGGTGAATATGGCGCGGTAATCATCGGTTACCCAACCGTTACCGTCGCGCGCTCGACGCCACAACTCTCCTCTCCACCAATTCGCGCCAGTATCTGTAACCCCCTCGCGAATAACGTGAGGTTTATAGGCTCTCGACCCTAAGTCGCGTCGAGCGACTCTGAGAAGGAAGCGCTGGGCCGCATGCTCATGGCTGTCGGCAATAACTGTCTCGATGCGGCCAATCCCATTGATTTTCACGAAAAACTTTAGTTTATCGCTCATATATGCCTCAATTTTTGTCGTAGATTTCAAAACAAGCCGCGACACAGCTAGGCTCGACTTGCTTGTCAACAGGTGCGGCAAGCGTGTGTAAAAATCTACTGCTTGCACGGACGAGCGGCAATCAAGCACTAGCTCCATGATTAACGTGCATTCGGCCGCACCCGTGATGCGCTGCTGTTTTGCAACGCCTTCAATTGCCGCCTCGGCGCGAGCCCGAACCGCACCCGGCCCGCCTCCATCAGCGTGGCCGGTATTTGGTACCCGTTCGCCCAGCCGCCCGGCTTGATCAAGCCATCCTCCGCCGCGTGGATGACGGCCCAGGCGTCCTCGACGACCGGCATGACCTGCCCGGACGCTTGCACTTGGAGCCTCGCTATCGCAGCTTCCCGGCCGGGGGACTCGGGTTCCGGGACCCCCGCGGCGTCCATGAGGGATCGTGCGTTCGCGATGGCGAGCCTGCCTTCGATGGCCGCCCGGGCGGCGTACATGGCGACGTAGTCTGAGGTGGTGTGCTCCAGGGTTGCCGCGAGGGACTCCCAGCCCGCGTCGGTCGTTAGATCCTCGGCGTGGTGCCCGCGGTACCGGAAGGGGCTGTCAATCTCCTCGGTGTCCCAAGCCGCCTTCAAGCCACTTATGGCCTCGACCCGCTGAACAAACGCCAAGCCGCTGGCCGATGGGAAATTCAGGAAGAGGCGCACTTCGCCCGACCCGAGGACTTTGGCGAACAGGGGCGTGGCCAGGGACCGCGGCTTCTCCGGAGCATCAGGGTCACGCAGGTCGCCGCCGAGCCGGAGCCACGTTTCATCGACAAGACCCGCCGCGACGAGGCGCTCGCCGGGGGACGGGGCAACGTCGGGCTTGGGCTGATCGGCGTCCTTCGGGTACCGGCGCCATGATCGGGCTTCCTCGTCCCATCCGAAGGGCACCTTCAGGTCTGGCCACGAGTATTCCCGCACCGAGTGCGGGTTGCCCCGGACTCGGACGGTGTGGAGTTGGCCGTCGAAGACGTGCACGCGCCCGACCAGGGCACCGTGCGGGTCACGGACGACCGAGACGACCTCCGTCACGGCCATGGGCACGCCCGGCGGCAGGGCGTCCTGAAGATGCTGGAGGAGCTCCCCCGCGAGGGCGTCCAGCGGCGCTTCGTATTCGAGCGCGACGGCCTCGAAGAGGTCGCCCTGGAAGTAGTTGGGTTTGCGCTTGGCCATGGTGGGGCTCTCCTCAGGCGGCGTTGAAAAGGTCGGGTGGGCGGGTGGCCGCCGTCGCCCGGGGCGAGATCCAAAGGACTTCCTCGCGGACCCCCATGGCCTGGTCGCGAACCACCCGGGTGACGCGCCGCCACCCGGAGAGGGCTTCGTCGTAAAGGGGCGAGGCGTAGCCCGAGAGGACGACGGCCCCCTTCAGGCCGAGGAGGGATTCGAGTAGCCGGAAGTGCCCAGCCTCGTCGAGCTCGACCCGGTAGCCCGACGACGGGTCCTTCCGGGTGCTCGGCAGGTACGGCGGATCGACGTAGTGCAGGGCGTCCGGCCGGTCGTGCCGGCGCATCACGCCGACGGCGTCCGCGCTCTCGACGACGACGTCCCGGAGCCGAGCCCCGATCTGCCCGATGCCGTCCGAGTAGGTGAACCAGTCGCGCGCCGGGACCGACCTGGCATCGCCCGAGTAGGACCGGAACCCGGTGCGGCTCGCCGGCCGGCGGGCGTCGCTTGCCCGGCCCATGTAGTGGCGCACCAGCAGCCGCCGGGCGCGCTCGACCGGACGGTCCCCCTCGACCGGCTCGCAGGCCAATCGGAACTCGGCGGCGCTGAACGGCGTCAGGGCGCAGAGCATCCCGAGTTGCCCGCAGAGCGCCGGGTCGCGGGCGACGCGGTACAGGTTCGCGAGTTCGGCATCGAGGTCGTTGAGTACCTCGACCTCGGACCGGGGCTTCCGAAGCAGCACCGCGGCCGAGCCGCCGAAGGGCTCGACGTAGACGCGGTGCGGGGGCAGGTGGGCGATGATCCAGGCGGACATCATGGCCTTGCCGCCGTACCAGCGGACCAGGGGGCGAACGGCTCCCGGAGCGGCCATCACGCCTTCTCCGTCCCGTAGATGCGACGCAGGAGCTCCGGCCGAACTTGCCGGCGGTGGCGCCAGACGGCGGCTAGCGCGTGGCACGCCTCGATGATCGAGAGCTCCGGCAGGGCGGCCAGGACGTGGCCCGTGTGCGAGTGGGCCTTGCTCCACCCGATGTTGTTTTCGACCGTCGCCATGTCGCGGTCGAGGTCGGATAGGATCTGCGTCGCGTAGTGGACCGCCCCGCGAACGTCCTCGTCCGCGGCCCGCGCCAGCCAGTCCGAGTGCGACTGATCGGTCGCGACGCGGGCCTTGACGGCTTCGATGGCCGCGTCGACCTCAGCGACCATCTCGCGAGCCAGCTTGGCCGCCGCCGCTCGGGGCGCCCCGCCGGGGCCGGGCTTCTCGGCGAGAAGGGCCGCGGCGACGTCGCGCTTCCGCCGGCTCCAGGCCCAAGCCTTCATACGGAGGGACTCCCGCAGGGCCTCCATGTCGGCGACGCGAGCCGCGCCGTTTAGCTGGGCTTCGAGCTCGGCCTCCCGGGCGCGGCGCGTCTCGGCCTCGGCGACTCGGACGTCGTCGGCGGCGAGGGCGGCCTCGGCCGCGGCGATGGCGTCTAGCGAAGCCTGGTCGCCTTGCGCGGGGTCTTCCCAGCAGACGGGCTGGACCTGACCGCCGCTCCGCTCTGCGGTGCCCCAGGAGTAGCCCGCCTCATGGAGGGGCGACTTCGCCAGCCTCCAGGCGCGGGAATATCGCGTCGGGTCGCCGTCGCCGACCCAAAAGCCGCGCTCGCCCCGGCCGGTCCGGACAGTGCGGAGGCGGCGCCATGAAAGGCCGAGGCCGGCGAGCGGGGACCGCCGGAACGGTTTCGGGAGCGCCCCGAGAGGCGGCGACGGCGGCGGCCAGGACCGGGAGGACGACCCCGGCGAAGGCGAGAGCAAGGAGGAGGAGGGAGAGCACGGCGGAGACCCTTCACGAGTTGGCAATGAGGGTAACGTGCCAGCCTCGACAAGGATTCGCAAGCTTTTGTGGATGTCAAAAATGCTTCGAAAGTCGAAGGATTGGCATACAGAATTAATTGCAGATCGCATTTAATTCGGGACCGCCGATTTCCTCTTGCGCTAGGCCGCGACTTTCATACCATCCTTGGCAAAGCGGGTCGCAATAGCGCCCTGCGGGCAACTACTGAGGAAATGATAACTTCGATGGGACCGATTGCCAGATTCTCCCGAGAGCAGGTCCTCGACCTGCTCCGTGCGCGGGTGGAGGCCGCAGGCTCGGCGTCCGCGGCCGCCCGTTCGCTGGGCGTCAGCCCCTCGTACTTGATCGACGTGCGCGAACGGCGTCGCCCGCCGGGCGCGCGGCTCCTCGCTGGCCTCGGGCTGGAGCAGGCCATCATCCCCATGGAGGCCGCCCGTGCGTAACCCCCACCTCGACGACGATGACCTGATCGGGCTCCCGGACTTCCTACGCTACCTCCTTGCCGACGAGCGCCAAGCATCTGGCCCTGCCTTCAACCGGCACGCCGCCCGCCCCCCGGTCGTCGACGTCCCGTCGGAGATGCCCCCGGCAGCCCCGGTCGACGCCCGCCCCGTCGCCCAGGTCCGCACGGTTCCGACGGCGCCGCCGGTCCCGCCCCGGCGCCCCGTCCGCATGCCCTCGGCCGATCCCCGCCGCCCCTCGCAGGGGTCACTCCTATGAGCGACGGGGTCTACAGCATCGACATCGCGGTCCGCGCCACGCCGTCGCCGGCGCTCGTCGCGCGGATCGTGGATTCGTACGGCGCCGACGCCGCGGCGGAGCGCTGGGCCTGGCTGGGCGAGCGCACGATCTCGACGCTTGCCCAGCGCGGCCGCGCACAGGCCGGCGACGTCGCGCCTCGCCGCACTGGCGGTCGCCCGATGGCATGCTCGGAAATCGACGCCGCCGTTGCCGTCGAGGCCGGTTTCATCCTCGGGAGCGCCTCGCGTGGCATCCGCGCCGCCGGCGTCACCGTCTCCTATCAGGGGCTGTACAGCCGCCGCGGCCTGACGCCCCCCATGATCTCCCCGGAGGAGCGCGGCATTGCGTCAGCGCTAGCCGGTGCCGCCCGTCGCGGCGATGCTGAGGCGGCCGAGGCCTGGGAGGCGAGGCTCGCGTTCGAGGCTTCCGTCGGTTTCGTCATCCGCAAGGCGCTCGCCCTGGTTGCCGAGCAAACGGTCAGCGGCCGCTACGCCCTGCCGCCGGCGGACGCGGCCCTGGCGGAGGCGCTCCGGGACGAGGACCCGGCCGCCGTCGCGCTGGTCTTCCCGGGGCTCGCCGAGATCTCGCAGGCCGAGCCCGAGCCCCCCGTCATCGTCCCACCCCCCACTCCGGAGACCGCCCCGATGCGTCGCATGAGCCGTATGCCGACTGACAACGTCCTAACTGCCGAGCGCGCTCAGGGCCGCTCGGTCGATCAGATGGCGTCCGACTGGGAAGTGAAGCCCGCCGCCATCCGCGCCGCGCTGCGCCGCATCGACCAGGCCGCGCTGGCTTCCCAGGTCCAGGCGCCCCCGCCCAAGCCGCTGTCGGCGACGCACTCGGAACCAGCCCAACACCTGGCGGCCCCGCCTCCCGGGCGCCTATCCGTCGAGGACCTCGCCAGAGCGGTGGCCCTGGCACGGCGCGAGGGGATCACGCCGGCGGCGGCGGTGGAGTTCGTCCGCGCCGACGTCGACCAGGCCCGGACCCGGCCCGTGGCGCCCG
Source organism: Methylobacterium amylolyticum (assembly GCF_030700245.1). Taxonomy (GTDB): domain Bacteria; phylum Pseudomonadota; class Alphaproteobacteria; order Rhizobiales; family Beijerinckiaceae; genus Methylobacterium. Next base: position 164,710 of record NZ_JAUYZI010000001.1, read on the forward strand.
ACCCGGACCTTGCCGGATTCCCGGCGCCGCGCATGTCGCCGGGCTTGGCCGCTTGGTTCGACGCCTTGGCCGCCGGTCACGACCTGCCCGAATTGGAGATGGAGGATTTCGATGTCTGAGACAGGCCTCGCCACCGCCCGGCAGGAGCCGGCCCCCGCCGCCGAGGCTCCCGCCGAGCGCCCAATCGACGTCATCGCCCGCATCGGACGGGCGATGTACGGCCCACTCTGGATTGGCAAATTGGCCGCTGACAACGGCCTGTCGCACCAAAGCATCCGTCGGTGGCTGGCAGGCCAGGGCAGCCCCACTCCCTTCGACTTCAGGCTCGTGAAGCTCATTGCAAGGGAACACGCCGCCCGTGTGCTGCGCGCAGCCGGGGATGAGACGCCATGACGAGCAACCTCGATGCGCCTGCCGCCGGCGGGAACAACGGTCCGCCCCTGGACGAGCGGCCTTACGCGATCCTGGAGCGGATCGGGCGCGCCATGCACGGCCCCCGTTGGCAGGGCAAGCTCGCTGGGGACATCGGCGAGAACGAACGCGAGCTCCGGCGCTGGCGCGCCGGCATCGGTGAGCCATCACCGCGGACGCTCGCATGGGCTCGCGAAGAGGCGCGCCGCCACATCGCCGGCATTCAACGCGCCATAGAGGAGTAGGCCATGGTCGAGAACCCCTTCGAGCTCCCGGGCGTCGTCGGCCTCGATGGCACGGACGCCGCCATCGAGGCCGACGGCATCCGCGCTGGCGAGCCCTGGGCCGGCACCGAGATCGCCGGCTTGCAGTTCTACGACTACTCGACGGAGGACCTGGACGGCGAGCCCGTCCGCCCCCGCGCCGGCGACCGCCTGGTTCTCGTCCGGGCGCCGGACAACGAGCACGATCCGAGGGCCGTCGAGGTGTGGTGGCGCAACGACGTGCGCCTCGGGCATCTGCCCCGGGGCGTGGCCCGCGAGGTCGCCCCGCACATGGATGCCGGGGTACCGATCCGGGCCTACGTCAGCGACCCCGGCACCGGGGAAGCGTGGTCGGCCCGGGCGCTTCTCGTCGGCCCTGCCGTCGGCGACCTGCACGGGAAGCTGATCGCGCACGCCACCGCCCAGGCGCTGGACGAATGGAAGTGGGGCGAGCGCCTCGCCGAGATGCGCCGCGAGGGCGACAGCCGCGCCCGGGCCGCACGGTTCGAGAAGCGGCTGGAACTCGCCCGGGCGTCTAGGCTCGCGCAGGCGGTCAACACCTTCTCCGCCAAGCTGCCGCCCGAACCTATCGACGAAGCCCGCCTGCCGCCGGCCGGCAAGTGCATCGAGCTCTTCGACATCGCCCACGCGGTCGGTTGCTCGCGGTCGACAGCCCGGCGCCTCGCCGAGCGGGCCGGCGCCCGCGTCGAGGTCTCGATGAGGGGCTGGTACGCGGCGAGCTCGACAGTCGTCGTCACCGACGAGCTCCGGACCGTCCTGGCCGAGTGGGCCTCCCGGCCGCGGCGGCGGGTGACCGTCGCGGAGCTCGTCTAAGCCGGGACCGGCACGGCCACGACCTTAACCATGGCAATCGAACCGGCTTGTTTGCGACCAAACATTGGGGGACTCTGCCTGCGATGACCGCGACTTACGAGATTATCGTCTCCGCCGATGTCTGGCGGGACCTCTCCGGGGGCCTGAGTTGGGCCCTGGAGGGCGCCGACATGGACATGCCGCTCTCGCTAGCGAGCGCGCAGTGGGCGCCGGAGTGCCGGGGCCTTTTCGGAGCGCCCGGCTACTCCGTGCCAATGCTCCGGGGCGCCATCGGCCGGGGCGAGCTCGGATGCGTGAGGCGCGGTCGTCTGCTGCTTGTGACGCGCCGGCAGTTGCGCACGTGGAGGCAGGGAGAGGGAGAGGGATGGCACGACGACCAGGGACAACAGCCAAGCGACGAAAGACGCCCAGGAAGCTCGGCGTCGGGCATCGGGGCGAACCCTACGCTTGGTACCGCGAGGGCCGCGTCGGAACTGACGGGATCGAGCGCGGCGGCGTCTGGGTCATCATGCACAACCGGAAGCAGGTCGCTAGCACTGGCATCGGCCTTGGCGAAGGCCCGGAGCGCAAAGCGAACGAAGCCCGCGTCCTAGCGGTCCTCCAGGACTACAAGGACAGCGTCGCCATCGCGGCGACGGCGAACGTCGAGGTCCGGAAGGGCCGTCCGGCGCGCGAGGTCACGGTCGCCGAGGTCCTCAGCCGGTACCTCGACGCGAAGCGCGGCACGCTCGATCCGGCGACGGGCGAGTACCGGGGAGGCGTCGCGCGCCACGAGGAGCTCGCCCAGCGGGTGTTCACCCTCCTGGAATGGTGGGGCGAGCGCACCCTGGCCGACGTCGACAGCGTCACGTGCGCCACATACACCGCGTCGCGTGTCGGCACGCCGTGGAAGACGCACGCGAGGCTGGGAACCGGCAAGGACGGCGTGCCCGCCCGCCGGGGCCACTCCAAGCCGACGCAGCAGCGCGTCGTCACGACCGGCGGCGCCCGGCGCGAACTGGAGGACCTCCGGGCCGCGGTCAATCTGGCCGTGAAGGACAGCCTGACGCGGGACACCGTCAGCGTCACGCTGCCGCCGAAGGGCCAGGAGCGCGACCGCTGGCTGCGGCGGGGCGAGGCGGCCCGCCTCCTTTGGCGCGCCTGGAAGAAGAGGGAGGTCCAGACCATCGCGTCCGGTCCCCGGAAGGGTGAGACCTACGTCATGCCTCGGCGACCGGCGTGGCACCTCGCGCGCTTCATCGTGGTGGCGCTCCGGACCGGCACGAGGTCGGGCTCGATCTGCGGGGCGAGCTTCGTCAAGACGCCGGGCAAGCCGTGGATGGAACTCACGACTGAGACGACGGTCGAGGAGCGCGTCGAGACCCGGGTCATCGACGGTGCGACGTTCGAGCGCCGGGTGCAGGTGCCCACGATCAAGCGCGTCGCCATCTTCCATCGGAAGGCACTTGGGACGCAGGAGCGAGACAACAAGCGCGCGCCGACGGTCCGGATGCCCGATTCGCTCGTTGGCCACCTGTGGCGCTGGCACCACATCCTCGGGCAGACGTACGTCGTCGAGTTCGAGGGCAAGCCGGTTGGGTCGACGAAGAAGTCGTTCGCCAACTTGGTCTGGGAGGAGGGCCTGGGCGACGACGTCGTGCGGCACAGCCTCCGGCACACGGCGGTCACCTGGGGCATGCAGGCCGGCGTGCCCATCTGGGAGCTCGCCGGGTACGTCGGCATGTCGGTCGAGATGATCGAGCGCCGCTACGGGCACCACTCAGCGAAGCACATGGAAGGTGCGCGCGAGGCCCTGGGACGGCGCGGCGGGAAGCGGAAGGCGGCCTAAGCCGCGACCAGAGTTTCGACCGATGTTTGGTCGAATGTTTGGTCGGCGGAAACCTCTGCGCCTCGGGAAGGCACTTTGCAGAGGGAAAACTGGTCGGAGTGGCAGGATTTGAACCTGCGACCCCCACGTCCCGAACGTGGTGCGCTACCAGACTGCGCTACACTCCGAAGGCCGGCGGGCGCCACCGCGTCCCGACCGGCGAGCGGGCTTATAGCTGCGCCCTCGGCGGGCCGCAAGCGTGATGGTGCGCGTCGCGGCCGAGATTCTCCGTCCAGCCCGGCGGCAGCGTCCGCACGGCGATCACGGCGTCCGGCGCGGCGACCGCGACCGTGGCGGCTGCGCCGGGGCCGACCTCGACCGCGGCGAGGCTCCAGGCCGCGGCGCCGCCCGGCATCCGCAGCAGGCGCGGCTCAGCGGGGGGCAGGCTGACGCTGAAGCGGGCGAGCGGCAGCGACAGCCCGGCGCCGAGCGCCTTCACCACCGCTTCCTTGCGCGTCCACAGGCCGAAGAACACCGCCTCAACCTGCCCCCGCGGGAGGGCCGCCAGCGCCGCGGCCTCGTCCGGCGCGAACTGGCCGCGGGCGATCCGCAGGGCATCGGGCAGGGGACGCACGGCCTCGACATCGACCCCGATCGCCGCCCGCGCGAGGCCGACCAGCGCGAACCTCCCCGAATGGGACAGGTTGAAGTGCAGAGCGCCCCGCGCGGCGCCGGCGAGTTCCGGCTTGCCCGCCGGCCCGGCCGTGAAGGCGACCGCCGCGGGATCCGTGCCGAGCGCCTGCCCGAGCAGCAGCCGCAGGGCGGCGTGGCTCGCGACGAACCGGTCGCGGTCCTCCGGGCGCAGGAACCGCGCGGCCCGCGCCCGTTCCCCCGGATCGAGGATCGCGGCGCAGCGCGCCAGGTCCTGCGCCGTCAGCGCGAGGTCGACGACGACCACGTCGGCGACGGACAGCTCACTGCTGCTCACGGGCGGCCTCGCGGTGCGGGGCGCGGCGGGATAGCGTGGCGGGACTGACGGGGCACGGGACCGGTCCGGGGGGGCGGGATGGCGAGGATCGGGCCCGACGGGCGCGGGGGCAAGGGGCGCCGGGACGAGAGCCGCGGGGGCAAGCGGCGCGGGAACAAGGGCCGCGGCGCGGGCCGTCCCCGGTGAGCGGCGGGGTCGCCGCGCTCCGTCCGAGCCTCGACGGGCGGGGCGCCCGCTACGCCGTGTTCGCCGCCACCTACCTCTACCAGGGGCTGGTCGCCGGCTTCTCCCTCACCGCGCTCGCCAACCACCTCGCGGCGCGCGGCGTCACGGCCGCCGAGGTCGGGTTCCACTTCGCCCTCGCCGGCCTGCCCTGGACGGTGCAGCCGCTGCTCTGGGGACCGCTGATCGACCGGGCAGGCGCCGGCCGCCGCCGGCCCTTCGCGGTGGCCGCGATCCTCGGCTGCCACGCCGCCACCCTCGGCCTGCTGCTGGTGCCGGACGCGACCGCGCTCGGGTGGCTCGGCCTCGCTTTCTTCTGCCACAGCCTGTGCGCGTCGCTCCTCGACACCGCCTGCGACCGGATGATCATCGACCGCGTGCCGCCGGGCGAACTCGGCCGGGTCAGCGCCTGTACCCGCGCCGGGTTCGTGGTCGGATCGAGCCTCGGCGCCGCGGGCTTCGCGTGGACGCTCGGCGATGACGGCTTCGTGGCGAGCGCGCTCGGGCTGCTCCTGGCCGGGCTCGCGGCCACCCTGCCGATGCTGCTCGTGCGCGAGCGGGCCGAGCGGTCCGACCCGGCGGCGGCCGGGCGCCGCTTCCCCCTGCGGAGGTTCCTGCGGCGGCTGGTCGTCTCCCTGCGGCGCCCGCGCGCCCTGCGGCTGCTGGCCCTGTGCTTCGGCCTCGACGCGGCGCTCGGCCTGTTCGAGCTGCCCTTCTCCGTCGACCTCGTCCAGACGCTCGGCTGGGAGCCCGCGGCCCTGTCGCGCCTCCAGGCCGGACTCGGCCTGGTGGGCGGGACGGTCGGCGCACTGGTCGTCGGGCTGTGGTCGGACCGGGCCGGGCCCCTCCAACCGCTGCGGGCGCTGCTCGCCGCGAGCGCGGCGGGATTCCTGCTCGCGGCCGGGCTGATCGCCGCGGGGCTCGCCGGCCCGGCGGGGCCGCTGATCCTGGCGCTCACCGGCGCGCTGCCGGGCCTGCTGATCGTCGCGCTGATGCCCGCCCTGCTGCTCGCGAGCCGCGGGCGCCCGGGCGCGGCCACCGAGTTCGAGGTCTACATGGCGGCGATGAATCTCGGCTCGGTGGCCGGCCATGCGGCGGCCGGGCTGCTCGCGCCCGTCCTGCCCTCGGCCGCGGCCGCGTGCATCGCCGTCGCCGTGTTCTGGGCCGCCCACCGCCTGACCGGCCGGGCCGGCCTGCTGGCGCCGCGCGGGTAAGGGGAATCCGTGGACGCGGCGCCGCCGCCTCGTCACGCGCGAGCCCGGATGCGCTAGAAGCCCGGCATGGCCGCCCAGACACCCGCCGCCCCCGAGACCGACCTCACCGCCGAGGAGGCGCGCGCCGAGCACGCGCGCCTGTCCGAGGAGATCGCCGAGGCCGACCGGCTCTACCACCAGGAGGACGCGCCCGAGATCTCGGACGCGGCCTACGACCGGCTGCGCCGCCGCCTGGAGGCGATCGAGGCGCGCTTTCCCGACCTCGCCGGCACCGGGGCCGCCAGCGCCTCGGTGGGCGCCAAGCCCTCGGAGAAGTTCGCCAAGGTCCGGCACGCGGTGCCGATGCTCTCCCTCGGCAACGCCTTCGACGAGGCGGAGGTGGCCGAGTTCGTGGCCCGGGTGCGCCGCTTCCTGGCGTGGCCGGAGGAGACGCCGCTCGCCTTCACCGCCGAGCCGAAGATCGACGGGCTTTCGCTGTCGCTGCGCTACGAGGACGGGCGCCTCGTCACCGCCGCCACCCGCGGCGACGGCGAGGTCGGCGAGAACGTCACCGCCAACGCGCTGACCGTGGGCGACATCCCGAAACGGCTCGCAGGGACCGGCTGGCCGGCGGTCTGCGAGGTGCGGGGCGAAGTCTACCTGTCGCACGCGGATTTCGCGGGGATCAACGCCCGGCAGGAGGCGGCGGGCAAGCCGCTCTTCGCCAACCCGCGCAACGCCGCCGCCGGATCGCTCCGCCAGCTCGACGCGAGCATCACCGCCTCGCGGCCGCTGCGCTTCTTCGCCTACACCTGGGGCGAGATCTCCGAGCCGATCGCCGACACGCAGACCGAGGCGCTGCGGCGATTCGCGAGCTGGGGCCTGGCGGTGAACCCGCTCACCGCGACCTTCACCGAGACCGCGGCGATGATCGCGCATTACCGCCGGATCGAGGCCGACCGGGCCGGGCTCGGCTACGACATCGACGGCGTCGTCTACAAGGTCGACGACCTCGCCCTCCAGAAGCGCCTCGGCTTCGTCTCGCGCTCGCCGCGCTGGGCGCTCGCCCACAAGTTCGCCGCCCAGGAGGCGACGACGGTGGTCGAGGACATCGTCATCAACGTCGGCCGCACCGGCTCGCTCAACCCGCTCGCCAAGCTGCGGCCGGTCACGGTCGGCGGCGTGGTGGTGTCGAATGCGACGCTCCACAACGAGGGCTACGTGAAGGGCGTCGGCGCCGACGGCGAGCCGATCCGCGAGGGCCGCGACATCCGCGTCGGCGACACGGTGACGGTGGTGCGGGCGGGCGACGTCATCCCGAAGGTCATGGACGTCGACCTCGCCAAGCGCCCGGCCGATTCGCAGCCCTACGCCTTCCCCGAGGCCTGCCCCGCCTGCGGCAGCAGGGCGGTGCGGGCGGTCAACCCGCGCACGGGCAAGCTCGACGCCGTGCGCCGCTGCACCGGCGGGCTGATCTGCCCGGCGCAGGGCGTGGAGCGCCTGAAGCACTTCGTCTCGCGCAACGGCTTCGACATCGAGGGCTTCGGCGAGACCTACATCGAGGTGCTGTTCGAGGCCGGCCTCGTGCACCAGCCCGCCGACCTGTTCCGCCTCGACTTTTCCGAGCTGAAGGCCGCCGTCGTCGCCCGGCGCGAGGCGCTGTCCGCCGAGCGGCGGGCGGAGGCCGGGCAGGCCGAAGCGCCGAAGAAGCAGGCCAGGAAGAAGGGCGAGGAGGAAGACAAGGCGATCAAGAACCTGCTCGCCGGCGTCGAGGCGCGCCGCGCCATCCCGATGAACCGGCTGCTGTTCGCGCTGGGCATCCCGCAGATCGGCGAGGCGACGGCCAAGGCGCTCGCCAAGCGGTTCGCGGACATGCAGGCGCTGATCGCCGCGATCGCTGAGGCCGCGGCGGTGCAGCCCGGCCCGGACTGGGTGGAGCTGACCGCGGTGCCGCGGGTCGGCGGCACCACCCGCGACCGCCTGCTCGACCTCGGCTTCCCCGACGACGCGCCGACCGAGGCGGAGCGGCCGCGGCTCAGCGCGCCGCAGCGGGAGAACCTGCTCGCCCATTACGGCGACGCGGACGCGTTGCGCGCCGCCCTGGCGCGGGCGGCGGCGCAGCGCCCCGGCGACGCCTACCGCGTCTTCGCCGACGACGGCGAGATCGGCCCGGTGGCGACCGACGCGCTGATCCTGTTCTTCTCCGAGCCGCACAACGCCGACGCCGTGGCCGAGCTCCTGACCGAGGTGCGGCCCGAGCCGATGGAGCGGGCGGCCGCGGCCTCGACCTTCGCCGGCCAGACGGTGGTGTTCACGGGCACGCTCGAGAAGATGACCCGCAACGAGGCCAAGGCGGTGGCCGAGCGGCTCGGCGCCAAGGTCTCGGGCTCGGTCTCGGCCAAGACCGACCTCGTGGTGGCGGGCCCGGGCGCCGGATCCAAGCTGAAGGACGCCGAGAAGCACGGGGTGAAGGTGATCTCGGAGGCGGACTGGCTCGATCTGGTCGCACGGGCGTGACGCACCCGCGCGACCGGTGCCCTACTCCGCCGCGACCGGCGCAGCGCGGTGGGCCAGCAGCGCGTCGTCGGCGAGCGCCTGGAGCGGCGTGAAGTCCCGGTGCGCGATCCACTCCGGCCGGGTCGGCCGGGTGATGGCGTTCGAGACCGCCGAGAGCGTCAGGTAGACGATCTTGCGCGGGTAGGGCGTGATGTTGCCGGCCGAGCCGTGGACGAGGTTGCCGTGGAACATCAGCAGCCCGCCGGCCTTGCCGGTGGGCGCGACGATGCCGCCCTGCTCCACCAGCTCCGCGACCGTGCGGTCGTCCAGCGTCCACAGCGGGTAGGCGGTGGTGGTGGTGTCGTGCCCGGCCTCGATCGCGCCGGAGCCCTGCGAGCGCGGCACCAGCATCAGCGGGCCGTTGATCGGCAGCACGTCGTCGAGGAACACCGAGATGTTCATCGCCCGCGGCTCGGGCATGCCGTCGTCGTTGTGCCACGTCACGAAGTCCTGGTGCCACTGCCAGACGTCGCCGGAAAAGGCGGACTTCGCGTTGACCTTGAACTGGTGGACGTAGCAGCGCTCGCCGAAGATCTGCTCGACCGGCTCGACGAGGCGGGGGTGGGCGGCGAGCGTCCGGAACACCGGGTTGTAGGTGTGGCAGGCGAACGCCGTGCGCGGCACCCCGGACTTCTCCATCCAGATCTCGGGGCGCGGGGTGCGGAAGATGTCGAGCGCCGCCTCGCGCATCAGCGTCACCTCCTCCGGTGTGAACGCCTCGGGCATGAAGATGTAGCCTTCGCGGTGGAACTGCTCGACCTGATCCTGCGTGAGCTTCATGGCGGTTTCCTCGTTCGGCCGGTGATCCGGCTCTCGCGGGCAGCCTAACCCCCTTGCACCCGCGTGGCGACCCGCCGCGCCGGGCCGGCTTTTCCTCCGCGCGGGCCCGTTCTAGACGGGCGGGACGGCTGCGGCCGTTGGGGGCGGCATGATCACCCTGGCGATCGATTTCGAGACGGCCAACGAGCGGCGCGACAGCGCCTGCGCGGTCGGCCTCGCCTGGATCGCGGAGGGCCGCGTGGTGCGCCGCGCGAGCCACTTCATCCGGCCGCCGGAGATGCGCTTCTCCCCCGGCAACATCCGCGTCCACGGCATCCTGCCGGCCGACGTGGCGGGCGAGCCCGACTTCGGCACGGTGCTGGCGCCCTACATGGCCGACCTCGCGGGCGGGCTGATCCTCGCGCACAACGCGAGCTTCGATATCGGCGTGCTGCGCGCCGGCCTCGCCCGGGCCGGGCTGCCGGTGCCGGACCTGAGCTACCTCTGCACCGTGCAGATCGCCCGCCGCGTCTTCCCGGCCCCGGAGGGCTGCGGGCTCGGCAAGGTGGCCCGCCGCCTCGGCATCGCGTTCGAGCACCACGACGCGGGCGAGGACGCCTATGCGTGCGCGGCCATCGCGGTGGCGGCGATGCGCGAGACCGGCACCGCCGACGCGCCCGGGCTCGCCGCGGCGATCGGCGTGCCGGTGACGCGGGCGACCGGCGGTTCCTCGCCGGCTCGGCCGGGCGCCGGGGCGATCAGCGGCCGGGCGATGGCCGCCTTCGCGCCGACCTCGGCGGTGCTGACCTTCGCGATGCGCGGCTCCACCGGCAACCGCTACGCGGTGACGCTGGAGGAGCGCGTCGGCGGTCCCGTTCTGCGCTGCACCTGCACCGCCGGGCGCTACGGCATGCGCTGCCGCCACATGAAGGCGCTGGAGGTCGGCGACGTGACCGACCTGCTCTCCGACAATCTCTCCGACGTGGCGATGCTGGCGCGGATGCTGGGCCTGCGCGCGGCGTCGTAGGGGCTCGGCGGTCCCGCCCCGCAAGGGTGACGGGAAACGGGCGGCGCTCTACGCCGCCCGCTTGTCCGCAGTACCGTAGAAGGTGCCCCCGCGCTCGGCCATCACGGCCAGGCTGTCCGGCACCGCGAAGCGCGGCCCGTGCTTGGCCTCCAGATCCCGGGCGAGGGCAACGAAGGCGGCCGGCCCCATGAAGTCGATGTAGGACAGGGCGCCGCCGGTGAACGGCGCGAAGCCGAAGCCGAGGATCGAGCCGACATCGGCCTCGCGCGGGTCGGTGACCACGCCCTCCCCCACCGTGCGCGCCGCCTCCAGCGCCTGCACCACGAGGAGCCGGTGCTTCAGTTCGGCGAAGTCGACCGCCTCCGGGTCGAGCCGGTTCGGCTGGATCTCGGCGAGCCCCGGCCACAGGCGCTTCGCTGCGCCCTCGGGATAGTCGTAGAAGCCCTTGCGGTTCTTGCGCCCGAGCCGGCCCCGGCCCTCGACCATCTCGGCGAGGATCGCCTTCTGCGCCGGGTCGACGGCGTCCGCCCCCACCTGCGCCTCGGTCGCCTTGAGGATCTTGAAGACGAGGTCCAGCGCCACCTCGTCGTTGAGGGAGAGCGGGCCCACCGGCATGCCCGCCTGCCGGCCGGCGCTCTCGATCATCGCCGGGGGCACGCCCTCGGCCAGCATCCGGTGGCCTTCGAGGATGTAGGCGCCGACGCAGCGGTTGGCGAAGAAGCCGCGGGAATCGTTCACCACGATCGGCGTCTTCTTGATCAGCCGCACGTAGTCGAGGGCGACCGCGAGCGCCCGGTCGCCGGTCGCCTCGCCGCGGATGATCTCGACGAGCAGCATCTTCTCGACCGGCGAGAAGAAGTGGATGCCCACGAACTGCTCCGGCCGCCGCGAGGCGCGCGCGAGCCCGGAGATCGGCAGCGTCGAGGTGTTGGAGGCGAAGATCGCGCCCTCGCCGATCACCGCCTCGACCCGGCCGATCACCTCGGCCTTGACCTTCGGGTCCTCGAACACCGCCTCGATCACGAGGTCGCAGGTCTTAAGGGCGTCGTAGTCGCTGGTCGCGGTGATGCGGGCGAGCAGCGCGTCGCGGTCGGCGGTCTTGGCCCGGCCCCGGTTGATCTGGCCGGTGATCAGCGCGTGAGCGTGGGCCTTGCCCTTATCGGCGGCCTCCTGCGACTGGTCGACGAGCACCACGTCGAGCCCGGCCTGGGCGGTGACGTAGGCCACGCCCGCGCCCATGAAGCCGGCGCCGACGACGCCGACGGTCCGGAGTTCGCTCGCCGGGGCGTCCTTGGGCCGGCGCGCGCCCTTGTTCAGCTCGCCCATCGAGATGAACAGCGTGCGGATCATCGCCGCCGCCTCCTTCGAGCGCAGGATATGCGCGAAGTAGCGGCTCTCGACCTTGAGCGCGAGGTCCATCGGCAGTTGCAGGCCCTCGTAGACCGAGGCCAGGATCGCCTTGGCGGCGGGGTAGTTGTCGTGGGTCTCGCGCCGGTAGATCGCGTTGGCCGGCGGCCAGATCATCATGCCGGCGGGCGAGTAGACCTTGCCGGACGGCGCCTTGAACTTCGGCACGTCCCAGGGGGCGACCGCCGAGCCGCCCTCGCGGATCCAGGCCTTGGCCCGCTCGACGATCTCGGCCGTGGGCGCCACCGCGTGGATCAGCCCCATGCCCTTGGCCATGGCCGGGCGGATCTGCTCGCCCTTGAACAGCATCTGAAGCGCGTCGCCGGTCTGCATCAGCCGGGCGACGCGCTGGGTGCCGCCGCCGCCCGGGAACAGCCCGACCTTGATCTCCGGCAGCCCGACCCGGGTCTTCGGATCGTCCGAGGCGACCCGGTGGTGGCAGGCGAGCGCCAGTTCGAAGGCGCCGCCGAGGCACAGGCCGGTGATCGCCGCCGCGAACGGCTTGCCGCAGGTCTCCAGCCGCCGGAACAGCAGCGACAGGCGGCGCGATTCGTCGAGGAAGTGGCGCATGGCCGCCTCCTCGCCGCGCTCGGCCTTGAGCGCCTCGTAGGCGCGGCCGAGGCCCTGGAGCATGGTGAGGTCGGCGCCGCCGGAGAAGTGCTCCTTGCCGGTGGCGATCACGCAGCCCTTGATCGCAGGATCGGTGGCGACGGTCTCCACGATCGCCGCCAGTTCCTCCATCACCCCCTCGGTGATGACGTTCATCGAGCGGCCCGGCATGTCCCAGACAGCCAGGGCGATGCCGTCCGCGTCGGTCTCGAAGCGGAAATTCTTCTGCGGATCGGTCATGCTGGACGTCCTCGCGGGTGGGACGGAACGGGCTGCTCGGGTCGGAAGAGGCGGCCTACTTCGGGGCCGGGGCCGTCGGCGCGGGCGGCGTCGGCGTGCCGAGCTGCGGCTGGTTGTCGGTGGCGGCGGCCACGGCCAGCATGTTGAGGAGCTTGGTCACCGAGTTCTGCGAGATGGCCGTCACCGCCGAGTTCGGGTCGGCGTTCATGTTCTGGAACTTGAGGTAGATCGGGTCGGAGTAGATCGCGTCGAGGTGCTTCAGCTCGTCGAGGGTGAACTTCTGCGCGTACTCCTTCGACAGGCCCTCGACCATCACGGTGCGCTGCTTGTCGAATTCGGCGTTGAGTTCCTTGCGCACGGCCTCGGCCCGCGCCTCGGGCATCGGGGCGGTGGTCTTCTCGAGGGCGACGTTGAAGCCGGTCTGGAGGTTCTTGATCAGGGTCTTGTTGACGAGCTGGGTCGCCTGCGTGACCCGGTCGGCCATGTCGTCGGCCCGCGCGGCCAGCGGCAGGCTCAGGGCGGCGCCGAGGCACAGGGTGGCGATAAGGCGGTTCAAGGGCGGTCCTCCCGGAGATGTTCGTATCGGCCTGTTCCGGCCGGGTTTCCCCCGCGCTCTAGCAGCGTTCCGCGCCTTTGGGGAGCGGCCAGAACGTCCGATGCCGCCGTCGATGCCGATCCCGTCGGCCTGCGTGCGGGTTCACGGGCGCGCGACGACGCGGCGTCGGGGCGCACGCCCGCCGCGAACCGGCGGCCCGCGGCGCGACTTGTCCCCGGGAGGCGGTACGGAGGGCAGAGCGATGGGCGGGGCGTTCCACGGACGGCGGATCGGGTTGGCGGCGCTGGCGACGCTGCTGCTCGCCGGGCCGGCCCTCGCCGATGTCCGGGTGCGCTACGTCGCGCCCGAGCGGTTCACCGACGCGGAGAACCGGTGGGGCTCCGGCCAGTCGCTGCGGGTGACGCTCGCGGAAATGACCCGCATCCTCGAAGAACTCGGGCAGCGCTACCTCGGCGCGGGCGACACGCTCGACCTCAGCGTCCTCGACATCGACCTCGCCGGCTTCGAGCGGCCGACCGCGATCCCGCCGAGCGGCCTGCGCGTCGTCACCGACGCGACGCCGCCGCGGATCCGCCTCGCCTACACCCTGAAACGGGGCGGGCGCGCGGTGGCGCGGGGCGAGGACACGGTCACCGACATCAATTTCCTGCTCACCGCCAACCCGCGCTTCTCGACCGGCGGCCTGTACTACGAGCGCGCGGTGCTGCGGGACTGGTTCGCGCGGCGCTTTCCCCGGACGCCGGAGCGTGCGCAAACGATCAGACGCGCTCGATGATCGTGGCGGTGCCCATGCCGGCGCCGATGCACAGCGTCACCAGCGCCCGCTCCTTGCCCGTGCGCTCCAGCTCGTCGAGGGCGGTGCCGAGGATCATCGCGCCCGTCGCGCCGAGCGGGTGGCCGAGCGCGATGGCGCCGCCGTTGACGTTGACCGCCTCGGGGTCGATGTCGAAGGCTTGGCAGAAGCGCAGCACCACGGCCGCGAACGCCTCGTTGACCTCGAACAGGTCGATGTCGGCGAGGCTCATGCCCGCCCGCGCCAGCACCTTCTTCGTCACGTCGACCGGGCCGGTGAGCATCAGCGCCGGGTCGGAGCCGATATTGGCGAAGGCGCGGATGCGGGCCCGGGGCTTCAGGCCGGCGGCTTCGCCCGCTTCCCGGGATCCGATCAGCACGGCGGCGGCCCCGTCGACGATGCCCGACGAGTTGCCGGCGTGGTGGACGTGCTCGACGAATTCGACGTCCGGGTGCGCGTCGGTGGCGACCGCGTCGAAGCCGCCCATCTGGCCCATCTGCACGAAGGACGGCTTGAGGCTGGCCAGCGACTGCATGTCGGTGCCGGGCCGCATGTGCTCGTCGCGGTCGAGCAGGGTGATGCCGTTCACGTCGCGCACCGGCACCACCGCCTGCGTGAAATGCCCGGCCTCCCAGGAGGCGGCGGCCCGCGCCTGCGAGCGCACGGCGTAGGCGTCGCAGGCGTCCCGGGAGAAGCCGTACTTGGTCGCGATCAGGTCGGCGGAGATGCCCTGCGGCATGAAGTAGGACTTGATGGCGATGGCCGGATCGACCGGCCAGGCGCCGCCGGAGGCGCCGATGCCGATGCGGCTCATCGATTCGACGCCGCCGCCCACCGCCATCTCGTGCTGGCCGCTCATCACCTGCGCGGCGGCGGTGTTCACCGCGTCGAGGCCGGAGGCGCAGAAGCGGTTGATCTGCATGCCGGGGACGTGGATGCCGTAATCGGCCACCAGCGCCGCGGCGCGGGCGATGTCGCCGCCGGCCTCGCCGACCGGATCGACGCAGCCGAGCACCACGTCGTCCACGAGGCGGGTGTCGAGGCCGTTGCGGTCCTTGAGCGCCCGGAGCGCCGTCTCGGCCAGCCGCAGGGCGGTGACCTCGTGGAGCGCGCCGTCCGCCTTGCCGCGCCCGCGCGGCGTGCGGACGTGATCGTAGATGAAGGCTTCCGGCATCGGCGTCCCTCTCCGGCTGTTCCCGCCCGTGATGGCTACGGCCATACAGGGCGGTGGGGAGCTTCGCCAGTGCGCCGGCCCGTCACGCCGGTGACGGGCGGTCCGGGGCGGAGACCGGCGCGCCCCGTGTCCGAGGCGCGCCGCCCAGTCGCGAAGAATCAGTCCTGGAGCATGCGCTTCAAGAGCTCGACCTCGTCGCCGAGCACCGCGTCCTCGCCGATCTGCTTCTCGATCTTGCGCACGGCGTGGAGCACGGTGGTGTGGTCGCGCCCGCCGAAGCGGCGGCCGATCTCGGGGAGCGAGCGCAGGGTCAGCACCTTCGAGAGGTACATCGCGATCTGGCGCGGCTTGACCACGGCGGCGGTGCGCCGCTCCGACAGGATGTCCGAGCGCGAGACGTTGTAGCGCGAGGCCACCAGCTTCTGGATGTCCTCGATCTTGATGCGCTTGGGCTCGCGGTTCTTCACGAGGTCGCGGATCGCGTTCTCGGCGGTCTCCATCGTCACCGCGGTGCCGGTGAGGGTGGCGTGGGCCAAGAGCCGGTTGACGGCGCCCTCCAGGTCTCGACCGTTGGCGGTGATGGCCCGGGCGACGTAGGTGGCGACCTGCGGCGTCACCTCGAAGGTCGGGTGCGCGACCCGCACGGCGGCGAGCCGGGCGGAGAGGATCGAGACGCGGAGCTGCTCGTCGAGCGTGCCGATCTCGACCACGAGGCCGCCGGCCAGCCGCGAGCGCACCCGCTCGTCCAGCGCTTCCAGCTCGGTCGGCGGCCGGTCGGAGGCGACCACCACCTGGCGGCCGGCATCGATCAGGGCGTTGATGGTGTGGCCGAACTCGGCCTGGATCGACTTGCCCTGGATGAACTGCACGTCGTCGAGGATCAGCAGGTCGATGCCGCGCAGCCGCTCCTTGTAGGCGAGCGCCGACTGGGTCTTCAGGGCGTTGACGAAGCCGTACATGAAGCGGTCGGCGGTGAGGTAGATCACCCGGCGCCCGGACTCGCGCGCGGCGTGGCCGATGCCGTGCAGGAGGTGGGTCTTGCCCAGGCCCACCCCGGCGTGGAGGTAGAGCGGGTTGTAGAGCGCGCCCTCCCCCTGGTGGCGGGACACCCGCTCGGCGGCGGCGTGGGCGAGGTTGTTGGAGCGCCCGACCACGAAGCTCGCGAAGGTGAGGCGGGCATCGAGCGGCGTGCCGCTGAGGTCGCCGGCCTCGGCCGAGCGGGCCTCGGCGACGGGGGCGATCGCCGCGACCGGCGTCGGCGCTCCGACCGCGTGGAGGCGGGCGAGCGGGCCGCTGACCGGGCTGGGCTTGGCGGCGCCGGGGGCGGCGGGCCGGACCGGAGCGGCGGTGCCGCGCACCCCGACCTCGATCCGGGCGATCTCCTCGGCCTCGGCCCGGAAGATCCCGAGCACGCGGTCGAGATAGTGCGACTCGATCCAGCTCTTCAGGAAGCGGGTCGGCACGGTGAGCCGGGCGGTTCCCGCGCTCACGGTCTCCAGTTCCAGCCGGGCGAACCAGCTCGCGTACACGTCCTCGCCGAGTTCCGCCCGCAGGCGGCGCTTCACCCGCGCCCAGGCGCTCCCGAAATCCGGACCGCCGTTGCCGCGGCCGTCGCCGTCGCCGCTCGCCGCCGTTTCCTCGACACGCATCATTGGCTCTCCCCGCGCCGCGGGCGGGGGACCGCCGGCCGCACGTACACACGCTGCACGCTCAGCGTCCCGCCGATGGCCGCGGGACCGATCCTGGGACGGGAGTCAAGCCCCTGGCCAGGACATTTTGCCGATGAGAGGAGCCTATCAACAAAGACCTACGGTTCCTTTAACAGTGGGACTTGCGGGGACGGCGCGGATTCCCATCGCCAAGTGTTCCGAAGTCGGCGCCGGGCAAGAGCTAGAGTCTTGGCCGGGCTGATGATTCGGCTGAGTCCCGAAACCGGTCGGTTTTGCTTGTGTGTGGTGATCGTCTGTTAAGCTACACGCGGCGGCCGGACCGCGCAACGCGCGAGAGTCGCGCTCACGGTTAACGCGGCGTTGCCGCTAGAGCCGCTCCCGATCGCGTTGCAATCGTGCACGGCTCTGAGCCTTTGTTTTGACGCGCTCTCTTACGCCGAGCCGGTGTCCACCTCGGCGTAGAGCGCTCTAGGCCGGGATTGCGGGCACGAAAAAGCCCGGCGCGCGGGCCGGGCTCGATGCCGTTCCGGGACGGGGCGGATGGCGTCAGGCGGCGAGCGCCTTCACCCGGGCGGCGAGGCGCGAGACCTTCCGCGAGGCGTTGTTCTTGTGAACGATGCCCTTCTGGGCGGCGCGCATGATCTCCGGCTCGGCGGCCTGGAGGGCGGCCAGCGCATCGCCCTGGTTGCCGGAGGCGATCGCCTCCTCGACCTTGCGGACGAAGGTGCGCATGCGCGAGCGGCGCGAGCGGTTGACCGCCGTGCGCTTCTCGATCTTGCGGGTCATCTTCCTGGCCGACGCGGTATTGGCCATCTGTGTCCTCTGTGCTTCGTCGGGCGATGCCGACGGGCCGGCCGGGCCGGGGATCGGTCAACGCGTCTGGTTGTCAGGCAATGGCCGAGTGGCGTCGCACGCAGACGCGCGGCGTTCCGGCGAAGCGGGCCGTATAGACACGGTCCGGTGTTACGTCAATGGATTGGGTGGGGCGGACCGCTGCCGCGGCGGCCGGACGAGCGAGCGCCACCATCGCTCCGATACGAGGGGGCCGGACGCTAGACAATATACGGCCCACCTTCCAATATGCATCCAGATATATGGCGACCAACATGGAACCGGCGAACATCTTCAATATCTTGAAAATCCTCGAACGGTCACATGTAAAATTTCGTCTCGCCCGCGACCGACCCGACACGATCAGGATCGATGCCACATTGTACGGGCTCCGCCTCGAAATAGAATGCTTCGACGACAACCACGTCGAAGTATCGACATTCAAAGGCGATGAAGATATCGAAGGAGAATACGATTTTCTTCTGAAGATATTGTCTGAGAATCCGATGGAATAAGACGATTTCAATCGGAAATTACCCCTTGAGGCGCGACGGCGGCGACCGCTGGCGCAGGGCCGTCAGCGTCACTCCGGCCAGCGCAGGGCCGCCGCCGCGGCGAGCGTGCCGACCACGGCGGCGATCAGGCTGAGCGCGCCGAGCACCGCCAGCGGCACGAGGAACGGCACGGTGCCGCCGGCCGCCGCCTGCGCGGCCGAGACGCCGAAGATCAGGGTCGGGATCATCAACGGAAGGACGAGCACCGCCAGGATCAGGCCGCCGCGGCGGATCGAGGCGGTGAGCGCGGCGCCGACCGCGCCGATGAAGCTGAGCGCCGGGGTGCCGACCGCGAGCGTCAGCGCGGTGGCGGCCATGCTCGTCCCGTCGAGGGCCACCAGCAGGCCGAAGAGCGGGGCGGCGAGCGCCAGCGGCAGGCCGGTGGTGATCCAGTGGGCGATCACCTTGGCGAGCACCACGCCCTCCAGCGGCACCGGCGCGGCGGTCATCAGGTCCAGCGAGCCGTCCTCCTCGTCGGCCTGGAACAGCCGGTCGAGCCCGATCAGCGTCGCGAGCACGGCCGACAGCCACAGGATCGCGGGGCCGATCCGCGACAGCAGGTTGAGGTCGGGCCCGAGCGCGAAGGGCACCAGCGCCACGATCATCAGGAAGAACACCAGCGACAGGGCCCCCGAGCCGCCGACCCGGGCGGCGAGACGGAGGTCGCGAGCGATCAGGGCGAGGCCGGCGCGGATCACAGCCAATCCTCCGCCTCGGCCGCGTCCTCGACCGCGGGCTCGGCGGCGTCCTGCCCGATGCGCAGTTCGAGCGCCCCGTCGAGGCCGAGTGCCTGGTGGGTCGCGGCGATCACGAGGCCGCCCCCGGCCCGGTGCACGGCCATCAGCGCGGCGAGCACGGCCTGCGAGGCGGTGTCGAGGGCAGCGGTCGGCTCGTCGAGGAGCCAGAGGGGCCGGTGGCAGACGAGGAGGCGCGCCAGCGCCACCCGCCGCCGCTGCCCGGCCGAGAGGTAGGCCACCGGCAGGTCGTGGGCGTGGCCGAGGCCGAGCCGGTCCAGCGCGTCCCGCGGGGCGAGGCGCGGCGCCCCGAGCATTCTTTGCGCGAAGGCGAGGTTCTCGCCCGCGGTGAGGGCGCTCTTGAGTCCGTCGCGGTGACCCACCGCGTGCAGGCACTCGGGCAGGGTCAGCTCGCCGACCCCGTCCACGGCGATCCGCCCGGCATCCGGCCGCAGCCGCCCGGAGAGGATCGCGAGCAGGCTCGACTTGCCGGCGCCGTTCCGCCCGGTCACGGCCAGCGCCTCCCCCGGCCCGAGGGCGAAGGTCAGGCCGGCGAAGACGCGGCGCCCGGAGCGGCGGCAGGCCAGATCGTCGACGCTCAGCCGCACAATGTCTCCGTCTCCGCCGATCCGGCGCCCGCGACCGGCTCCGATGTCCTCACCCGGCCCCGTTCCATGCCCGATTGCGGTGGCGGACGGAACCGCGCCGGCGCACAATGCACTGCCGCTGGCACCGCGTCCGCACGGCGCATCGGGATCGGGAACCGGTCTCGCGACTTTGATCCGTGCGCTTCCGGCCCGGGAGCGCATCCGGGAGGGCCCATGATCCCAGAGCATCGATCGCCGTCGCCCAGCGAGGCGGATGTGGCCGCAAGCGCCGACGCGGTGGCCGGCCTCGCGCTGGTCGAGACCCGCGTCGCGCAGTGCACCGCGGAGGAGCAGGCGGCCTTCTGGGAGGCGGTCGGCCGCTGCTTCGGCGGCGGCAAGCCGCCCGAGATGGGCGCGCCCGCCCCCGGGACCGCCTGAATCAGGGCGCCCCGTCCGCCTTCCGGGATCGATTGAGCGCGCGCAACGCGCCCTGGAAGGTGCGCACGTCCTGCTCGGTCATCGCCATGCGGTGGAGCATGTCGCGCATGTTGCGCGCGATGACCGCGCGCTTCTCCGGCGGGTAGAAGCCGGCGGCGTCCAGCGCCGTCTCGAGGTTGCCGAACAGCGTCAACAGCGCCGCGCGGGTGGCCGGCGGCGACAGCATCTCCCCGGAGAACGGCAGCCGCGCCCGCCCGCTCGCCCGCCGCCATTCATACCCGACGAGCAGCACGGCCTGCGCGAGGTTGAGGGAGGGGAAGTCCGGCGAGACCGGGAAGGTGACGATGGCGTCGGCCAGCGATACCTCGTCGTTCTCCAGCCCCACCCGCTCGCGGCCGAACATCACCCCCGTGCGCTGACCCGCGCGCGACAACATCTCGGCCATGCCGGCCTCGGGGTCGAACACGCGCTTCATCTGCCCGCGCTCGCGGGCGGTGGTGGCCAGCACGTAGGTGAGGTCGCCGAGCGCCTCGGGCAGGCTGGTATAGACGGTGGCGCAGTCGAGGACGTGCGTGGCGCCGGAGGCCGCCTCGCGCACGCCCTTCTTCGGCCAGCCGTTCTTCGGGTTGACGAGGCGCAGCTCCGACAGGCCGAAATTCGCCATCGCGCGGGCGGTCATGCCGATGTTCTCGGCGAGTTGCGGTTCCACGAGGATCACCGCGGGCGCCTCGCCCGCCGGAATCTCCGTCGCCGTCTCGCCCCTGCTCCCGGTCCGCGTCATAGCCGCCCTGTGGCACGGGGGCGGGGCGCCCGTCGAGGGCCGCGTTACGACGCGGGCCGGATGACAGCCCGAGCCTTCCGCTGTCAGGCCCCCCTTGCTATGTCGCCGCTCGCGCCCGCACGGCCCTTGCATGCCGTGGCCGGGGACAGCGCGCGAGAAGGCACCGGCCCCATGGCGAAGATCAAGGTAGCGAACCCCGTCGTCGAGCTCGACGGCGACGAGATGACCCGGATCATCTGGGCCGAGATCAAGAACAAGCTCATCCACCCCTATCTCGACGTCGACCTGGAATACTACGACCTCGGGGTCGAGCACCGGGACGCCACGGGCGACAAGGTGACGGTCGACGCGGCCGAGGCGATCAAGCGCCACGGCGTCGGCGTGAAGTGCGCCACCATCACCCCCGACGAGGCGCGGGTGAAGGAGTTCGGCCTCAAGGAGATGTGGCGCTCGCCCAACGGCACGATCCGCAACATCCTCGGCGGCGTGATCTTCCGCGAGCCGATCATCTGCAAGAACGTGCCGCGCCTCGTGCCCGGCTGGACCCAGCCCTTCGTCATCGGCCGCCACGCCTACGGCGACCAGTACCGCGCCACCGACTTCAAGGTGCCCGGCAAGGGCCGCCTGACCATCAAGTTCGAGGGCGACGACGGCACCGTCATCGAGAAGGAGGTGTTCAAGTTCCCCGAGGCCGGCGTCGCGATGTCGATGTACAACCTCGACCAGTCGATCATCGACTTCGCCCGCGCCTCGATGAACTACGGGCTGGCGCGCAAGTACCCGGTCTACCTGTCGACCAAGAACACCATCCTCAAGGCCTATGACGGGCGCTTCAAGGACCTGTTCCAGAAGGTCTACGAGGAGGAGTTCGAGGCGAAGTTCAAGCCGCTGGGAATCACCTACGAGCATCGGCTGATCGACGACATGGTGGCCTCGTGCCTGAAGTGGTCGGGCGGCTACGTGTGGGCGTGCAAGAACTACGACGGCGACGTGCAGTCGGATACGGCCGCGCAAGGGTTCGGCTCGCTCGGCCTGATGACCTCGGTGCTGATGACCCCGGACGGCCAGACCGTCGAGGCCGAGGCCGCCCACGGCACCGTCACCCGCCACTTCCGCGAGCACCAGAAGGGCCGCGAGACCTCGACCAACTCGATCGCCTCGATCTTCGCCTGGACCCGCGGCCTCAGCCACCGGGCCAAGCTCGACGGCAACGACGACCTGGCGAAGTTCTCGGCGACGCTGGAGAAGGTCTGCGTCGACACGGTCGAGGCCGGCCACATGACCAAGGACCTCGCCCTCCTCGTCGGCCCCGACCAGCGGTGGCTCTCGACCACGGGCTTCCTCGACAAGGTCGACCAGAACCTCAAGGCGGCGATGGGCGCGTAAAAGGCGCTTCGGTTCAATCTCAGGCGGCGAGCCCCGAGCCCGCCGCCTTTTTCGTTGTCTGAATCGCTCCCGGAGCGGGGGTGAGCCATGCGCGCGACGACACCCGGGGCCCCACCGTCACGCCCGCGCCGATCCGGGCGCTTCCCCGCCCCGGCCGATCCGGCCTAGCCTCGCAGCGACGACCCGACGCCGCCTCGAAGCAGGTCCCGATGATCCTCGTCTCCGGCGAAGCCCTGATCGACCTGTTCGTGGACACGAGCGATCCGCGGGGGTTCCGGGGCGGCCTGCCGGCGCTGGCGGTGGCGGGGGGCTCGCCGTTCAATCTCGCCTTCGGCATCAGCCGGCTCGGGGCGCGCTCCGGCTTCCTCGGCGGCCTGTCGGAGGACGGGTTCGGGCGGCTCCTGTCGGCGCGGCTCGAAGCGGAGGGCGTCGATATCAGCCTCGCCAAGGTCAGCCGGCGCCCGACCCCGATGGCGATCGTCGCGACCGGCGCGGACGGTCACCCGAGCTACACCTTCCACGCGGAGAACTGCGCCGTCTGCGACCTCGCCGCCGAGGACGTGCCCTACGACCTCGACGGCGTCTCGGCGATCGCCATCGGCTCCTTCCCGCTGATCATGGAGCCGATCGGCACCACGCTGGTCGGGCTCGCCCGCCGCGCCGCCGCCCGCTGCGTGATCAGCATCGACCCGAACCTGCGGCTCAGCCTCGTGCCGGACCTCGACCACTGGCACACCCGCTTCGACGGGCTCGTCCGCCACGCCTCGATCGTCAAGGTCAGCGTCGAGGACATCGACGCGGCCTACGGCCTTGATGCCGACGAGGCCGCGGTCGCGGCGCGCTGGCTGGAGGCGGGCGCGCAGCTCGTGGTCGTCACCGACGGCCCGCACGGGGCCACCGCCTACCACGCCTGTGGCACCGTCAAGGTCCCGGGCCGGCCGGTGACGGTGATCGACACGGTGGGGGCGGGCGACACCTTCCACGCGGCCCTGCTCGCGAGCCTGGAGCGCGGCGGCCGCCTGTCGCGCGAGGCCATCGCAGGGTTCGGCCAGGACGATCTGCGCGGCCTCCTCACCGAGGCGGCGGTCGCCGCCGCCATCACCTGCTCGCGCCGCGGCGCCGACCTGCCGACGCTGGAGGAGCTGCGCGCTGCGCTGCGGGCGGCGTGACGGGTCTGCGGGCAGGTCAGAGACTGCCCGGACCCCGCGCCAGTCCGTAGAGCGTGAACAGGTCGACCGAGAGCTTTCCGCCGAACACCAGTGCGTCGGGGATCGGCCGCGCCCGGAACGGGAAGCGGGTGTTGTCGGGGTCGAGGACGTACTGGATCTGCGGGGTGAAGCGGATCGCGGGCGTCATCTGGATCCCGTAGTTCAGCTCGAACATCACCTGCTGGGTCGCCACGTCCCGCGGGTTCAGGCCGAGCGACGCGCGAGCGGCGCGCACGCCCGCGAGGCCGAGCGCCGAGAACGTCTGGGTCGAGACCACGAAGCCTACCGTGTCGAACGGCCGGCTCGCGCTCGGGCCGGTCATCAGCAGGCCGCCTTCGAGGTAGTAATCCTCGATCTGCCGGCCGGACGTGCCTTTCATCGCCACCCCGAACACCGTCAGCCCCCGCAGGGCCATCGGGTCGGGGCGCCAGATCATCTGGTCGAAGCGGGCGTAGATCAGCGAGCGGCCGAAGCGGGTGAGCGGGTCGCCGCCCGCGAAGACCAGGGGGCCGCCGAGGCGGTTGTAGACCGGGTCGGGATAGTCCGAGCGGTCGACGATGCCGCCGATGCCGTAGTTGCGCGGCAGGCGGTCGGTGGCGAAATTCGTGGTGTAGCCGAGCTCGAACGGGATCACCGCGCCGGTGGCGCCGCGGGTCGACCAGTCCACGCCGTTGTCGGTGCCGCGTTGCGTGCGCGGGTTCACCTCGTAGGCGCCGACGTGCAGGAACACCGCATCGGTGAAGAAGTACTTCGCGTGCGCGCCCCAGGTCGCGACCGGGAAGAACGTGAAGTTCGTGGTCTTGAACGCGAAGGTCGGGTTGCCGCAGGTGGCATTGTTCTGGAAGTTGCAGTAGATCGGCGACGCCAGGAAGGCGACGTTGGCGACCAGCCGGCCGACCTCGATGTCGAGCCGGTTGTCGAGCAGCTTCTGCTGGTAGCTCAGGATGGTCAGCCGCGCGGTCTGGCCGCCGCCGAAGATCTCCTGCACGCTGGTGTTGTTGCCGATGAAGTCCTGCGACAGGCTGCGGCCGTGGCGCTGCGTGACCACCGCGTGCAGGCTCGCCCCGTCGAGGCCGGCGAGGCGGCCGAGATCGGCGTCGATGCCGAAGAAGCCCTGGCCCGCGTATGCCGTGCCGCGGCGGATGCCGCCGACCGGGTTGGCGGCCGATTCGCTGGTGTAGTTCAGGAGCAGGCTGAGGCCGTTGCCGAGGTCGAGGGTGCCGGCGGGCACGGTCGGCGGCGTCGCCGTCTGCCCCTGGACGTCGGCCACGCCCGCAGCCGAGTCGGCGCCCGCGAAACCCTCGGCCGCGTCCTCCGGCGCCGGGCGACCGGGTCGGACATCGAGGCTGCGCAGGGCCGGGCCGACCGCCGCGCCCCGGGTGGGCGGCGGCGCCTGCCCGTGTGCCGCCGTCGCCGCGCACAGGAGCGCGGCCGCAAAGCCCCCCCGCCACATGATGCCCGCCCCCGCCTGCGCCCGCGCCGCGCCCGGTCTTGAGCCGGGCCGTGCGACGCGGGGACGATCCTCGCACCGCCCGCGGAGGCCAGACAGCGCGCCGATACTGCCGGCAGTATACTTCTTCTGACGAAGCGCCCGTGTTGTCTCTCCTGCCAACGCGGCGGGATGACGCAGAAGAGGGGGGCTGTTTGTCAGGATTCGGCCCGGGGAAAGTCGCGGACCATATTGCGCAGGTTCGGCCGCTGCCCCGATAGTGCGGGACGCGGGCCGACGCAGAGCGGGCCGGGGGAAACGTCGGGGAGGCTCGATGGCCGAGGCGGACGGGCGCGTCCCGCGCCTGGAGATGCGCAACGTCTCCAAGACCTTCCCCGGCGTGAAGGCGCTGAACGGCGTCTCGCTCAAGGCCTGGGGCGGCGAGGTACTGGCCCTGATGGGCGAGAACGGCGCCGGCAAGTCGACGCTGATGAAGATCCTCTCCGGCGCCCACCAGCCGGACGCGGGCGCGGAGATCCTGATCGACGGCACGCCCGTCTCGATCACCGGGCCGATCGCCGCCAAGCGCGCCGGCATCGCCATCATCTACCAGGAGCTGGCGCTCGCTCCGAACCTAACGGTGGCCGAGAACATCTATCTCGGCGACGAGATCCGCCGCGGCGGCATCGTCGACCGGGCGGCGATGGCCCGCGGCTGCCGGGCGGTGCTCGACCGGCTCGGCGCGCCGTTCGGGCCCCGGACGGTGGTGGGCACCCTGTCGATCGCCGAGCAGCAGCTCGTCGAGATCGCCCGGGCGCTGCACGCCGACTCGCGCATCCTCGTCCTCGACGAGCCGACCACCGCGCTCTCGGCCCGCGAGACCGAGCGCCTGTTCGCCCTGGTGCGGCAGCTCCGGTCCGAGGGGATCGCCCTGATCTACATCAGCCACCGGATGGCGGAGATCTACGAGCTGTCCGACCGGGTCTCGGTGCTGCGCGACGGCGGCTACGTCGGCACCCTCGATCGGGACGGTCTCTCGGCCGAGTCGCTCGTCAAGATGATGGTCGGGCGCGACCTCTCGACCTTCTACAAGAAGGCGCACACGGACCCGGCGGCCGGCGCGGCGCCAAGTGACGCGTCCCCGCCGGCCGTGTTCGAGGCGGTCGGTCTCACAGACGGCGGCCGCCGGGTCCACCCGTGCAGCTTCGCCGTGCATCGCGGCGAGGTGCTCGGCATCGCCGGCCTCGTCGGGTCGGGCCGCACCGAACTCGCCCGCCTGATCTTCGGCGCCGACCGGAAGGCCGGCGGCGAGATCCGCCTCGACGGCACGCCCGTGACGATCGACAGTCCCAAGGCCGCGATCGACCGCGGCATCGCCTACCTGACCGAGGACCGCAAGGCGCTGGGCCTGTTCCTCGACATGTCCTGCGGCGACAACATCAACGTGGGCGTGATCGACCGCGATGCCCGCCCCGGCGGGGTCCTAGACCGGGCCCGGGGCTGGAAGCGGGCGCTCGCCGCCTTCGAGGCGCTGCGGGTCCGGGCGGCGAGCCCGCTGGTGCCGGTGGGCTCCCTGTCCGGCGGCAACCAGCAGAAGGTGCTCCTCTCCCGCTGGCTGGAGATCGGCCCCAAGCTGCTGATCCTCGACGAGCCGACCCGGGGCGTCGACATCGGCGCCAAGTCCGAGATCTACCGGATCATCGACGCGCTGGCGCAGTCCGGCATCGGCCTGATCGTCATCTCCAGCGAGATGCCGGAGATCATCGGCACCTGCGACCGGGTGCTGGTGATGCGCGAGGGCCGCATCGAGGGCGAGGTCGGCGGCCGGACCGGCGTGGCGATCACGCAGGAGAACATGATGCGGCTGGCCTCGGGCACCGCGGCGCAGGCCGCGTGAGGCCGTGCCGCCGGAGCGCAGCCGGGCGGTGAGCCCCGTCGGGAGCAGGCGATGAGCGAGAACACGTCCGGCTTCGTCGTCGTGCCCGCCAAGGCGCCCGGCGCGTCCGGAGCGCCGGAACCGGCCCCGCGCGGCTCGGGAGGCGCCGGCCTCTCGGCGCGCCAAGTTCAGATCCGCTCGATCGTCCAGGCGATCGGCATGCTGCCGGTGCTGCTGATCCTGTGCATCGGCTTCCACCTGCTGACGGAGGGGCGGTTCTTCACCGGCCAGAACCTGTCGATCGTGGCGCAGCAGGCCTCGATCAACACCGTGCTCGCCGCCGGCATGACCTTCGTCATCCTCACCGGCGGCATCGACCTCTCGGTGGGCTCGATCGTCGCGATCTCGGCGATGTGCGGGGCGCTCGTCTCGTTCGTGCCCGGCGGCGGCGTGCTCGGGATCCTGGCCGGCCTCGGCATGGGCACCTTCGTCGGGCTGATCAACGGCGTCCTCATCGCCGGCCTGCGCCTGCCGCCCTTCATCGTGACGCTCGGCTCGCTCACCTACCTGCGCGGCTTCGCCCGGCTGATCGGCCACGACACCACGGTGTTCAATCCCGACCTGCCCTTCGCCTTCATCGGCAACGACGCGGTGTTCGGCGTGCCGATCCTGGCGATCATCGCCCTCCTGGTGATCGTGGTGTCGTGGTTCATCCTGCGCCGCACGGTGCTCGGCGTGCGCATCTACGCGGTCGGCGGCAACCCGAACGCGGCGCGGCTATCGGGCATCAAGGTCTGGGCGGTGCTGCTGTTCGCCTACTGCGCCTCGGGCTTCCTCGCCGGGCTCGGCGGCATCATGGCCCTGTCGCGGCTCTACGCCGCCAACGGTCTCCAGGTCGGTCAGACCTACGAGCTCGACGCCATCACCGCGGTGATCCTCGGCGGCACCAGCTTCGTCGGCGGCGTCGGCACCATCTGGGGCACGCTGATCGGCGCGCTGATCATCGCCGTGCTCTCGAACGGTCTGATCCTGCTCGGCGTCTCCGACATCTGGCAGTTCATCATCAAGGGCCTCGTCATCGTCGGCGCCGTGGCCCTCGACCGCTTCCGCCAGCCCGGCGCCCGCACCTGATTCTTTTCGGGACTTCGCCTCGGCGGTTCCTCGGGCCGGGGCACCTACGCCAGGAAGGTCATGCATCCATGCTGAGACGGCTCGCCCTCGCCGGCCTCGCGCTCGCGGCGCTCTGCGGACCCGCCCCCGCCCGGGAACTGAAGGCGGTGGGCATCACCCTGGGCTCGCTCGGCAACCCGTTCTTCGTGGCGCTCGCCAAGGGCGGCGAGGCGGCCGCGCGGGCGATCAACCCGAACGTGCGCGTGACGGTGGCGAGCGCCGAGTACGACCTGTTCAAGCAGTTCACGCAGATCGACAACTTCATCGCACTGGGCGTCGACCTGATCCTGATCAACGCCGCCGATCCCCGCGCGGTGCTCGCCGCCGTGCGCCGGGCGCGGGCGGCCGGCATCGTGGTGATCGGCGTCGACGTGGCCGCGTCCGGGGCCGACGCGACGGTGCAGACCGACAACACCCAGGCCGGCGCGATCTCCTGCGCCTACCTCGCCGAGAAGATCGGCGGCCGGGGCAACGTGATCATCGAGAACGGTCCGCAGGTCTCGGCGGTGATCGACCGCGTGAAGGGCTGCAAGGAGAGCCTCGCCAAGCGTCCCGAGATCAAGATCCTGTCGGACGACCAGGACGGCAAGGGCAGCCGCGAGGGGGGGCTCGCGGCGATGCAGGGCTACCTGACGCGCTTTCCCGAGATCGCCGGCGTGTTCACCATCAACGACCCGCAGGCGATCGGCTCGGACCTCGCGGCGCGGCAGCTCGGCCGCAAGAACATCGTCATCACGTCGGTCGATGGGGCGCCGGACATCGAGACGGCGCTCAAGGGCAACACGTTGATCAAGGCCTCGGCGAGCCAGAACCCGTTCGCCATCTCGGCCCAGGCGGTGAAGATCGGCTACGGCATCCTGAACGGGCAGAAGCCAGCCGACCCGATGGTGCTGATTCCCTCGGTGCTCGTCACCCCGGAGACCGTCGGATCCTACAGGGGCTGGGCCTCGGGGCCGTGAGCCCGTCGGCGGCGGGCGCCCCGCCGGAGCGGGGTTCGCCATCCCTGCGGCCTCACGCACCGCCTCATCCGCTACCTCTCGCGCCGGCGCGGTCCGGCGGCGGCAGGTTGCGCGCCAGGGCCCGGCCGATCTCGGCGAGCAGCACGTCGATGGCGGCGCGCATGACGGGATCGGCGAGCCCGTCGATCAGGTCGCTGGCGGCGAGGCAGTGCTCCGCCAGCGCTTCGAGGGAGTCGGGCTGCGGCCCGGCGCGGCCCGTGTCGAACGCGACCATCACGCGGCCATGTGGGTGTAGGTGGGGGCCAGCACGGAGCGGGCGTCGCCGTGCACCGCGCGCAGCTTGGCGAGCGTCCGGTCGTCGAAGGCGGCGGTCGCGGCCATGATGTCCTCGCCGCCGATCGGCTGCGGCAGGCCGAGCGGCTGGGCGCGGAAGTGCAACTGGATGACGTGGATCATGTACAGGGTCGGCATCTGCAGCAGCAGCGCCGAGACGCCGCTCGCCATCCCCCACTCGACGATGCCGGTGAGCAGGGCGATCGACACCGGGTTGACCACCCGGCCGCGGGCGCGGTGCGAGCGCGCCACCCCCTGCCGGGTCCATTCCCACAGGTGGGGCCCGACCGGCCGCTCGCCCTCGCAGAGGTGCGGGTACACGTCCGACAGGAGGTGCGGGCGCGTGGTCGGCAGGAGGCGGCTGTAGCCGATCACCGTCTCCCCCTCCATCGCCAGGAAGTGCACGGCGTGCGGCGTGTCGAACTGGTCGATCTCGCGGCGGTCGGGCCGGGCGAGGTCGGACCAGCCCTTCTCCTCGACGAAGATCGCGTGGCGCAGGCGCCAGACCTGCTCCATCTCCGCGGCGTAACGGTCGGCGTTGGCGGGGGTGACGATGTGGATCACGGCTGAACCTCACGTTGGTGTGCCGTGAGTGTTCCGTGATCGTGCGCGCCGCGGTACTACGGAAAACCGTAGGGAGGCGGAGCGCTGAGTCTGGCCCATAACGTCCTGAAGACGCCTCGGAAGTCCGCCACTAGGTGATCAGCCCGGCGCGCAGGGCGCGCGCCACCGTGTGGGCCTTGTTCACGGTGTCGAGCTTCGCACGCGCCGATCTCAGGTGGTAGTCGACGCCCGAGGCGGTGATGCCCATCACCATCCCGATCTCGGCGTCGGTCTTGCCTTCGGCCGCCCATTGCAGCGCCTCGCGCTCGCGCGGAGCGAGCCGGACCGGGTCCGGCTTGGCGGGCCGGCTGCTCATGAGCAGGAGCTGCCCGACCGCGTAGGTGGCGATCAGGTTCACGCCGACCCGGTCGGCGGGCGCGATCTCCATGCGCTCGCCCGAGAGGCTGATGCCGCCGGGCTCGCCGTCGAGGGTGACGAACGGGATCGTGAGGCCGGCGCGGATGCCGAACTCCGACGCCTCGCGCATCACCAGCTCGGCCTCCGGGGTGTGAGGCTCGGCGGCGTTCCAGGCGAACGGGTCGGCGCTGGTGCACAGCCGCCGCACGGTCGGGTCGTGGTAGGCGTAGCCCCGCGCCACGTATCGGCGGCTCCAGGCCTCGGGCATGGTGCTGGTGAGGACGAAGCCGGCGTGGCGCCGGGCGGGCAGATTCGGCGCCGGCACCGTGCCGGCCATGACGTAGGCGACGCCGTACCCGGAGAGCGCCCCCACCAGGAGTTGCGCGATCGCGTCGGGCGAGCCGGCGCGGTCGAGGTCGCGCAGCACGCTGAACGTCCGGTCGAAATGCCTGTGCCGCGCCATGTCGCCCCCGCAGGCACCCGCTTATGGCGAGTTGGATTCCGTATAACAACCTAAAGATGGCATCCCGGGCATCGGAGCGATAGCCGCGCGGGATGCGATCCGGCCCGGATCCCAGCGCCGCGGAACGGCGCGTCCGACGCGCGCTTGACAGAGACCGGGGATTCGAAGCTGATCCCGGTCCGTCCGCGGCGGCCGAACGTCGCGGCGGCTCCGGAGATGCGGAACAGTGGGATCCGGCGTTCCGGAACGGTCGTGCGACGGCGGGCGGCCCGATCACGGGCCCCGCGCCCGGCGGGGGCGCGGCCGGTGAAGCGCACCATCGCCGCCATTCTCGCCGCCGACGTGGCCGGCTACTCTCGGCTGGTGGCCGAGGACGAGGAAGACGCCCTCGCCCGCCTCGCCGCCGCGAAGGCCGTGTTCCGCGAGGCGGTGGACCGATTCGGCGGCCGCGTGTTCAACACCGCCGGCGACGCGATTCTCGCCGAGTTCCCGAGCGCGGTCGAGGCCCTGCGCGCCGCCCTCGCGATCCAGGGCACGCTCGGCGACCAGGACCAGGGCGCGCCCCCGGAGCGGCGGGTCCGCTTCCGCATGGGCCTCAACCTCGGCGACGTGGTGGAGGTCGACGGCGACCTCCTGGGCGACGGCGTCAACATCGCCGCCCGGCTGGAGGGCATCGCCGATCCCGGCGGCATCTGCCTGTCGCGCAGCCTGCACGAGGCGGTCTCCGGCAAAGTGCGCGTGACCTTCCGCGATGCCGGGGCCCGGAGGCTCAAGAACATCCCGCGCCCGGTCCACGTCTTCCGCGTGGTGATGCCGGGCGATCCGGCCGGCGCGGCCGCCCGCGAGCCGGGCCGCTCCGCCCGCGCGCGGGCCGCGCGCTGGGGAACGCTCGCGGCGGCGCTGCTGATCGCGCTCGGGCTCGGCGGGCTCTGGCGGGCCGGCTACCTCACCGGAGGCGGCGAGACCGCGGCGGTCGCCGAGGGCGTGCGCGACGACCTGATCGCCGTGAGCGTCGTGCGCGCCCGGCGCGCGTGCTTTCCCGACGAGATCCGCCTGACCGGGGTCGTGGTGCCGCGTCGCGCGGTCGACGTGCGGCCGGAGGTCGAGGGTCTGAACGTCGCCCGCGTGACCACCGCCGCGCTCGAATCCGTGCGCGAGGGACAGGTGCTCGCCGAACTGCGCCGGCCCGGCGAGGCGGACGGACGGCGCGTCGATCTGCGCAGCCCGGTCGCGGGCCTCGTCCTGCGGGCGGAGGCCCGCCCCGGCGCCCCGGCCGCAGCCGCCGCCGCACCGCTGTTCCAGATCGCCGAGGGCGCGACGTTCGAGCTGGAGGCGCAGGCGCCGCTGGCGGCCCTCGACCGCCTCGCCGCCGGCCAGGACGCGACGGTGACGCCGCTCGGCGGGCCGCCGGGCCGCGCCCGGGTCCGATTCGTCGCCCGGGACGTCGATCCCGCCACCCAGCTCGGTCGCGTGCGCCTCGCCCTCGTGGCGGACGATGCGTCCGCGGCCGCGCCCCGGGCCGGCGGGTTCGCCAGCGCCGTGGTGAGTCTCGGCGAGCGCTGCGGCGTGGCCGTCCCGTTCTCGGCGGTCAGCCGAGAGGCCGAGGGGCCGGTGGTCTACGTCGCCAGCAACGGTCGCGTCGAGGCGCGCCCGGTGACCGTGGGGCTCGGGTCGGGACGCGACGTCGAGATCCGGTCGGGGCTCGACGAGCGCGACACGGTCGTCGCTCGGGCCGGCGCCTTCCTGCGCGAGGGCGACGCGGTCCGGCCGGTGGCCGCGGCCCCGTGAGCGGGCGGGTCCGCACGCGCGGCGCCCGCTCCGCGCACGGGAGCCTCGATGTCCGGCGGTTCGGCAGTATCCGGCCGCATTCGATGTGAAGAAGCGCACGTCGCGCGGCATTCGCCGAGCCGGGACCGGCCGGATAAGCTACTTTCGCGTTGCGTGGGCGGGGCACAGGGCCTAGTTTCGCGGCCGAGGCGACGGCGCGGTCAGCAGACCCGGCCCGGTCCCGCACTCGAAGGCGACTGCCGTGACCCGGTTCGCGATTGCCATGCTCGTCAGCGCGCTGCTGACGCTGTTCGCCGAGCAGGCCTCGGCCGAGGGCCGCCGGGTCGCCCTAGTGGTCGGCGTCGGCGCCTACCAGTCGGTGCCGAAGCTGCCCAACGCCGTCAACGACGCCAACGCGATGGCCGAGCTGTTCCGCGCGTCGGGGTTCGAGGTGGTCACCGCGCGCAACGATGTCAGCAACCTGGAATTCAAGCGCGCGATCCGCGAGTTCGAGGACGCGGCCAACGAGTCCGACATCGCGGTGGTCTACTATGCCGGCCACGGCATCGAGATCCGCGAGACGAACTACCTGATCCCGACCGACGCCAAGCTGATCAACGAGCGCGATGCCGAGGACGAGGCGATCTCCCTCGACCGCATCCTCAACGCCCTGGAGCCGGCCAAGCGCCTGCGGCTCGTGATCCTCGACGCCTGCCGGGACAACCCGTTCGCGGGCAAGATGAAGCGGCGCGTGGCCACCCGGGCGATCACCGCCGGGCTGGGCAAGGTCGAGCCGCAGCAGACCGACACGCTGATCGCCTACGCCGCCAAGGCGCAGGCCGTGGCCAACGACGGCGAGGGCGCCCACAGCCCGTTCACCACCGCGCTCCTCGCCAACCTCGCGGTGCCGGGGCTCGACATCCGCCTCGCCTTCGGCCGGGTGCGCGACGACGTGCTCAAGGCCACCAACCGGCAGCAGGAGCCGTTCGTCTACGGCTCGCTCGGCGGCGGCACCGTCGCCCTGGTCCCCGCCCGGGTCCAGACCGCGGCGCTGACGCCGATGGCCAACACCCGCACCGCCGAGGATCTGGCGAAGTCCGACTACGAGATCGTCGAGCGGGTCGGCACGAAGGCCGCCTGGGAGGTCTACCTCAACACCCACAAGGCCGGCCTCTACGCCGATCTCGCCCGCGTGCAGATCGCCAAGTTCGCGAGCGTCGCGCCCGAGGGCGTCACCCGCGTCGCCGCCCGCACCGAGCCGGGATTCCCGAGCGAGGGCGGCACCCAGGTCTCGCCGCGGACCGACGTGCCGGCGGTGCTGCCCGCGCCGAAGCCCACCGCCGCGGAGATCCGCGCCTGGGACAAGCTGAAGACCTCGACGGACGCCGCGGCGATCCGCAAGTTCATCGACACCCACGCGTCCTCGCCGCTGATCCCGGAGGCTCAGGACCGGCTCGCGACCGTCGAGCGCCTCGCCCGCGAGAAAGAGGAGCGCGTGCGCCAGG
The DNA here is from genome assembly GCF_030700245.1 of Methylobacterium amylolyticum. Classification (GTDB taxonomy): domain Bacteria; phylum Pseudomonadota; class Alphaproteobacteria; order Rhizobiales; family Beijerinckiaceae; genus Methylobacterium. The sequence goes on from NZ_JAUYZI010000001.1 coordinate 198,200, forward strand.
AGCGCGACGTCGCCCGCCTGCGCGAGGAGGACGAGCGCCAGAAGAAAGCGGCCGAGGCGGAGCGCAAGCTGCTGGAGAAGGAGGCGGCCCGCCAGCGCGAGGAGGCCGAGAAGGCCAAGGCGGCCGAGGCCGCGCGCCAGAAGGCCGAGGCCCAGGCGGCCGCCCGGCAGCGGGAGGCGGAGGAGCGCGCCCGCGCCGCCGAGGCCGCCGCGCGCAAGCGCGAGGAGGAGGAGACCGCCCGGCTCGCGGAGATGGCCCGGCGCCGGAAGGAGGCCGAGGAGCGGGCCGCGGCGCTCGCCGCCGAGCGCGCGAAGATCGAGGCCGAGATCGCGGTGCGCAAGCGGGAGGCCGAGGAGGCGGCCCGCGCCGCCGCGGTGGCGAAGGCGGCCCGCGAGGCAGAGGAGAAGGCGCGCCAGCAGGCCCTCAAGGACCAGCAGCGCCAGGACGCCGAGACCGCCACGGCGGCCGCAGCCGCGGCGGCGGCTTCGGCCGCCCGCGAGGCGGCGGAGCGCGAGCGGGTCAAGGCGGCCGAGACCGCGGCCCGCCAGAAGGAGGCCGAGGACCGCAGGAAGGCGGCGGAGGCCGAGCGCGCCAAGGCCGAGGCGGCCGTGAGCGCCGAGGACAAGGCCGCCGCCGAGGCGGCCAAGGTCGCCGAGGCCGAGCGCCGCAAGGCCAAGGCCGCCGCCGAGGCGGAGCGGCGCAAGGCCGAGGCGGCCGCGGAGGCCGCCGCCGAGCAGAAGGCGGAGCGGGCCGCCGCCGCCCGCCGCCGCGAGGCGGCCGAGGAGCGCCGTCGCGAGGCCGAGGAGGCCGCCGCCGCCAATCGCCGCAAGGCCGAGACGGCCGCGCGCCGCGCCGCCGAGCGGCAGGCCGAGCAGGCCGCCGCCCTGCCGACCAGCGCCGCCGCGCCGCGGCCGCCGCCAAGGAATCGGCCCGCGCCCGCGCCGCCGAGGCCGCCCGGCCGCGGCCCGCCCCGGCGCCGCGGATGCGCGCCGAGGCCCGCGCCCCCGCGCCCCGCGCCAGCGGCGGCGGCGGTGGTGGCGGTGGTGCGCCGATGATGGGCATCGGCTTCTGAGGTCGGGGAACCGGCCGCTGGACGCGAAGCGCGCCGGGCCGGGCTGGCCGGGCGTGCGATGAGGCCCCCGCGCATCCGCGCGGGACAGGGACGAGGCGCGAACCGGACCCGCGGGACCCCGCGGCGGTCGCAATCGGAGGTGACGTGAGATGACGCGGATCGTTCAGCGGGCGGCCCTCGCCGCGGGTCTGGCCGGCGCCCTGCTGGCCTGCGGTGGCGCCCGCGCCGACGCGCCCCGCGCCCCCGGCCTGGCCTGCGCCGGACCGGCCTGGGCCCTCGACCGGTCGGCTTGCCGCCCGGCGCGCCACGCCCATCGCCGGGTTCAGACCGAGCGCGCGCTCGCCGCCGCCGGCGTTCCCCTGCCGGACGCCGCGCTCTACGGACCAATCCCGGCCTACGGTCTCCTGATCCTCGGCGTCGGCTACTGAACGGCTCGCGCCGCCGGGTTCGGCCGCGCGGCGCGCTCCGTCCGGCGGGCGCACCTCACGCGGCGATCAGCAGCGCCGCGCCGGCGACCCCGGAGAGCACCAGCCGCAGCCGGCCGAGCCAGAGCGGCACGAGGCCGCGGCGGGGGAGATCCTGGTCGATGAGGCCCCAGGCCAGGACCAGGACGCCGAGGATGCGCAGGTCCCAGGGGGCCGGCGCCGCCATCGCCGCCCAGGCGATCAGCGACGGGACGATCGCCACCACGTAGTCGCCGTTGCCGGCGTTGCGCGCGGCCGCCGCACCCCAACGGATGCCCCCGAGGAACGAGGCGATCACCGCACCGTAGGCGGAGAGGATGGTGCGCGGCGCCAGCCCGATGCTGCTGAGGCCGCCGTCGCTGCCGGAGACCGCCAGGGCGGCGAAGCCCAGGAACGGGATCAGGCCCGCCACGCCGAGGACGAGGGCGCCCATCGGCACCGGGTTCACGCGCGCCATTCAACCTCCGCGCCGGCGGAGCGGGCGGTTCTCCGCGCGCCCCGCCGGGAATACGAGTGCGGGGGCCGAGGGTTCCGCATCGCGGCACGCCGGTCAAGCTTCGTGCCGCACTGCACCGCTCACAGTGTCTTCGTGCCCGGGGGCGTGAAGCCCTTCGGCGCCGGTGCCGGCGCCCCGAGCAGGGACATCGGCGCGGGCGTCGCGTCGCGGATCGCCGGCGGCTCGTTCACCGCGGGCTCGGCCTTGCGCGGCTTGAAGGTCGCGGCGACGGTCTTGGCGTTGGCGAGATCATCCGGGCCGAGCTTGTTCGCCACGTCGTCGCGCTTCTTGCCGGCATCCTCATCGCCCTGGGCGGCGGCGGCGGAGAACCACGCGTAGGACTGCACGAGGTCCTGCGTCAGGCCGAGGCCGCGGGCGTAGAGCACCGCGAGGTTGTACTGGCTGTCGCGGATGCCATACTCGGCGCCCTGCCGGAACCACGAGGCGGCCGAGGCGAAGTCCGGCTTGCCGTTGGCGGCCGGGTTCTCGGCGTAGAGCACCGCGAGATTGTGCATGGCGCGGGCGTGGCCCTGCTCGGCGGCGCGGCCGTACCAGAGCTTGGCCTGGGCGAGGTCGCGGACCACGCCGGAGCCCTTCTCGTAGTGGCCGGCGAGCTTGTACTGGGCGGGGGCGTAGCCGGCCGCGGCGAGCTTCTCGTAGAGCTTGGCCGCCACCGCGAGGTCGCGCGGCATGCCCCGGCCGTCGGCCTCGCGCGCGGCGAGTTCCCACACCGCCGCGCCGTCGCCGTCCAGGGCGGCCTGCTTCACCTTGGCGAGGCCCGGCGGGATGTTGCCGAGTTCGGCCGACACCGCGCTCATGCCCGCCACGTGCGGCATCCCGCCCTTGGCCGGGGCCGGCCGCGCCTCGGCCGGGAGGGGCGTCGGCAGAGCTTGCGTCGTCGTGGGATCGGCCACCGCCTGCTTGGCGGGCGCCGCCTCCTCCTTGGGAGCCTCGCTCCGCGCCTGGGCCGGAGGTGCCTCCCGGGCAGGGGCTTGGACGACGGGGGCCGGGCGCGGCGCTTCGTCGGCGCCGCGCATGCTGATCGCTTGCAGGGCGCCCAGCGCCAGGACAATGGCGGCGAGCCCGAGAAGCAGCGGGCGCCGGCGCCGGTCGATCTCGGCGCGCAGCCGGCCGAGCCGCCCCTCGCCCGCCGACAGGCTCGGCAGGACCATGCGGGCGCGGCCCTCGCGGCGCTCGGCGGGAGCCTCGGCCGCCAGTTCCGCCTGGGCGGCCTGAGCGGCCCGGCGCGCGGCAGCGATGAAGCTCGTCTTGATGTCGCTCTCGGGGGCGCCGTCCGGCCGGGCCCGCGCGGAATCCGTGCCGGGCTCGCGCGGGCGCTCCCGGGTCGGGCGCCGGGCGGTCAGCTCCCGCTGCGCCGGCTCCGCCGTCGGCTCGCGGGCGGGGCGCGCCGCGCCGGGCTCCAGCAGGGCGTCGCCGAGGCGCGGCAGCTCGCCCGCCGGCTCGCGGAGCGCCCGGCGGCCGGCGCTGGACGCGTCGGCGCTCGTCGAGGCCATCAGGCGCTCGTCGAGGGAGGGGCCGCGCGGCGCCGGACCGTCGGCGGGGCCGAGCCGGGCCACGAGCCGGTCGAGCGCGGATTGAACGCCTTCGAGGGTGGCGCCGAGCCGGTGGTCGGCGGCCGCCTGCCGGCTCTGCATGTCGGCGAGGCTGGCGCGCAGCAGGCCGATCTCGCCCAGATCGGCGGCCGAGACGCCGGTGCCCTTGAGGGTCTGCGCGACGGCGTTGCGGGCCGCGCGCTCCAGCGCCGCCTCGTCGGGCGTGGACGCGCGCAGGGCCGCCACCTGCTCCAGCAGGTCGTCCATGGTCCGCTCCAGGCCGGCGAGCGCCGGGTCGGCGCCGCGCGGGGCCTCGATCCGGTCGGCCAGCGTGAGGACCTGCCGCTCCAGCGCGTCGAGCCCGCCGCCGCGGGTGCCGACCCGGTCGACCTTCTCGGCGAGGCTCGCCAGCATCCCCTGGATCGAGGCCATGTCGGCCGAGCCGGCATCGGGCTGCCCCGACCGGTCGATCCGGTCGGCGCGGGCGTGCAGGGCGTCGACCTTGCCCGCGAGCGCCTGGATCTGCTCGGCCAGCACGACCGGCCCCGCGCCCTTCACGTCGCTGCGGATCTCCTCCAGGATCGGGCGCAGGCCCGTCTCCGCACCGGACTGGACCTGGGCGATCTGGACCTGGGCGATCTGGGCGCTCACCGCCTGGAGGCCCTGCGCGAGGCCCTGGATGCGCTCCGGCCCGGCGAGGCCGGCGATCAGGCGCCGGATCTCGTCGAGTTCGCCGAATAGGCTCGACAGGATCGGCCGGTCCGGATCCGCGGTCCCGGAGGCGGCGACGCTGTCCAGGCGTCCCGCGAGCCGCTGCACGTCGGCCGCGACGCGGGCGTGGACGTTCTCGGCCACCTCCTCGGCCAAGCGCTCGACCTGGGCGCGGATGCTCTCGATCGGGCCGGCGATGGCGCTGAGGTCGGTGCCGGCCTGCGCCCGCTCGACGCCGGTGGCCAGCGAGACGACCGCCGTCTCCAGAGCCACGATGTCGCGGCTCGTGGCGAGCCGGTCGATCGCCTCGCGCAGCCGCGCGGTCTCGCCCTGAAGCTCGGCCACGGTGGCGAGGGCGGCCTCCTCCCCGCCTTCCAGGCGGCGGGCGAGGTCGCGGCGCATGCTCGCCACCACGCCGCCCTCCGGCTGCTCCCCGGCGAGTTCACGGCGGCGCTGGCGGATCTCCTGCACCGCGTCGCGGACCTCCTCGGCGGCCGGGCGGCCCCGGCGGCCCGGCGGGCGCGAGGCGGCGAACTGGTCGCCGAGCTGCGACATGCGGCGCTCGATCTCGCCCAGGCGCTCGGTCATCTGCTGCGCCGGACCCGCCTTGAGGGCGTGGTCGATCCGCGCCTCGATCTCCTCCAGCCGGCGTCCCTCGGCGACCAGGGCCGCGCGGCGGTCCGCCTCCATCGCCCGGTCGAGGCCTTCGAGCCGGTCCATCAGCGCCGCGAAGCCCGGCGGGTAGCTGTCGGCCTCCCGGGATCCGGGCCCGCGCGGCCCGCCCCGGTCGTCGCGGTTGTCCCCGTGCCGCAGATCGGCGCGCGGCGCCGCGTGCGATGCAGGGTGCGGTTCGGACAGGAGATGGCGGGCGGCCTCGCCGTCGGCGCGGCGCGGCTCCGGCCTCGGCGCAGGGTCCTGGCGCGGCGCAGAGTCCTGACGGAGCGCAGGGTCCTGGCGGGGCGCATGGTCCTGGCGGGGCGCATGGTCCTGGCGGGGCCTGCGGCGCCCGCGTCGGCCGCCGGCAGTGGCCTGCTCCGGCACGACCGAGGCGATCCAGGTCTCCAGCGGCACGCCCGCGCGGGCGGCGACGTCGCGGGCCGCCTCCAGCACCTCGGGATCGAAGCTGTCGAAGTGCGGCATGGCGTTGCGGGTCATCGTCGGCCTGTCGTCGGCAGCCTGCGTCGGATCCGCGCGCCGGTCCGGGCCGGTTCGCTTCGCCCGGACCGGTCGCGGATCGGTCGGGGACAACCTTTTAAGTTTCTTGGTAAACACCCGGTTAAGGTTGCCGCCGGGGAGCGCCGCGCTTTCCCGTGACCTTCGCGCACGGGCCGGAGCTTTGCCGTTGCCGCCGGTCCGCCCGCCCGGTTAGGCTCGGCGCCGGGTGGCACGACCGCGGCGACGGTCGGCCGGGACAGGCAGGACACGCTGAGCATGCCGCACTATCGCGCTCCGGTCGAGGACACGCTGTTCCTGCTCGGCGACGTGCTCGGCTTCCACGCCCGGGACAACCTCGCCGGGTTCAGCGACGCCGCGCCCGACGTGGTCGAGGCGGTGCTGCGCGAGGGCGCCAAGCTCGCCGAGGAGGTGCTGGCCCCCGTCAACCAGACAGGCGACCGCGAGGGCTGCCGGCGCAACCCGGACGGCTCGGTGACGACGCCCGCGGGCTTCAAGGCCGCCTACGACGCCTACGCGCAGGGGGGCTGGATGGGCCTGTCCGTGCCGGAAGAATTCGGCGGCCAGGGCCTGCCGCAGACCCTCAACACCGCGATCCAGGAATTCGCCTCGGGCGCCAACCTCGCGCTCGGCATGTATCCCGGCCTGACGCAGGGGGCGATCGCCGCGCTCCTCGTCCACGGCTCGGCGGAGCAGAAGGCCCGGTTCATCCCCAAGATGGTCGCGGGCACCTGGACCGGCACGATGAACCTCACCGAGCCGCATTGCGGCACGGATCTCGGCCTCCTGAAGACCAAGGCGGTGCCGAACGGCGACGGCTCCTACGCGATCACCGGCACCAAGATCTTCATCTCGGCCGGCGAGCACGATCTGGCCGAGAACATCGTCCACCTCGTGATCGCCCGCATCGAGGGCGCGCCCGCGGGCACCAAGGGCATCTCGCTGTTCGTCGTCCCGAAGTTCCTCGTGGGCGAGGACGGCGCGCTTGGGCCCCGCAACGGCGTGTCCTGCGGCTCGCTCGAGCACAAGATGGGCATCCACGGCAACGCGACCTGCGTGATGAACTACGACGGCGCCACCGGCTGGCTCGTCGGCGAGGCCAATCGCGGCCTCAACGCCATGTTCGTGATGATGAACGAGGCGCGGCTGGCGGTCGGCGTCCAGGGGCTCGGCCAGTCCGAGGTCGCCTACCAGAACGCGGTGGCCTACGCCCGCGACCGGCTCCAGGGCCGGGCGCTGACGGGGGCCAAGGCGCCGGACAAGCCCGCCGACCCGATCCTCGTCCACCCGGACGTGCGCCGCACCCTGATGCAGATCCGCGCCTTCAACGAGGCGGCCCGCGCCCTGGTGCTGTGGACGGCGCTCCAGTCCGACATCCTGCACCGTTCGGAGGATGCGGGCGAGCGGCGGACCGCCGACGACCACATGGGCCTGATGACCCCGGTGGTGAAGGGCGTGCTCACCGACCGCGGCTTCGCCAACGCGGTGGAGGCGCAGCAGATGTTCGGCGGCCACGGCTACGTCGAGGAATGGGGCATGTCGCAATTCGTGCGCGATGCCCGCATCGCCATGATCTACGAGGGCGCCAACGGCATCCAGGCGATGGACCTCGTCGGCCGCAAGCTGCCCAAGGACGGCGGCCGGGCGATGATGGCCTTCCTCGGCGAGGTCCAGACCTTCCTGAAGGACCACGGCGAGGACGCGGACATGGCCGCCTTCGTCAAGCCGCTCGGGGCCGCCGTGAACGACCTCCAGGGCGCGACCATGTGGTTTATGCAGAACGCCATGGCCAAGCCCGACAACGCCGGGGCGGGCGCCACCGACTACATGCACCTGCTCGGGCTCGTGGCGCTCGGCTACATGTGGGCGCGGATCGCCAAGGCGGCGCTGGCCCGCAAGGCCGCGGGCGAGGAACCCGCGCGCTGGGACGCCAAGCTCGTCACCGGCCGCTTCTTCATGGACCGGTCGCTGCCGGAGACCGGCCTTCGCCTCGCGCGGATCAAGGCCGGGGCCGACACGACGATGGCGCTGGCGGCGGAGGCGTTCTGAGCGCGCTTCGCCCGGAACGCATCGCGTCCCGGGCGTGCGCCGTCCGCTTCGTCACGCGGCGCGCACGCCGGAGATGAACCGGTCGACCTCGGTCGAGAGATACGCCGCCTGCCGCGACAGCTCGGATGCCGAGGCGAGCACCTCGCTCGCGGCCGCGCCGGCCTCCTGGGACGCCCGCGCCACGCCCGCGATGTTGCCCGTCACCGCGCCGGTGCCCGCGGCGGCCTGGGCGACGTTGCGCGCGATCTCCTGCGTCGCCGCGCCCTGCTGCTCCACCGCCGCGGCAATCGAGGTCGAGACCGCATCGAGGTCCCGGATGCGCCGGCCGATCCCGTCGATCGCCGCCACCGCCTGGGCGGTCGAGGCCTGGATCCGCCCGATCTGTCCGGCGATCTCGTCGGTCGCCCGGGCAGTCTGCCCGGCGAGTTCCTTGACCTCGCCGGCGACCACCGCGAAGCCGCGCCCCGCCTCGCCCGCGCGGGCCGCCTCGATCGTGGCGTTGAGCGCCAGCAGGTTGGTCTGGCCCGCGATGCCGGAGATCAGCCCCACGACGTCGCCGATGCGCGCGACCGCCCCGCTCAATTCCTGCACGAGCGCCGCGCTCCGGTCGGTGTCGGCCACCGCCGCGCGCGCGAGGTCCGCCGAACCGTCGACCTGCCGCCCGATCTCGGCGACCGACGATCCCAACTGCTCGGCCGCGGCCGCGACCGTGCCGACGTTCGCGGCGGCCTCCCCGGCGGCCGCCGCCACGGCGCCGGACCGCGCCGCCGCGTCGCTCGCCGTGCCGCTCATCGCCCCCGCGGTCGCCTGCAACTCGGTGGCGGCGGCGGTGACCGTGGCGACGATCCCGCCGACCGCCGCCTCGAAGCCGTCGGCCATCTGGCGCATGCCGGCCCGGCGCTGCTCCTCGGCAGCCAGCCGCGCCTGCGCCGTCTCCGCCTCCAGGTCGCGCATCCGCAGGAGGCCGCCCTTGAAAACCTGGACGGCGTCGGCGATCGTCCCGATCTCGGTGCGTTCGCCCTGATGCGGGATCGCGACCGAGAGGTCGCCGCCGGCGAGCGCGGTCATGGGGGTGACGACCGAGCGGATGCCCTGCCCGATGCTCCGGACGATGAGGAGCGCCAGGGCGATTGTGAGGACCAGCGCCGCCGCGCCGATCCCGACCAGCACGGTCTGCGTGGTCCCGGCCGAGCGCTCGCCCTCGCCGACGACCGCGTCCCCCGCACTGTTGTTCAGCGTGACGATGCCCTGCGCCGCCGTGGTGGCGGCCTTGATCCGCGGCCAGACGGTCCGGGCGTTCTCGGCCACCGCCGCGTCCTTCTGGCCGTCGCGGGACTGCGCCAGCAGGCCGGGCAGCGCCTCGAGGAAGGCGGTCCACGCGGTCTTGAACTTCTCGTACAGCGCCCGCTCCTCGGGCAGGCGGATCAGCGGCTCGTAGGCGTCCAGGCCCGCGCGGACGCGCTCCAGCTTGCCCGCGAGGAGGTTCTCCTCGGAGAGCATCTGCGACAGCTCGGTGTGGAGGAGATGGTTGACGACGCTGACGCGCACGTCGATGGCGCCCGCCTTCAGCTCGCTCGCGAGGCGGACGCTCGGCAGCGTGCTCCGGCCCAGCTCACCGTTGATGCGCGTCAGGTCGCTGAGGCCCCAGTAGCCCGCCAAGCCCACGGCGACGAGGCAGGTCAGGGCGAGGCCGAACGCGACGGCGAGCTGCGCCCGTATCGACGCCTTGGAGATGACGGACATCCGATTCGCTCCGCGCGGGAACGAACCGCCGCCCGCCTCGGGACGGTAGAGCGGAGCCGGTTAAGATTTGCTCGTCACACGCGTGCGCACCGGTCACAGGTTGTATCCGGGCGGCGGAACGCACTCACGCCCCCAGCGCTCCGTCCAGATCCTCGATCAAATCCGCCGGATCCTCCAGGCCGACCGACAGCCGCACCACCTCGGGGCCGGCGCCGGCGGCCGTCTTCTGCGCGTCGGTGAGCTGGCGGTGGGTGGTCGAGGCCGGGTGGATGATCAGCGAGCGGGTGTCGCCGATATTGGCCAGATGCGAGAAGAGCTGAAGGTTGGAGACGAGCTTCACGCCGGCCTCGTAGCCGCCCTTCAGCCCGAAGGTGAACACCGCGCCCGCCCCGTTCGGCGTGTAGCGCCGGGCGAGCTGGTGATAGCGGTCGCTCTCCAGGCCCGGGTAGCTCACCCAGGCCACGGCCTCGTGGGAGGCGAGGTGGGTTGCCACGGCGAGCGCGTTGTCCGAGTGGCGCTGCATCCGCAGCGGCAGGGTCTCGATGCCGTTGAGGATCAGGAACGCGTTGAACGGCGAGAGCGCCGGCCCGAGGTCGCGCAGGCCGAGCACCCGGCAAGCGATGGCGAAGCCGAAATTGCCGAAGGTCTCGGCGAGCACCATGCCGGAATATTCCGGCCGCGGCTGGCTCAGCATCGGGTAGCGCGCGTCGCCCGCCCACTGGAACGTGCCGCCGTCGACGATCAGGCCGCCGATCGAGTTGCCGTGGCCGCCGAGGAACTTGGTGGCCGAGTGCACGACGATGTCGGCCCCGTGCTCGAACGGCCGGATCAGGTACGGCGTCGCCATGGTGTTGTCGACGATCAGCGGGATGTTGTGCCGCTTCGCGACCTGGGACAGCGCGGCGATGTCGGTGATGACGCCGCCCGGGTTCGCGATCGATTCGCAGAAGATCGCCTTGGTGCGCGGGGTGATCGCCGCCTCGAACGAGGCCGGATCGTCCGTGTCGGCCCAGGCCACCGACCAGCCGAAGTTCTTGTAGGAGTGGTTGAACTGGTTGATCGAGCCGCCGTAGAGCTTGTTGGCCGCCACGAACTCGTCGCCCGGCTGCATCAGGGCGTGCATCGTCAGGAACTCGGCGGCGTGGCCGGAGGCGACCGCCAGCGCCGCGGTTCCGCCTTCGAGCGCGGCGATCCGCTCCTCCAGCACCGCGTTGGTCGGGTTGGTGATGCGGGTGTAGATGTTGCCGAACGCCTGGAGGCCGAACAGCGAGGCGGCGTGATCGACGTCGTCGAACACGAAGCTGGTGGTCTGGTAGATCGGCGTCGCGCGGGCGCCGGTGGCCGGGTCGGGGGCCGCGCCCGCGTGGATCGCCAGGGTGTTGAAGCCGGGCAGGCGGTCGGTCATCGCAAGCAGTCTCCGCGGGCTCTCGCGGCAGCCTGTACGCCCGCCCGGGAGCGCGGCGCAAGGCGGCGGCCCGGGACGGGCGCGGGATGGCGAGCCCGACGGCGTCGTGACGACGGTACGGCGACGACGGTGCGGCGATCCCCGGCGGGATCAGCGGCCGCCGAGACCCGCGGCGAGGTTGTGGTTGATCGAGATCAAGGCCGTGAGCTTCTCCGCGGCGGGCTCCGCCAGCGTGTCGACCATGCGGCGGAACACGAAGACCGCGAGGTTGGCCACGCCCTGCCGCACGTCGGCCGGCAGCGGGCTCGCCGGGTCGGTGGCGGCGGTGGCCAGGATGGTCCAGAGCTTCTGGTTGAACTGGATCGCGTGCGGCAGGGCGCCGGCCTGCTCCACCCAGTTGTCGCGCACCGACTGGAGTTGCTGGGCGGCCTTGATCAGCACGGCGGCTTCGGTCTCGCGCGGCGACATCGCGCTGCGCGAGATTCTGGCATAGGCGTTGGCGGCGTAGCTCATCGACGAGGACCCAGGTTCCGCGGCCTGCCGTACCGACAGGCGAGGATCCTTTTGCCGCGATTCGGTTAATGTCGCGTGTGCCGGGCCCCTCAAACGCCCGGGCCGCGGCGTCACGGAATCTTGACGGGCGCCGGCCGAGAGTGGCCCGGCAAGCGCGCAGGTTCCGCCTTGATCCCGCCGGGTTGCCGGGCGAGCACGGCGCGGGGCCCGCACTCCACGGACCGCCGGATCGCGTCGCGGATGCTCAACTTCGTCTTCGGTACAGTGGCGGGGGGCCTGATCGCCTGCGTGCTCACCATCGTGGCGGTGCGGCATCCGGAAGTGCAGACCCGCCTGGGGCTGGTTCCGCCGCCGGTCATGACGCTGGCTGCCGCGACGCGCCCGTCCGACGCCGCGTGCCGGAAGACCGGACCCGGCCCGTCGGTCGGGACCCAGGAGATGCTGTTCAACCGCCACCGCTTCTGGTCGGTGGCGCCTTAGGGCCGGCCTCACGGCACCCGGCCCGGGGCCCGGGGACGCGTCCCCGATGCCCGACATCGCTCATGCCATCCGCGCAGCGCGGGCACGCCCCGCGGCCGGGGCGCCCGGTTCGCGCGCGCCTCAGAACGTCCCGATCAGAACCAGCAGGGCGGTGGTGGCGACGGTGGTGCTCAGGAAGCCGCACAGGGCCGCCGCGAAGGACGGCGCAGTGGAGGCCGGGGCCGCGGCGGAGGTGTCGGAGGGCAGCGTGGCGGTGGTCATGGTCGTAGGCCTTCCCGGGCGACCGGCGTCGCCTGTGTCCTGTTGATGGGGGAGAAAACGGATCGCGGCCGTGCGGCGGCGCACCCGCTCAGTCGCAGCGGTTGATTTTCTTGGCGATCCGGAGGGCCCGCAATTCACTGCGCAGGTCGATCGCCACCACCCCCTCCCCGCACGCCTCGAAGGCGTCGCGGGCGTCCTCGTAGCGATCCCCGACCTCGTCGAGGGTGTCGCAGACGCGGTCGTGGTTGCCCAAGCGCGCTTCCTGGCGAGCCTGGAAGCGCAGGGCGCCGGCCTCGTCGACCTTCCGCTGGGCTTCCAGGCACGCGGGCAGGGCCAGCGCCGAGGAGGTCAGGAGGAGGCCGGCGACGAGGCCGAGGGGCAGGGAGGCCGAACGGGCACTCACGGGAACACTCGCGGATACGATTACGGTCGAAGGCCCTGATGCGGGCGGTTGCGGAGGTTGGGGGCGATGATCTGCTGATCCCTCCCCTTCTGCGGCTGAAACGGTAAAGCTCGGGTGATGGTTCCGGCGCTCCGCTGTCCCGCGAATCACCGTTTCCGGCGGCGACGCGAGGCGAGGACCGCCGCGAGCCCGACCGGGGCGAAGCCCATCGCGTCGACGCCGACATCGTACTGCTTGGGGATCGGCGTGAGCTTGCCGTGCGAGTGCCCGTGCAGGTTCAGGGCGCCCCGGCCGATCCCGTTCCAGGTCCGGAACGCGTAGTGGCAGAGCACCAGCGGCCGCTCCTCCACGACGATCTCCGCGTAGGACCGCACCGATGCCCAGCCCGGCGCTTCCAGGGTGCCGGGGCCGTCGTTGTTGCCGACGATCAGGTGCTTCTCGCCGTTGAGGCCGGCGAGGATCTCGTGCACGCGCGCCGCGCTCGGCCCCAGGGCGAAGTCGCCGAGGTGCCAGACCGTGTCGCCCGGGGCCACCGTCGCGTTCCAGGCGGCGATCAGCCCGGCATCGTGCGCGTCGAGGTCCGGGAACGGCCGGTGGTCGAAGCGCAGGGCGCGCGGGTCGCCGAAATGCGTGTCGCCCGTGAAAAACACCGCCACCGTGCCGCCCCCGCCTCACCCGCCCGCATGTCCCGGCTGCGGCCGAAGCGCGGGGACGGGGCGCCGGTTCCATCGGGGGTCTTGCGGGCGTCTTGACGCGAGCCGCCGCCGACGCGCAGGCCGTGCGGATCGAGGATGTCGGGAAGGTCCATGACAGGCCCAAGGCCATGATCGGGACGGTCGGGTTCGCTTTCCTGGCCGGAATCCTGTCGGTGCTCTCGCCCTGCGTGCTGCCGCTGGTGCCGATCGTCCTCGGCACCGCGGCCTCCGAGCACCGGCTGGGGCCGGTCGCCCTCGCCGCGGGCCTCGCCCTCGCCTTCACCGCCATCGGCCTCTTCGTGGCGACCATCGGTTTCGCCGTCGGCCTCGACGGCGACGTGTTCCGCAGCGCGGGGGCGATCCTGCTGGTGATCCTGGGCGTGGTGCTGATGGTGCCGCGGCTCCAGGCGCGGGTGGCCACCGCGGCCGGGCCGGTCGGCGCCTGGGCGGAGGAGCGGTTCGGCGGGATCGGCACCGGCGGCCTGTCCGGGCAGTTCGCGGTCGGCCTGCTGCTCGGCGCCGCCTGGAGCCCGTGCGTGGGGCCGACGCTCGGCGCCGCCGCGCTGATGGCCGCGCGGGGCGAGCACCTGACGGCGGTGGCCCTGACCATGCTCGCCTTCGGGCTCGGCGCGGCCGCGCCGCTGGCGCTCCTCGGGCTCGCCTCCCGCGAGGCGCTGCTGCGCTGGCGCGGCGGGCTCGGCGCGGCGGGCCGCGGACTGAAGGCGGCGATGGGGGCGCTGCTGGTGGCGCTCGGCCTCCTGGTCCTCACCGGCCTCGACAAGCGGGTCGAGGCCGCCGCGGTCGCCGCGACGCCGGACTGGCTCAACGCGCTGACGACGCGGTACTAGAGCATCGTCCCGAAAGGTGGTCACCGGCTTTCGGAAAAGACGATGCAAAAACAGAGGACTAGCGCATCGTCCTGGATCCGATATCCAGGACGATGCGCTGGATCCCCATCGGAGGGAGATGCGCGATGACCGAAGCCCCACGCCTGACGAGCCTCGCCCACGGCGGCGGCTGCGGCTGCAAGCTCGACCCGGCGGTGCTGCGGCAACTGCTCGCCGAGCAGCCGGCGGTCGGGCCGTTCGAGCGCCTGCTGGTCGGCAACGAGACCGCCGACGACGCCGCGGTGTGGGAGTTGGAGGACGGCACCTGCCTGATCGCCACCACGGACTTCTTCACGCCGATGGTCGACGACCCGACCGATTTCGGGCGCATCGCCGCGACCAACGCGATCTCCGACGTCTACGCGATGGGCGGCCGGCCGCTCCTGGCCCTCGCCATCCTCGGCATGCCGGTGGGCAAGATCGCGCCGGAGACCGTCGCCAGGATCCTGCGCGGCGGCGCCGAGACATGCGCCGAGGCCGGGATCCCGGTGGCCGGCGGCCACTCGATCGACACGCCCGAGCCGATCTACGGCCTCGCCGTCATCGGCACCTGCCGCCGCGAGGCGGTCCGCCGCAACGCCGACGCGCTGGCGGGCGACGCGGTGATCCTGACGAAGCCCGTGGGCGTCGGGGTCTACTCCGCCGCGATCAAGCGGGAGGCGCTGGACGAGGCGGGCTACCGCGACTTCGTCGCCACCACGACGCTGCTCAACCGGATCGGCACGGAACTGGCCGCCGAGCCGGCCGTGCACGCGCTCACCGACGTGACCGGGTTCGGCGTGCTCGGGCACGGGCTGGAACTCGCCCGCGGCGCCGGCCTGACCTTCGCCCTCGACGCGGGCGCCCTGCCGCTGCTGCCGCGGGCCGTGGCGCTGGCCCGGGAGGGCTTCGTCACCGGCGCGTCGCACCGCAACTGGGGCGCGTTCGGCGCCGAGGTCGACCTGCCCGCAGGCTTCCCCGACTGGCGCCGCCACCTGCTCACCGACCCGCAGACCTCGGGCGGCCTGCTCGTGACTTGCGCCGGAGACCGGGCCGAGGCGATCCTCGCCCGCATCCGCGAGGCCGGCTACCCGGCCGCCGCGATCGTCGGGCGGATGGAATCGGGGCCGGGGCGGATCCGGGTCGCGGGCTGAGTATTCGGGCGCGGCCCGCCGGGGAGGCAATCTTCACCCTTCCCGGTCAGGATCGCCGCCCGTTCCCGCCGCCGAGCCCCGCTTGACCGACGTATCCGCCCAGTCCCCGGCACACGGCATCGCCGGTTGGCCGCACGGCCCGGTCCCGGCGGGTCCGGGGCGACCCGACAGGCTGCCGGACGGGCGCCCCTGGCCACGCATCCGGATCGTCACCCCGGCCGGGCCCGAGGCCGCGGCGGCGCAGACCGTCGCCTCCGTCCTCCGCCAGGGCTACCCGGACCTTCGCCACGACCTGCTGCCCCGGGGCGGCGGCGGGATCGCGGCGCGGCTCCTGGACGACGCGGACACAGACGCCGTCCTGTGGCTGCGCGCGGGCGACCTGCTGGCGCCCGGGGCGCTCGCGGCCCTCGCCCTCGAACGCGCGCTGACCGGGCTCGCCGCGGTCGGCGGCCTGCGCGTCCTGTTCCGGGACAGGGTGCTGCGCCTCGACGCCCCCTCGCTCCTCGAAGCTCCCTTGTTCCTCGACGTTCCCTCGCGCACCGGCGCCGAGGTCGGCCCCCTGCCCTTCACCGGCGGCGAGGTGCTGTGGTCCCGCGCCGCCCTCGCCGGTGCCGCCACCCTGGACGCCGACGGCCGCCTCGACGCCGCCGCGGCCTGGGCGACCCTGCCGCCCGGAACCCGCGGGCGGATCGGCCGGCCGACCCTGCTCCAGCGCGCGCCCGACGCCGTCCCGGAGCCGCCCGCCGGCCTGTCGATCGTCTCGCTCACCGGCCTCGGGACGGTCGGCGGCGCGGGGGTGGCGCAGGGCCGCCTCGCCGACGCCCTGGCGCTGTCCGGGCACCGGGTCGCGCAGGTCTCCCTCGGCCGGCGGCCGGCCGCCGCCGAGTGGACCGACGCCTTCCCGCCGGCCGAGACCGCGATCGCCGCGCTGGAGCCGGACCTCGTCCTGGCGGGCAACCTGCACGGGGCGACGCGCAGCCTCGACGCGGTGGGCCGCCTCGCCGGGATATGCCCGGTCGCCCTCGTCCTGCACGACCTGTTCCCGCTGACCGGCCGCTGCTGCCATCCGCGGGGCTGCGACCGCGCCGAGACCGGATGCGACGCCGCCTGCCCCGGCCCCGACGAGTACCCGCAGCTCGCCCCCCGGCGGATCGCCGGGATGCACGCGCGCAAGCGCGCGGTTCTGGCCGGCCCGCGGCCGCCCTGGCTGCTCGCCAATTCCGACTGGACGCTCGCCCGCGCGCGGGCGCTGGCGCCTCCCGGCGCCGCGAGCCCCGACCGGATCGGGCTCGCCTTCCCGACCGGCGTGTTCCGGCCGCCGGACGACCGGGCCGCCCTGCGCCGCCGGCTCGGCCTGCCCGCGGACGACGTGCTGATCCTCGTGTCCTCGGTGATCGTCGACGGCCCCGACAAGGGGTTTCCGGATCTGCGCGCGGCGCTGCGGGCCGTCGACCGGCCGGGGGTCGGCGTCGTCGCCGTCGGCCGGCTCGACGACCCGGCCAAACTCGGGGTCGAGACGCTGTTCGCCCCGGGCCTCGTCGGCGACGAGGCGGAGCTGGCCGCGTGGTACGGCGCCTGCGACCTGCACGTCACGGCGAGCCGCCACGAGACCCTGGGCCAGACGCCGATCGAGGCCGGCCTGTGCGGCGTGCCGACCCTGGCCTACCGGACCGCCGGCCTGACCTCCGCGGTGATCGACGGGGTGTCGGGCCGGCTCGTGCCGCCGGTGCCCGGGGCGCTCGCCGAGGCGCTCGCCGCGCTCGTCGCCGATGCCGAGGCGCGCGCCCGGCTCGGCGCCTTCGCCCGGATCGTACTGGAGAGCCGCTTCAGCCCGGCCGCCGCCGCGCTCCGGCTCGACGACCTGCTCCGGGCCCGCGGCCTGATCCCGGACGGCGCCGGGCGGCCGTCCTTCGCGCCGGCCATGCTCGGGCACTTCCCGTTCGCGGCGGAGCGCCTGCCGGGCCTGCGCGGGACGGTCGCGGCCGCCTCGCCGCGGATCGTGCGGCGGTTGCGGCGGGCCAAGCAGATGGTGCTGGGGCGGACCCTGCCGCTCGTCCTGCGCCGGTGCCTCTACCTCGCCGACCGGCTCCGGAGCGCCCGGTGAGCCGGCGGATCTACCTCGACCGGACGCACCTGCGCGGCCACGTCACCGGCCTGGAACGAGTCACCCTCGACCTGTTCGCGCCGGACCGTCTCGCGCCCCACGAGACCCGTCCCGTCACGAGCCGCGGCCTTGCCGGGATGATCGCCCGGCAGCAGGTCGGCCTGCCGCTGCGCCTGCTCGCCGATCCCGGGGCCCTGGCCCTGTTTCCCGGCTTCCCGCCCGGGCCCCTGTGCGCGCTCGCGGCGTCGCGCTGCCTGCTCTACGTCCACGACACCTTCCTCCTGAGCCGGCCGGAGGATCTGAGCCTGCGCAGCCGGCTCTACATGAGCCCGGGCTTCGCCCTCGCCCTGCGCTGGTGCCGCAACCTGTTCGTCAACAGCCGCACCACGGGCGAGGCGGTGCGGGGGCACTGCGCGCCCGAGGCCCGGGTCGCCCTGCTCCGGCCGCCGGTGCGCGACGTGTTCGGGCTCGCGGGCCGCGCCCGTCCGGCGCCCCTGGCGCCCGGCGTGGCCCTGCGCCTCCTGGCGATCGGCACGGTCGAGCCGCGCAAGGACTACCCGGCCGCGATCGCCCTGACGGCGGCGCTCAACCGCGCCGGCGTGCCGACGGAGCTGCACATCGTCGGGCGGGTCGGCTGGGGCCGCCACGCCTTCCTCGACGATCCGCCGCCCTTCCTGCACCTGCACGGCTACGTCTCCGACGGCGACCTGCGCGCCCTGGCCGGCCGCTGCCACGCCCTGCTCTCGACCTCCAAGGCGGAGGGGCTCGGCCTGCCGCTGCTCGAAGTGCAGCACGGCGGCCTGCCGGTGATCGCGCCCGAGGGGCCGGTGTTCGACGAGGTGCTCGCCGGCTCGGGGCTGCTCGTCCGCCCCGAGGATCCGAATGCGGCCGCCGCCGCCGTGTCCGGCTGGATCGCCGCGGGCGGGCTCGAACGGGCGGCCGACGCCGGCCCCCGGAACGTGGCGCGCTGGAACGCGCTGGCGGCGGGCGACGCCGAGCGCCTGCGCCGCTTCCTCGCCGACGATCCCGGGGCCTACGCCGAGCCGGGCGCGACGGTGCCGCTCGCCGGGCGATGTGCGTAGTTCTCATCGAGTAGAGCGCCGCCGGTGCCACACAAAGGTGACAGAGGCGGCGAATCGTTCATGCGACAATTAACGATGGAATCTTTCCCGGTGTACCCGGTGTAACAACATCCCGCGGCGGTATGTTGATTGCTCGGGTGTCGTCGAGATGGCCGCCGCGGCCTTTCGACTGTCCCGAACCGGCACGGAGCCGGCGCAGGGCGAGACGATGGGACCGGGAGCGGGAGGTCAGGGAGCGAGGCGTATGTTCGACTTCTCGACACGGATCAGCGGAGAGCCCGTTCGCATGGTGCTGCCCGAGGTCCAGCCGCGCACGGGGGCACGGGTGGTCCTGCGCCGGCTGTGGCGGGGCGCCGGCTTCATCGTGCTCGGCGGCCTGTTCATGGTGGCGGCGGCGGTGGCACTGCTCGGGCTGATCCCGCCGAGCTACACGTCGAGCATCCAGGTGCTCGTCGATCCGACCGACCTGCGCGTCGTCGAGAACGACGTGAACGCCCGCGCCCCGCAGGCCGACAGCGGCGTGTCGATCGCCGAGAGCCAGGTCCGGGTGATCCAGTCGGACAACGTGCTCCGGCGCGTGGTCCTGAAGCTGCATCTCGAACAGGACGAGGAATTCGTGAAGCCCGAGGCGGCGAACCCGACGCTCGCCTGGATCAAGGGCGCGCTCGGCATGCTGCCGCCCCCCGCGAGCCGCGACCCGGTCAACATCGCCCTCGACACCCTCCAGCAGAACCTGACCGTGCGGCGGGCGGAGCGCACCTTCGTGATCGACGTGGCGGTGAAGTCCCGCGACCCCGAGAAGGCGGCGCGCATCGCCAACGCGATCGGCGAGGCCTACTTCTCCGAGGAGGCCAACGCCCGCACCGAATCCGCCAAGCGCGCCTCCGACGCGCTCGCCGGGCGCCTCAACAACCTCAAGCGCGACGTGGAGCAGGCCGAGGGCCAGGTGGTCCGCTACCGCGAGGACCACAAGCTGATCTCGTCGGACGGGCGCCTGCTGACCGACCAGCAGCTCGGCGACCTGAACCAGCAGCTCGTCACCGCCTCGATCAAGACCGCGGAGGCGAAGTCCCGGCTGGAGCAGGCCCGCCGGATGAAGGCGGGCGATGCCAGTACGGCGCTGCCGGAGATGCTCCAGTCGCTGGAGATGCAGGCGCTGCGGCAGCAATACGCCACGCTCTCGCGCAACACCGCCGAGCTCGCGACCCGGCTCGGCGAGCGCCACCCGGCGATGGCCGAGCAGTACGCCCAGCAGCGCGACCTCCAGCGCCTGATCCAGCGCGAGAAGGAGCGCATCATCGAGACCACCCAGAAGGATTACGACCGCGCCGCCGCGAGCGAGGGGGCGATCCGGAGCAACCTCGACCGGGTGAAGACCGAGACCACCACGAGCGACCGGGCCTATGTGGGCCTGCGCGAGCTGGAGCGGACGCTGGAGGCGCGCAAGGGCGTCTACGAGGCGTTCCTGCGCCGCGCCCGCGAGGCGAACGAGCAGGAGCGGCTCAACACCACCAACGTCCGGGTGATCTCGGTGGCGACGCCCGCCCGCCAGCGCAGCTTCCCGCCCTCGCCCAAGATCGTCCTGCCGGTCGCCCTGGTGCTCGGCATGATCCTCGGCGGCGCCATCGCCCTGATGCTCGGCGCCGATTCCGACCGCCGCCGCGACCGGCGCGCCGCCGCCGGGCTCGGTTCGAGCTACCGGGCCGCCGATGCGTGATGCCGGCGCAGAGGGCGCGTCCATGACCGACCTGACCTGGGAGAGCATCGACCTCCTCGAAGACCGCGAACGCCGGGTGCCCTACGCTGCGGCCGCGCGCGGCCCGGCCGAGGTCCAGCCCGCCACGATCCGCCTGTTCGGCCGCGACTTCTGCACGGGCAGCGCGGGTGAGATCATCGCCGCCGTTGCCGCGCGTCCGGCCGACCGGCCGCGGATGATCGTCACCGCCAACGTCGACCACATCGTCCAGCTCGCCGAGAACGCCCCGTTCCGCGGGGCCTACGACCGCGCCGCGGCGCGGACCCTCGACGGGATGCCGCTGGTGTGGATGGCCCGGGCGCGCCGCGGCGGGACCGTGACGCGCGTCACCGGGCACGACCTCCTCGCCTGCGTGCTCGCCGAGCCGCCGGCCTTCGCCGCGCGGATCTTCCTCGTCTGCTCGGGCCAGGAGGTGGCGGAGGCGATCGGCGCGCGGCTGCGGGCCGCGGGCCTGCCCGGGGAGGCCATCGCCTCCGCGGTTCCTCCGTTCGGTTTCGAGGAGGACCCGGTCTACAGCTTCGCGCTGGCCGCCCGGATCCGCTCCCACGGCACCGGCTTGCTGGTGATGGGCGTGGGGGCGCCGAAATCGGAGGTGTGGGTGGATCGCCAGGGCGCGGCGCTCGGCGCGCCGATGGTGTTCTGCGTCGGCGACGCCCTGGCAGTCGCCGCGGGCTGCATGCCGCGGGCGCCCCGTCTCATGCAGCGGCTCGGGCTGGAATGGGCGTTCCGGTTCCTGCTGGCCCCCCGTCGGCTGTTCCGGCGCTACTTCGTCAAGTCGTGGCGGTTCCTCGGGCTCGCCGCCCGGGACCGCGCCGCGGGCGGCGCGCGGCGGCCCTGAGCCGCCCGCCGTCTCCGCGAAGCGAGATCGGTCGCGCGACGGGGCTGTTCACGGCCCGGCGAACAGGTCGGGCCGGCGGAGCTGGAGGGCGAAGAACAGCAGCAGCGTCTTCATGTCGACGAGCGCGCCCCGCTCGGCCATCGCCGCGAGTTCGGCCAGCGGGATCTCGTGCACCGCCAGCACCTCGCCCTCGGTTGCCAGCCCGCCGCCGGTCTCCACCCGGTCGCTCGCGCCGTAGGCGGCGAGGAAGAGATCCATCCGCTCGGTCGAGAGGCCGGGCATCGTCCACGCGCTCGCCACCGCGTCCAGGCGCCCGAGCCGGAGGCCGGTCTCCTCGCGGACCTCGCGGCGCGCCTCGTCCTCCGGCGCGCCCTCGTCGAGGAGCCCAGCCGGCACTTCCATGTGGGAGGGCGGGCCACCCGCGTAGAGCACGGGCGCGCGGAACTGCGAGACCAGGATCGCGACGCGCCGTTCGGGGTCGTAGGGCAGCACCGCCACCGCGCGCCCGTGATCCTCGATCTCGCGGGTGAGCCGGGTGCCGTCCGCTTGCAGCACCTCGGCGACGAGGAAGCGGGCCCAGCCCTCGTGCACGAGGCGCAGGCCCCCGATCTGCGGTGCCATGCCGTCTCCGTCTCGATTCCGCGGGGAGGTCCCGGGATCGTTCAGGAATGCGGCGGCTTCGCGGAGGCGGTGATCCGGAACCGGGTGCGGTCGCCGCGGCGCTCGACCGCGTCGAGCCGCGCGCCCTCCTCGCGCAGGAGGTTGGGGATGTCGATCACCGCCATCGGATCGGTGCAGGTCACCAGGAGCCCGCGTCCCGCGGGCAGGGCGCGCAGGGCCTTGCGGGTGCGCAGCACCGGCAGCGGGCATTTGAGGCCGCTGAGGTCGAGGCTCTGGTAGCCCGGCTCGCCGTCGTCCACGCGAAAAGACTCCCGGCCGGGAAGACCCGGGCCGGGAGCCTCATAGGTGGAGGCCGGCTTCGGCGCCAGCCGCTCCGGCCTACCAGCCGTAATCGTAGTAGCCGTAGGCCGGGTATCCGTAGCCGTAGCTGCGAACCGGGGCGTAGCCGTAGCCGTAGGCGGGATAGCCGTACCCGTAGCCGCCGCCGTAGCCGTAGCCGCCGTAACCGTAGCGCGGCGCGGCGCTGGCGGCGATGGCGCCGCCGATCAGGCCGAGGGCCGCGCCGGCCGCCAGGGCGCCCGCGGCGCGGCCGCCGTAGCCGCGGCGATAGCCGTAGCCGCCGTAATAGCCGCGACGCCAGCCGACCGAATCGACCGTCGCGTTCTGACCGGCCACCTGGACCGCACTCTGCGCCGGCAGCGGCGCCGCCTCGGCGGTGGTGAAGGACCCGGCAGTCATGGCCGCGGCCGCGAGGCCGCCGACGGCGAGGGTCTTGATGCGGGACATCGTTCGCTCTCCTCACGGGATCGGATGAGCGTTAAGAACGGCTGCGCTCGCCATTCCGTTCCCGCGGCGCCCGGTTCACCGCGTCAGAAGACGCACTCGGCGAAAGCCGGGTTCACGCACGAGCCCCAGCGGCCCTCGTAATCGGCGAGCCGGTCCTGGGCGAGCGTGCGGCCGGCGGCGACGATCGCCTCCAGCGGCTGGAGGTAGACGGTCTCGTCGCGGCCCTCGCCGTCGCGACGGGCGCGGGCGCGCAGGCCCGAACGGGCGATCGCCAGGGCCTCGGCGGCCACCGTGCCGAGGGTCGTGTTGGCCACCGGGGCCGCCAGCCCGAGCCGGGGCGCGGTGGCGCGGGCGGCCTCGCGGTTGGCCGGCGTCCAGCCCTTCACGAGGTCGAGGGCGGCGTCCAGGGACCCCTCGTCGTAGAGCAGCCCGGTCCAGAACGCGGCCTGCGCGGCGATCATCCCGGGACCGCCGACATCGGCGCCGCGCATCTCAAGGAAGCGCTTGAGGCGCACCTCGGGGAAAGCAGTCGAGGCGTGGTTGGCCCAGTCCGAGACCGTGGCGCGCTCGCCCGGGAGCTGCGCCAGCCGGCCGTCCATCAGGTCGCGGAACGAGGCCCCCGACACGTCGTGGTAGGTGTCGCCGCGCTTGACGAAGTACATCGGCACGTCGAGCAGCCAGTCGACGTAGGCCTCGTAGCCGAAGCCCGATTCGAACGCGAAGGGCAGCATGCCGGTGCGGTCGCCGTCGGTGTCGCGCCAGATCTCCGAGCGGCGGGACAGGAAGCCGTTCGGCCGCCCGTCGGTGAAAGGCGAGTTCGCGAACAGCGCGGTCGCCACCGGTTGCAGCGCGAGCGAGGCGCGGGTCTTGCGCACCATGTCGGCTTCCGAGGCGAAATCGAGGTTCACCTGCACCGTGGCGGTGCGCAGCATCATGTCGAGGCCCAGCGTCCCGACCTTCGGCATGTAGCCGGCCATGATCCGGTAGCGGCTCTTGGGCATCACCGGCGTCTCGTCGCGCCGCCATTTCGGGCTCATGCCCAGCGTCAGGAAGCCGATACCGAGGGGGGCGGCGGCGCGCTTCGTGGCGGCGAGGTGCGCGTCCAACTCGCGCGCGGTGGCGTGCACGTCGGGCAGCGCCGCCCCCGACAGCTCGAACTGCCCGCCGGGCTCGATCGAGATCGCGCCGCCCTCGGCGCCGTGGAGACCGATGATGTTGCCGAGATCGGTGATCGGCTCCCAGCCGGTCTCGCGCGCGAGCCCTTCGAGGAGCGCCCGGATGCCGGCCTCGCCCGCGTAGGGCACCGGCTTGCGGGTTTCGCGGTAGAACGGGATCTTCTCGTGCTCGGTGCCGATCGCGAAGCGCGCGCGCGGCTTCTCGCCGGCCGCGAACCAGTCGATCAGTTCCGTCCGCGAGGTCAGCGGCGTGGTGTCGTCGGAGTCGCGCGCCATGCGCTTGCCTGCCCGTGCGTTCGAAACCGTGCTCGGATGGAGGCGCGCCGGAAGATCCGACGGTTCCGTCCGGTTCAACCCCGTCCCGCGAACCGGGGTCCGGACGGGAGGCCACCGGGCCGCGCGAACGCGGCGCCGAGGGCGTCCGAGCACCGGACATAATCGAGCCGTCGGGAACCGACAACGCGAACCCCGGGGCCGGCCGCCCCCCTGCACGGCCGAACCGGGCCCTAGCGTCCCGCGTCCGGCGCCCGATGTGCGCGGGCGCACATCGCCCCGGCCTCAGCGTCCGTCGCCGAGGACGGCCTGGACGAGGGCGAGCACCGCCACGGCGGCGGTGTCCGCCCGCAGGATCCGCGGGCCGAGCGACAGGGCGACGGTGTTGGCCCGCGCCCGGATCAGCCCGCGCTCCTCCTCGGAGAAGCCGCCCTCGGGACCGACCAGCACCGCGAGCGGCGGTGCCGCGGCGGGATCGGCGGCCGCACGCAGGGCGCGGACCGGATCGGCGACCGGCGCGTCCTCGTCGCAGAACACCAGCAGGCGGTCGCTCGCGAGGTCGGCCAGCGCGGCGGCCAGCCGCACCGGCTCCGAGATGGCCGGCAGCGCCAGCACGCCGCACTGCTCGGCCGCCTCCAGGGCGTTGGCGCGCAGGCGCTCCACGTTGATCCGCTCCCCTTGCGTGTAGCGGGTGATCACCGGGCGGATCACCCCGGCCCCCATCTCCACCGCCTTCTGCGCGAGGTAGTCGAGCCGGGCCGTCTTCAGCGGCGCGAACAGGTAGTGCAGGTCGGGCGCCCGGGTCTGGGGACGGGTCTGCCCGACGACGCGGAGCGCCGCGGCCTTGCGACCGGTCTGCACGAGGCCGGCGCGCCACTCGCCGTCGCGGCCGTTGAACACCAGCACCGGGTCGTCCGGCCCGCGGCGCAGGACGTTGAGCAGGTAATTGGCCTGCGCCCGGTCGAGGGGCAGCACCGTGCCCGCTCCGAGGTCGGCGGCGACGTGGAGGCGCGGGGCTTTGAAGTCGTAGGCCGGCATGGCGGGGTGGTCGCGCCTCGCCCCTTGCCTGTCAACGCGGGGCGCTGCCCCGGAATGTGTTGCGAAAGGGTTACGCGCGCGGCATT
Source organism: Methylobacterium amylolyticum (assembly GCF_030700245.1). GTDB lineage: Bacteria > Pseudomonadota > Alphaproteobacteria > Rhizobiales > Beijerinckiaceae > Methylobacterium. Next base: position 222,997 of record NZ_JAUYZI010000001.1, read on the forward strand.
TCGGCCGGCCGCGCACAGGGCCGCCGGCCAGGGGGACTACCGCTCGATTGACGCCACATTCCTATGGAGAACCCGGGGGACGGATTCGGAGACCGCCGCGTGCGGCCTCGAGCGCGGCGTCGGGGGAGTCGAGGGCATGGTGAACAGGAGCTTGGTGCTGGGGGCGGCGGCCCTCGCGGGCGGGATGCTGGTCTCGGGCCACGCCCTCGCGCAGGCGGCGGCGGAGTGCGGCGGCATCCAGAAGACCCTGGCGGAGCGCAAGGAGCTCATCTCCAAGGCCAACACCGCCTCGCAGTCGAAGAAGAAGATGACGCCGCAGGAGGCCTGCTCGCTGTTCGGCCGGCTCGTCACCAACGGCACCGAGGGCATGAAGTGGATCGCCGCCAACAAGGAGTGGTGCTCGATCCCGGATTCGTTCGCCGAGGGGTTCAAGGCCGACCACCAGAAGGTCGCTGGCATCCGCACCAAGATCTGCGGCGTCGCGGCCCAGGCGACCAAGATGGAGGCGCAGGCCCGCGCCCAGGCCCAGAACGGCGGCGGCGGCGGCCTGCTCGGCGGCCCCGGCCTCACCGGCAGCTTCAAGCTTCCCCAGGGCGCCCTCTGAGCCCGGCCGTCCCGTGAGCGGCGGGGCCGCCGTGGACGGACGCCCCGCCGACGCGGTGGCCGGGCACTGGGTCGACCGGCGCGCCCCGCGGGCGTGGCGGCCCTACCTGCGGCTCGCCCGGATCGACCGGCCGATCGGCTGGTGGCTGCTGCTCCTGCCCTGCTGGTGGTCGGCGGCGCTCGCCGCGATCCGGGCGGACCAGCCCTTCCCCGATCCCTGGCACTGCCTGCTGTTCCTAGTCGGCGCAGTGGCGATGCGCGGGGCGGGCTCGACCTACAACGACATCGCCGACCGGGATCTCGACGCGCAGGTCGAGCGCACCCGCGGACGCCCCCTCCCCTCCGGCCAGGTCCGGCCGCGCCACGCGGCGCTGTTCCTCGTGGCGCAGGCGCTGGTCGGCCTCGCCGTGCTGCTCCAGTTCAACGAGGCGGCGATCGGCATCGGGCTGTGCTCGCTGGTGCCGGTGGCGATCTACCCGTTCATGAAGCGGGTGATGCCGCTGCCGCAGCTCGTGCTCGGGCTGGCCTTCGCCTGGGGCGCGCTGATGGGCTGGGCCGCGGTCTTCGCCCGGCTCGACCCGCCGGCGCTGCTGCTCTACGCCGCGACCATCGCCTGGACGATCGGCTACGACACGATCTACGCGGTGCAGGACATCGAGGACGACGAGGTCGTCGGGATCCGCTCCTCGGCCCGGCTGTTCGGGCGGCGGCTCAAGCCCGCGATCGGCCTGTGCTACGGCCTCGCCGCGCTCCTCGTCGCGCTGGCCGCGCGGGGCGCCGGGGCGGGCTGGATCGGGTATCTCGGGGTGGCGGCCTTCGCCGCGCATCTCGGCTGGCAGATCCTGCGGCTGCGCGAGCGCGACGGGCGCGGGGCGCTGCGGCTGTTCCGCTCGAACCGGGACGCCGGGCTGATCCTGTTCGCGGGCCTCGCCGCCGACGCGCTGGTCCGCAATCTGTCCTGAGGCGCGGGCCCCGCATCCGGCCCCGGGCCGGCGGGCGGCTCACGAGCGGGCGATGATCTCGTGCTCGCCGCGGAAGATCAGAGGGCGGGCCGGGAGGCGGCCGGTCTTGCGGCGGGCGAGGAAGCGCGGGCGGCGCTGCCCGAGGCCGGCGTGGCGGCGGCGGGTCCGCGTGCGCCCGAGGACCAGCCGGCCGATCTGCTGCGACACCGGGGTCAGCATCCCGTCCTCGCGCACGATCATCCGCACGAGCCCGGCCTGGGCCGCGAGGTCGCGCCACACCGCCACCACCTCGTCCTCGTGGAACACCCCGAGACGCTGCAGCACGTCGCCCTCGCCGTCGACGAGGAGCAGGCTGAACCGGTCCTCGCCGCAGCTCTCCGCCTCGTCGGTGGCGTAGGCCAGCGCGACGCCCGCCGCGCAGCGCGCGCCCGGGCACCGGCCGATCACCGGCAGGGCGGAGGGCGTGAAGCTGAACGACGTCTGCGCATTCTGCACCGGCTGGGCGCCCGACAGTTGCTCCGAGAAGATCGACGTTTTCATCTGTCCGCATCCCTGTCGCAAGTGGCGGTCTCTGACGGACCGTCCGTTATGCCGAGCAAGATCGCATCCGAACCCCTCCGCGCGGCTTAAGAGCCGTCGTTAAGCGATTCTGGACAGGGCCGTCATTTGGGGAATGCTCAATGCTTCCTTGAATGCTCAACATTTCCTTGCCCGGACCGCGCAAAGTCGTGGGGTCGAGGCGCGACCGCGCGTCGGAGGCGCGACAATCCCGAGTGGTCGCGGGCGGCCATCGTCCTTGTGGCGCCCCGGTCCGCGGCCTAGAACGGGGCCTTCCCCGGGGCGCGGCCCCAGCCCCCGCCACCCGCTCGCGAGTCCGCCGTCCCGGTCGTCCGCGCGGCGCGGACGGAGCCGTGCCGCCCGACGAGCCCGACCGGAGCGCGATGCCCGAACCCATCGACGAGGCGGCGATCTCCGCCCTGATGCCGGAACTCCGCGCGGTGATGCGCGAGGCCGCCGACATCGCGCGCCCGTACTTCCGCGAGGGCGGCCAGACCACGGCCCGGATCTGGTCGAAGGCCGGCGGCTCGCCGGTGACCGAGGCGGACGTGGCGGTCGACACCTTCCTGAAGATCCGGCTGAGCGAACTCGTGCCGCGGGCGGCGTGGCTCTCCGAGGAGACGGCCGACGATCCGGCCCGGATCGGCCGCGATCTGGTGTGGATCGTCGACCCGATCGACGGCACCCGCGCCTTCCTGTCGGGCCACCCGGACTGGTCGATCGCCGTGGCGCTGCTGTCGCAAGGCGAGCCGCTGATCGGCTTCGTCCACGCGCCGGCGCTGGGCACCGCCTACGAGGCGGTGCGGGGCCGCGGCGCGACCCGGGACGGGGCGCCGATCGCCGCGTCCGAGCCTTCGGCGCTCCGGGGGGCCCGGATCACCGGGCCGAAGCCGATGCTCGACCGGCTCACCCGGGGGGCCGGGCCGGACCCGGACTTCACCCGGATCGAGCGGATCCCGTCGCTCGCCCTGCGCTTGGTGCGCGTGGCGGACGGCTCGGTCGATGTCGGTCTGGTGTCCTCGGACGCCCGCGACTGGGATCTCGCGGCGGCCGATCTCGTGCTGCGGGAGGCCGGCGGCACGGTCTGCGACCTCGCCGGGCAGCCCACGATCTACAACAAGGCGGTGCCGGTCCACGGCGAACTGCTCGCCGCACCGTCGTCCCTGCGCGATCCGGTGCTCGCCGCCTGGGGCGGCCGCGGCCGGACCGTCTGAGCGGCGCTCCGGCCTGCAAGCGCGCCGCGCGGGCCGCCCAAGGCGCCCGGCCGCCGTGCCCGGTCAGGCCGCGGCGGTCTCGCGCAGCGTCACGGCGCCCGGCGCGAGGCCGAGGCGGTCGGCGAGATGCCAGTGCAGCTCGCGGGGCGAATGGTAGTTGTAGGACCGATCGATGAGGTGGCTCAGGTCCGTGCCCGCCCGGTCGGCGGTCGCGGCCTTGGCCAGCCGGCCGACCCGGAAGGTCGGCGCGTCGGTGACGGGGGAGCGGGCGCCGCGGCGCCGCGTGTACTCGAACAACATGGTGTGTCTTTTCTTGTCTGGACCGGCGCATCGGAGCGCGCGGCGTCGTTTCTGGTTGTTGGGTCGGCGATGCGTCGGGATTGGCGGTCCGCTTGACGATCCCCGCGATGAAGGTCTCGGCAATTCCTGGGCTGTCCCGGGCGACGCGCGTCCGGGACGGCAGAGCGCGGTGCGGACCGCTGCGAGCGGTCCGGCTGGGAACCTAGGCGGTCAGGCCGCCTGAAGGTTGCCCGCAGCGTCCTTGCCGCTGCGCTTGTCCGTCAGGATCTCGTAGGAGACCTTCTGGCCCTCGATCAGGTTGCGCATGCCGGCGCGCTCGACGGCCGAGATGTGGACGAACACGTCCTTGCCGCCATCGTCGGGCTGAATGAAGCCGTAGCCCTTGGTCTCGTTGAACCACTTAACAGTACCGGTATTCACGTAGTGTACCTCGTTCGTCCATAGGTCGAGCGCGCAGCGAAATCGCCGCGGTGAGCACGACCGACTTTCTGGGTGTTGGCCAGAGCGGTGGGGCGTGAGACGCAGGACCTTGAGCCCGCGTCGGTCTTTCGTGGGTACGCCCCCCGAGCCCCTATTTAGGCGTTCCCTGCGGCCGCAACAAGGCGGCCCGGCCCGCCGACTCCGTCGCATCGGGGCGGGATGGGACGGCCGGACGCGCGCGCGCCCCTGTGATTCCGGGGCCGACCGATGCATATACGGAGCACGGACAGGCAGTTAGAGCCTCCGCGGGAGCCAGCGCCGGGCGGGCAGACGCCGCCGGGCGACGTCCCGCAAATAACTCGCAGGGCACGCGGCTTCGGACGGTACATGGCAGGCATCTCGGTCTCGCTGGATGGCGCGAACATCCAGCTCTCGTTCCAGAAGGACGATCAGGCCACGGCGGTGGTGATGGACGCCCGCGCCGCCCGCGCCCTGGTGCGGGCCGTGGGCCAGCTCCTCACGGCCATCGACGACACCGACGATCCGGACATGGCCGAACCGCTGACCGAGGAGGACATGGCCATGCTCGACGTGACCTCCTCGGCGATCGAGGTCGGCACCGACGAGCAGGGGCAGGCGGTGGTCGCGCTCCAGGCCGGGGCCCTGCCGCCGTTCCAGTTGCGCCTGACGGACGAGGAGGCCCGCCACGTCGCGACGAGCCTCTCCGAGATCCTCAACGCGCCCCGCGACGTGCGCGCCTCGCACGGGGGGCACTGAACCCCGCCTACATCCGCGTGCCGGGGTCGGTCGGGTTGCCCGGGAACACGTCGGGCTCGGAGCCGGGACCGCCGGGCTCGCCGACGCCGGGATCGTTCACAGGATAGGGGGTGCGCGGCCCGGTCGGACCGATGTCCGGCTCCTCGTCGGGCGGTGCCGGCGGCGGCGGCAGGTCGCCCGGGACGGGATCGGGAATGCCGGGATTGGCCATGAGGCTGCTCCTGGGATGCTGGTGCCTGAGGTTGTGGGGTTCGGTGACCAACGGGTCGCCGCACGGGCGGTTCCGCGGCCGAAGGGACCGCGGCGCTGGAGCCGTTCCCGATCGCGTTGCCCACGGTCCACGACAGTTCGGCGTTTGGATCGGCCGATCCCACCAGCCCCCTCATCCTGAGGTGGAGGGTCGGAAACGCCCCTCGGCTCGCCGCGTCGTGGACCGTGCGCGTTGCCAACGTGCACGGCTCCAAGCCTTCGTTCTGACGCGCTCTCTCGCGCCGAGCCGGTGTCCCCCTCGGCGGAGAGCGCTCTAGCCGCGCGCGCCCGTCACCTCCAGCACCACCGCCGACCGCAGCGGCCGGCCGTACTCGTCGGAGCCCTCCACGATCACCCGGTGCGCCCCCGGGGCGAGGTCGGCGGGGAGCCGTGCGGTCCAGATGTGGCTCGACGGGAGCGCCTTCACCCAGCTCTTCTTCGCGTCCGGATAGCGGGCGTAGAGTTCGGTGACGAACGGATCGGGCCGGCGCGTGCGGGTCAGCGCCAGGGGCGGGCCGTCGCCGATCCGGCAGGTCAGGCGGGTGCGCGGGCCGCCGTCGAACACGTTGACGACCATCTCGGTGTCCGCGAGCGCGTCCTGGGGCACCGGCGGGCGCAGGGCGTGCAGGGGCAGGCTGGCCCGCACCATCTCGGGCGCCCCCGCCCGCGGCTCGCTCTCGAACAGGATCCGCATCGCCGGATCCGGCTCGCCCTGCGCGCTGACGTAGCGGGTCGTGAAGGCGGTGCCGCGAACCGACAGCACGTGGAAGCCGTTCGGCGTCCCGTCGCGGCTGTCGGCGCAGGGGATGCCGGTGCGCGTGTCCGGGCCGCTCCACCACGAGCCGGAGACCGCGGTGAGCACGTGGTGGTGGTGATCCTCGGCCGGATAATGATGCTCGGTGGTGTGGGTGTGGCCGGCCAGACTCAGCACCCGGCGTCCGCGCAGCAGGTCGAGCAGCGCGTCGCGGTCGGCGGTGGTGTTGCGCGCGTCCGGATCCGCGTCGGTCCAGAGCGGGATGTGGGTGGCGAGCACGATCAGCGTCTCGGGCGGCGTCTCCGCCAGCAGGTTGCGCACGAAGGCGAGGTTCGCCTCGCCGATCCGGCCGCGATAGCTGTTCGAACCCACCGGCACCGGCGGCCCAAACCACTCGACATTGTCGAGCAGGATGAACAGCGCGCGGCCGTGGTGGAAGGCGTAGCTCGGCGGCCCGAACACCCGCTTCCAGGTCTCGCGGCTGTAGCGGGCGTCCGGCGCCTGCATGTTGAGGTCGTGATTGCCGGGCAGGTTGTACCACGGCACGCCGATCCGCCCGACGATCCGGTTCGAGCGCCCGTAGAGCGACAGGTCGTCGAACAGCACGTCGCCGGTGGTGATGCCGAACGCGGCGGGGATCGCCATCGCCCGGGCGACTGCGGTGTCGCGGACGTGGCCGAGCTCGTGCCGGCTCTCGGGCTGCGGATCGGTGAACAGCAGGACGTCGAAATCGTCCGGCTCCTCCGAGCGCGTCAGGGTGAAGTCGATGGCGGCGGGCAGCGGCCCGGTCGGGGCGAGGCCGCGGTAGCGCAGGCCGAGGGCGGCCGGCGTGCCCTCCGGCTGGTGGATGTAGCCGTAGCGCGGCAGGTTGTCGGCGTCCCGCGGCAGGGCGTAGCCGCGCGGCTTGATCACGAACACCGCGCCGTCGCCGGGCATCGGCAGCCGGTAGCGGCCCCCGGCGTCGGTGCGCACCACCTCGCGGCCGTTGGAGACCAGCGCGCCGGGCAACGGCGCGCGGGCGCCGGACGGGTCGGCGACGGAGACGGTGCCGGTGGCCTCGGGCGGCGTCTGCGCCGCGGCCCGGCCCGCGACCAGGGCGAGGGCGGCGGCGCCCGCGACGGTCTCGCGGCGGGTGAGGCTGGCGGGCGGCATCGGCGGCTCCTCGGGTCGGTCTGGACGGTGAAGCAGGCTCAGGCGACCGCCGCGTGACGCTGGCATGAAAAAGGCCCGCCTCGGCGGGGGCGGGCCTGTGTAGGGTCGATTGTGCGGAGCGCGCGCCGCCGCCGGGGCGACGACGCCAAGTCTCGAAAAAATCAGTTGTCCTGATCGTCCGGATCGAAGGTCTGCGGCATGGTCGACTCGGCGCTGGCGACCGGAGTCGGGGCGCTGATCGTCGAGGGCACGTTCACGCCGTCGCGCTTGTAGATGTCGTCGCGGAACTGGACGAGGCCGTCCGGGGTCGACCACGCGGTGATGTAGGTCCAGTAGACCGGCACCGGCTGCGTCAGCGTCGCGTCGATGCGCTTGCCGCTCTCGATCGCCTCCTCGACCTGCTGGCGGCCCCAGCCGGGCGTGTCCTTCAGGAGCCACGTGATGTACTCGCGCACGTTCTGCACGCGCACGCAGCCCGAGGAGATGAACCGGAAGTCGTCGCCGAACACGCCCTTCGTGTTGGTGTCGTGCATGAACACGCCGTACGGGTTCGGGATGTTGATGCGCACGATCCCCATCGAGTTGAAGTCGGCGCCCGAATCCTGCCGGTAGGTGTAGCGGGTGCCCTCGTCCGAGAACCAGTTGACCGACTTCGGCGAGATCTCGCCGCCGCCCGACAGGATGCGGATCTTGTTGTCCGAGAGGTAGTTCGGATCCTTCTGCATCTTCGGGATGAGGTCCTTCTTCACGATGGAAGCCGGGACCGTCCAGGTCGGGTTGAAGTTGATCTGGGTCGCCTTGGTGTTCATGATCGGCGACTGGCGGTCGATCTTGCCGACGCCGGCGGCGTGCAGCGTCACGACCTGGCCGTTCTCGACCGTCTCGACCAGCGCGGCGGGGATGTTGGTGATCACGAAGCGCCGGCCGAGATCGCCCGAGTAGGAGCGCAGGCGCACCACGTTGATCTCGAGCTGGCGCAGGCGCACGTCGGCGGGCACGTTCATCGCCTGCTGGGTGGCCGCGCTCATCGCGCCGGTCTGGCTGAGGCCGTGGCGCGCCTGGAAGCGCTTCACGCCGGCGGCGACGTAGGAATCGTAGACGCCGGAGCCGCCGGCCGCCGGGTCGAGGTCGCCGGTCACGATCAGGCGCTGGCGCACCGCCGCCACCGCCGGGCCCCGGGCGCCGATGCGCAGGCTCTCGGCGCCGGAGACCGGGCGCCAGCCGCCGCGGGCGACGATGCCCTTGTAGCGCTCGGCCATCTGCTCGGTGGCCGCCACCGTCTGCGCCGAGAGGATCGGCACCGTCGCGCGCTGCACCTGCATCGTGGCCGGGACGGCGTAGTCCTGGGCCCATTCGGCCTGGGCGTAGCCGGCCGGCTCGCGGGCCTCCGCCGGCGCGAGGCCGAGCGTGCCCAGGGCGGCGAGGCCGAGGAGCGTGGTGTACCGGGCGGGTGCCTGTCTGCGCATCGGTCGCTGGCTCTGTTCCGGGTGTTCGGGGGGACGTGCGGCGTCGGGAAGAACGGGTGGCCGCACCCTGTCGGGTTGCCGTTAAGGTTCTCTAATGAAGGGGCCGGAATGTGGCGCGGGCGTGCGCCGGCGCACCCGGCGCGCAGCGGGCGCGGCACTGTGGCTCGGCGGCAACGTCCAAGCGGCCCGGAGAGGCGCGCCGCCCGCGCGGCGGGCACCGGCGACGCGGTCGCGCCGGACCTGTCGCGATCCCGGCACGTTAAGGTTAAGGACCGATGAACCCTGCGCGACCCGGCGTTCGGCGCTAGGATTGCGCCGTCGTCCGCGAAGCCCGGCCGGCCTGTTCCGGTTCGGGACGGTCAGGGCCGCGAAGCGGCACAGGAGGCACGATGAACGGGTTCGACGTCACGTTCCGGGACGAGCGCGACTGGGTCGATTTCGGCCGGACCTACGTGGCGTCCGACGCGTTCCGGACGCTGTTCCGGGACGGGATGACGCTGGTCGAGGAGACGGCGGCCTATCTCGACGGCGACGGCCGCGACGAGTCGCGGCTCGTCTCCCGCGACGCGACGCTGAGCTACGCCGCCGAGAGCATGCGGCTCACCACCCTCCTGATGCAGATCGCCTCGTGGCTGCTGGTCCAGCGCGCGGTGGCCGAGGGCGAGATGACGCCGGCCCAGGCGCTCCTGGAGAAGCACCGGGTGAAGCTCGGCGCCACCGAGCCGCCGAAGGCCGACGCCTTCACCCTGCTGCCGGTCCGCCTCCAGCAGCTCGTGCTGCGGGCCCGCCGGCTGCACGCCCGCATCCTCCACCTCGACGCGCTGATCGCCGACGACCGGCCGACGCCCCGGCCGGTGGAGAGCCCCGTCGCCGCCCAGCAGGGGCTGCTGCGCTCGGCCTTCCTGGCGCGGCAGGCCTGAGGCGGACGATCCGGCCGCGCGAACGCGAACGGGCGGCCCCGCAGGACCGCCCGCCATCCCGACCGCCCGCCATCCCGGCGCGGCCCCCGAGGGACCGCGCCGAACGTCCCGAGACAGAATCAGCGGCGGCCGAGGTTGCCGAAGCGCGAGGTGAAGCGCGAGACGCGGCCGGCGCGGTCGAGCATCTTCTGCTCGCCGCCGGTCCAGGCCGGGTGGGTGAGCGGGTCGATGTCGAGGTTGAGGGTGTCGCCCTCCTTGCCGTAGGTCGAGCGGGTCCGGTACTCGGTACCGTCGGTCATCACGACCTTGATGAAGTGGTAGTCGGGGTGCTCGGTCCCCTTGGCCTTCGCGGCCGCGTCCTTCGCCATGACCTGTCGTCCCTGAGCTGGCACGCCGGCGGGAGGCGCAGGAGGCGCCGCCCGGCCCGGAATGCGGAAGATGTCGCGCGGTTGCGCCGAACGGTGGGTTCGTGTCAACGGCACGGGCAAGCCGACCGTGGTGGCGGCCCGCGGCCATTGAACACGCGCAATCGGATGAGGGCCGGCGTATATCGCAGGCGCCCGGCCGGAACAAGCGCCGCGACGAACGTGCACGAAGAGGCATGATGGCCAGACGGAAGAACGCCGCCGCGGGGGGCAGGCCGAAGGCACCGCTCGGCGCGCTGAAGCCGCTGATCCCGTTCGCCCTCCGCTACCGCGGCCGGATCCTGGCCGGCCTCGTGGCGCTCGCCTGCGCCTCCGCCTCGACCCTCGTGGTGCCGATCGCCCTGCGCCGGGTGATCGACCACGGCTTCACCGCCGACGGGTCGGAGGTCATCGACGCCTACTTCCTGGCGCTGCTCGGGGTCGTGGTGGCCTTCGCCCTGTCGAGCGCGGCGCGGGTCTACACGGTGGTCACCCTCGGCGAGCGGGTGGTGGCCGATCTCCGCTCCGCCGTGTTCGCGCGGCTGACCACCCTCGATCCCGCCTTCTTCGATCGGGCGCAGGCCGGCGAGATCGTGTCGCGCCTCACCGCCGACGCCACCCAGATCAAGGCCGCCTTCGGGGTCTCGGTCTCGATTCTGCTGCGCAACCTGTTCCTGTTCATCGGCGCCACCGCGATGATGGTGGTCACGAGCCCCAGGCTGTCGGTGCTGGTGCTCGCGGCGATCCCCCTCATCGTCTTCCCGCTGATCGTCTCCGGCCGCGGCGTGCGCCGCCGCTCCCGCGCCGCGCAGGACCGGCTCGCCGACGCCTCCGCCTACGCCGCCGAGGCGGTGGGCGCGGTGCGCACCATGCAGGCCTTCGGCCGCTCGGCGGCCACCGCCGAGCGGTTCCGGGCCGCCTCCGAGGAGGCCTACGCCGCCTCGCGCGATTCGACGCGGGCGCGGGCGCTGCTCACCGGCGTCGCCATCCTCCTGATCTCGGCCTCGGTGGTCGGGGTGATGTGGTACGGGGCGCAAGGCGTGCTCTCCCACGCGATGACCGGGGGCCAGCTCTCGCAGTTCGTGCTCTACGCGGTGTTCGGCGCGGGCGCGCTCGGCCAGCTCTCCGAGGTCTACGGCGACCTCGCCATGTCGGCGGGCGCGGCCGAGCGGCTGACCGAGATCCTCGCGGCCGAGCCCGCCATCCGCGCGCCGAGCCCGGCCCTGCCGCTGCCGGAGCCCGCCCGCGGCGCGGTGGCCTTCGAGGACGTGCGCTTCGCCTACCCGACCCGGCCCGGCTACATGGCCCTCGACGGCCTGAGCTTCGCGGCGGCGCCCGGCGAGCGCATCGCCGTGGTCGGGCCCTCGGGGGCCGGCAAGTCGACCGTGCTGCAACTGCTGCTGCGCTTCTACGATCCGCAGGGCGGCCGGGTGCTGGTCGACGGGGTCGACGTCGCGACGGTCGATCCGGAGGCGCTTCGGGCCCGCATCGCCCTGGTGCCGCAGGACCCGACGGTCTTCTCCGGCTCCGTCCTCGACAACATCCGCTACGGCCGCCCCGACGCCAGCGAGGCCGACGTGCGCCGCGCGGCCGAGCTCGCCAACGCCCACGGCTTCGTCTCGGCCCTGCCCCAGGGCTACGCCACGCAGGTGGGCGAGCGCGGCGTGACGCTCTCCGGCGGCCAGCGCCAGCGCATCGCCATCGCCCGCGCCATCCTCAAGGACGCGCCGATCCTGCTGCTGGACGAGGCGACCTCGGCGCTCGACGCCGAATCGGAGCGGGCGGTGCAGGCGGCCCTCGACACGCTGATGCGCGGGCGGACCACGCTGGTGATCGCCCACCGCCTCGCCACCATCCGCGCCGCCGACCGCATCCTGGTGCTCGACGACGGCCGCATCGTCGAGACCGGCACCCACGAGAGCCTGCTGGCGCAGGGCGCGCTCTACGCGCAGCTCGCGAACCTGCAATTCACCGACGCCCTGGACGAGACCGCCCGCGGCAAGGGCGCCAAGGCGCGGCCCGCCCCGATCACCGCCGCGGAATAGTTCTTTGCCGCCGCTCGGCGCGGGTTCATCCCGGCCGGGCGAAGGCGTAAGCGGGGGGCATGCTCGACCTCGCCCGCTTCCCGCGCCTGCCGCTCCTGACCCTGCCGACCCCGATCGAGCCGCTCGACGGCCTCGGCCGGGCGCTGGGCGACGCGCTGAACGGCGTGCGCCTCTACGCGAAGCGCGACGACGTGGCCGGGATCGGGCTCGGCGGCAACAAGCTGCGCAAGCTCGAATTCCTGCTCGGCGCCGCCCGCGCCGAGGGCGCCGACACCGTGGTGACGGTGGGCGCTCTGCAATCGAACCACGCCCGGCTCACCGCCGCCGCGGCGGCGCGGGCGGGCCTCGCCTGCGAGCTGTTCCTGACACGCAGCGTGCCGCGCCAGGACCCGGACTACACCGGCAGCGGCAACCGCCTGCTCGACGACCTGTTCGGCGCCACCGTGCACGAGTTGCCGGGGGATGCCGACTCGCTGGCCCATGCCGAGGCCCGGGCCGCCGACCTGCGGGGGGCGGGCCGCGGCGTCTACGTGTTCCCCTCCGGCGGGTCGAGCCCGACCGGCTGCCTCGGCTACGCGGCCTGCGCCGCCGAGATTTTTTCGCAATCGGCGGACATGGACGTCGCGTTCGCGCAGATCGTCACCGCCAACGGCAGCGCCGGCACGCATGCCGGGCTGGCGGCCGGCCTCGCCGCGATGGGCCGCGACCCCCGCCTCGCCAAGTCCTACGCCGTGCTCGCCGAGGAGCCGCGCGCCCGAGCCGAGGTGCTGGAGAAGGCCAACGCCACGCTCGCCCTGATCGGCGCCGAGGCCCGGCTGACGGAGGCGGACGTGAACCTCGACGGCGCCCACCGCGGCCCCGGCTACGGCATCCCCACCGCGGGCATGCTGGAGGCCGTGCGGCTGATGGCGCGGACCGAGGGCAAGCTCCTCGACCCCGTCTACAGCGGCAAGGCGTTCTCAGGGCTGCTGCACGACGTGCGGGCGGGGCGCTACCCGGCGGGCTCGGCCGTGCTGTTCGTGATGACCGGCGGCACGCCCGGCCTGTTCGCCTACAAGGAGGCGCTGGCGGAGTGATGCGGCGTCCGGCTGACGGGCTTTTCGGGATCCGGGCCCACGCCGTCATCGTGAGCGCCAGCGAAGCGATCCAGGGCAGCGCGCGCTCTCGGAGGTTGGCGCCGCTGGGTTGCTTCGCTCCGCTCGCAAAGACGGAGGGCGTCGACCCGAACCCTTCACCCGAAAACGCTACGAGGCGGCCTACCGCTCCGTCAGCTTCATCTCGATCCGGCGGTTGCGCGCGTAGGCCTCCTCCGTGGTGCCGCCGTCGAGCGGCTGGAACTCGCCGAAAGCGCCGGCCAGCAGGTGCTGCGGCGGGATGCCCTTGCCCGCGAGGTACTGGACCACGGCGATGGCGCGGGCGGCCGAGAGCGCCCAGTTCGAGGGGAACTGCCCGGTGCTGATCGGCCGCGCGTCGGTGTGGCCGTCCACCCGCAGCACCCAGGGCAGGTCGGCCGGGATCTGCTTGGCCAGCTCCTGGATCGCCCCGGCGATCCGGTCGAGTTCCGGCCCGGCCTCAGGCTTGAGGGCGGCCGAGCCCGCCGGGAACAGCACCTCGGATTGCAGCACGAACCGGTCGCCGACCACGCGGATGTCGGGGCGGTTGCCGAGGATCTGCCGCAGCCGGCCGAAGAAGTCGGAGCGGTAGCGCGCGAGTTCCTGCACCTTCTGGGCGAGCGCGACGTTGAGGCGGCTGCCGAGCTCGGCGATCCGCGCCTGGCTCTCCCGATCGCGGGTCTCGGATGCCGCGAGCGCGTCCTCCAGGGCCGCGAGCTGGCGGCGCATGGCGGCGATCTGCTCGTTCAGCAGGTCGACCTGCGACTGGGCGCGCTTCGTGGCGTTGCGCTCGGTCTCGAGCTGCCTGTCGAGGGTGCCCGCAGCCCCCTGGCTGACGGTGGCGGCCTCCGCCTGCATCTTCGCCCGGTCGCGGTCCGCCTCGACCCCGGCCAGCGTGGTGCGCAGCGCCTGCACCTCGTCGTCGCGGCTGCGGCGGGTCGAGCGCTCCAGCGCCAGCAGGTCGGTGAGGTCGGCGATCTGGCGGTTGAGCTTGGCCAGGGTGGCGTCGCGCCCGGTCAGCTCCTGCGACAGGAAGAACTGACCGACGACGAACACGGTCATCAGGAACACCACGGCGAGGAGCAGCGTCGCCAGCGCGTCGACGTAGCCCGGCCAGACGTTCAGGCCGCGCCGGGACCGGCCCGCCAGCGAGGCCATCAGACCCGCTCCCGCCCGAGACGGTCGAGGGCCTGCTTCAGCTCGCGCTCGCGGCTCGCCTGGGCCTCGACCCAGTCGCGGATCATCTGCTGCTCGGCGCGCATGTGCTGGACGAGGCCCTGGATGCCCTCGGCGAGGTTGGTCATGGCGAGCGTCGCGGCCCGCCCGCCGCCGCCCTCGGCGACCAGCGCGCTCAGGCGGTCGATCGCCTCCCGCAGCTCCTGCGCCCCGGCGGCCGGGCGGATCGCGGCCGCCCCGGCCGGCGCCTCGACCGCCGCGCCGGACATCAGCCAGTCCTGCAACTCGTTGTGGAAGCGGGCATGGGCCTGCCCCGCCTGCAACTCCAGGAAGCCGGTGATCAGCGAGGAGGCGAGCCCGAACAGCGAGGCCGAGAAGGCGAGGCCGATGCCGGAGAGCGGCACCGCGAGGCCGGATTTCAGCTCGTCGAACATCACCGCCGCGTCGCCGCCGCCGCGCATGCCCCGGATCACCCCGCCCACCGCCGAGAGCGTGTCGATCAGGCCCCAGAAGGTGCCGAGCAGGCCGAGCAGGATCAGGATGCCGGCGATGTAGCGCAGGATCTCGCGGCCCTCGTCGAGCCGGGCGGCGATGGTGTCGAGGAACCCCGCCGTGCCCGGCAGGATCGCGCCCTCGGCACGCGCGGCGATCACGTCGGTCATCGGCCGCAGCAGGCGCGGCGGGCGCTTGGCGGCGGCGCCGGTGGCGACCGCGTTGACGTAGGCGGCCTCGCGGAACAGCCGGATCACCTGCCCGAAGGCGATGAGCACCGCGATGAGCAGGACGCCGAGGATCAGCCCGTTGAGGCCGGGATTGGCCAGGAAGGCCGGAGTGATCTGCCGGAACAGGATGAAGGCGAGGAACCCGACGAGGATCAGGAACACGACCATCCGCGCGAGGTAGATGCCGGGCTTGGCCAGCGGCTTCTCCGGGGTTCGGGCGGTGTCGGCGCGGGCGGCCATCGGGGTCGCTCACCTCGGATCGGGCAGGCGAAGCCGGCTGCCGGGGGGTTCTTGGGCGGGCGGCACTGTGGCGGCAGGGCCCAGCGCGATCAAGTCGCGCCGCGCCACACCCGGATCGGGACCGGCGACCGGCCGGCCTCAATCCCAGAAGCGCGGCCAGCTCTCCTCCAGGTGCGGCCCGAGCCGCAGGGCGGCGACGCGGGTCGCGAGCCCGTTCGCGTCGGTCTCGACGGCCAGCCCGCACAGGGTCGCCTCGCCGCCGGCCACCTCCCAGCGCGAGCCCGGGGTCTTCTGGATCATCCGGCGCAGGGGCTCGTCCTTCTGCATGCCGATCACCGAGTCGTAATCGCCGCACATGCCGGAATCGGTCAGGTAGGCGGTGCCGCCGGGCAGGATCCGGTGGTCGGCGGTCGGCACGTGGGTGTGGGTGCCCACCACGAGGCTCGCCCGCCCGTCGAGGAAGTGGCCGAACGCCTGCTTCTCGCTGGTGGCCTCCGCGTGCACGTCGACGATCACCGCGTCGGCGGCGGCGCCGAGCGGGCAGGCGTCCAGCTCCCGGTCCACCGCGGCGAAGGGATCGTCCATCGGGTCGAGGAACACGCGGCCCATCACGTTGACGACGAGCACCCGGGCGCCGGCCTGCGTCTCGACCACGGTGGCGCCGCGGCCCGGGGTGCCGGGCGGGTAGTTCGCCGGGCGCACGAGGCGCGGCTGCCGGCCGATGAACACCAGCGCCTCGCGCTGGTCGAAGCTGTGGTTGCCGAGCGTCACGGCGTCGGCGCCGGCCAGGATCAGCTCCTCGCAGATCGCCTCGGTGATGCCGAAGCCGCCCGCGGCGTTCTCGCCGTTGACCACCACGCAGTCGAGCCGCCAGCGCTCGCGCAGCTTCGGCAGGTGCGCGCCGACCACCGCGCGGCCCGGGCGGCCGATGACGTCGCCGAGGAACAGCAGCCGCATGGCCCTACGCGGTCCTCAGGACCACGGGGCCGGCCTCGGTGACGACGTGCCGGAGCGCGCGGTCGTGCGCCTCGGCCGGCACCCGCTCGACCTCCTGTGCGGCGAAGCCGACCCCGACGGTGACGACCGGGCGGTCCCGCGACAGCCGGGCGATGGCGCCGTCGTAGTAGCCGGCGCCGTAGCCGATGCGCTGGCCCAGGCGGTCGAAGGCGGCGAGCGGGACGATCATCGCGTCGGGCTCGACCTCGGGCAGGCCGGGATCGGGCTCGCTCAGGCCGAACCGGCCGGCCACCAGCGCGTCGCCCGCCTGCCATGCGCGGAACACGAGCCCGTCCGGCGTCACCTGCGGCAGGGCGGCGCGCTGGCCGCGGGCCAGCATCGCCTCCACCGCCGCGCGCGGATCGACCTCGCTGCGGATCGGCCAGTAGGCGGAGACCAGCCGGGCGGCCTTCAACTCCGGCAGGTCGATCAGGATGCGGGTGATCGCGGCCGAGGCGGCGCGGCGCGCCTCCGGATCGAGGGCGTCGCGGGCCGCCAGGGCGGCGCGGCGCAGCTCGGCCTTGCGGGCCGTCGCCGCGCCGGGTTCGGAAGAGATGGGGTGCGGAGCCACGTGAGCCGTTGGAGGATCGATCCCGGGAAACCTACAGCGTAGGTGGGCGCCGTGTTGGCCAAGTCCAGGGACGAGGCCAGGGACAGCTCCCGAGGGAGTCGATAAGGCCCCGGGGATAGTGCTCCTGACGAACCCTGCAGCCCCGCCCGCCCTATGTAACCGTGCCGGGGCCCGCCCGCCAGGGCGGCGGGGCACGAAATCTGCGGCGATCGGCGCCGTGAGCGCCCCGTGAGCGCCGGCCGGCCGAACGCGGACGAGCGCGGTGAACGCGGGCGAGCGCCGGGATTCCCTCGGTCAGCCCCGCAGCGCCCGGCCCAGAACCGCGAGGCAGCGGTCGATGTCGTCCTCGTCGGCCCAGACATGCGGGCTGAGGCGCAGCGCCCCGAGGCGCTCGCTGACGAAGACGTCTTCGGCCCGGAGCCGGGCGACGAGGTCCGCGACGCGCCGCCCGGGGGCCGCAGCCCGAGGATGTGCGGCGCGCGCAGGGTCCGCGGCGTCACCGGGAGCCCGAGTCCGGCCGCGCCCTCGGCGAGGCGGTCGACCAGGGCCGCGAGCCGGGCCGTCACCGCGGGCACACCCCAGCCGGCGATCAGCTCCAGCCCCGCGGCGGCCATCGGCAGGGCGACCGGATCGTGCACCTCGCCCCGGTCGTAGCGCCGGGCGCCGGGGGCCGCCGCCTCGCCGCCGCGCTCCTCCAGGGGACGGCCGCCCTGCCGGTCCGGCGCCGCGTAGAGGAAGGCGACGCCGTAGGGGCCGAGCGCCCACTTGTAGGTCGGGAACGCGAGGAAGTCGGGCCGCCAGCGCGCCACGTCCACCGGGACGGCGCCCGCCGCCTGGGTGGCGTCGACGACCAGCGCCGCGCCGGCCGCCCGGATCGCGGGCGCCAGCCGGTCGAGGTCGATCCCCGTGCCGTCGCTCCAGTGCAGCGGCGTGAGGGTGGCGACGGACAGCGGCGGCGCGCCGGGCCGGTCGATCGCCGCGAGCAGGGCCGCGGTCCAGTCGCCGTCCGCGGGCCGCGGCACGGCCTCGACGACGAGACCGGCCTCCGCCGCCAGCCGGTCGAACGGGCGGCACAGGGAGGGGAACTCGTCGGCCACCCGCAGCACGCGCCCGCACGGCGGGAGCGCCAGGGTGCGGGCGGCGATCGCGACCGCGTGGGCGACCGAGCCCACCACCGCCACGTCGTCCGGCTCCGCGCCGATCAGCCCGGCGGCGGCGCGGCGCGCCCGCTCGGTCCCGGCGGGGATCGCTTCGCGCGGGTGCTCCCAGGGGCGGGCCTTGACCAGGATCCCGGCCTCGCCCGCGGCCCGCACCGCTCGCGGCAGCGGCGACCACGCCGCCGCGTCGAGGTAGCTCACGCGGGCGGGCAGCTCGAACAGGCTGCGCTGGCAGGGGAGCGGGGTCGCGGTCATCGCCGGGCACACTCGCCCACGGGATGAACCTGCGCAAACGGGCGGGCGGCGGACCGCATCACCCGAGCAGGTCGTCGAGGCCGATCCCCAGGGCGTCGGCAAGCCTGCGACAGGTCTCGACCGTGCCGTCCCGGCGGCCGGTCTCGATCTGCGACAGGTAGGCCTGCGCGATCCCGGCCCGCTCGGCGAGCAGGGAGGCGGTGAGGCCGCGATGCTCCCGCCAGACCCGGACGCGATTCTCGCCCGCGAGGAGGCGCTCGACGATCGCGGCGGGGATCAGCTCCTCATCGCCCGCCGCGAAGCGCCGCCGGAACTCGGCGAGCGCGGCGCGATCGGCCCCGTCCTCGGCGGCCTCGACGAGAGCCTTGAAATCGGGCTCGGGCAGGACGACGAGGCGCTCGCCGGCCCGCGTCGTGATCGTCTGGAGCAGCGTCTCGTCGCCCGCGCGATGCGGCGTTCCGTCGTCAATCATAGGCGTGCCCGCGCGGTGCGATGCGGATGACGGCGATCACGGTGCCGTCCTCCGTGAACAGGACCCGCCAATCCCCGACCCGCAGGCGTAGCACGCCGGGTTCACCCGTCAGCGCCTTGACGTTCCGGGCGAGCGAGGCGGGATCGGCGGCGTAGAGCGCAAGCTTGTCCAGGATGGGCCGCGAGACGTTGGTCGGCATCCGGCTCAGCGTCCGGAGCGCGCCTTTGCTGAAAGCGATGCGCTTCACGCGCCTGAAATAGCATAACGCTAAGACATGGCAAGACGGATCGCTGTCCCGGGTGCCGCCACCGGCACGATCCAACCAGGGCTCCGAACTCGGGTAACGACCAGCAACCTGTGAGAGATGCAGCCGCCTCTCTCACACGCAGTCCGTCATTCCGGGGCGCCGCAGGCGAGCCCGGAATCCAGAACCGCTGACAGTGCCGAGTCTTGCGCGCCGAGTCTTGCGCCATGCCCGGCATGCCGGGGCGGTTCTGGATTCCGGGCCCTGCTGCGCAGTCCCGGAATGACGGGGCCTCTCGCAAACACCGCTGCCAAGCCTGCGTTGACCCGAGTTCGGAGCCCTGACGATCCAACGGGCGGCCCTTGATCCGCCGCCCGCCTTGCCCCAAGCCGGATTCCATCGAGACAGCCCACGGACCGATGGTGCCCTGGACCTCCCGCGATCCCGACACCCCGCAGCGGCCGCGATGGGCCGTCTAGGCCGCGACTGCTTCGACGCCGCGCCGGTCCCGATGCGCGTGGCCGAGGCGCTGGCGCTGATCCGCGCGCGCCTCCCGGTCCTGGCGGGGATCGAGACGGTGCCGGTCGCCGCGGCGGACGGCCGGATCCTCGCGGCGGACCTCGCCGCGCCGATCGACCTGCCGCCCTTCGACAACGCCGCCGTCGACGGCTACGCCGTGGCCGCGAGCGCCCTGGGACCCGGCGAGACCGTGCTGCCGGTGCGCGGCCGCGTCCCGGCCGGCACCGCGCCGGCGGCGACCGATCCCGGCGCGGCGGTGCGGATCTTCACCGGCGCGCCGATGCCGCCCGGCACCGACACGGTGGCCATGCAGGAGGACGTGCGGGTGGCGGGCGACGGGGTCGCCCTGCCCCCCGGCCTCGCCCCGGGCGCCAACCGGCGCCGGGCGGGGGAGGATGTCGCCCGCGGCGCGCGCGCCCTCCCCGCGGGCCGGCGGCTCGCGCCCCGGGACCTCGCGCTGGCCGCCGCGCTCGGGATCCCCGCGCTGCCGGTGCGCGCGCGCCTGCGGGTGGCGCTGTTCTCCACCGGCGACGAGTTGACCGGGGCGGGCGACGCCCCCGGCCCCGCCGGCATCCACGACGCCAACCGCCCGATGCTGGCGGCGATCCTGGCCCGGCTCGGCGCCGTCCCGACCGATCTCGGGATCCTGCGCGACGAGCCCGGGGCCCTGCGCGCCCGCCTCGCGGCCGCGGCCGCCGACCACGACGTGATCCTCACCTCGGGCGGCGTCTCGGTCGGCGAGGAGGACCACGTCCGCGCCGCGGTCGAGGCCGCGGGCGCCCTGACAATCTGGCGGCTGGCGATCAAGCCCGGCCGGCCGGTCGCGCTCGGCATCGTCGCCGGGACGCCCTTCGTCGGCCTGCCGGGCAATCCCGGCGCGGCCTACGTGACGGCGCAGATCGTCCTGGCGCCCTTGATCCTGCACCTCTCCGGCGCGGCGGACGCGCCGGCCCCGCTCAGCGTCCGCAGCGGCTTCGCGCGGACCAAGCGGGCCGGCCGCCGGGAGTATCTGCGGGTCTGCCTGCGCGCCGGCCCGGACGGTGCGGCGGAGGCGGTGCCGGCGCCGGGCGGCGCGCTCTCCGGCCTCGCCGCCAGCGACGGGCTGGTCGAACTCGCCGAGGATCTGACCGAGCTCCGGCCCGGCGAGCCCCTGCCCTACCGCCCCCATCCGTTCTGAGGGCCGGCGCCTTGCCGGTGCGAGACCGGGCCTGTAGGCCCGGGCCGATCCCCTTCCAGCCCGCGGACGTCCCGTGCCCCCACTCACCGACCGCGCGCCCGCCAAGGTCAACCTCACCCTGCACGTCCTCGGTCGCCGCGACGGCGACGGCTACCACGTGCTGGAGAGCCTCGTCGCCTTCGCCGGCACCGGCGACCGGCTGACCCTCGATCCCGGCGGCGCCCTCGACCTGACGGTGAGCGGCCCCACCGCCGGCCCGGCGGGACCGAACGCCGACAACCTCGTCCTGCGCGCCGCCCGGTCGCTGGCCGCGCGGGTGCCGGGCCTGCGGCTCGGAACCTTCCACCTCGTCAAGCGCCTGCCGGTGGCGGCGGGGATCGGCGGCGGCTCGTCGGACGCGGCCGCGGCGCTGCGTCTGCTCGCGCGCCTCAACGGCCTGTCCCTCGACCATCCGGGGGTGGTCGCCGCCGCCCGGGAGACCGGGGCGGACGTGCCGGTCTGCCTGGAGCCGCGGGCGCGGATGATGCGCGGGGCCGGCGAGGAGATCGGGCCGGCGCTGGGCCTGGCGCCGCTGCCCGCGGTGCTCATCAACCCCGGCGTGCCGGTGCCGACCGCCCCGGTGTTCCGGGCGCTCGGGCTGAGGGTCGGCCAGACCCTGCCGGGCGCCGCCCACCCGGCGGTCCCGGCCGGGCTCGACCGGGAGGCGCTGCTGGCCCTGCTGGCGCCGGCCCGCAACGACCTGGAGGGGCCCGCCCTCACGGTGGCCCCGGTGATCGGCGCGGCGCTCGCCGCCCTGCGGTCCAACGGCTGCCGGCTCGCGCGCATGTCCGGCTCGGGGGCGACGGTGTTCGCGCTCTTCCCCGGTCGGCGCGCCGCCGTGGACGCGGCGCGGGCGGTGCGCGCCGCCCAGCCCGGCTGGTGGGTGGCGCCGACCTACCTGCGCTGATTTCTTTTGAATTGGGCCTTCTGGGGCTGATCGTCTCGGCGCGCCTGCATCGCCATCGCGAGCGAAGCCACCCAGGGCTGCGCGCGATCGGCAAGCGTGGCGCCGCTGGATCGCTTCGCTCCGCTCGCGAAGACGGACGGCGGCCATGACGGCCCCGACGGCCGGGAGCGGTGTCAGCGGTTGGCGGTGGTGACCGGCGAGGTGACGCCGCCCAGCGACACCCAGGCGACGGCGTCCTGGCTCTCGCGCTTGACGAACACGTAGCCGGTGCGGTGCCAGGGCAGGATGGCGCCGGTCTTGTTGTCGAGCACGAGGTCGCCGCGGTCGGTGATCAGGGTGAGCACGGCGTGGCCCTCGCCCTTCTCGTCGATGACCACGGTCATGCGCATGGCCCGGCGCGGCAGGCCGGCCTCGGCGAGCAGGCGGCGCTTGAGGAGCTGGAAGTCCTCGCAATCGCCGATGCCGTCCTCGGCCAGGTCCCAGCGGTCGGCCACGTGCAGGTGGTCCATGTCGGTCATCGCCCGGACGGTCTTGTTGACCCGGCGGTTGACCGCCACGATCGTGTTCCAGACCGTGGGCGTCAGGGTGATCCGCGCCGGCTCCGAGCGGTTCACGGCGCACTCGGCGGCGTAGCCCTGGCAGAACGTCACCCACGCCGCGATCGGCCGCGCGTCGCCCTGGACCTGCGGGCCGCTGCCGCCGGCCGGCAGGGAGGCCAGCGTCTGCCCCGCCGCGGGCAGCACCGCCATCATCGCGCCGAAGCCCAGCACGGCCAGCGCGCACCGCACCGCGGACGACACCGCACCCCGCTCCGTGGAAGCCGCGAACCGCATCGCCGTGACCCGACCGTTAAGCTCTCGTTAACGGAACGTCTCACGCCGGGGGCTCGGCGGCAATCGGGTCCTTAACGAAAGGTTAATGCTGTGGGCGGCGGCCCGAGTCCCCTCCACACGGAATGCCGGGCCGGGGCGGGCACGTCGACCGCGCGACCGTCGATCACGCCGGCTGCGCGTTGTGGATCTGCTCGAAATCGAGCGCCGCCGTGTCGATCACGATCTGCGTGCGGCTGATGACTTCGAGCTTGCGCAGGATCTCGGAGACGTGCGCCTTGACGGTGGAGTCGCCGACCTGGAGTTCGTGCGCGATCTGCTTGTTGAGCTTGCCCTGGCGGATCATCGTCAGCACCCGGAGCTGCTGCGGCGTCAGCCGGGCCACGCGCTCGGGCAGCGGCGCCTTCTTGGCGCGCGCCGCCGGGGCGGGTGCGTCGAGGCCCGGCGGGACGAACAGGGCGCCGCTCAGCACCTCGCTGATCGCCCGGGTCAGCGTCGCCTTGTCCATCGCCTTCGGGACGAAGCCCGCCGCCCCGTGCTGGAGCGCCTCCCGGGCGATCCGCGGGTCCTCGTGGCCGGACACCACCAGGATCGGCGTCCGCGGGAAACGGGCCCGGATCGTGACCAGCCCGTCGAAGCCGGTGACGCCCCGCATCGACAGGTCGAGGAGGGTGAGGTCGATGCCGCGATGGGCGGCGAGCAGGGTGCAGGCCGGCTCGATGCCGTCGGCCTCGTGCAGGGTCGCGTCCGGGTGGGCGAGGCGGATCGTGGCCGCCAGCGCGTCGCGGAACAGCGGGTGGTCGTCGACGATCAGCAGGTGCACGGCCGCGCCTCCGGAGTGCTCGGCGCGCCTTCCCGGGGGCACGCGTGCGCGGAAAGGCCTGTCGCCGCGATGAGGATTGATCGATGCGCCCGGGGGGCGCAACCGGACATTGGGCGGAGGCGGCGCCCTCGCCTGCGCCGCCGCGCTGGCGTAGACCGGCCCCACTGCCACCAGCGAGACCCCAGCGCGTGCGCCTGACCCAGATCACCCATCACGACCTCGACGGCTACGGCGCCTCCACCGTCGCCGCCCGCTTCGCCGACGTGGCGCGCGTGGTGCACGTGCCGCGCTACAGCGATGTCGGCCCGGTCTTCGAGGAGGAGGTGAAGCGCCTCGGCCGCGCGGCCGAACCCGAGATGCTGCTGATGACCGATCTCGGCCTGGAGGAGCAGACCATCGCGGGCTTCCGGAAGTTCGTGGCCATGAACCGCCGCCGCGAGGCCGGCGCGAAGCACCGGCTCGTGGTGCTCGACCACCACGCCTCCTCCCTCGACCAGCTCCGGCGCCAGGGCTTCGAGCCGCAGCCCGACCCCGACGCGCCCGGCCTCGCCCGGGCCGACCTCGGCGACCCGGACGCGACGGTGCTGATCGACGAGCGGGTCTGCGCCTCGCGGATGGCGCACGACCACCGCGCCCTCTACGCGACGCGCGAAGGCGACGGCGACCTGTCCGCGCTGATCGCGGCGGTCGACGCCCTCGACCTGTGGCGCAAGGACAGCCCGGCCTTCCCCGGCGGCACGGCGCTGGACGAGATCTTCTGGGACAACGTGTCGAACCTCGTGCCGGTCGGCCATCCCTGGCACGACCGCTTCGTCTCGGACCTGCTGCTCGCGGCCGCGGCGCGGCTCGCCGCGGGGGCGAGCCCGGCCGAGCTGGAGCGGGCGGCGGTGACGATCCGCGCGGCGTTGACCGACGCCCTGCTGCGCGACGAGCCCGAGGACGATCCGGCGCTGACCACCCGCAGCCGGATCGCCCGGGCGCTCGCGCGCTCCGAGACCCTGTTCCGCCCGCTCAAGGACGGCACGCTCCTGTCCTTCGGGCTCGATTCCGGCACCTTCCAGCGGGTCTCGGACCGGATCATGGAGGCGGGCCGGGCCAAGCGCGTCGTCAACGTGCAGCGGATGGGCACCCTGTCGTTCCGCTCGATCGACGGCACGGCGCTGGACGGCGCCCGCCTGTTCCGCGGCGGCGGCCACCGCGATGCGGCGGGCGGCCGGCTGCCGGGCGGCTCGGCCTTCTCGCAGGCCGACGCGGTGGCGCAGGTCGAGCCGATCCTCAATCCGGACAAGCCGGCCGGCTCGGACAGCCCGTTCGCGGCGCTGAAGAACTGGAAGGGGTGAGGCGGGCGGCTCTCCGCGCGGACCTCGGCCGGATTGCGGTGCGGCGGCGGTGGTTATAATCTTTTCGCGAAAAGATTATAACCGAGGTCCCGTGAGGGAGATCGATCTCGCCTATCGCACGCTGTTCGCCGAGCTGGCTCAGCGATGCCTGGACGGAGCTTTCGAGACCGACTGTCCGCTCGACGGCCGCTTCGTGACGGTGCCCGTCAAGGGGCGGGCCTACTGGTACTTCGACCGTCCGACCGGGGGGCGCGTTCGACGAAGCTACGTCGGACCGCAGGACGATCCGGAGATCGCCCGGCGCGTCGCCACGTTCCGGGAGATCAAGGACGACCTGCGGGCCCGCCGGAAGCTGGTCGCCACCCTCACCCGCGAGGCCGGCCTTCCGGCCGCGGAACGGTTTACCGGCGATGTCGTGCAGTCCCTCGCCGAGGCCGGACTGTTCCGTCTGCGCGGGGTTCTGGTCGGGACCGTCGCCTTTCAATGCTACCCGGGCGTCCTGGGCATGCGCTTTCCAGGATCCGCCTTGCAGACCGGCGACGCGGACTTCGCGCAGTTCCATTCGATCTCCGCCGCTGTCGGCGACGCGATGCCGCCGGTGTTGGAGACCCTGAGACGCGTCGACGCGACGTTTCGCGAGATCCCGCATACGGCCGATGGCCGGCGGACGACGAAGTTCCGTAACGCGCGCCGATACGAAGTCGAGTTCCTCACCCCCAATCGCGGCAGCGCGGATTACGCCGGCAGGCCGGCGGACATGCCGGCCCTCGGCGGGGCCTCCGCCGAGCCTCTGCGGTTCTTCGACTTCCTGATCTACCAGCCGGTGCGGTCGGTCCTGCTCCACCGGAACGGCGTCGGCGTGGTCGTGCCCGCCCCGGAGCGGTACGCCGTGCACAAGCTCATCGTCGCGCACCGCCGCCGAGACGACGCGGCTGGGCGGCTCAAGCGTGACAAGGACGCCCTCCAGGCAGCCGTGCTGAGCACGGCCCTGATCGAGACCCGACGAGCGGACGAACTCGCCGGCGCCTTCGCGGAGGCATGGGACCGGGGACCGGCGTGGCGGCACGCCCTGCGCGGCGGCTTGGCCGGTCTGCCGACCCGGATGCGAACCGCCGTGGTGAGCGGGTTGGCGGAAGGCTTGCAGCGCGTCGGAGAAGATCCCGCTGCCTACCGGTTGGATGGGTATCCTGCTTCGTCAGACATCGCGTGACTTGCCTGCCGCGCGGCGCGCGTCGACGGACCGCCGGTGCGTCAGAGCCGGAAATCCTCGCCCAGATACAGCCGCCGCGCCTCGGGGTTGGCCACGATCTCCTCCGGCGTGCCCTCGGTGAGGATCCGGCCGGAATGGGCGATGTAGGCGCGGTCGATCAGGCCCAGCGTCTCGCGCACGTTGTGGTCGGTGATCAGCACGCCGATGCCGCGCTGCTTGAGGTGCTTCACCAGATCCTGGATGTCGCCCACCGCGATCGGATCGATGCCCGCGAACGGCTCGTCGAGCAGCATGAAGGTCGGCGAGGAGGCGAGCGCCCGGGCGATCTCGCAGCGGCGGCGCTCGCCGCCCGACAGGGCGATCGAGGGCGCCTTGCGCAGGCGGGCGATGTCGAACTCCTCCAGCAGCGCGTCGAGCTTCTTCGCGCGCGCCTTGCGGTCGGGCTCGGCCACCTCCAGCACGGCGCGGATGTTGTCCTCGACCGACAGGCCGCGGAAGATCGAGGCCTCCTGCGGCAGGTAGCCGATGCCCAGCCGCGCCCGCTGGTACATCGGCAGGTGGGTGATCGTCAGGCCGTCGAGGCTGATATGGCCGCGGTCGGCCGCCACCAGCCCGGTGATCATGTAGAAGATCGTGGTCTTGCCGGCGCCGTTCGGCCCGAGCAGCCCCACCGCCTCGCCGGTGCGCACCGTGAGCCCGGCCTCGTGGACCACCGTGCGGGCGCCGTAGCTCTTG
Organism: Methylobacterium amylolyticum; assembly: GCF_030700245.1. Classification (GTDB taxonomy): domain Bacteria; phylum Pseudomonadota; class Alphaproteobacteria; order Rhizobiales; family Beijerinckiaceae; genus Methylobacterium. The sequence goes on from NZ_JAUYZI010000001.1 coordinate 249,346, forward strand.
CGCAGGCCGTGCACGGCGAGGATGCCGGGCCCGCCCGCCTCGGCCGCCACGGGCATCTCGGCCTCCGCCGGGCGCGCGGCGCCGCGCCCGAGGAGGCGGCCGAGCAGGGAGGGCCGTCCGGCCCGCGCCGGGGCCCGGTCGCGGAGCGCCACGGCGCCGCTCACTGCGCCTGGACGCGCGGCCTGCCCGGTGCGGGCCCTTGCGCGCAGCCCTTCGCCTTGCCGTCCCGGGCCTCGGCCTTCTCGCCCGGCACGAACAGGGCCGAGACGCGCCCGCCCGCCACCGGGTCCATGTTCGCCCGGCCGCTGTTCATGTCGTAGACGAGGCGCTGCCCGCGGGTGACGTTCTGGCACTGGCTCAGCACGACGTTGCCGGTGAGCACGATGCGCTTGGCATCCTGGTCGAACACCGCGTGGTCGCCGGTGGCGACCTGATCCTTCTGCACCACGGTGACCGGTCCGGCGCACTCGACCTTCTGGATCCCGTTCTCCGCCGGGTTTCTTTGGGACGGGGCGGCCTGGGCATCCGAAGCGTCGGCGTCCGCCTTCCCCTTGCCGGCGGAAGAATCCTTGCCGCGCTTGTAGTGCACGGTCATCGTCGAGCAGCGGATCGTGCTCTCGCCCTGGACGGCCACCACGTTGCCCGCGAACACCGCCCGGTTCTCGCGGTCGAACACGTCGAGCCGGTCCGCGTCGATCTTGATCGGCTCCTTGCCGCCGCCGCCGAGATTGCCGAAGGGCGAGGCGGCGTCTTTCTTCGGCGCGGCCGTCTGCGCCGCCGCCGGGACGGCGCAGGCGAGGGAAACGGCGAGCGCGGCGCCGAGGATGCGGGACAGCGGCGCGGTCACGGCCGGTCTCCCGCGGGCGCGGCGTCCGAGGTCAGGATCCGCGGTGCGGCCGCGGGCTCGGGGCCGATCACGACGCGGACGTTGCCGACGAAGGAGATCACCCGGCCGTTCTCGACCACGTCGAGACCGTCGGCCTCCACCATCCCCCGCGGCGTCGAGACCGAGACCGGCTCGCGCGAGGTGATCGAGCCGGTCTTGAACGCCACGGCGGCCGAGCGCAGCCGCGCCGCCTCGCCGCGGTCGGTGTCGATGCGGATGTCGGTCTTCAGGTCCAGCGTCTCGCGGCCGGTGTCGAACAGGCCCGAGGCCGCCGAGAGCCGCGCCTGCCCGCCGTTGTCGTCCGTGGCGATGTGGCCGCGCATCCGCTCCAGCTCGATCAGGCTGGGCTTGCGCACGTCCTGCAACGCGGCGTCGGCGGTGACCTCGTAACCGCGCGAGCCCTTGCGGAAGCCCGAGAGTTTGGGGCTCTCCATCCGCACCTTGCTGCCGGCCAGCGTGACGGGGCCGACCGTGACGCCGGGCAGGCTCGCCGCGAAGGGGTTGAACAGGTAGGCGAGCAGCGCGGCGACCGACCCGCCGGCCGCGAGCGGGATCAGCCGGCGCAGGCGCCGCACCCGGTCGCTGTGGCGGGTGGCGCGGGCATGCGCCCGCGTGCGGGCCGCGGCCCCTCCGTTGCTGGCGTCCTCGACCGGGTTCATGCGGTGTCCGAACGGCGCGGCCCGAACGCCGCGCCAGGGGGGAATCAGGCGCGCGCGGCCCCCACCGCGCCCGCGCCTCCGGCCGGGGAATGCCCCCGACCGGTGGCGAAGTTATGGCTCGGCCGTTTCCGAATGATCAACCGAACCCGCAATCTCCGCGGTGGTCAGGCGCCGCGGGCGGCGGCGAGCGCCGCGGCGACGGTCCGCGCGAAGGCGGCGGGGTCGCGCGGGCTGTCGCCGTCCTGGATCCGGGCGAGATCGAGCAGCGTGCCGGCCGATGCGGGCAGGTCCGATTCGGGAGCCCCGGCGAGCGCCCGAATCAGCGGGTGCCGCGGGTTGATCTCCAGCACCGGCTGGGCGGCGCCGCCGCGGCCGGCCCGGCGCATCAGCCGCTGCATCTGGAGATCCGGCCCGCCTGTGCCGGCCGAGAGCACCACGGCGCTGTCGACGAGGCGGTCGGTGACGCGCACGTCCGAGACCTCGGCGCCGAGCGCGGCCTTCACCGCGGCCACGAAGGCATCGATGCCCTCGACCGCCTCGGCCTCGCCGCCCTCGGGGGCGAACTTCGACAGGTCGAGGCCGCCCTGCGTGATCGAGCGCAGCGGCTTCTCCTCGAATGTGCCGAGCTGCTCGGGCCAGAAGGCGTCGACGTGGTCGGAGAGCAGCAGCACCTCCAGCCCGCGGGCGCGGAAGCCTTCGAGCTGGGCGGAGGATTTCAGCGCCTCGGCATCGTCGGCGACGAGGTAGTAGATCGCCTCCTGCCCGTCCTTCATCCGCGAGACGTAGTCCGGCAGCGAGGTCCAGCCCTCGACCGCCGAGGAGCGGAAGCGCAGGAGCGGCGCGATCTCGCCCCGGCGCTCGTGGTCCTCGTAGATGCCCTCCTTGAGGACGGGGCCGAAATTCTCCCAGAACGTCTCGTAATCCTCGCCCTTCTTGGCGCGGCTCGTCAGCTCGGAGACGACGCGGCCGGTGACCGCCCGGCGGATCCGCGCGAGCGCGGGCGTCGATTGCAGCATCTCCCGAGAGACGTTGAGCGGCAGGTCCTCGGTGTCGACCACGCCCTGGACGAAGCGCAGCCACGCGGGCAGCAGCTCGGCCTCGTCGGTGATGAACATCCGGCGCACGTGCAGCCGCACCTTGCTCTGCCGGTCGTTGTCGAGCGCCTGGAACGGCTTCATGCCCGGCACGAACAGCAGCGCCGAGAATTCGAGCTGCCCCTCCGCCCGCCAGTGCAGGGTCGCCCACGGCTTGTCGAAGTTCATGCCGACCGAGCGGTAGAACTCCGCGTACTGCTCCTCGGTGACCTCGGACTTGGGCTTGCGCCAAAGGGCGGAGCCCTGGTTGGCCGCCTCGTCCTTGCCCTCGCGGACGATCGCCACCGGCACGGTGATGAAGTCGGCCCATTTCCGCACGAGGTGGTCGAGCCGGTAGGGCTCCAGGTACTCGTCGGCGTCCTCCTTGAGGTGGAGGACGATGTCGGTGCCGGGCTCGGCGCGCTCGGCCTTCTCCAGCGTGTAGCTGCCCTGGCCCTCGGAGGCCCAGGTCCACGCCTCGTCCGAGCCGGCCCGCCGCGAGGTGACGGTCACCCGGTCGGCCACCATGAAGGCCGAGTAGAAGCCGACGCCGAACTGGCCGATCAGGCTCGGGCGATCCTCGGCGTTGGCCGATTCGAGCGTCTGCGAGAAGGCGCGGGTGCCCGAGCGGGCGATGGTGCCGAGGTTCTGCGCCAGATCCTCCTTGGCCATGCCGATGCCCGCGTCCGACACGGTCAGCGTGCGCGCCGCCTTGTCGGGGGCGATGCGGACCTTGGCGTCCGCCGGCAGGGCGCTCGCCGCCGAGGTCAGCGCCTCGAAGCGGCGCCGGTCCATCGCGTCGGCGGCGTTGGCGACCAGCTCGCGCAGGAAGATCTCGCGGTCGGAATAGAGCGCGTGCACGACGAGGTCGAGGAGCCGACCCACCTCCGCCCCGAACGCGTGCCGCTCGATCGTCTCGCTCACGGGTGATGTCTCCGTTGCCTGGAAATGCGCGGGCGATATGCCCCCGGCTCCGGCGGTTTTCAATCCGAGATGCCCTGCCGGTGTGCCCCGCAGAGGTGCACCGGCGAGATGCCCCGCCGAACGCGCCCGCCGCGGCCGCCCGGCGGCGACGCCCGCCCGATCGGGCCCCAGTCCCGCGTTCCGCCGCGCGAATACTGTCGGCCCACTCCGTGCGCGGGCGCACCACGGCACCGGCCAAGCGTGATAGTGTCGATCCGGCAGGCAGACGGCCGGCAAGACAGTATCCGCCCCAAGATCCGCACCCCCGAGCCACCGGAGACCGACATGACCCCGCGCAGCTTCGCCCTCGCGACCGCCCTCGTGCTCGGCCTGACCGGCCTCGCCCAGGCCCAGGCGCGCAGCACGTGGCAGGAGCCCGAGCGGCGCCCGGCGGGCGGCCAACCCGCGCAGGCCGTCGAGACCGCTCCACGGGCCGAGACCGCCGCGCCGGCCCGGACCCGGGAGGCCCAGGCCCTGCCGCCGCGCGACCCGTCGCCGGCCGAGGCGCGGGCGCCGGCCGAGGTGCGGGCGCCAGCCTCTCGGGACGCGCAGGCTCCGGCCGCGCGGGAGACGACGCCGGCGGCGCGCCCCCGGGCCGAGGCCCGCCCCCGCGCCGAGCGGCGCCGCGAGGTCCGCTCGGCGCGCTACCAGGGCGGCAGCGGCGCGACCTGGAGGACGGGCCGGGACAGCCACGGCTTCGCCGGCAGCTTCGGCGGCTGCCACTTCCGCGGCTCCGCCGGTCCGAACGGCTACCGGCTCGACCGGTCCTGCTGAGGCGGGACGCGATGGGGAAGAGACCGATCGGCGAACCGGCCCTCTCGGTCGCCGACAGAACCTCGAGCCTGTTCGGGGAGCTTCTCCCAGCTCCTCCCTCATCCTGAGGTGCCGCGAAGCGGCCTCGAAGGAGGGTTCCAGGGATCGCGCGGCCGGCTGGAGGGCTCCTTCGAGGCCTCCGCTGCGCTCCGGCACCTCAGGATGAGGTGAGAGGGTAGGATCGAAGGTTCAGCGCGGACCTGCGATCGGTTCGCTTGTTCAAACAGGCTCCCTGAGCCTCCCGAAGGACCAGAGCACTCGCTTCAGGCGGCGTCGAGCCCGAGATCGATGATCGCGGCGCTGTGGGTGATCCAGCCGCAGGAGATCAGGTCGACCCCGGACGCCGCGACCGCGCCGACCGTGGCGGCCGTGATGCGGCCGGAGGCTTCCGAGAGGGCGCGGCCGTCGATCATCCCGACCGCGCGGGCGAGCTGCTCCGGGTTCATGTTGTCGAGGAGCACCGCGTCGACGCCGACCGAGAGGGCTTCGGCGAGCTGGTCGAGGTCGTCGACCTCGCACTCGATCTTCACGAGGTGCCCGGCCCGGGCGCGGGCCCGCTCGATCGCCGGCACGATGCCGCCGGCCACCGCCACGTGGTTGTCCTTGATCAGGACCGCGTCGTCGAGGCCGAAGCGGTGATTCGAGCCGCCACCGGCCCGCACCGCGTGCTTCTCCAGGGCGCGCAGGCCCGGCGTGGTCTTGCGGGTGCAGACGATCGACGCCTTGCCGTGCGGCCGGGCCGCCTCGACGAGGCCGTTGGTCGCCGTGGCGACCCCCGACATCCGGCACAGCAGGTTGAGGGCGACGCGCTCGGCGGTGAGGATCGCCCGCGCCGGGCCCTCCAGCCGCAAGACCACGTCGCCGGGGCGCACCCGGGCGCCGTCGCCAAGCGCGACGCCGACCCGCACCTCGGGATCGACCAGGGCGAAGGCGATCGCCGCGGCGTCGGTGCCGGAGATGACGCCGTCCTGGCGGGCGGCGATGACGCCCGCCATCCGCGCGCCCGGCGGGACGATCGCGTCGGTGGTGATGTCGCCGGCCCGGCCGAGATCCTCGACGAGCGCGGCGCGCACGATCGGCTCCACGAGGAGCCGCGGCAGGGGAAGGATGTCGGTCATCGGGCCAAAATCTCTTCGACGCTCTGTTCGACAGACTCTCCGACGACCGCATCGGCGGCCGGCGCCCCGGCAAGCGCCTGCGCCAGCGTCGTCTCGGTGTGGCGCGGCGGCGCGGCGTGCGGGAAGTCGCTGCGCCAGTGGGCGCCGCGGCTCTCGGTGCGCGTGAGCGCCCCGCGGGCGATCAGCAGGGCGACGAGGGCGGCGTCGCAGGTCCGCGCGTCGCGAGCGAAGGTCTCCGCCGCGGCGGCGAGGCCGGCGGCGTCGCGCACCACGCCGACATTGGACTCCATCAGCGCGCGCAGGGCCGGCAGGTCCGGGGTCCCGCGGACGGCGTCCGTCTCCGGTAGCAGCCGGCCGGGGACCGGCGCGTCGAGGGCGTCGGCGATGAAGCCCGCGTAGGCGAGCCCTTCGAGCAGGGAGTTGCTGGCGAGCCGGTTCGCCCCGTGCAGTCCGGTGGAGGAGACCTCGCCGCAGGCGTAGAGGCCGGGCACGCTGGTGGCGCCACCCCCGTCCACGCGAATCCCGCCCATGTGGTAGTGGGCCGCCGGCCGCACCGGGATCGGCTGCGTCGCCGGGTCGATGCCGGCCGCGCGGCAGAGGCCGGCCACCGTGGGGAAACGGGTCGGCATCGCCGCGCCGAGCGCTCCGCGGGCGTCGAGATAGACGGTCCGGCCGCGCTGGAGCGCCCCGAAGATGCCGCGGGCGACCACGTCGCGGGGGGCGAGGTCGCCGCCGCTGATGCCGGCCATCACCGCCTCGCCGCGCTCGTCGATCAGCCGCGCGCCCTCGCCGCGCAGGGCCTCGGTGGCGAGCGGCATCGGGTCGGCGCCCGCCGCGATGGCGGTGGGGTGGAACTGCACGAACTCCATGTCGCGCAGCACGGCGCCGGCCCGGGCGGCCAGCGCGAGGCCGCGGCCGGTGGCGCCCGGCGGGTTGGTGGTCGCCGCGTAGAGCGCGCCGACGCCGCCGGTGGCGAGCACCACGGCCCGAGCCGGGATGCGGAACCGGGCGCCGTCGCGCTCGGCGACCACGCCGGCCACCGCCCCGGAGGCGTCGCGCAGCAGGTCGCGCACGTCCGCCGTCACGACCTCGACGGAGGGGGCGGCGAGCACCGCGCGCACCAGCCCTTCGAGCACCCGCGCCCCGGTGGCGTCGCCGCCCGAGCGGACGATGCGCCGACGGCCGTGCGCGGCCTCCAGGCCAAGCGCCAGGGCGCCGTCGTCGCGCCGATCGAACGGCACGCCGATCCGCACCAGCCAGTCGATCAGCCGCGGCCCCTCGGCCGCGACCCGGAGCGCCACGTCGGGCTCGGTCAGCCCGGCACCCGCCGCCCCGGTGTCGGCGGCGTGGAGGTCGGCGGCGTCGTCGGCGCCGACCGCGGCGGCGATGCCGCCCTGCGCCCAGCCCGTGGCGGTGCCGAGCCCGATGGGCGCGGCGGTGACCAGGGTCACCGGGCGGGGCGCCAACCGCAGCGCGACGCTGAGGCCGGCGACGCCGCCGCCGACCACCACGACGCGGTCGGCCGGGTCGCGCAGAAGTGCCCGGATCGGCGCGTTCATCGCGTCCTCACGGCGAGCATGCGCTCCACCGCGGCGCGGGCGCGGTCGGCGAGCGCGGGGTCGACGGTGACCTCGTGGGTCATCGTCTCCAGGGCGCGGCGGATGTTGGCCAAGCTCATCCGCTTCATGTGCGGGCACATGTTGCAGGGCTTGATGAACTCGATGTCCGGGTTCTGGGCGGCGATGTTGTCGGCCATCGAGCACTCGGTGACGAGCACCACCTGCGACGGCCGCTTCTGGACGACGAAGTCCATCATCATCGCGGTCGAGCCGGAGAAATCCGATTCGGCGACCACGTCCGGCGGGCATTCCGGGTGGGCGATGACGGTGACGCCGGGGTAGCTGTCGCGCACGTCGCGGATGTCGGCGGGGGTGAAGCGCTCGTGCACCTCGCAGTGCCCGGCCCAGGTCAGGATCTCGACCTCCGGCACCTCGGCCTGGACGTTCTGGGCCAGGAACTCGTCGGGGATCATCAGCACCCGGGGCGCGTTCAGCGAGCGCACCACCGCCACCGCGTTGCCGCTGGTGCAGCACAGGTCCGATTCGGCCTTCACCGCCGCGGAGGTGTTGACGTAGGTCACCACCGGCACGCCCGGGTATTTCCGCCGAAGCCCGCGCACGTCTTCCGCGGTGATCGAGTCCGCGAGCGAGCAGCCGGCGCCCATGTCCGGGATCAGCACGGTCTTGGCCGGATTGAGGAGCTTGGCCGTCTCCGCCATGAAGTGGACGCCGGCCAGCACGATCACGTCGGCGTCGACGTTCACCGCCTCGCGGGCGAGCGCGAGGCTGTCGCCGACGATGTCCGACACCGTGTGGAAGATCTCCGGCGCTTGGTAGTTGTGCGCGAGGATCACGGCGTTCCGCTCGCGCTTGAGCCGCAGGATCGCCTCGATGTCGGGGGCGAGCGCCGGCCACTCGATCGCCGGAACGTGCCGGCTGACGCGGGCGTACAGGTCGGGAAGCGGCAGGGCCCCGGCATCGAAACCGCGGGGGCGGGAGACAGGCGCGACGGTCGCCGCCATGGCGTCCTCCTTTATGCTCACTTTGAGCATTGTGCCGCCTAACTTATGGGGCCGGCGGGCGCCTGTCCAGATATGCTAGCCCTGAGCATAAATCTTTTGCGGTGCGATGTTTCGCTGCGCTGCGGCGAGAACGGGGCTCCGGGAGGCGTCCGGCGCGCGAGGGGTCAGGTGCGAAGCTCGACGGCGAGCATCTCGCCCTCCGCGCAGGTCTCGCCGCCGGCCGCGAGCGCCAGCGCGACGACGGCCTTGCGGCCCTCCAGCGACACCAGCCGGCCGGTGACGAGCAGTTCCGCGCCGAGCGGCGTCGGCCGCCGGAAGTCGACGCGCAGCGAGGCGGTCACGAACCGGATCGGCGGCCCGTCGTCGCCGAGCGCCCGGCCGCGGGCCCGGTTGGCGAAGGCCGCGGCGGAGGCCGTGCCGTGGCAGTCGAGCAGCGAGGCGATCAGGCCGCCGTAGACGTTGTCCGGCACGCCGCCGCTGTGGCGCCGGTCCGGCGTGAACCGGGCCTCGGTCCGGTCCTCCAGCAGGTAGCTCTTGAGGTGCAGTCCGGCGGGGTTGGCCGGCCCGCAGCCGTAGCAGTGGGCGAAGGTCGGCGGGTAATGGTCCTGGATCGCTCGCATGGGGTCTCCTCCGCGGGGCTTCGTCAGAGCCGGACGATCGCGTCGAGGCCGACCAGCACCAGCGGCAGGACGGCGATCGCCAGGACCGTCTGCGTCGCGGTGATGCCGGCCATCAGCGGCGCGTCGCCGCCGAGCTGGCGCGCCATGACGTAGGCGGACGAGGCGGTCGGCAGCGCCTGGAACAGCAGCGCCGTGGTCAGAGCCGGCCCGTCCAGCCCGAGCGGCGCGGCGACCAGCACGGTGACGGCGGGCATCGCCAGGAACTTCATCGCCGAGGACGAGACGACCGGGCGCACCCAGTGCCGCGCCGCCCGGAATTCGAGCGCCGCGCCGATGCACAGGAGGCCGAGCGGCAGCGCCGCCGCGCCGAGCGCCCGCAGGGCCGGCTCCAGCCCCGCCGGGATGCCGAGCCCGAGCGCCTGGAAGGCGATGCCGCCGAACGATCCCAGCACCAGCGGGTTGGTGGCGACCTGCCTGAGGATGCCGCGCCCGGTCAGCCGCGCCGATCCGTGCCGGGCGAAGACCAGCACGCAGAGGATGTTGACGGTCGGCACGATCGCGGCGTTGCAGATCGCCGCGAGCGCCAGGCCCTTCGCGCCGAACAGTCCGGTCGCGAGCGTGACGCCGACGTAGTTGTTGAAGCGCACGCTCCCCTGGAACACCGAGGTGAAGGCCGGGCCCTCTACCCCCAGGAGCGGCCGCAGGGCGACGACGAGCACGGCCACGGCGACCGTCGAGAGCACCAGCGTCAGGGCGAGCTCGCCCACCGGCAGTGCCTCCAGCCGCGCGGTGGCGAGGCCGTGGAAGAACAGGCACGGAACGAGGACGTAGTAGCAGAGTCGCTCGGCCTGCGGCCAGAACCGGTCGTCGAGGAAGCGGCGGTGCCGCAGCAGGGCGCCGAGCCCGATCAGCACCACGATCGGCAACAGGGCCAGGAGGACGGCGCCGGTCACGGCCGGGCGACCGGGATCGCCCCGATGCCGGGCCCTCCCCCGATGCCGGGCGATCGGTCGGTGGCGGTCGACGTGGTTCGGGCGGCTGTCGTCATGCCGCTGACCTACCACCCAGAAACCACGAGGAAAAATTCTGAATTCTCGACCGTCCAATGATATCATCTCATCGATGACGCCGCGCCGTCGACCCGGCGCCGGGTCGGGGAGAGGATCGGGTCATGTCGCTGCGCGCCCTGCGGACCCTGCACGCCATCGTCCGGCACGGCTCCTTCGCCCGGGCGGGCGAGGCCGTCGGGCTCACGCAATCGGCGGTCAGCCTTCAGGTGAAGGGTCTGGAGGACGAGTTCGGCGCGGCCCTGTTCGACCGGTCCCGCCGGCTGCCGCGGCTCACCGCGGCGGGCACGATCGTGGTCGAGCGCTCACGCGACGTGCTGGCCCTCTACGACGGGATCGCGGCGGCGCTCGGCGACGAGCAGGCGCTCGCCGGGCGCCTGCGGCTCGGCGCGGTACAGACCGCCCTGTCCGGCGTGCTGCCGGAGGCGCTGGCCGCCCTCAGCCGCTCGCACCCGCGCGTGCGGGTCCACGTCTCGGCGGGACTGTCGGTGCAGCTCGCCCTGCGGCTCGCCGCCGGGGAGCTCGACGCCGCCGTGACGACCGAGCCGGTCCGGCCCCACCCGCCGGACCTGACCTGGACGCCCCTCTACGAGGACCGCTTCTGGCTGCTCGCGCCGCCCGGCCACGGCGGGGAGCAGCCGCGCGCGCTGCTGACCGAGCTGCCGTTCATCCGCTTCGACAGCCAGACCTGGGCCGGCCGCGTGATCGACCGGGAGCTGCGGCGGATGCGGCTGGAGGTCCGGGAGGAGATGGTGCTGGACAGCCTGGAGGCGATCGTGCGGATGGTCGAGCGCGGTCTCGGGGTCGCGATCGTCCCGCTGTCCGACGACAGCCTCGCGGGCCTGCGCCTGACCGCCCGGCCGTTCGGAGACCCGCACCTGTTCCGGCGCATCGTGCTGCTGGAGCGGTCGGACCGGAGCGGCGGCCGGCTCGCCGCCGCCCTCGCCGAGGCCGTGACGACGATCAAGGCCGGCCGGGTCGCGCCGCCCGATCCGGGGCGCTAGAGCGCTCGCCGCCGAGGCGGACACCGGCTCGGCGCGAGAGCGCGCGTCGAAACGAAGGCTCGAAGCCGTGCCCGACGGCAACGCGCAGAGCACACGGCAGTCCGGAGTGCAGCCCCGCGGATCCCATCAGACCCCCTCATCCTGAGGCGCCCCTTGCCGTGGCAAGGGGCCTCGAAGGAGCCCTCCAGAGGGCGCCGTGATCCCTGGAGCCCTCCTTCGAGGCCGCTCCGCGGCACCTCAGGATGAGGAACAGGGTCGGATGCGCCGCCCGGCACGCACCGTCATGGACCGTGTTGCAACGCGATCGGGAACGGCTCTCGCGGCCCGGACGCTCAGCAGAAGGTCGCCGGGTCCGGCCCGATCCGCCCGTCCGGCCGGTCGAGCCCGGCGATCCGCGCCATCTCGGCCTCGCTCAGGCTGAAGTCGAACACCGAAATGTTCTCGACGATGCGCTCGGGGCGGGCGGTCTTCGGGATGGCGACGCAGCCGAGCTGGACGTGCCAGCGCAGCACCACCTGGGCCGGCGTCCTGCCGTGCGCCTGCGCGATGGCGACGATCGCCGGGTCGTTCAGCTCCTTGCCCTGTCCCAGCGGGCTCCACGATTCGGTGACGATCCCGAGGCGGGAATCGTCCGCCCGCGGCGCCTTGCGCTGGAAGTGCGGGTGCAGCTCGATCTGGTTGACCGCAGGGGTCACGCCGGTCTCGCCGATCAGCACCGCGAGGTTCTCGGGCGTGAAGTTCGACACGCCGATCGACTTGACCCGGCCCGATTCGCGCAGCGCGATCATCGCCTTCCACGTCTCGACGAACAGGCGCTGGCGCGGGCACGGCCAGTGGATCAGGTAGAGATCGACGTAATCGACCCCGAGCCGCTTCAGGCTCTCGTCGAAGGCCTTGCGCGTCTCGTCCCGGCCCTGGCGGTCGTTCCAGAGCTTGGTGGTCAGGACGATCTCCTCGCGCGGCACGCCGGCCTCGCGCACCGCGCGGCCGACGCCGGCCTCGTTGCCGTAGATCGCCGCGGTGTCGATCAGCCGGTAGCCGGCCTTGAGCGCCCGGCCGACGATGTCCGGGGCCTGGGCGTCCGAGAGCTGCCAGCAGCCGAAGCCGATCTGCGGGATCGCGCGGCCGTCGTTGAGCGTCAGGGTCGGGACGGGGGCCATGCGGCTCTCCTCGCGCGGCGTCGGGACTGCCCCTCACCTGTGGCAGGCGGGCCGCGCGATCCAGTGCTGCGCGACTGTCCCCGCGTCCCTCGGGCGCAGTCTGGAGCGGATCCAACCTGGGCGTGCAGCGTTCCCCAGCGGAATTCCAGCGGCCCCGCGCTCCGTCGCGCCCCGCGCCTCGCCCTCACGGGACGACAGCATGACAGACCAGACTCCGAAGAGGCCGCTCGCGCCGACGCGGCGCGCCGTGGTGGAGGGCTGCGCGCTGGCCGGCGCGGCCGCCGGCATGGCCGGTCTCGGCTTCCGGGCCGTCCCGGCGGCGGCCGCGCCGGCCGCTCCGGCCATCCCCGCCGCCCCCGGCGATCCCGCCCCGCAGACGATGCCGGTCCGGCTCACCGTGAACGGGGCTCCGCGCGACCTCGTGCTCGACACCCGCACGACGCTCCTCGACGCCCTGCGCGAGCACCTCGCCCTCACCGGCACGAAGAAGGGCTGCGACCACGGCCAGTGCGGCGCCTGCACGGTGCTGGTCGAGGGCCGGCGGATCAACGCCTGCCTGACGCTCGCGGCGATGCACGAGGGCGACGCGATCACCACGATCGAGGGCCTCGCGGACGGCGACGCGCTCCACCCGATGCAGGCCGCCTTCATCGCGCATGACGGCTTCCAGTGCGGCTACTGCACGCCCGGCCAGATCTGCTCGGCGGTGGGGATGCTGGGCGAGGCCAAGGCCGGCTGGCCGAGCCACGTGACCGAGGACGTGGCGGCCGCGCCCGCCCTGAGCGACGACGAGATCCGCGAGCGGATGAGCGGCAACCTCTGCCGCTGCTCGGCCTACCCGAACATCGTCGCGGCGATCCGCGACACCGCCGGGTCGAACCTGTGAGGGGGCGGACATGAAGGCTTTCACCTACGAGCGCCCCGCCAGCATCGCCGACGCGGCCCGGCTCGCGGCCGAGCGGCCGAACGCCAAGTTCATCGCCGGCGGCACCAACCTCCTCGACCTGATGAAATTGCAGGTCGAGACCCCCGCCACCCTGATCGACGTCAACCGGCTGCCGCTCGACCGGGTCGAGGACACGTCCGAGGGCGGCCTGCGGGTCGGCGCGCTGGTGCGCAATGCCGACCTCGCCGCCCATCCGCGGGTGCGCAAGGACTACGCGGTGCTGGCCAAGGCCCTGCTCGCCGGCGCCTCGGGGCAGCTCCGCAACCGGGCGACGACCGCCGGCAACCTGCTCCAGCGGACCCGCTGCTACTATTTCTACGACACGTCCATGCCCTGCAATAAGCGCGAGCCCGGCTCCGGCTGCTCGGCGATCGGCGGGTTCAACCGGATCATGGCAGTGCTCGGCACCTCCGAGGCGTGCATCGCCACCAACCCCTCCGACATGAACGTCGCGCTGCGGGCGCTCGACGCGACGGTGGAGACCGTCGACGCGCGGGGCGGATCCCGAACGATCCCGATCGCGGATTTCCACCGCCTGCCCGGCGACACGCCGCAGGTCGAGACGGACCTGAAGCCCGGCGAGATGATCACCGCGGTGACGCTGCCGAAGCCGGTGCCCGGTACGCACATCTACCGGAAGGTGCGCGACCGCGCCTCCTACGCCTTCGCCACCGTCTCGGTGGCCGCCGTGATCGGCGCCGACAAGGGCGGCAGGGTCGAGGCCGCGCGCCTCGCCTTCGGCGGTCTCGCGCACAAGCCGTGGCGGGTGGCCGAGGCGGAGGCGGCCCTCGTCCGGACCGGCTCGGCCGACGCCGCCGCCGACGCGGTGCTGGCTGGCGCGCGCGGCTACGGGTCCAACGACTTCAAGATCCCGCTGACCCGCCGGACCCTGCGCGCCGTGATGGCGCAGGCGACCCGGGCCTGACCCGCGCGACCTCGATCCCGCGAACCCGATCCCTACGACAAGGACCGTCGTCATGGAGATGAACCAGCCGATCGGCCGCACGCCGCTCGACGACCGGCCGGACGGGCTCGTCGGCCGCCCCCTCGACCGGGTCGACGGCCCGCTGAAGGTGACGGGCCGCGCGCCCTACGCCTACGAGGTCCGTGAGCTGGCCGACCCCGCCTACGGCTTCATCGTGCCGGCGACAGTCAGCGCCGGCACGATCCGCGCGATCGACGCCGACGCCGCCCGCCGCGCCCCCGGCGTCATCCTCGTGATGACCCACGAGAACGTGCCGGAGCAGGGCGAGAAGAAGGAGCAGGTCTGGCCCCAGCTCGCGGGCACGCAGGTGCGGTTCCGCGGCCAGCCGGTGGCCTTCGTCGTGGCCGAGACCTTCGAGCAGGCGCGCGCCGCGGCGATGCTGGTCGCGGTCACCTACGACCGGTCGAAGCCCAAGGGTCTGCTGCGCGAGAATCTGGCGGCGGCCTACGAGCCGAAGCCCGTGAATTCGCCCCCCGACTCGGCGCTCGGCGATTTCGACGCGGCCTTCGCCGCCGCGCCCGTGCGGATCGATGCCGAGTATACGACCCCGGTCCAGATCCACGCGCAGATGGAGCCGCACGCGACCATCGCCGCCTGGGACGGCGACCGGGTGACCCTCCACACCGCCAACCAGATGCTCAACCGCGGCCAGAAATCCCTGGCCGCGGTGCTCAAGCTGCCGCCCGAGAACGTCCGGCTGGTGAGCCGCTACATCGGCGGCGGTTTCGGCTCCAAGCTCCAGCCCCTGCCCGAGGCGACGCTGGCCGCGCTCGCCGCCCGGGTGGTCCGCCGCCCGGTGAAGGTGGCGCTGACCCGCCAGCAGGAATTCTCGGTCGGCACCCACCGGACCGACACGATCCAGCGGATCCGGCTGGGCGCGGACCGCGACGGGCGCCTCCAGGCCATCGCCCACGAATCGTGGTCGGACACGGCCGAGGGCGACGGGTTCTTCGAGACCTCGGCCAACGTCACGCGCTCGCTCTACGCCGCCGCCAACCGGGTGACGCGCCACCGGCTCGTCAACCTCAACGTGCCGCTCGCCTCGGCGATGCGCGCGCCGGGCGAGGCCGTGGGCCAGCTCGCCTTCGAGTGCGCCATGGACGAGCTGGCCGAGCGCCTCAAGCTCGACCCGATCGAGCTGCGCGTGCGCAACGAGCCCGCCGAGGATCCCGAGAAGAAGGTGCCGTTCTCGGTCCGGCAGCTCGTGCCGTGCATGCGCGAGGGCGCGCGGCTGTTCGGCTGGGACGGGCGCGCGGCGCCGGGCACCCGGCGCGAGGGCGACTGGCTCGTGGGCATGGGCATGTCGGCGGCCGCCCGCCTCAACCCGCTGATGGCCTCCTCCGCCAAGGTGCGGCTGGGGCCGGACGGCGTGCTGACGGTGCGGATGGCGATGACCGACATCGGCACCGGCACCTACACGATCCTCACCCAGATCGCCGCCGAGATGCTGGGCCTGCCCCCGAACCGCGTGCGGGTGGAACTCGGCGACACCGACCTCCCCTACGCGTCCGGGTCCGGCGGCTCGTTCGGCGCCGGCTCGGCCGGCTCGGCGCTCTACGTCGCCTGCGACAACCTCCGGAAGGCGCTGATCCGGGCCGGCGACCTCAACCCGGACGGC
Source organism: Methylobacterium amylolyticum (assembly GCF_030700245.1). Classification (GTDB taxonomy): domain Bacteria; phylum Pseudomonadota; class Alphaproteobacteria; order Rhizobiales; family Beijerinckiaceae; genus Methylobacterium. The sequence goes on from NZ_JAUYZI010000001.1 coordinate 264,839, forward strand.
GCGGTGTTCCGCGACGGGGCGGTCACCTCGGGCAACCGCACGGAATCGCTCGCCAATCTCGCCGGCAGGACCGGGATGGAGGAGGCGGGCGAGATCAAGCCCGGCGAAATGAAGGCGAAGTTCTCGCAATACTCCTACGGGGCGCATTTCGCCGAGGTCGGCGTCGATGCCGAGACGGGCGAGATCCGCCTGCGCCGGATGCTCGGCGTGTTCACCGGCGGGCGCATCCTCAACGCCAAGACCGCCCGCAGCCAGGCGATCGGCGGCATGACCTTCGGCGTCGGCGCGGCGCTGATGGAGGAGGCGGTGACCGACCCGCGCCACAGCTACTACGTCAACCACGATCTGGCCGAGTACCACGTGCCCGTCCACGCCGACGTGCCGGCGATCGACGCGGTCTTCCTGCCCGAGCTCGACGACAAGGCGAACCCGCTCAAGAGCAAGGGGCTCGGCGAGCTCGGCATCTGCGGGGCCGGCGCGGCGCTGGCCAACGCCGTCTACAACGCCACCGGGATCCGCATCCGCGACTATCCCCTGACCCTCGACAAGGTGCTGAAGGGGTTCGAGGAGCGGGAGGGTCAGGCCCAGCGCCGGACCTGACCCGCGGCGGCGCGTCGTCGTCCCGGCGCGCGCTTACGCCGCGGCGGGCTGCGGCACATCGGCGGGCGGCTCGCGGAACAGGGCCGTGCAGCCCGATCCGCGGTGCATGCTCAGGATCGAGGCTCGGTCGATCTCCGGGTGCGCCGCCAGCACCTTGCGCACGCAGGTCAGCACCTTGTCGTACTGGGCGGCGTCGAAGTTCGGTTCGAGCGGGCTCACCGCGATGTAGGTCTCGACCACGAGCACGCGCTCGGCGCGCTCGCGACCGACGTCGACGGCGATCCAGGAGGACTTGATCAGGCTTGTGCTTGCGAGCATGGGCGTTCCCCGTTCGGCGAGACGTGTTCTTGCGTGACCGGCTCGGAGGCCGGACCGTGATCGGGATGATGTACCGCCCTGAAACGTAAGCCAAGGGCATCGCCCCGGGCATCCGGCGCCGTATCCTCCGGATCGTGTCCCGGGCCGGTCCGAAGCCCCTGTCCGGAGAACCGGTTTCGGGTGCCTGGGATCCCCGGCCGGTTCGATGACGAGCGCGACGCGTTTTCAGCGTCCGGGGCGTTCGGCGCTGTACAGACGGTCGCGGCTGAGTAGGCTCTCGCCCGTCCCCGGCGGGGGAGCAGCGAGGTTCCTCATGCGTATCGCCCTCATCGGTCAGCGCGATCTCGGCAGGGCGGTGCTGGAGGCCTTCCTGGAGCGGGGGGATACGGTGGCCGGCGTGTTCTGCGCGCCGGAGCGGCCGGGGGCCCCCGCCGACGCCCTGCACGCGGCGGCGCGGGAGCGGGGCGTCCCGGTCAACCAGTTCCCGAGCCTCGCGAGCGCCGCGGCCGAGGCCGCCATCCGGACGCTCGACGTCGACCTCGGGGTGATGGCCGACGCGCTGCAATACGCCTCGCAGGCCTTCGTCGCCGCGCCGACGCTGGGCACGATCCAGTTCCACCCGGCGCTGCTGCCGCGCTACCGCGGCCCCTCGGCGCTGAGCTGGCCGATCCTGAAGGGCGAGGCCGAGACCGGGCTGACGGTCTGCCGCCCGGCCGAGGGCTACAACGAGGGCCCGGTGATCCTCCAGCGGACCTACCCGATCGGCCCCCACGACACCCGCGGCGACCTGGAGCGGGCCCTGTTGCCGCTCGGGGTCGAGGCCCTGCTGGAGGCAGCCGACCTCATCCTGGCCGACGAGCACGTGGAGATCGACCAGGACGAGGACGCCGCGACCTACGAGGGCTGGTTCCGGGGGGAGCAGGCCGAGATCCGCTGGGCGTCCCACGCCGAGCTGATCTACAACCTGATCCGCGCCGCCAACCCGCATCCGGGGGCGTGGACGACGCTGAACGGCCGGATGCTGCGGATCCTCGACGTGCGCCTGCATGCCGTCCACCGGCAGGGCCACGTCCGCGGGCGCCCGGGCGAGGTGGTCGGGATCGACGGGGACGGCTTCTGCGTCTGCGCGCAGGGCGGACGCATCGAGGTGCAGACGGTCCGGCCGGAGGGCGGCGAGACCGTGTCGGCCGTCGCGTTCGCGCGCGGCGGCGGCATCGCCGTCGGCAGCGTCCTGGGGACCTGAGTCAGGTCCCGGACGCGTTGAGCCCGTAGCCCCGGAAGCGCTCCACCGTCGCCCGGATCTCCGCGTCGGGGAGCACGCGCGGCGTCCCGACCTGGAGCGCCACCGCGTATTGCCGGCAGAGCGTCTCCAGCTCCACCGCGAGCCACAGCGCCTTCTCCAGGCTCGCCCCCGCCGCGATCATCCCGTGGTTGGCGAGCAGGCAGGCGGAGCGGTCGGCGAGCGCCGCCAGCGCCAGCCGCGACAAGGCCTCGGTGCCGTAGGGGGCGTAGGGCGCGCAGCGCACGCTCGGGCCGCCGAACGCCGCGATCATGTAGTGCACCGCCGGGATCTCCCGCCCGCACATGGCGAAGGCGGTGCAGTGGACCGGGTGCGCGTGCACGACCGCGCCGAATTCCGGCCGGGCCGCGAGGATGTCGCGGTGGAAGCGCCATTCCGAGGACGGCTTCTGGCCGGCCGGGTAACTTCCGTCGAGCCCCATCCTGACGATCCCCTCCGGGCTCAGCCGCTCGGTCGGGACGCCCGAGGGCGTGACCAGCAGGCCGCCGGGCACCCGCAGCGAGACGTTGCCCGAGGTCCCGCGGTTGAGCCCCGCCGCGTCCAGCGCCCGCGCCGCCGCGACCACGCTCTCCCGCGCGACCCTGTCGTCCCCGTCCATAGCCCGCCTCCCGGTCAGTCCCGTCCCGGTACGCGCGATGGGCCGCCGCCGTAAAGACGCCGCCCCCCGGCCCGCCCGCACGGACGCGTCCGTGGGAGCACCGTTCGGGCGTCCGTCGAAGCGGGTTCGTTCGAGCCTGTCGGTCACCGATCGCGCGCCGCAGGGTTAACGGTTCGCTCAAACGTTCCTGGCATGGTTGACGGAACGTTGATCCTGCGAGAACGGGAGCGTCCGCGTTGGCGCCGGGCGAGAAACCCCGAGACACGGACGGCCCGTTCGTCCTGATGCTCTCCGACCGGCCGGCCGAGCGGTCGGCCCTGGAGCGGGCCGTCGCCCTGGTGATGGCGTGCCGGGCGCCGTCGCCCGGCGCCGGGCTTCCGGCGGAGCGGCCGCACCTCGTCGTGCTCGATCTGCCGGATGCGCAGCGCGCAGCGCTCGAACCGGCGCTGGACTGGCCCGGCCCGCCCGTTCCGCGCCTCGTCCTCGCCCGCAGCGCGCCGGGGGCGTCGGCCTCGCACATCCGCGTCCTCCCGGTCGCGGCCCCGCGCCAGATCGTGCTCGCCAACGTCTTCGCGATGATCGAGGCGGAGACGCGCTCGGTCGAGGCGCGGGACCGGCGCCTGCGCGCGAGCAACGCCGCCGCCACGGCGATCGTCGCCGAACTGTTCGACAGCGCCGCGCTCGGCGCCGGCCTCCAGCAGACCGACCTCGACCGCGGCACCGGCATCGTGCTCGCCGCCGTGTCCGAGGTCGGCATCTCCGCCTGGCTCGCGGAGGTCTGGCGGCACGATGCCGGCGTCTACCAGCACACGCTCAGCGTGGCGGGCTACGCCTCCGCCTTCGGGGCGCGGATCGGCCTCGCCCGCGCCGACCTCGCGCGCCTCGCCCGCTCGGCGCTGCTGCACGATATCGGCAAGGCCCGCATTCCGACCGAGATCCTGAACAAGCCCGGCCGCCTCGATCCGGCCGAGCAGCGGCTCATGCGCCGCCACCCGGAGATCGGCGCCGCACTCCTCGCGGCGCAGGGCGGTTTCGAGCCGGCGGTGATCGACGTGGTCCGCCACCACCACGAGCGCCTCGACGGCACCGGCTACCCGGACGGGCTCGCGGGCGCCGCGGTGTCCGACGCCGTGCGGATCGTCGCGATCTGCGACGTGTTCTCGGCGCTCACCGAGCGGCGCGCCTACCGGCAGCCGGCGACCGCCGCCGAGGCGCTGGCGATCATGACCGATGCGCGGGGCCATCTCGACCCGGACCTGCTGCGGGCCTTCGCCCCGGCGGTCCTGGGCATCGCCGCCCTCGCCGCCTGATTGTTTTCGGTTTTAGCCGTGGCCGGGGTGCCACGGCCCGCGGGCGTCGCGTCGGCGCCCGTCGTCCCGCCGCGGTTTCGCCGCAACCGCCCCGGAGGGAGCGCCCTCTCTTCCCGGACAGCGGAACTCCTGCCCCGTGCCGAAGCCGTTCGCGCCCCTCGCCGCCCTCCTCCTTGTGATGCTCGCCGGATGCGGCAGCCTGCCCTTCACCGCCGAGCGGACGCCGGAGACGACGACCCACACCGCGATCCTCGACGAGGTCGCCGCCGCGGCCGCGATCTCGGCGTACCGCGTCCAGCACGGGCTGAGCCCGGTGATCGTCGATCCGGCGCTGGTGAAGGCCGCCGCCTTCCAGGCGGGCAACAACGCCCGGCACGGGCAGCTCAGCCACGAGGTCGGCGGCAGCTTCACGTCGCGCATGGCCGCGGCAGGGCTCGCCAGGTCCTGGGCGGCGGAGAACCTCAGCGCCGGCTCCGAGAGCTTCGAGCAGGTGCTCGCCCGCTGGAAGGCCTCGCCCGAGCACAACCGCAACATGCTGCTCCCGCAGATCCGCCGGATCGGCGTCGCCCGGGTCGACGCGCCGGGCACCCGCTACAAGCGGTTCTGGGCCCTGGTGATGGCCGGCGCCTGAGCGGCGCTCAGAGCGCGACCCGCGTCAGGAACGCGCGCATCCGCGCCGCGATCGCGTCCGCCGCCTCGTCGAGCGGGAAGTGCCCGGCATCGAGCCGGTGCACCTCGGCCTCGGGCATGTCGCGGAGATAGGCCGCCGCCGCGGCTTCCAGGAAGGACGGGTCGTAGCGGCCCCACAGCACCTGGGTCGGCGGCCGGTGCGCCCGCAGCCACGCCTGCCACGCCGGGTAGGCCGCGACGTTGGTGCGGTAATCGTAGAACAGCTCGGTCTGGATCTCCGCCTGCCCCGGCTGGGCGAGGAAGCGGATCTCGTCGGTCCACAGGTCGGGATCGTAGCGCTCGGGATGCGGGCTGGTGCCGACGTGCCGCTGGCGGGTCGCCTCCGGCGACAGGAAGTTCGCCCGCAGCGCCGCCTCGTGCGCCGCCCGGTCGGCCCAGAACGCCCGGCGCGCGTCCCAGAGCGGCCCGAGCCCGTCGGCGTGCGCCACCGCGTTCTGGACCACGAGGGCGGCGACGCGCTCCGGGTGGGCCAGCGCCAGCCGGAAGCCGACCGGGCCGCCGTAATCCTGCATCACGAGGACGTAGCGCGTCAGCCCGAGCGCCCGGGTGAAGCCGTCGACGATCTCGGCGAGGCCGTCGAACGTGTAGGCGAAGGCGGCCGGATCCGGCCAGTCGCTGTGGCCGAAGCCGGGATAGTCCGGGGCGACCAGCCGCCAGCGGTCGGACAGGCGGGCGAACAGCGGCTCCCACATCCGCGAGGACGACGGGAAGCCGTGCAGGCACAGCAGGACCGGCGCCTCCGGCGGACCGGCCTCTCGGTAGAGCACCGACAGGCCCGCGACCGCGACGCGACCGTAGGTCGTGCGCCGCGCGGGATCCGGGGATGGAGAAGACGCCATCGTCGCCTCGGATGAAAGGTGCGCTCAACGCGCCGTGACGGCTCGCCGTCTCCTGTACGCAGCGCGCGCGCACCGCAACAGGAACGCGCCGACCGCCAACGACAGGATGCCCCCTGCGACGGCGATCGACCACGTTCGGTCGACGACACCGCTCCCGTATGACGAGAGGGTCATCACGAAGACGCCCAGCAGGAGCAGTCCGAAGCCGCTCAGAACCAGCCCGAACCAGAACAGCAGGAACCAGGTCGGGGTCCGAAGCGCTTCGATCCAGACCTGGACCTTGTCGACGGTCCTTTCCCGGCTCTCGCCGTCCGCGGATCGGGGCGATCCGGCGCCACCGGAGGACGGTGCCGTCGCGCCCTGGCTAGAGCCGTTCCCGATCGCGTTGCAATCGTGCACGGCTCTAAGTCCTTGTTTTGACGCGCTCTCTTTCGCCGAACCGGCATCCACTTCGGCGGAGAGCGCTCCAAGACCTGCCGATCCGGGGGCGGCAGGTCCGAAGCGGTTGGGCTCCGTGCCGCCGCGCACGCGGAAGACCAGCCCCCAATTGGGCGGCCAGAGGATGGTCCACCCCGAACGATCGAGGTCGTGGAGCCGCCGGACCACCAGGGCGAGGAAGGGCAGGACGTGGACCAGTCCCACAGTGAGCCGAACGCCCCTGAAACCGGGCCACACGAGGCCGCCGAGGCGGTCGGCGCCGAGGGCGATCAGGTACAGGAGGAGGCAGGCGTAGAAGAAGGCCGAGAGCTGCTCGCGCGGGCTGCGGCCGCCAAACACGGCGTAGCGACGCATGGTCCGGATGTAGCCGTCCCGCAGCCACGCGGCAGTGTCGGAGATCACGACCTGCGGCCACGCCCGGATCGCCAGCCGACCCGCATCTCAGAGCCCCCCGCCTCGCGCCGTATCGTCGTCCGGCGCCGCGCCGAAGCGTAGCACGATCGGACGGCGCGTACCGCCTGCGGCGTCCGGCCGGAGCGCTCTCCGCCGAAGTAAATGGCGGTTCGGCGACAGAGGGCGCGGCTCCGGACCGCCCGAATGCCGCCCTACTCGGTGCGGTTGGGCTCGACGGTGTTGCCGGTGGCGTTGTCCGCGTCGTCGATGCTGCTGCCGAACGGGTAGCCCGCATCCTGCCCGCAATACAGCCGCCAGCCGCCACGGGCGTTGACGACCACCGGGCGGCCGAGGAAGCCGCCGCCCCGGAAGGTGTTGCCGGTGACCGTGTTGTCGGAGGGCGTCTGGTGGCGCACCGTGCCGCCCTCGCCGCAATTGCGGTAGAGGTGCACGCCGTCCCGGCCGCCCAGCGCGACGCGGTTGCCGGTGATGCGGTTGCGGGCCGAGCCGTCGACCGCGACGATCTCCCGGCCCGTGGCGGTCGCGATGTCGTTGTCGAGGATCGCGTTGTCGGCGCTCTCGGCGTCGAGGTAGATCGCGGTCGATTCGGAGCGCCCGTCGAGCCGCGAGTCCCGAAGCGTGAACCCGGTGACGCCGGGGCCGAGATAGACCGGGATGTGGCCGAAGGCGGTGATCGTCGAATCGCGGAGGGTCACCCGCGCGGGCGCGGCGTCTTGGGCGCGCTCGGTGTGGCCGGGGCCGTGGGAGGACAGGCGCACCGCCTCGCCCTGGCCGTTGAGACCCATGCCCCAGACCCGGACGTGGCCCAGGATCGTGCAATTCTGGATGGTCACGTCCTCGGGACGGTCCCAGCGGCCGGACCGGCCCGCGGGCGGGCGCGAGCGGACCTCGACGGCGAAGGCGAGGAGGCCCGCCCCCGGCCCCGGCCCGATCGTCGCCCCGTCGCAGTCGAGCGTGACGCCCGAGGCCCGCGATCCCTCCAGGAGGATCCGCCGGGTGACGCGGTCCCCCGGTCCGAGGCGCAGGCTGCACGTCAGGCTCACCGCGTCGTCGCCGGGCCGGGCGGGGGCCAGCGCCCGGGCCCGGATCGCCGGGTCGCAGGGCGGGGCGGCGACGGTGCGGACGAGGGCGGGGGGCGCGGGCGGCGGGGCGAGGACGGGCATCGCCCTGCCCTGCGCGGGCGCCGCGGCGATTTGGAGGCTGGGAGCCGTGTTCCGACGGGCTCTCTTTCGCCGAACCGCCATCCACGTCGGCGCAGGGCGCTCTAATCCGCGGGCGCGAGATCCACGATCCGCACCTGTGCCCGCTCGGCGCCGCGCCAGCGGTCGCAGGACAGGGTGCCGGCCACGTGCATCTCGCGGCCGATATTGCCGAGGATCGCCCGGCCGAGCGGGCGCTCGGCGGCGCGGAAGCAGATCGCGCCGACCGCCTGCCCGTCGCGGCTGCGCAGGCGCGCCCGGACGTGTCCCGAGCCGACGACGCCCGCGTCGACGATCCGGTGCCGGGCCAGGGCGAAGACCGGCTCCGGCGCCCCCTGCCCGAACGGGCCGGCCCGCTGGATGAGGCGCACCGTCTCGGCGGTGGCGCCGCCGGCGCTGAGGCCGCCGTCGATCAGCAGCGCGTCCGCCTCCCGCGCCCGCACCACCGCCGCCGCGAGCGTTTCCGACAGGTGCGTGGCGAACGCGGACAGCGCCTCGGACCGCAGGGTGACGCCCGCCGCCATGGCGTGGCCGCCGCCCTTGGCGGCGAGCCCGGCCTCGACGCAGGCCCGCACCGCCAGCCCGAGATCGGCGCCGGGGATCGAGCGCCCGGAACCCGTGGCGGTGCCGTCCGGCCGCAGGGCGAAGGCGAAGCTCGGGCGGCCGAACCGCTCCTTGAGCCGCGCCGCGACCAGCCCGACCACGCCCGGGTGCCACGCGGCGCTGCCGGTGACGAGCACGGGGCGGGACGGATCCTCGGTGAGCGCCCGGTCCATCTCGGCCTCGGCCTCGGCCACCGCCTGCGCCTCGATCGCCTGACGCTCGCGGTTCAGCCGGTCGAGATCGGCGGCGATGCGCGCGGCCTCGATCCCGTCGACCGTGGTGAGCAGCCGGGCGCCGAGGCTCGAATCGCCGATCCGCCCGCCCGCGTTGATGCGGGGCCCGAGCACGAAGCCGAGGTGCCACGCCTCGGGAGGCTCGGCGAGCGAGGCGGCGTCGAGCAGCGCGGCGAGCCCGGTGCGTCCGCGGCCGCGCATCACCGTCAGCCCCTGCGTGACGAAGGCGCGGTTGAGGCCCACCAGCGGCACCACGTCGGCGACGGTGGCGAGCGCCACGAGGTCGAGGGCGTCGGTCAGTCGCGGTTCGGGCCGCCCAGGTCCGAACCAGCCCTCCGCGCGCAGGGCGCGGTTCAGGGCGGCGAGCGTCAGGAAGACGATCCCGGCGGCGCAGAGATGGCCGAGGCCGGACAGGTCGTCCAGGCGGTTGGGGTTCACCACGGCGCGCGCCGGCGGCAGCGCCTCCGAGGCGGCGTGGTGATCGAGGACGATCACGTCGAGGCCGGATTTCTCCGCCTCCTCCAGGGGGCCGTGGCCGCTGGTGCCGCAATCGACGCAGACCAGCAGGCTCGCCCCCTCGGCGGCGAGCGCGGTGATCGCCGCGACGTTCGGGCCGTAGCCCTCGGTGATCCGGTCGGGGATGTGGACCGGCGCGGTGAGGCCGAGGCCGCGCAGGTACTCGGCGAGCATCGCCGCGCTCGCCGCCCCGTCCACGTCGTAGTCGCCGAAGATCGCCACCGTCTCGCCCCGCCGCACGGCGCGCACCAGCCGGCGCACGGCGGCGTCCATGTCGAGCAGCGTGCTCGGATCGGGCATCAGGTCGCGCAGGCGCGGGGCGAGATGGGCCGCCGCCGCCTCCGGCACGACCCCGCGCCCCGCGAGCACCCGGGCGAGCAGCTCGGGCAGGCCGTGGGCCTGGACCATGTGGGCGATGCGGTTCTGGACCTCGGCCCCGCCGCAGCGCTCGGCCCAGCGGCGGCCGCTGACGGACCGGGCCACGCCGAGGAAGGGGGCTGTCGGGGCTGAGGCGGCGGACACGGGGGCATCCTATAGCGCGTGTCCGTGGGAAGCGTGAGCGACCACGACCTTCCTTCTCACCTCTGCGGGAGAAGGTGGCCCGCGCAGCGGGTCGGATGAGGGGAGCGACGGTGCGGGACGGCGCGCGCGGCATCGACGCACGCGACCACGCCTGAAACGGGGCTCCCCTCTCCCGACCCCTGATCACGCAGGGGCCACCCTCCCCCGCAGAGGGGGGAGGGAGCACGGCGAGCTTCCTCGATGTCGGAGTTCAAACGAAGTGGGGCGGGCATCGCTGCCCGCCCCACCCGGATCCACAGACGTCCGAAAAAAATCAGACGGACTTGAGGATGCTGTCGACCACCTTCTTGGCGTCGCCGAACAGCATCATGGTGTTGTCGCGGAAGAACACCTCGTTCTCGACGCCGGCGTAGCCCGAGCCCATGCCGCGCTTGATGAACAGCACGGTCTTGGCCTTCTCGACGTCGAGGATCGGCATGCCGTAGATCGGCGAGGTCTTGTCGGTCTTGGCGGCCGGGTTGGTGACGTCGTTGGCGCCGATCACGAAGGCCACGTCCGCCTGCGGGAACTCGCCGTTGATGTCCTCCAGCTCGAACACCTCGTCGTAGGGGACGTTGGCCTCGGCCAGGAGCACGTTCATGTGGCCCGGCATGCGGCCCGCCACCGGGTGGATGGCGTACTTCACGTCGACGCCCTCCTTCTTCAGCATGTCGGCCATCTCGCGCAGGCTGTGCTGCGCCTGGGCGACCGCCATGCCGTAGCCGGGGACGATGATCACGCGCTCGGCGTTCTTCATGATGTAGGCGGCGTCGTCGGCCGAGCCCTGCTTCACGGGCCGCGTCTCGACCTGGCCCCCGCCGGCCGCCGCGGCGGAATCGCCGCCGAAGCCGCCGAGGATGACCGAGATGAACGAGCGGTTCATCGCGTGGCACATGATGTAGGACAGGATCGCGCCCGACGAGCCGACCAGCGCGCCGGTGATGATCAGCGCGAGGTTGCCGAGCGTGAAGCCGATGCCGGCCGCGGCCCAGCCCGAGTAGGAGTTCAGCATCGACACGACGACGGGCATGTCGGCGCCGCCGATCGGGATGATGATCAGGCCGCCGAGCACCAGCGAGACGATGACGATGAGCCAGAACAGGCCCTTCGACTCGGTGCCGATGAACAGCGCGAGCAGCAGCACGAGGCCGGCGGCGAGCGCCGCGTTGATCAGGTGGCGCTGCGGCAGCATGATCGGCTTGCCGGACATGCGGCCGTCGAGCTTGGCGAAGGCGATGACCGAGCCGGTGAAGGTGATGGCGCCGATCGCCACACCGAGGCCCATCTCGAACAGCGACTGCTTGTGGAAGTGGCCGTTCTCGATGATGCCGAAGGCCTGCGGGGCGTAGAGGGCGCCCGCCGCCACCGCCACCGCCGCGAGGCCGACCAGCGAGTGGAAAGCCGCCACGAGCTGCGGCATCGCCGTCATCGGCACGCGCTTGGCGATCACCGCGCCGGCACCGCCGCCGATGCCGAGCCCGAGCAGGACGAGGATCCACGCCCCGGCCCCCGCCGGCGGGTGGCCGACCAGGGTGGTGAGCACGGCGAGCCCCATGCCCACCATGCCGTACATGTTGCCCTGGCGGGACGTGGTGGGGTGCGACAGCCCCCGCAGCGCCATGATGAACAGGACGCCGGCGACGATGTAGAGAAGGGAGGAGACGTTCTCGGACATCCGCTCAGCCCTTCTTCTTGTACATGCCGAGCATGCGCTGCGTGACGAGGAAGCCGCCGAAGATGTTCACGCTGGCGAGCACGATGCCGATGAAGCCGAAGAACCGGGCGACGCCCGTGCCCTTCTCGACGAGCGGCACTCCGACCGCGAGCAGCGCGCCGACGATGATCACAGAGGAGATCGCGTTGGTGACCGACATCAGCGGCGTGTGCAGCGCCGGGGTCACCGACCAGACCACGTAGTAGCCGACGAAGATCGCCAGCACGAAGATCGCGAGCCGGAACACGGTGGGATCGACGGCGCCGTGGGTGGCCGCGGCCACGCCGTGGCCCATGCCGTCGGCGATGGCCTGGGCCTGGTCGGCGGCGTTGCGCGCCACCTGCGCCGCCGCGCGGGCGGCGTCGGCCAGCACGCGCGTCTGGTCGGCCGCCTGATCGGGGGGAATAACGTTCGCCATTCGGATGCTCCTGTCGACCGGGTTCAGGCGGCGCCGGCCGTGCTGGCCTTGCTCGTCTCGGACTTGTCTCCGTCCGATCTGGCGAGCCCGACGGCGGCGGCCTCCGAGGCGGCCCCGTCGGTCTTGGGCTGGAACGAGGCGTGGACGACCGAACCGTCGCGGGTGAGGTTCGTGGCCTTCACCAACTCGTCGTCCCACTTGATCGCGAGCGCCTTCGATTCCTTGTCGATCAGGGTCTCCAGGAAGGCGTAGAGGTTGCGCGCGTAGAGGCTCGACGCGGTGGCCGCGAGGCGACCCGGGACGTTGAGGTGCCCGACGATCTTCACGCCCTTGTCGGTGGTGACGATCTCGCCGGCCTTGGCGCCGGCCACGTTGCCGCCGCGCTCCACCGCGAGGTCGATCAGCACCGAGCCGGGCTTCATCGAGGCGACCATCTCCTCGGAGACGAGCTTGGGCGCGGGCCGGCCCGGGATCAGCGCCGTGGTGATGACGATGTCCTGCTTGGCGATGTGGCCCTTCACCAGCTCGGACTGCTTGCGCTGGTAGTCCGCCGACATCTCCTTGGCGTAGCCGCCCGCGGTCTCGGCCTGCTTGAACTCGTCGTCCTCGACCGCGACGAACTTGGCGCCGAGCGACTCGACCTGCTCCTTGGTGGCCGGGCGCACGTCCGTCGCCGTCACGACCGCACCGAGGCGGCGGGCGGTGGCGATGGCCTGGAGGCCGGCGACGCCGACGCCCATCACGAACACGCGGGCGGCGGGCACGGTGCCCGCGGCGGTCATCATCATCGGCATGGCGCGGCCGTACTCGGCGGCCCCGTCCACCACCGCGCGGTAGCCCGCGAGGTTCGCCTGGCTGGAGAGCACGTCCATCACCTGCGCGCGGGTGATGCGCGGCATCAGCTCCATGGCGAAGCCGTCGACCCCCGCCTCGGCCATGGCCTGGAGAGCCTGCTCGTTGCCGTAGGGATCCATGATCGCGACGACGACCGTGCCGCGCTTGAGCAGCTTCAGCTCCTCGGCGCCCGGGCGGCGGACCTTGAGGACGAGGTCGGCGTCGCGCGCCGCGTCCTCGGCGCTGCCCGCGACGGTGGCGCCCGCGGCCTCGAACTCGCCGTCCGGCACGCCGGCCTTCAGGCCGGCGCCGGACTGGACCACGACATCGGCACCGAGTGCCTTGAACTTCTTCACCGTTTCCGGCACCGCCGCGACCCGCGGTTCCGCGGAGTCCGTCTCGGACAGCACAGCGATGCGCATTCTGCGTCTTCCCTATGTTTCCAATCTCGGTCCTCGAATGCGCGAAGCGTCGCGGCTTTTCGAGACGGTCGGCGGGATTGCGGTGAGGGATCGAAGCCGAATGTAACCGACCGCGGACGGACGTCCGCCGCAACGATTTTCGGCACGGAGCGGCCGATGCACGCCCCGTGCCGATTGAACGGTGATCCGGCGGATGTGGCGGTCAGCCGAAGGCGAGATAGAGCGCGAGCAGGACGGCCACGACGAAGGGCGCGCGCCAGCCGATGGCCGGGGCCAGGGCGCCGAGGGTGCCGGCCGCACCCGAGACGACCACGCCGAAGATCGCCAGCAGCCACGCCTCGCGGAGGCCGCCCACGGCGAGCGCCAGCACCCAGCAGATCACCACGCCGGTGGCGATCTCGACGAAGCGGACGAAGCCGCGATAGGTCTGCTCGTGAGTCTTGGCGTCCATCGCCGGGCTGTAGCTGTGCCCGGACACGCTCTCACTGTGGGCCATCGGATGCTCGTTTCCCTTGGGCGCGATTTTTTTGGCTCCTTGCGCGTGTAGCCCATGCATTTTTCCGCCGCAATCGGACCTACGGCGGAGACGCGCGGGGCACGGTGGACGCTGCCCCGGCCGCGGAGGGCCCGCGTCAGGTCGGCTTGGGCAGCCCGGCCGTCTCCAGCGCCGCCGCCTGCCGTTCCGCCAGGGCGTCGAGGGAGAAATGCTCGATCTCGGCCTCGAACAGGCGGTGGTAGTTCAGCTCGGAACGCAGGTGCAGGAACACCGCGCCGAGGCCGACGGCGGCGCGGTCCATGAACACGAATTCCTGGGGCACGGTGACGGGCCCGCGCTCCTTCAGAGCCTGATGGACCTGGAAGGCCTGCCGCCGCCCGTACTCGCCGGGCTTGACGCCGTCGGCGACGGTGCGGACCCGGTCCTCCAGCAGCGGCCCGTAAATGAACCGCGCCCAGATGTTGAGGATCTCGACCTTCTCCTTGTCGAGGTCCTTGAAGCCCCAGGACTCGTAGGCGTGGACGACGCGCGCGGTGTCGTTCTCGAGCAGCCCGCGATAGAGGTCGACCACGCCGCCGACGAAGCGCGGGTGGAAGATGCGCACGCAGCCGTAGTCGAGCAGGTTGATGCCCGCTGCCTCGCCTCCTTGCGAGAACACCGTGTAATTGCCGAGATGCGGGTCGCCGTGGATCACCGCCGCCCGGCTGAACGGGTGCCACCACGCCTTGAACATCGCGCCGGCGATGCGGTTGCGCACCTCCACCGGGCCCTCGGTGAAGCCGAGGATCCGGTCGCCGTCGAGCCAGCCCAGCGTCAGCAGGCGCCGGGTCGAGAGATCGGGGTGCACCCGCGGCACCCGCACGGCATCGATGTCCTTGAGCACCGAGCCGTAGAGGTTCGCGTGCCGGGCCTCGCGGGCGTAGTCCAGCTCCTCGCGGACGCGCGCGCCGATCTCCTTGGCGATCTCGCGGGTGTCGAGCCACGTGTTCATCCGCCGGTGCAGGGCGAAGGCGACTTCGAGCTGCTTCAGGTCGGCCTCGACCGCCGACTGCATGTCCGGGTACTGGAGCTTGCAGGCGAGGCGCTCGCCGCCCTTCGTCGTCGCCCGGTGCACCTGTCCGAGCGAGGCGGCGGCGGCGGGCTTGAGGTCGAAGCTGCCGAAGCACGACTGCCAGTCGGGGCCGAGTTCCGACTGCATCCGCCGCTTGACGAAGGCCGCGCCCATCGGCGGCGCGTCGGCCTGGAGCTTCTGCAACTCCGCCGCGTATTCCGGCGGCAGCAGGTCGGGGACGGTGGCGAGGAGCTGCGCCACCTTCATGATCGGGCCCTTCAGCCCGCCGAGCGCCTGGGCGAGCGCGGCGGCGTTGGTGGTGCCCTCCCCGCCGAAAAGGCGGGCCACCGCCATCCGCGCGGCGACGCCCCCGACATTGGCGCCGACGCTGGCGTAACGCCCCGCGCGGGCGGTGAAGCGGTTGGCTTCGCGGTCTGCTCCGGCCATCTCTCTGCGATCTCTCGACATCTCAAGCCGAGATATGCCGCCCGCGCCGCAGCGCCAGGGCGCCGGATCGCCGCGTCGCGGATCAGGCCGGCCAGGTGTCGCGGATCCAGCGCGTGAGCCCGGATTCGTCGATCTCGCCGGCTGCGAGGCCGCGGATCATCACCACCGCCTCCTCGGCGACGAAGTCGATGTCGTTCAACCCGAGGAACGTCACGAGGGCGAGAAGGGCCGCCCGCTTGTTGCCGTCGATGAACGGGTTGTTCTTGGCGATGCCGAACGCGTAGGCCGCGGCCAGCTCCGCCAAGTCCGGCTCGCCGTAGGCGGCATGGTTGACCGGGCGGCCGAGGGCCGACTTCGAGCGCGCCCTCGTCCCGGATGCCCGTCGGACCGCCGAACTGCCGAACTGCCGAACTGCCGAACTGCCGGAGCTGCTGTGCATGGATGGCTTGGACCAGCTCGCTCGTGAGCCAGACGATCTCGCTCATTTTGCGAGTTCGGCCAGCGCGTTGCGATAGGTTCTCATCGCCTTCTCGGCGATCTTCATGCCCTTCTCGAACGTCGGGTCGTACGGCGACAGCCGCACCGAACCGTCCGCCTG
Source organism: Methylobacterium amylolyticum (assembly GCF_030700245.1). Taxonomy (GTDB): domain Bacteria; phylum Pseudomonadota; class Alphaproteobacteria; order Rhizobiales; family Beijerinckiaceae; genus Methylobacterium. The sequence continues at coordinate 280,438 of NZ_JAUYZI010000001.1, forward strand.
CTCGGTGACGTAGAGCCAGTCGCCCTGCGCCAGATTGAGCTTCCCGACGAACTCCTCGGGGAGGATCAGGCCCGTCGAGTTGCCGATCTTCTTCACTTCGAGCTTCATGATCACATCCCGCGACGACGGCCCGATTCAGGCAGGACCTTCCATCCCCTCCAGCTCGGCGATCATCCCCTCGATCATCCCGAGGCCGATCTGCCAGAAGCCCGGGTCGCGGGCGTCGAGGCCGAAGGGCGCCAGCAGCTCGCCGTAGGGCTTCGAGCCGCCGGCCGCGAGCAGGGCGAAGTAGCGCTCCACGAAGCCGCCCTCGGCCTTCGCGTAGACCCCGTAGAGCGAGTTCACGAGGCAGTCGCCGAAGGCGTAGGCGTAGACGTAGAACGGAGAGTGGATGAAGTGCGGGATGTAGGCCCAGTACGGCTCGTAGCCGTCGTCGAGGGCGATGGCCGGCCCGAGGGACTCCGCCTGCACCGACAGCCACAGGGCGTTGATCTGCTCGGTGGTCAGCTCGCCCTTGGCGCGGGCGAGGTGGACCTTCCGCTCGAACGAGTAGAACGCGATCTGGCGCACCACCGTGTTGATCATGTCCTCGACCTTGGCGGCGAGCATCGCCCGGCGCTGGGTCGTGTCGGTGGTGGCGGCCAGGAGCTTGCGGAAGGTCAGCATCTCGCCGAACACGCTGGCGGTCTCGGCGAGCGTCAGCGGCGTCGGCGCCATCAGCGCGCCGTTCGGGCCGGCGAGCACCTGGTGGACACCGTGGCCGAGTTCGTGCGCGAGCGTCATCACGTCCCGCGGCTTGCCCTGGTAGTTCACCAGCACGTAGGGGTGGACCGAGGGCACGGTCGGGTGCGCGAAGGCGCCGGGCGCCTTGCCGGGGCGGGTCGGCGCGTCGATCCAGCCCCGGTCGAAGAACTTCCGGGCGATCCCCGCCATCTCCGGCGAGAAGGCGTCGTAGGCCGAGAGCACCGTGTCGCGCGCCTCGGCCCAGGGGATGGTGCGCTGCTCCACCCGCGGCAGCGGCGCGTTGCGGTCCCAGTAGGGCAGGCTGTCGGCCCCGAACCACTTCGCCTTCAGCCGGTAGTAGCGGTGCGACAGCCGCGGGTAGGCGGCGCGGACCGCATCGACCAGGGCGCCGACCACCTCCGGCTCGACACGGTTGGCGAGGTGGCGGGCATCGGCCACGTCCTTGAATCCGCGCCAGCGGTCGGAGATCTCCTTGTCCTTGGCCAGGGTGTTGGTGATGAGGGTGAACACCCGGAGGTTGGCCCGCAGCACCTCGCTGATCGCCCCGGCCGCCTCCCGGCGCACCGCCCCGTCGGGGTCCTGGAGCTTGTTGAGAGTCGGCTCCAGCGGCATGCGCTCGCCCTGGACGGTGAAGCGCAGGCTGGCGATCGTCTCGTTAAACAGCCGGTCCCAGGCGGCGTTGGCGGTGACCGACTTCTCCAGGAACAGCTTCTCGATCCGGTCGTCGAGCTGGTGGGGCTTCTCCCGGCGCAGGTCGTCGATCCAGGGCGCGTAGCGGGCGAGCGGCTCGCGGGTCTTGATCGCGTCCATCACCGCGTCGTCGACCCGGTTCAGCTCCAGGGCGAAGAACAGCAGGTCGGCTGAGGCGCTGGTCAGGCGCTCGCGGGTGTCGCCGTAGAACTTGGCCCGCGCCTCGTCGGTGGTGTCGCCCGAGTAGACGAGCCCGGCGAACGACATCAGCTTGCCGAGCAGGTCCTCGATGCCCTCATAGGCGCTCACGGCGTTCGAAAGGCGTTCGGCCGCGTCGGGCCCCGCCGCGATCGCCGCGATCCGGCCGGCGTAGGATTCGGAGAAGCGGCGGCACTCCTCCTCGGCCCGGGTCAGGTCGGCGGAGAATTCCGGGGCGTCGAGGCCGGAATAGAGGTCCGAGAGGTCCCATTCCGGCAGGTGGCCGAGCTGGTGGCCGAGTTCGGCGGCCCGGGCGGCGGCGCGCGCGGCGCTCGCGCCCTCGACCATGCGGGAGGGCGTCGGCGGGGCGGCGGGGCTCGGCGTCATGGTCTGGGAACTTCCTGCGTGCGGCGCCGCGGCGGCGCCGTCGGTCTGATATCGATCGGCTCGGCCCCGCGTTCAACGGACCGGCCCGTCACAACGGCCCGGTCCCGGTCACGATCCGTGGCAAACGTCGTTAAGCGGCACTTTACGTCTCTCGGCCACCCTGCGGTTCGAAACGAAACAGCCGCCGAATCGCACGCGCCGGGCAGCGCCCGCGCCGCGGACGGCCACGCGCGCCGCACCGGGAGCCGCCATGTCGACCACCGTCCTGATCGTCGACGACGATCCCGTGCAGCGGCGCCTCACCGAGGCGGCGGTGCGCCGGTTCGGCTTCGAGGCGCGGACGGCGGAGAACGGCGCGGACGGCCTCGCCCTGCTGCGCGGCGAGGGCGCCGACGTGATGCTCCTCGACCTCGTGATGCCGGGCCTCGACGGGCTCGGCGTGCTGGGCGAGATGCGCCGCTCCGGCCTCGACACGCCGGTCATCGTCCAGACCTCCAACGGCTCGATCGACGCGGTGGTGGCCGCGATGCGGGCGGGCGCCGTCGATTTCGTGGTCAAGCCGGCGGGCGCCGAGCGCCTCCAGGTGTCGATCAAGAACGCCCTGCGCGTCGATCACTTGGAGGAAGAGGTGCGCCGCATGCGCCGCCGCGCCTCCGGGTCGCTCTCGTTCAAGGATCTCGGCTCGAAGAGCCCGGACATGGAGCGCGTGATCCGCTTGGCCGAGCGGGCGGCGAAATCGAACATCCCGGTGCTGATCGAGGGCGAGTCCGGCGTCGGCAAGGAGGTGCTGGCCCGCGCGATCCAGGGCTCGGGCGAGCGTCGCGGCAAGCCGTTCGTCACCGTCAATTGCGGGGCGATCCCCGAGAACCTCGTGGAATCGACCCTGTTCGGCCACGAGAAGGGGGCGTTCACCGGCGCCACCGAGAAGCACGCGGGCAAGTTCGTCGAGGCCTCGGGCGGGACCCTGTTCCTCGACGAGATCGGCGAATTGCCCCTCGACGCGCAGGTGAAGCTGCTGCGCGCGCTCCAAGAGGGCGAGGTCGATCCGGTCGGCGCCAAGCGCAGCGTGCGCGTCGACATCCGCCTCGTCTCGGCGACGAACCGCTCGCTGCTCGACCTCGTGAAGCAGGGCAAGTTCCGCGAGGACCTGTACTACCGCCTCAACGTCTTCCCGATGACCCTGCCGCCGCTGCGGGCCCGGCGCGAGGACATCCCGGACCTCGTGCGCTCGTTCTGTGCCCGGTTCTCGGCGGAGGAGGGCAAGCGGGTGCGGGCGATCAGCCCGGAGGCGATGGCGCTGCTCACCCGCTATCCCTGGCCCGGCAACGTCCGCCAACTCGAGAACGCCCTGTTCCGGGCCGTGGTGCTCGCCGACGGCGACGAGCTGACCGTGTCCGAGTTCCCGCAGATCGCGGCGCAGGTCGAGGGCTTCGACGTGCGCATCCCCGCCGCGCCCTCCCAGGCCACGGTGCCGGCCTACGTCCCGGAGCCGGTGCGCGAGATCGTCCGCGTCGAGGTGCGCGACCCGCACGCGCTCTCGCTCGTGGTCGAGGAGACCGGGGAGATGAAGACGATGGACGGGCTGGAGGCGGAGATCATCCGCTTCGCGCTGCAATTCTATCGCGGCCGGATGTCGGAGGTGTCGCGCCGCCTCGGAATCGGCCGATCCACCCTCTACCGCAAGCTCAAGGACCTCGGCCTCGAAGGCGACGACAAGGCCGAGGACGCGGCATAGGCCGCTTCCGGCCAAGGGGCGCCGATCGCGCGGACGGCGCGCTGCGCGCGACGTGCGCCAGCGCACCGCCCGGTTCGATGATCGAGGCGCGGCCGCGGCCAGTCTTCGCGGTTGGAGCGACGGGTTCGGACCGGTCCCTGCGGGATGAAGTCGGAGGATGTGACCCTTCGGATACTGCGTCGACCGGGCGGACCACCGAGGGTTCAGTAACGCCGGGGATGCCGAGGAGTACGGTTGCTTAAAGCCACGCTTAACGGGATAATCCTAAGGTTCCCGCGCGACCACCACACCGCGCCGTTGGAGATGTCGATGCGCGTCCCGCGCCCCAGCCAGATCGCGCTGGCCGCCCTGATGTCGGGCGCACTGGCGCTGGGCGCCCCAGGCGCCGCGCGCGCCGCCGCCGTCCCCGACATCGCGCCGCCGCTGCCCGCCGACGCGGCCCCGGCCGTCTCGCCGCCGGCCGCATCGGGCGATCCCCTGTCGGCGGCAGTGCCGGACTACAAGCCCCCGAGTGCCCCCGCCGAGACGCCGGCTCCGGCGCCGGTCGTCGCCGCCCCGGTCGCACCGAGCGAGCCGCTGCCCGCGGCCGTGTTCGCGCGGCTCGCCGACACGGCGCCCCTGCTGACGCGGCTGCCCGCGAAGGAGCGCGAGGCGATCCGCGCGGTCTACGAGGCGCGCGGCTACCGGCCCGTCTGGCTCGCCAACGGCGCCTGGACCGAGGCGGCCCGGTCGGTCTCGACCCGGCTCGGCGCGGCCGCGGAGGACGGGCTCGACGCCCGCGCCTACCCGGTGCCGACCCTGCCCGCCGGGGCCGACGACAAGGCGGCGGCGGATGCCGACCTGCGTCTGTCGGCCGCCGCCCTGCTCTACGCCCGCGACGCCCGCGGCGGCCGGGTCAACCTCGCCGCGATCTCGCGGCTGATCACCCCGACCCTCGACCTGCCCGCCGCCGACGCGGTGCTGGGCAAGCTCGCCGAGGCGGGTGCGGGCGCCGGCGACGCGCTCCAGGCCTACAATCCCGGCACCGCCGGCTACCGCGCCTTGAAGGCCCGGCTCGCCGCCCTGCGCGGCCCGGTGCCCGGCGCGACCAAGCCGCTGCGGCTGCCGCCGGGACCGGCCCTGAAGACCGGCATGCGCGACCCGCGCGTGCCGCTGCTGCGCGCCCATTTCGGCCTGGAGGCCCGCGCGCCCGGAACGCTCGACCGCGGCCCCGGCGAGCCGGACGAATACGACGCGACGGTCGCCGCGGCGGTGGCCAAGTTCCAGCGGGAGCGCGGCCTGCCCGGCAACGGCACCCTGAACGTCCAGACCGTGCTGGCGCTGGCCGATGCCGGCCGGCCCCGGGGCACGACCGGCAACGAGGCCGAGCTGATCGTCAACATGGAGCGCTGGCGCTGGCTGCCGGGCGACCTCGGGCCCGACTACGTGCTCGTCAACGTGCCGGAGTTCCGCCTGCGGGTGTTCCGCGGCGGCGCCCCCCGCGACGAGGCCCGGGTGATCGTCGGCAAGACCGAGTCGCCGACGCCGATCTTCTCCGGGATGATGGAGTACGCGGTCGTCAATCCGTCCTGGTACGTGCCGCCCTCGATCCTGAAGACGATGGCGCCGCGGCTCGCCGGCTACGGCGGCAAGACCTGGGGCGGCTACGAGGTCGTGCGTCGGGGCGGCCACGTCTCGCTGCGCCAGCCGCCGGGGGAGCGCAACGCGCTGGGCTTCATCAAGTTCATGTTCCCCAACCAGCACGCGGTCTACCTGCACGATACGCCGAACCGCTCGCTGTTCTCCGCCGGGACCCGCGCCTTCAGCCACGGCTGCGTGCGCGTCGACGACCCGTTCCGCTTCGCCGACGCGGTGCTGCCCAACTGGACCGAGGAGCGGCTGAAGAAGCTGATCGGCAAGGGCGAGCGCACCATCCGCCTGCCCGAGAAGCTGCCGGTCCACATCGCCTACTTCACCGCCTACGTGGACGACGGCGGCGCGCTCCGCACCGCACCGGACCTCTACGGCTACGACGCGCCGATCCGCGCGGCCTTGGGCCTGCCGGGCGGCGGCGGCCCGGCCATCGCCCGCCTGCCGAAGGAGCCGCCGCGGCGGGTCGCCGGAACCGGGCCGACCGGCCCGGAGGCGGCCCGGCCGCACCGGGCGGCGCGCGAGGTCCGGCGCGAGCGCCCGGTCACCCAGCGCGAATCCGCCGTCCAGCGCGAGGCCACCGCGCCGCGCCCGCTGCGCCGCGCCGCGCGCGTCGAGGCGGCGCCCGCCGAGTTCGGCGAGCCCGGCCTGTGGACGCCCGCGCCGGCACCGGTCAGCCGCTCGTACTGGTAGGATCGGACGCGAGCGCCGCCGGATCCCGGCCGCACCGGGGCCCCATCGCGGGCCCCGGATCGCACGCGAACGTGATTGCCCCCGGGGTTGCGCGTGCGCTCCCGCACACACGGCACGATTTCGCCACGGTCCAGCCTTAGCCGTTCGAATCGAGGCGCTGTCGTCAGGGCGGCGCGTGGGAGAGACGGAACGTGGTGTCGAGTCGTCTGCCCGCCCCGCGCTCCGACGCCCCTCCCGCCATCCGTAGCCTGCGGCGCCTGACCCTGGCCCTCGTCGGCGTGGCGGTGGCGATGGTCGCCGGCACCGCCGAGACCGAGAACGCGGTCGCCAACGGCGACACCCGCTCGCTCAGCATCTACCACACGCACACCCAGGAAAGCGCGACGGTCACCTTCAAGCGCGACGGGCGCTACGACCGCGCCGCGCTGGACCAGCTCAACTGGCTGCTGCGCGACTGGCGCCTCGACGAGCCGACCAAAATGGATCCCCGCCTGTTCGACACGGTGTGGGAGGCCTACCGGCAGGTCGGGGCCAGCCAGCCGATCCACGTCGTCTCCGCCTACCGCTCGCCGGGCACCAACGCGATGCTGCGCCGCCGCTCCAAGGCGGTGGCCGAGCACAGCCAGCACATGCTCGGCAAGGCGATGGATTTCTACCTGCCGGACGTGTCGATCGACCGGATCCGCGAGGTCGGGTTCCGGATGTCCCGCGGCGGCGTCGGCTGGTATCCGCACGCCGGCAACCCGTTCATCCACCTCGATGTCGGCTCGGTCCGCTCCTGGCCGCGGATGAGCCCCGACCAGCTCGCCCGCGTGTTCCCGGACGGCCGGACCGTCCACCTGTCGACCGCCGGCCCGATGGCCCGCTACGAGGAGGCCAAGGCCGAGATCCTGGCCCGCGGCGGGACGGTCGCCGGCATCACCACCCAGGTCGCGAGCGGCGAGGACGAGGACGGGCCGGGCCTGTTCTCGTTCCTGGCCAACCTGTTCAGCAGCCGCTCCACCCCGACCCCGGCACCCGCGCCGGTCGCCGTGGCCAAGCGCGGCCGCCCCGCCGCGGTCGCGGTGGCGAGCGCCGATCCGCAGGACATGACCGGCGCCCGGGCCGCCCTGGCCTACGCGGCACCGTCCGGTGAGAACGCCCTGCTGCGGCAGGCGGAGAAGGCCCCGGTCGCCGCGCCCCGCCCCGACGCCCGCGCCCTGCTCACCGGCGAGGCCGCACCGCCTGCCGAAGCGGCAGCGCAGCCCGCGGTCGAGGCACCGCTGCCGCCGCGCCGGCCGACCGAGTTCGCCGCGCTCGCGCTCGCCGCGGCCTCCGCGCCGGTCACCGCGCCGATGGCGGCGCCGCTGCCGCCGCCGCGCCCGGTCCGGCTCGCCCTGCTCGACCCCGGCATGGCCAACCTCGCCCCGGCCGCCGCGCCGGCGATCCCGCCCGTTCTGCGCGGATCCCTGATCGCCCCCGATGCCGACGACAGGGCGCAGTTGCGCGCCCTGTTCGCGTCCGTCGGCGCCGGACCGAATGCCGCTCCCGCGAGTCGCGCCGCGCCGGTCCGAGTCACCGCGACGCAGGTGCGCGACGGGGCGCCCGACGCCGTGGTGGCCGCCGCGCCCGGCCCGCTCGCGACGCGCTTCAAGACCCGCAGCCCGGGCGACGACCTCGCCGCCTCCCGGTTCACCGGCTCGGCGACCCGGCCGGTTCCGGGAGCGCGGTAGGCGGCATTCCCCCGCGGCCTCGGACGGGCCGGCCGCCGCGGGAATCGCGGTCGCCGCGCGTCGCGGGACGGGGATGGATCCGACGTCTGCGGATCAGCGCAGCGGCTTCGACAGGTTCACCGCGAGGGCACCCACCAAGGTCGGGACGTAGCCCTCGTTCCGGGTGTCGGAGATCCGCTCCGCCTCGGTGCCGCTGTTGGCCGCGACCGACATCATCAGCAGGATCGCCGTCACCGCGGCGCCGGCCGCTCCCACCAGGGCGAGATACGCGCGCACGGCGGCGCGCGGGAACGGCACGGCGGCCGAGGTCTCGCCGAGATACAGCGGTGAGGAGCTGGGGTCGATCATGGCGGGCGGTTCTCGCGGGAGACGTCAGGCCCGGCCGGTCCGGGCAGGCGTCCACGCCTGCCCTCCGCCTCTAGCATTCAACGTGCCCATAAGGCCGAGGTTCATCCTGGCCGGAGCGATTTTTCAAGAGGATTCTGCGGGCGCGGTTGACGCGGGACGCGTCCTGAACCGCGCCGTGCCTCAGCCCTCGCCGACCTGGGCCCGGCCGAGCGCCGCCTGAGCCGCCGCGAGGCGGGCGATCGGCACGCGGTAGGGCGAGCACGACACGTAGTCGAGGCCGACCTCCTGGCAGAACCCGACCGAGGCCGGGTCGCCCCCGTGCTCGCCGCAGATGCCGAGCTTGATCTCCGGCCGGGTCTTGCGGCCACGCTCGCACCCGATCCGCACCAGCTCGCCCACGCCCTCCTGGTCGATGGTGATGAACGGGTCGGCCGGCAGGATGCCCTTCTGGGTGTAGGGCCCGAGGAAGGTCGCCGCGTCGTCGCGGGAGATGCCGAGCGCGGTCTGCGTCAGGTCGTTGGTGCCGAAGGAGAAGAACTCCGCCGTCTGGGCGATCTCGCCGGCCTTCAGGGCGGCGCGCGGCAGCTCGATCATCGTGCCGACCTGATAGCCGATCTCGACCGCCTTCTCCTCCGACACCGCCTTGGCCATGGCGTCGATGCGGGCCTTCACGAGGTCGAACTCGGCGCGGGTGAACACGAGCGGCACCATCACCTCCGGGGTGACGGGGCTGCCGGTCTCCTGCGCGGCCTGGGCCGCCGCCTCGAAGATCGCCCGGGCCTGCATCTCGGCGATCTCGGGGAAGGCGATGGCCAGCCGGCAGCCGCGGAAGCCGAGCATCGGGTTGTGCTCGGACAGCTCGCGCATCCGGTGCCGGATCTTCTCCTCGGCGACGCCGGTGGCCTTCACCACGTCCCGCACCTCCTCGTCGGTGTGCGGCAGGAACTCGTGCAGCGGTGGGTCGAGCAGCCGGATCGTCACCGGCAGGCCGGACATGATCTTGAACAGCTCGAGGAAGTCCTGGCGCTGGTAGGGCAGGATCTTGGCGAGCGCGGCGCGGCGGCCCTCGGCGTCATCGGCGAGGATCATCTCGCGCACCGCGACGATCCGGTCGCCCTCGAAGAACATGTGCTCGGTGCGACACAGGCCGATGCCCTCGGCGCCGAAGTTGCGCGCGGTGCGGGCGTCGGTGGGCGTGTCGGCGTTGGTGCGCACCTTCATCGTGCGCAGTCCGTCGGCCCACTCCATCAGGGTGGCGAAGTCGCCCGACAGCTCCGGCTCCAGCATCGGCACCTCGCCGCGGATCACCTGACCCGTCGAGCCGTCGACGGTGATCTTGTCGCCGGCCTTCAGCGTCGCGCCGCCGACGGTCAGCGTCTGCGCCTTGTAGTCGATGCGGATCGCGCCGACGCCCGACACGCAGGGCTTGCCCATGCCGCGGGCCACCACCGCCGCGTGGCTCGTCATGCCGCCGCGGGTGGTGAGGATGCCCTCGGCGGCGTGCATGCCGTGGATGTCCTCCGGGCTCGTCTCGACGCGCACGAGGATGCACTTGCGCTCGGCCTTGCGATGGGCCTCCGCGTCCTCGGAGTTGAACACGATCTCGCCCGTGGCCGCACCCGGAGAGGCGGGCAGGCCGGTGGCGATCACCTTGCGCTCGGCGTTCGGGTCGATGGTCGGGTGCAGGAGCTGGTCGAGCGATTGCGGCTCGACGCGGCCGATCGCCTCCTCCCGGGAGATCAGCCCCTCGCCGGCCAGCTCCACGGCGATGCGCAGGGCCGCCTTGGCGGTGCGCTTGCCGTTGCGGGTCTGGAGCATCCAGAGCTTACCCTTCTCGATGGTGAACTCCATGTCCTGCATGTCGCGGTAGTGACCCTCCAGGATCCCGTAGATCCGGGTCAGCTCCGCGAAGCTCTCGGGCATGGCCTTCTCCATCGAAGGCTTGTCGCTCCCGGCCTCTTCCCGCGCGGCCTCGGTGATGTTCTGGGGCGTGCGGATGCCCGCGACCACGTCCTCGCCCTGGGCGTTGATCAGGAACTCGCCGTAGAGCGCCTTCTCGCCGGTGGAGGGGTTGCGGGTGAAGGCGACGCCGGTGGCCGAAGTGTCGCCCATGTTGCCGAACACCATCGCCTGCACGTTCACCGCCGTGCCCCAGCTCTCGGGGATGCTGTTCAGCTCGCGGTACTTCTTCGCCCGCGGGATCATCCAAGAATCGAACACCGCGCCGATCGCGCCCCAGAGCTGGTCCTCGGCGCCCTGCGGGAAGTCGGAGCCGTGCTCGTCCTTCACGATACCCTTGTAGCGCTGGATCAGGTGCTGCCAGTCGCCGGCGCCGAGCTCCGTGTCGAGGTCGAAGCCCTTGCTCTCCTTGTACTGCTCCAGCGCCTCCTCGAAGGCGTGGTGCTCAACGCCGAGCACGACGTTTGAGTACATGGTGATGAAGCGGCGGTAGGAATCGTAGGCGAAGCGCTCGTCGCCGGCCTCGCGGGCCAGCGCCGCCACCGTCTCGTCGTTGAGGCCGAGGTTGAGCACCGTGTCCATCATCCCGGGCATCGACGCGCGCGCGCCCGAGCGGACCGAGACGAGCAGCGGTGCCGCGGCATCGCCGAATCGCCGGCCGGTGAGCGCGCCGACCTGGGCGAGCGCCGCGGCGACCTGATCCTTCAATTCCGGCGGGTAGGACTTGCCGTGATCGTAGTAATACGTGCAGACCCCGGTGGTGATGGTGAAGCCGGGCGGCACCGGCAGGCCGAGGTTCGACATCTCGGCGAGGTTGGCGCCCTTGCCGCCGAGCAGGTCGCGCATCTGCGACTTGCCCTCCGCCTTGCCGTCGCCGAAGGCGTAGACCCACTTCGCGCCCGCCGTGTCGCCAGCCATGTCGATCCGTCCGATCTGAGGTCCCGGCATCCCGGGCCAATCGCGGCGGGTTGAACCATCCCGCAGCGCAACGCAAGCCGAACGTGGCCGGGGAGCGCGGACGCCCGCGCGCTCAGGCCGGCGCGCGCATTGATCTCAGCCGCGGCGCCGGCATCGGACCGGGCGGCATCAGAGTCCGCGGAACAGCCCGAGCCCCAGCACGCCGACGACGATCAGGTAGATCGCGACGATGTAGTTCAGCAGCCGCGGCATGATCAGGATCAGGACGCCGGCGAGGATCGCGATGATGGGCTGAAGGTGCGCGATGGTGATCGTCATGGTCGCCTCCCGGCCGAGCTGGGCCGCACCGCGATGACGCGGGAGGCGCCGGCCGGTTCCGCGTTCGCCGCCACCGGCCGCCGGTCGCCCGGCGGCCGGTCCGATCCCTCACCGGACGGGCGTCGGCTGCGGGTTCGGCTTGTCGGTTCCGGGGATCGGGCTCTTCGCTTCCCCGGTCGGAAGGTTGATCGCCACCGTCGGCTTGGCGAGCGACGGGTAGGGCCCGATCACGTTGGCGCCGTTGAGCGGCTTGTTCGCGCCGTTGTGGCAGGTCGCGCAACTGACCTTCGGCGCGTCGCCCGTCGGTCCGAGCCGGACCTGCGGGAAGACCGAGGTCAGCGGCGTCATGTAGTCCTGGTTCACGTCGCGGACCATCTGGACGCCGTACCACGCGTGCACGCGGTTCGGGGTGCTCGTGTCCCACTGCGCGATCGAGCGGGTGTTGTGGCAGAAGGTGCAGTTCACGCCGAGCGCCTGAGACATGGTGATCATGATCGCGAAGGTCTTCTCGGCGTCCTGGATCGGCTTGCCCTTCGACTCCGGCAGCGCCGTGGTGGCGTTCACCCGCACCACCGATTCCGGCGTGTCCTTGCGCGCGTAGTAATCGTCGAACACACCGTAGGGCAGCGAGGTCAGCCCGACATTGGCCGAGGCGAGGTTCTGGCCGTTGTTGCGCGGGATGAACCGGCCGGCCTCGGGCGGAGGCGTATCGAACCAGATGTTGGCCGGCACCGGGTTGCCGCGGTGGCAGGTGTAGCAGGTCACGCCGGCCTCGTGGACGTGCTTGTCCTTCCAGGTGCTGTTGATGTGCTGGGTCATCTGGAGCATGCGCCGGGCGACGCGCTTCTGGTAGAGTTCGTCCGAGGCCATGTTCTCGGTGCTGTGGCAGTAGGTGCAGCCCTGCTGCGGCGAGACCCACTCGGTGATCGAGACCATCAGCCGGTTGAACTGCTCGGCCGAGAGATCGCCCAGCACCTGGACGTTCTCGTAGACCTCCGAGGCCTTCTGGCCGCCGTCCTCGGCCGGGTCGGCAGGGGCCGGGGCGACGTTGGCCGCGGACAGTTCCGCATTGCCGGCGCGGGTGCGGATCAGGTCCATGCCCGTGCCGCGGAAGCCGGTCTGCTCGTTGGCCATCGGCGGGTGGGTCCAGCCGGCCCCGCCGAACATCGCGATGGTGAGGAACAGGGCGATGACGGCGCCCCCGACCGCCAGAACGGTTCTCATGACGGTCTCCTCACGGCTTCATCGGCGCGAGATGGGCGGGGTCCGTGATCGGGCCGAAGACCTGCGGATAGGCGGGAGCGACCCCATGCTTGACCGCCCAGAGATACCAGTTGTCCACCACCGTGCCGGTGAGCAGGATGCCGATGCCGCCGGTGAGCGTGGTGAGGACCGCGAACCACCACGCCCAGCGGTGGATCGACTCCATCGTGGCGTTGAAGCCCATCGTCCAGCGCCAGAACAGGGCGGCGCGCTCGGTGGCGGTGCCGCGGTCGACGATCTGGTCGATCTCGCGCTCGGCGCCGTAGCGCGAGCAGGCCAGGATCGTGCCCCCGTGCATCGCGAACAGCAGCGTCGACCCGTACAGGAACGTGATCGAGAGCATGTGGAACGGGTTGTAGAACAGGTTGCCGTAGCGCAGCGAGAACGCCGCGGTCCAGTCGAGGTGCGGGAAGATGCCGAAGGGCACCGCCTCCGACCACGAGCCCATCAGGATCGGCCGGATGAAGCCGAGCACGAGATAGAGCCAGATCGCCGAGGCGAAGGCCCACGGCACGTGGGTGCCGAGACCGAGCGCCCGCGCCCGCTTGTAGAGGTGGACCCACCACAGGAGGATCGAGGTGGTCAGGAAGAAGCCGGCGATCAGCCACCAGCCGCCCTCGGCGAGCGGCGGCAGGACCCTCAGCCCGTACTTCGGCAGGGGCGGTTCGAGGGCGAGCCACGGGAGCTGACGCACGAACTGGACCGGGTCCCAGTTCACCGAGGCCCACATGTTGAGCCCGATGATCTCGAAGGCGATCAGCCCGCAGACGATCGACAGGGCCGCGATGTAGTTGATGTAGATCGGCCCGACCTGGCTGTTGCCGATGATGCCGAACAGGTAGCTGTTGAACGGCTTGCCGACGCGGGCGTCGACAGCCACCGGGATACCGTGCTCCGGCTCCAGCGGTCTCACCTGCACTTGCGTGAAGAGGTTCTGGTAGTAGGCCATCGCCCGTCTCCGTGAGCCGCGGCCGTCGTCGCCGGGCTCGATGCCTCAGACCTGTCTCCCGCCCGCTCCCGCGGGCCCGTCGCTCAGCGCCAGACCGGCAGGTTGAGCCACCAGCCCCACCATTCCGGCCAGCCCTGGGTCCAGAACGGGCCGCTGATCACGATGCAGACCGCGCTCCAGAAGCCGGCCGACAGGGCCAGGAACAGACCCAGCCGGTGAACGCCGAGCGTGCCGATCGAGTAGCCGATCGTGTCGCGGAAGAAGGTGTCCTCGTGCTCCGGCGTCTTGACGATCTCGCCCTTCTTCGGATTGGTCGAGGACAGGATCAGGCCGCCGTGCATGGCCAGCGCCAGCGTCGTCGTGAAGAAGAACGTCACGGCGAGCATGTGAGCCGGGTTATAGTGGAAGTGGAGATACTGGTATCCGGTGTTGGACACCCAATCGAGATGGCTGAGGATGCCGTAGGGGAAGCCGTAGCCCCAGGCGCCCATCAGCAGCGGGCGGATCACCACGAGCGTGAAGTAGGCGAAGATCGCCATCCCGAAGGCGGCCGGCACGTGGTAGCCGATGCCGAGCTTGCGGCAGATCTCGACCTCGCGCAGCGCCCAAGAGACGAAGGCTCCGAGCGCGCACATGGTGATGATCTGCCACAGCCCACCCTCCTTGAGCGGTGCGAGCTTGAGGCCGTAGCTGACGTCTGGCGGCGCGATGTTGATCTGCCAGATGTTCCACGTCGGCCCGATCGCCGCGCCGTAGATCACCAGCGCCGTGCCGAGCACGGCGAAGAACATGCCGACGACGCCGAAGAAGCCGACGAAGAACGGACCCACCCAGAAATCGAACAGGTCGCCGCCGAGCAGCGTGCCGCCGCGGACCCTGTACTTGCGCTCGAAGCTCAGCATCGCCACGGCGTCGGCCCTCCCCTTCACGCGCACGGAACCGCACCCGATCCGATCGGGCGGCGTCGTCCGGGATTTCTCGTTCGAACATGCGTCTCGCCGGACCGGCATCCGCGCCGGCGAGACGGGCCGTCGTCGGACCGGGTGATCGCGGCGGTCGCGCGCCGCGATCCCCGGCACCGCCCCGTCAGGTCGGCAGGACGAGAGTGATGTTGCTCGCGGCCTTGGTGGTCTTCGGGCCTTCCAGCCAGTTGAACCGGTCGGTCGAGAGCAGGATGAAGTGGATCAGCAGCGCCAGGATGAACAGAAAGGTGAACAGCGCCACCAGCGTCCGACGCGGATCGAACAGAAGCCAGACCTTGTGCATCCGATCCTCCTCAGCCGATCAGAGTGGTGAGGGCGCGGGCGGCATCGCCCAGGCCGTCGAGCGAGGCGTAGCCCTGCGGTCCGGGCAGCCACGGCCGCCACAGCCAGACCAGGATGTGCGCCACCACGGCGATCGCCGTGAAGATCAGGAAGCTCGTCAGGAAGATCGCGTGGAATTCCTTGGCTTCCGCTTCCGTCAGCCCGGACAGGCTGCTCGGTCTTTCTGTGGTTACGGGTCCACCGGCCATCGTCATAACCTCCGTGTGTCAGCCGCGCCGTGGCCCGGCGCGACGGGTGCTGCCGCGTTTCCCGCGGCCCGACTTCCCCCGCGTCACCGGACGGAAGTGTCTCGTTCGCCCGCCGGAGATCCGGCAGGCGCGTTCAGCCCATGAACGCGAAGGGAATCGCCTGCACGGCCATGGCGCGGGCCTCGCCGAACACCGAGCGGCGCGCGGCCGGCAGGCCCGGGCGCCCGGCGGCGCGGACCGGCCGAACGCGACCCAGGGCGGCGGCGGCGAGGAAGAACGGGTAGGTCGCGGCCAGGATCAGCCGGAACTGGAGTGCATCCTGATGCAGCCGGGCGCTCGGGACCGTCGTTCGCATCGCTGGATCTCCTGGGAAGGACGAGGTGAGGCTCATGCCGGCGCTCCGGCGGTGAGGTCGGCGCGTGCCCTCGCCACGTGGGCTTGGGCGACGGAGGGGGATTCGGCGGCGCGGGCGGCCCGCTCTGCCGCGTCGCGCAGGCGCTTGGCGGCGGAGATGCGCGCGAGCACCGGCTGCGCCTCGACGAGGCGTTCGAACTCGGCCCGCGCGCGCTCGTCCCAGGGCAGTTCGCGATGGGTCCGGGCCGGCGTCGCCTCGACGCGGTCCATGTCGCGGGCGAGCGGCAGGATGTGGAAGAGCGTGTCGAACAGGGCGTTGCAGACCTCCTGCACGAGGTAGGTCGCGCCCGAGAAGCCCATGAACGGCGTGCCGGTGTGCCGCCGGATGATCGCCCCGGGGAACGAGGCCGGCACGTAGGCCGCCCGACCGCCCGCCTCGGCGAGGTACATCCGCTCGTTGAACGAGCCAAACAGCACCAGCGGCGGCGTCTCGTGGATCGCCGCGCGGACCGCCACGTTGTCCGGCTTGCACCCGGCCGAGCGCCCGAAGGCGAAGTGGCAGGGCAGGCCCATCTCCTCCTCGAGGAAGTGGCGCACGCCCCGCGCGTAGGTCTCGGTGGCGACGATCCCGAAGCTCGCCGTGCCGAAGAAGTCCTGCGTGACCGAGCGCCAGAGATCCCAGACCGGCTTGATCGTGGTGTGGCGCTCGCGCTCGATGAACGGCTCGGGGTCGAGCCCGAGGACGGCGCCGAGCGCCCGCAGGAACTTCACGGTGGAGAGCACGCCGATCGGGGCCTGGAGGTAGGGGCGCTCCAGGCTCTCGCAGAGGCCGCGGCCGAATTCCCGGTAGAGACAGACGTTGGCGTCGGCGTTGACGAGTTTGGGCACGTCGGCGAGGTGCGAGCCGAGCGGGAAGGTCAGGTTCACCTCGGCGCCGATCCCCTCGACGAGACGGCGGATCTCGGCGAGATCGCTCGCCATGTTGAAGGTGCCGTAGGCCGGACCGACGATGTTGACCCGCGGCCGTTCGCCGGATTTCCGCTCCGGCCGGGCCGGGATGCCCTTCTTGGCGAATCGCTTGGCCCCGTATTCCTGCCAGAGCCAGGTCATCGCCCGGTCGGCCGCCTGCCACTGGTCCTCGTCGATGGTGCGCGGCAGGAAGCGCTGGAGTCCGGTGCCCTCCGGCGTCACCCCGCCGCCGATCATCTCGGCGATCGAGCCGGTCACCACCACGCTCGGCTGGCCGGGATCGAGGGTCGCGTGGGCGCGCTTCATCGCGCCCTCGGTCCCGTGGCGGCCGAGTTCCTCCTCGGCGAGCCCGGTGACGACGATCGGCAACTCGTGCGGCGGCAGCGCGTCGGTGTAGTGCAGGACCGAGGTGACCGGCAGGTTCTCGCAGCCCACGGGCCCGTCGATGACGACCTGCAGCCCCTTGATCGCGGTGAAGACGTAGACCGCGCCCCAGTAGCCGCCGGCCCTGTCGTGATCGAGGATCAGCATCAGGCCATCTCCCCGATCGGCTTCTTCGGGACTTCGGCCTTCGGCGCTACCTTCACGCGCGGCACCTCCTGCCAGACGCCTGCGGCGTGCCCGACCCCGACCCCCTCGAAGAAGTCGCGCATGGCGTCGAAACGCGGCTTGTTGCGCAGGGCCGCGTTGACGACGGTGGCGAGCGAGCCGGCCCCCGCCGCGCCCATCAAGGGCCGCGCCGAGATCAGGTTGGTGAAGTACAGCGCCGGCGTGCCGGCCTCTTTCGCCCGCTGCACCACCGGCGTGGTGCCGATGGCCAGATCCGGCTTGAGCTGGTCGAGGGCGAACAGGTCGTCCTCCAGCGAGGCCCGGTAGCGCACCTGCGTGCCGCGGGCCTCCAGCCAGTCGCGATCGACCTCCGACCACGGCGTGCGCGGGCAGGCGGTGCCGACATAGGGGACCTCGGCGCCGCTCTCGACGAGGAGGCGCGCCACCAGCAGCTCCGAGCCCTCGTAGCCGGACAGGGTGATCCGGCCGCGGATCGGCTGCGCCGCGAGCGCCCCGCGGATCCCGGGCAGAATTTTTTGTTTCGCCGCCTCAATCGTCGCGGCGGAAACCCCGCAGGCCTCGCCGATCCGCTCCAGCCACGCGGCGGTGCCGTCGACGCCGACCGGCGCGGAGCCCACGACCGGGCGTCCGGCCGCCTCGAACTCGCGGATGCTGGCCGTGTAGAACGGGTGGATCGCCGCGACCGCCGCGCAGTCCAGCGCGCCGTAGAGTTCGCGCCACTCCCGGGTCGGCACCACGGGACCGGCGGCGAGGCCGAGCGGCTCCAGGAGCGCGCCGATGACAACCGGGTCCGCGGGAAACATCTCGCCGAGCAGCGCCACGGCGGGGCGCTCGGAGCGGCCACCGCGCGGGGCCTGGACCGGGCCCTGCTCGGCCTCGGCGTGGGCGACCTTCAGCATCGCGCCGGCCAGCACGTCCTTGGCCTCGGCGTGCGTCGGCACGCCGAAGCCCGGCACGTCGATGCCGATCACCCGCACCCCGTCGATCTCCTTCGGCAGGAGGCGCAGCGGCACGCCGGAGGCGGTGGGCACGCACAGGTTGATCACGACGACCGCGTCGTAATCTTCGGGTTTGGCCGTGGCGCGGACGGCCTCGCGGATGTCCTCGAACAGCTTCCCCGTCACCAGGGTCTCTGAGTTGAACGGCACGTAGCCGACGCTGCGCTTGGCCCCGTAGAAGTGCGAGGTGAAGGTCAGCCCGTAGACGCAGCAGGCCGAGCCCGACAGGATCGTCGCCGTGCGTCGCATGCGCAGGCCGACCCGCAGCGACCCGAAGGCCGGGCACATGCTCTGCGGCTGGTCGTGCGGGCCCTGCGGATAGTCGGCGCGCAACTGTTCCAGCGTCTCGGACATGCCCGCCGCCTCGGCGGCCGCCCGCATCGCGTCCCGGCCCGCGTGGCAGCCGAGCCCGTCGCCCTGCGTCGCGGCGATGTCGGCGGCCGGGCTCTTCGTCCGGGCGCGCAGGTCGGCGATGTCGAGGGAGACGCCCATGCCTCAGACCTCGTCGTAGACGACTTCGAGGGACGGCTTCTGGACGGCGGCGGCGCCGCACATGTCCTCGTGCGTGGCCGGCACCAGCACCACGTCGCGGCCCACCGTCTCGCCCGAGAACAGGCCGAGCAGCCCGTCCTGGGTGAGGGGCGTCGGGCGGTGCGGCGCGGCCGCGGCGACGTTGGCGGCGAGATCCGAGAACAGCGGCCCCCAGCGCCCGTCGGGCCGGCCGATGATCTCGTAATTCGCGCTCTTCTTCCGGATGTCGTCGTCGGCCGGGATCGAGGCGAGCACCGGGATGCCGGCGGCCTCCGCGAAGGCCTGCGCCTCGCCGGTGCCGTCGTCCTTGTTGATGACGAGGCCGCCGACGCCGACGTTGCCGCCGAGCTTGCGGAAATACTCCACCGCCGAGCAGACGTTGTTGGCAACGTAGAGCGATTGCAGGTCGTTCGAGCCGACGACGATGACCTTCTGGCACATGTCCCGGGCGATCGGCAGGCCGAAGCCGCCGCAGACCACGTCGCCGAGGAAGTCGAGCAGGACGAAGTCGAAACCCCACTCGTGGAAGCCGAGCTTCTCCAGCAGCTCGAAGCCGTGGATGATGCCGCGGCCGCCGCAGCCGCGGCCGACCTCCGGCCCGCCGAGCTCCATCGCGTAGACGCCGTCGCGCTTGAAGCACACGTCGCCGATCGCGACCTGCTCGCCCGCGAGCTTCTTCTTCGTCGAGGTCTCGATGATCGTCGGGCAGGCGCGGCCGCCGAACAGCAGCGAGGTGGTGTCGCTCTTCGGGTCGCAGCCGATCAGCAGCACCTTCCGGCCCTGCTGGGCCATCATGTAGCTGAGGTTGGCGAGCGTGAACGATTTGCCGATGCCGCCCTTGCCGTAGATCGCGATGATCTGCGTTTCTTTCTTCGCCGGCGCGGTGGACACCGCGTCGGGCTCCTGGGCGGCCTCGGCGCGGAGCCGGGCCGCCTGGGCGAGGGCGGTCTTGTCGAGCTGGACGTTCACGCGGCGTCCCTCCAATCGAGGACCATCTTCAGGCAGGCCGGATCGGCGAAGGCGGTGCGGTAGGCGGCGGGCGCCTCCGCGGCCTTGGCGCGGTGGGTGATCAGGCCGTCGAGGGAGAGCCGGCCGGCCTCGATCAGGGCGACCGTGGCGGCGAGGTCGTCCGGCCGGAATTCGGCCGAGATCCGGATGCGAGCCTCGCGCAGGAAGGCCGGCGGGAACTGGAAGGCGAGCGGCGCCTCGTAGAAGCCGGCGAGCGTGATCTCGCCGCCGGGGGCGAGCCGAGCGATCAGACGGTCGAGACCAGCGGAATCGCCGCTCGCGTCGATGATCGCGGCGTAGTCGCGGCGCGGGTCGCCCTCGGGGGCGAGAACGGGATAGCCCTGCGCCCCCGTCACCCGGGCGGACTGGGTCTCCCACACGGTCGGCTCGGCGCCGCCCGCCACCGCAAGTCGGGCGATGAGGCGACCGAGCACGCCGTGGCCGACGACGAGCGGCCGCGCGCCCGGCTCGACGCGGCCGAGCGCCCGGTAGGCGGTGGCGGCGAGCGCGATCAGGCAGGCCTGCGCGTCGAGGGCAGCATCCACCGGCACGAGTCGTGCGGCGGGCGAGACGAGGTGCGAGGCGGCGCCGCCGAACAGGCCGCGCACCGGCCCGAAGCAGCGCGCACCCGGCACGAACACCCGCTGGCCGACGCGGATCGCCGCGGCCGGCCCCGCCTCGACGACGGTGCCGACGGACTCGTAGCCGGGGACGAGCGGGTATCCCATGCCGGGGAACGGCGGCATCCGGCCCGACCACAGCAGCCGCTCCGTACCCGTGCTGATGCCGCTCCAAGCCACCTCGACCACGGCGTCGGCCTCGGCCGGCTCCGTCAGCGACAGCCGCCGCAGGGCGAGTTGCTCGGGTCGTTCGAGGGTGACGGCGAGAGCGTCCATGGCTTGGTTTCCGCCCCGACTCAGGACCGTTCCGATGCCCGGTGGTCGTTGAGTGTCATTCTAGATAGACACTATCCTGCGTCAACACCGCATGTCGGCGATCCGGTCTATTTGTAGGCGATCAGCAGGCGTGTCAGCAGAGGGCGGCGGGTCCGCCGCTCGTCAGAAGTTGCAAAGCCGGCCTGCTCCAGCATCGCGTGCAGCTCGGCCGACCGACGCGGCCGACCAGAGCCCATCGCCAGCAGGTAGAAACCGAAATACGCATCCCCGACCGGCTCGGCGCCCGGCGTGCCGGCCATCGGCTCGGCGAGGATCAGCCGCCCGCCCGCCGGCAGGGCGGCGTGGGCGGCGCGCAGCAGCGCCAGGGCGGGCTCGTCGTCGTGATCGTGGACGACCCGGACCAGGGAGATCGCGTCGGCGCCGTCGGGCAGCCCGTCGTGGAAGCTGCCGCCACGGCAGGCGATCCTCGCCGGATCGAGCCCGGCCCGCACGAGGCGGTCGGCCGCCCGCCCGGCCACCGCGGGCAGATCGAACAGGGTCAGGGCGAGGCCCGGGTGCCGGGCCGCCACGGCCTGAAGGAAGGCGCCTTCGCCGCCGCCGACATCCATGAGATGCCGGACGGACCGGAGATCGCAGGCGTCGAGGATGTCGTCGGCGAGCATCGCCTGCGAGGCGCCCATCAGGCCGCTGTAGGGCGCGGCCGCCTCGCCGCCGACCGGCGTTCCCGCGGCGTAGGGCCAGTAGCCGGCGAGCCGGGTCGGACCGGCCTCGCCGCGCAGCAGCGCCACCGGGTCTGCGAGGTCGGCGTAGAGCAGGGCATGGTGGTCGATCATCGCCTGGACGCCGGGATTGCCGTGCAGCGCCGCGCCGAGATCGGCGAGGGCGAAGCGTCCGTCCGGCAGGGCGCGCACCAGCTCCAGCGAGGCCGCGGCGAGGCAGAGGCGCTGCGCGTTCTCGGGCGGCAGACCGAGCCTGCGCGCCAGCGCGTCGAGCCCGGCCGGCCCCTCGGCGAGGATCGCGAACAGGTCGAGCCGCACGCAGGCCGCGAGCACCTGCGCGTAGACGAAGCCGGCGCAGAGATCGAACAGGGCACGGGTGTTGCGCCGGGCGATGCGCCGGGTCGGCGGGAAGCCGGCGGCCCAGCGCTGGAAGCGCGGGCTCGCCACCACGCGGTTGCGCCATGCCAGCCAGCGCTCGACGAGGGACGCCGGCGGCGATCCGGGCGCGGACAGGGCGGAGCCGGTGCTCAGGCCGAGACCGCCCGCAGGCTCGCCGGCAGGAACAGCCGCGCCTGCGCCTCGATCTCCGCCCGCAGGGCCGCTGCGCCGGGACAGGGCGGGATGGCCGCCACCGCCTCGCGGGTCAGCCGGTGCAGCCGGTCGAGGGCGCCGCCGGTTCCGAGCAGCGCCGCCGCGTTCGGCCGCCCCAGGGTGGCGTCGCGGCCCGCGGGCTTGCCGATCTCCTCCTGGCGGCAGGCCACGTCGCGCAGGTCGTCCGCTACCTGATAGGCCTCGCCGAGGCAGGCGCCGAGCTGGCGCCACGGCTCCGGCTCGGCGCCGGCGGAAGCGGCCCCGGCCACGGTGGCGGCGGCGAACAGCGCGCCGGTCTTGGCCTGCTGGTAGGCGGCGAGGTCGACATAAGGCTCGGATTCCCAGGCCTGCCCGGCGGTGATGCCGGCGGGCGACCCGGCGGCGCGGCCGACCAGGGCCACGAGGCGGGCGAGGCGGGAGGGCCGGCGCCGGGCACCGCGGGCCAGCGTCTCGAAGGCGAGCACGATCAGCGCGTCGCCGGTGAGCACCGCGATCGGCTCGCCGAAGGCGGCGTGGACGGCCGGCTTGCCGCGGCGCATCGGCGAGTCGTCGAAGCAGGGCAGATCGTCGTGGACCAGGGAAGCGCAGTGCAGAAGCTCGATCGCCGCCGCGGCGGCATCGGACCCGGCGGGGTCGTCGTCGCCGCAGGCGCGCGCCACCGACAGGCACAGGCGCGGGCGGATGCGGTGGCCGCCGGGGAAGACCGCGTAGCGGATCGCCTCCGCGAGGCCGGGGGGCGCGCCGGGTGCCTCGGCGTGGGCGACGGCGCGATCCAGGACCGCCTCGATCCGCAAACCGGACTCCATCGCGCCCCTCCCGTGTCTCATGGGTTAGTCAGCGTCAGGTGTCATTTCTTATTGACACTTCGGCGGACCGAGATCAATCCCGGAGCAGGCGGAACGGAGTGGTCGTGGCGCGGATCGCGGTGATCGGTGCGGGGATCGCGGGACTCGCCGCCGCCCTGCGGCTCGCCCAGGACGGCCACGCGGTGACCGTGCTGGAGCGCGCCTCCGTCCCGGGCGGCAAGATGCGCAGCGTCGCCGTCGACGGCCGGGCGGTGGAGGCGGGGCCGACCGTCTTCACGATGCGCTGGGTGCTGGAGGAGCTGTTCGCCGAGTGCGGTGCCCGGCTCGACGAGCGCGCGGCGCTGACGCCGGCACACTTCCTCGCCCGCCACGCCTGGAGCGGGACCGAGCGCCTCGACCTGTTCGCCGACATCGACGCCTCGGCCGAGGCGATCCAGGCCTTCGCCGGCGCGCGGGAGGCGGAGGGCTACCGCCGGTTCTGCGCCCGTTCGGCCGAAGTCTACCGGACGCTGGAAGGACCGTTCATCCGCGCCGACCGGACCGGGCCGGCGGGGCTGGCGCAGCGGGTCGGCCTGTCCGGGCTCGGCGACCTGTGGCGGATCCAGCCCTTCGCCACCCTGTGGTCGGCGCTCGGCGACTTCTTCCGGGATCCGCGGCTGCACCAGCTCTTCGGGCGCTACGCTACCTATTGCGGCGCCTCGCCGTTCACCGCGCCCGCGACGCTGATGCTCGTCGCCCATGTCGAGCAGGCGGGGGTGTGGACGGTGAAGGGCGGCCTCAGCGCGCTCGCCCGGGCAGTGGCCGATCTCGCCGCCGAGCGCGGCGCCATATTCCGCTACGATGCCCACGCCGAGCGGATCCTGGTCTCCAGCGGACGCGTGTCGGGCGTGGCGCTGGCCGGCGGCGAGCGGGTGCCGGCCGATGCCGTGGTCTGCAACGCCGACGTCGCCGCCTTGGGCGCCGGGCTCCTCGGACCCGACGCGGCCCCGGCCGGCGACCGCATCGCGCCGGGTGAGCGTTCGCTGTCGGCCATCACCTTCTGCACGGCGGCACGCCCGAGGAATTTTCCGCTGGCGCACCACACGGTTTTCTTCTCGCGCGACTACCGGGCCGAGTTCGACGCGCTGCGGCGCGGCCGCCTGCCCGAAGATCCCACGGTCTACGTCTGCGCGCAGGATCGCGCCGCCGAAGGCGGGACTCCGGACGGCCCCGAACGCCTGCTCCTCCTCGTCAACGCCCCCGCCGACGGCGGCGCGCAAACCTCGTCCCCAACGGAGATCGCCCGATGCGAGAGGACCATGCGGACGCGGCTCGCGGCCTGCGGCTTGTCCCTGGAGGGGGCCTCGCCGACGGTGACGACCACACCGGCGGACTTCGCAGGGCTGTTCCCGGGCTCGGCGGGAGCGCTCTACGGCCGGGCGGCGCAGGGCTGGCAGGCGACCTTCAAGCGTCCGGGGGCGCGGACCCGGCTGCCGGGGCTCTACCTCGCGGGGGGCTCGGTCCATCCGGGGCCGGGCGTGCCGATGGCGGCCCAGTCGGGACGGCTGGCGGCGGCGGCGATCCGCGCCGACCTCGGTTCGACGGGCCGGTCGGGCGCGGCGGCTACGCGTGGTGGTACGTCGACGCGGTGAGCGACGACGGGGCCCACGGCCTGACGATCATCGCCTTCATCGGCAGCGTGTTCTCGCCCTACTACGCCTGGGACCGGGACCAGGACCCGTTCGCGCACTGCGCGATGAACGTGGTGCTTTACGGGCGTCCCGGCCGCTTCGCGATGACCGAGCGGCGCGCGGCCGACTTGGCGCGGGGACACGACCACATCGCGATCGGGCCGAGCGCGATGACCTGGGACGGGACCGAGCTGACCGTGCGGATCGACGAGCGCGGGGCTCCGCTCCCCCGCCCGGTCCGCGGCACGGTGCGATTGCGCCCGTCGGGGATCACCGCCGGGCCGTTCCACCTCGACGAGGCCGGGCGGCACCGCTGGTGGCCGATGGCGCCGGCCTCCCGCGTGGAGGTGGCCCTCGACGAGCCGGCCCTGCGCTGGAGCGGGAGCGGCTACTTCGACACCAACGACGGCGACGAGCCGCTGGAGGCCGCCTTCTCCCGCTGGACGTGGTGCCGGGCGGATCTCCCCGACGGCGCCGCGATCCTCTACGACGTGCGTCACCGCGACGGCGGCGGCCGCAACCTGTCCCTGCGCTTCGGCTTCGACGGGGCCCGCGGCGACCTGCGCCCGCCCGTCGCCGCGCCGCTGCCATCGACCGGCCTGTGGCGGATGCCGCGCGAGACCCGCAGCGACGACGGCCGCGCGCGAGTTCTGAAGACCTACGAGGACACGCCGTTCTACAGCCGCTCGCTGCTCGCCGCGACGCTCGCCGGCGAGCCGGTCCGGGCGGTGCACGAGAGCCTGTCGCTCGACCGGTTCCGCAACCCGCTGGTGCGGCTGATGCTGCCGTTCCGGATGCCGCGCCCGCTGGCAGGCGCCTGAAGACCCGGGCGCTGCCTCAGAGACGCCCGCCGGCCGGGACCGGATCGCCGGGGCGGCGAGGATGCGTCTCCACCGCGGAGGGCGCGCGCCGATGGATCGCGGCGGCGAGGGCGATGGCCGCGGCGGCGATGGCGATCCCCGCCAGCACATCGACGAAGTAGTGGCCGCCGTCGATCGGCGTCGCGGCGATCAGCAGGCCGTTCACCAGCAGGAGCGGAATGCGCACCAGCCGCACCGTCCAGACGTAGTAGCCGAACAGCACGCCCAGCGAGGCGTGCATGCTCGGGAAGGTCACGATGCCCTCGATGCTGTCGAGCGAGACGGCCTTCAGCGTCCCGTTCCGCAATTCCGACAGGTGCGCCACGTGGACGAAGGCGGCGGCCGGATCGAGATGCGCGAAATCCCGGGCCGTCAGGCCGAGGTGAACGTACATCGCCATCGCGGGCATGAGCGCGGAGAGCGCGGCGGCCGCCAGCGATGCGAGGCCGAACGCGGTGACGAACGCACGCAGCGCCCGCCAGCGGCCGCTGAAGCCCAGGACGACCGTCAGCAGGAACATCTGAACGATCAGGCTTCGATAGGCCAGCGTCAGGACGAAGCCCAGCCGGGGATGGGCGTCGACGAAGGCAAGATACGCCCGCCAGTCGAGGCCGAGGCGCCGGTCGAGGGCGTAGAGGCGCGCATCCCAGAGGGGACCGCCCTGTGCCGCCAAGGCGTAGGAGAGGACGGCCGCCAGCGCGCTGAAGGCGAGCAACTGCGACAGGCTGGAGAGCGTCACGGCGATATTGGGCTCGTACCGCCGGGTCCGGTAGAAGCGGGCCAAGCCTCCGAGCGCGACGCAGGCGGCGCAGAGGGGGACCGCGCTGGCCCAGTCGAACCGCAAACCGGCCGCCATCAGGCAGCCGGCAGTCAGCAGCGCGGTCGCCGCGATCGTCGGCCATGCCCAGGGCGGGGGCGCTACGGATTCGTCTCGAAGCATGGACGGCTCAGGGGATCGCGACGCCTCCGGACGCACGCGGCACGGGTCGAGATTAGGCCGGACGCGTCAACGACCGGTTCATGAGCCGATCCGCGTCGGCCGGCATCGACGCGGACGGCGCGGATCGGCCGGGCAAGCCCGAGCGGCGACGCAGCGGACGACGCCGGCAGGGTCGGCGTCTGGAACCGGGATGTGCGTCGCAGGACTGTAACGGTCTGCCGTTCCAACGACGGGAACGGGGTCGGGAATTGTCCGGCGGCCCAGCTTGTGCGACCGCTTTGCGGCTGCGATGGTCCGGGCTTCGGAGGCGTGAGCGACGATGCGAGCGGACGAGGCCGCGGGCCTGCGCGTCCTGATCTACAGCCACGACACCTTCGGGCTCGGCCACCTGCGCCGCTCGCGGGCGATCGCCCACGCCGTGGTCGCGGCGCATCCGGGCGCGCGGGTGACGATCGTCTCGGGCTCGCCGGTGGTGGACCGCTACGCCTTCGCCGCGGGCGTGCGCACCGTCCGCCTGCCGCCGGTGACGAAGCTGCCGGACGGCGCCTACGCGAGCGGCGACCCGGCCGTGCCGCTGGCCGAGACGGTCGCCCGGCGCGCCGCCGCCGTCGCGCGGACCGCGGCGGCGTTCCGGCCGCACCTGTTCCTCGTCGACAAGGAGCCGGCGGGCTTCCACGGCGAGCTGCTGCCGACGCTGGAGGCGGAGAGCGCCCGCGGCACCCGCCTCGTGCTCGGCCTGCGCGACGTTCTCGACGACGCCGAACTCCTGGTGCCCGAGTGGGCGCGCAAGGGCGCGGCCGAGACGATGGACCGGTTCTACGACGAGATCTGGGTCTACGGGCTCGGCCGCATCCACGCGCCGCTCGCCGCGCTGCCGCTCGCCCCCGACGCGGCGGCCCGGCTCGCGGCCCGGCTGATTTACACCGGCTACCTCCGGCGGGACCTGCCCGCGGCGCGGCCCGGGCGCCGGGAGCCCGGGATCGCCGCCGGGCCGTTCCTGCTGGTCACGCCGGGCGGCGGCGGCGACGGCGCAGCGCTGATCGACTGGGTGATCGCCGCCTACGAGGCCGATCCCGGCATCCCCCTGCCCTGCCTGATCGCCTTCGGCCCGTTCCTCGACGAGGCCACACGGTCCGGCTTCGACGCCCGCATCGCCAGACGTCCGGAAAAAATCGCGGCGATCACCTTCGACAGCGAGATCGAGTTCCTGATGCGCAAGGCGGCGGGCGTCGTGGCGATGGGCGGCTATAACACCTTCTGCGAGATCCTGTCCTTCGATCGCCCGGCGGTGCTGGTGCCGCGCACGGAGCCCCGCCGCGAGCAGGCGATCCGCGCGCGCGCCGCCGAGCGGCTCGGCCTCGCGCGGGTGCTGATGGAGGCGGACGGGCGCGCGCCCGAGCGCATGGCCGCGGCCCTGCGCGCGCTGCCGGACCAGCCCGAGCCGTCGCGGGTGGTGGTGCCGGGCCTGCTCGATGGGCTCGGCGTCGTGGCCGCCCGGGTGCGCGCCCTCACCGCCCCCGTCCCGCGCCGGGCCTATTCATGAGCGCGTCGCCCCGGATCGCGGTGGTGCTGAAGGGCTATCCGCGCCTGTCCGAGACCTTCATCGCCCAGGAACTGCTGGCGCTGGAGCGGCGCGGTCTGGCGCTGGAGATCTGGTCGCTGCGCCGCCCCACCGACGCGGCCCGCCACCCGATGCACGCCGCCATCCGCGCGCGGCCCGTCTACCTGCCGGAATACCTCTACCAGGAACCGCTGCGGGTGCTGCGCGGCCTCGCCGCCGCCCTGCGGCGGCCGCGCCTGCCCGCGCTGCTGGGACAGTTCGCCCGCGATCTCGCCCGCGACCCGTCCGCCTCGCGCCTGCGCCGGTTGGGGCAGGCCCTGGTGCTGGCCCGCGAGCTGCCGGACACGGTGACCCACCTGCACGTGCATTTCCTGCACACGCCGGGCAGCGTCGCCCGCTACGCCGGCCTCCTCACCGGCCGGGGCTGGAGCTTCTCCGCGCACGCCAAGGACATCTGGACGACGCCGGACTGGGAGCTGCGGGAGAAGCTCGCCGCGGCCGCCTGGGGGGTGACCTGCACCCGCGACGGGCTCGCGCGCCTGGACGCGCTGGGTCCCGGGCGCACGGCGCTCGCCTATCACGGCCTCGATCTGTCCCGCTTCCCGGCCCCGCCCCCGCCGCGACCGCCGCGGGACGGGCGCGACCCGGGGGCGCCGCTGCGGCTCCTCTGCGTCGGACGCCTCGTCGCCAAGAAGGGCCACGACGACCTGCTCGACGCCCTCGCGGCCCTGCCGCCAGACCTGCACTGGCGCCTCGACCTGATCGGCGGCGGCGAGCTGCGCGCCGAACTCGAGGCGCGGGCGGGGGCGTCGGGGCTCGCCGGCAGGGTCACGTTCCGCGGGGCGCTGGCGCAGCCGGCGGTGGTGGCGGCGATGCGCGAGGCCGACCTGTTCGTGCTGCCGACGAAGCCCGCGCCGGGGGGCGACCGGGACGGCCTGCCCAACGTGCTGATGGAGGCCGCGAGCCAGGAGCTTCCGATCCTCGCCACCGCCTTCGCCGGCACGCCGGAATTCCTGGTCGACGGCGCGCACGGCGTGCTGGTCCCACCCGGCGAGTCCGCCGCCCTCGCCACGGCGCTGACCCGGCTCGCGGCCGAACCCGCCCTGCGCCGGCGCCTCGCCGCCGCCGCCCGTGCCTGTTTGGTGCGGGACTTCTCCGAGGCGGCCGGTATCGATCTCATCGCCGGCCGGCTCGCCGCCTCGGCGGGGCTGCCGATGCCCGAACGGGAGCGCACCGCGTGCGCGTCCTGATCGCCGTCACCCACCTCCTCGGCGCCGGACACCTGACCCGCGCCGCGGCCCTGGCCCGCGCCTTCGCCGGGGCCGGCCACGCCGTCACCCTCGTCTCGGGCGGGGCACCCGCGCCGCTGGTCCGGCTCGACGGCGTGCGCCTCGTGCAGCTCCCGCCGCTGCGCGCGGCCGGATTCGATTTCACCCGGCTCGTCGGGCCGGACGGCCAGTCGGCCGACGCGGACCTCCTCGGCCGGCGCCGCGCCGTGCTTCTCGACGCCCTGTGCGAGGCCGCCCCCGACGTCGTGGTGACGGAGCTGTTCCCTTTCGGGCGGCGGGCCCTGGCCGACGAGTTCCTGGCCCTGGTCGAGGCCGCCCGCACCCGGCGCCCGCGCCCGCTGATCCTGGCGTCGGTGCGCGACGTCCTCGTCGCCCCGGATCGGCCCGAGAAGGTGGCGCGGGCCCATGCGCTGATCGCGGACCTCTACGACGCCGTCCTCGTCCACGGCGATCCCGCCCTGGTTCCGCTCGACGCCTCGTGGCCGCTCGACCCGCAGACCCGCGAGAAGGTCCACGACACCGGCTACGTCGACGAGGACGCCGCGATCGCTCCGGGTGACCGGTCCGGCATCCTCGTCGCGGCGGGATCGAGCGCGGCGGGTCTTTCCCTGCTCCGCGCCGCGGCCGGGGCCGCCCGCCGCCGGCCGGATCTCGGTTGGCGGATCCTCGTCGGGCACGGGGTGCCGGATCCGGAGATGTCCGAGATCGCGCACGGGCTGCCCGAAGGCACCGTCGAGCGCGCCCGGCCCGATTATCGCGCCCTGCTCGCCGCCAGCGCCGTCTCGGTCAGCCAGTGCGGCTACAACACTGCGGTCGATTTGCTGGCCACCGGTACGCCCGCCGTGCTCGTCCCGTTCGAGGCCGGCCGCGAGACCGAGCAGCGCCTGCGGGCGGAAAGACTCGCCGCCCGCGGGCTGGCGCACGTGCTGCCCGAGGCTGCGTTGTGCGAGGACACCCTCTTGGCGACGGTGGCTGCGCTCACCTCCACCTTGCGGGAAGGAGGTGGGGGCGACCCGGGAGGCACCGGTGCGCTCGATCCGGCACCATCCCTGCCCCTCCCCCCGAGCGGGCGGGACATGACGTTTGATCTTGATGCGCATCCTGGCCCGAGCGGCCGGATCGACCTCAATGGAGCCGCCCGGTCCGTCGCGATCGTCGAAGGTCTGCTCGCGCTCCGCCGCCGCCGTACAGCTCCGGAACCCTTCGATCTCACCCGCCTGCGCATCGCCCTCGACCACGCCGCGGAGGAGGGGCGCCGCGTGCCCGTCTGGTGGCGCGACGACGACGCGGTCGCCGCCACGCCCGCCCTCGACCGGCTGCTGGCGCTCGCGGCGGCCCATGCCGCGCCGCTGCTGGTCGCGGCGATCCCGGCTCGGATCGAGCCCTCTCTGAGCCGGCGCCTCGCGGACGCGGATGGCGTGAGCGCGGCCATCCACGGCCTCGCCCACGCGGATCACGCCCCGCCCGGCGCGAAGTCGGCGGAGTTCGGCCCGCACCGGCCGCTGGCCGCGCTCCGGGCCGACGCGGCCGCCGGTCTGCGGTTCGCCCGGGCACGGCTGCCCGCCGACCGGCTGCTGCCGGTCTTCGTGCCGCCGTGGAACCGCCTCGCGCGCGATCTCGCCGCCGTCCTGCCCAGCCTCGGCTATCGCGGCCTCTCCACCGCAGGAGGACCGCCGGTCGACGGCCTCGTCCGCGCCGACGCGACCTTCGACCCGATCGACTGGCGCGGCACGCGGTCCTTGCGCGACCCCGGGGCGCTCCTCGACGACCTCGCGATCCAGATCGCGGGGGACGCCGGCAGCCCGATCGGCCTGCTGACGCACCATCTCGCCCATGATCCGGCAATCTGGGCCTTCGTCGAGGCGCTGCTGCCGGTGCTGCTGCGCCATCCCGCCGTCACGGTGTGCGATCCGCGCGACCTGTTCGCACCCCGCGTGGACGCGGCCGCCGCACCGCCTAGTATTCCCGTTCCCGATCGCGCGAGGGCCGGTTGACTCCGCTCCTGTCCATCCGCGACCTCGCGGTCGCGTTCCGCACCGAGTCCGGCCCGTTCGAGGCGTTGCACGGGCTTTCCCTCGACGTGGCCCGGGGCCGCACCCTGGCGCTGGTCGGCGAGTCGGGGTCGGGCAAATCGGTGACCGCGCAGGCGATCCTCCGGATCCTGCCGCGCTCCGCCGCGATCACGCGGGGACGGATCCTGTTTGCCGACGGGGACCGCGAGACCGACATCGCCCGCCTCCCCGCGGATGGGCCGGCGATGCAGGCGATCCGCGGTCAGCGCATCGCCATGATCTTCCAGGAGCCGATGACCTGCCTGTCGCCGCTGCACACGGTGGGCGACCAGATCGGCGAGGCCCTGCGCGTCCACACCGGCGCCGACCGGAAGGAGGCGGATGCCCGCACGCAGGAGGCGCTGGCCCGGGTCGGTTTCCCCGACCCGAAGCGGGCGCTGAAGACCTACCCGTTCGAGCTGTCGGGGGGACTGCGCCAGCGGGCGATGATCGCCATGGCGCTGATCCTGAAGCCCGCCCTGCTGGTCGCCGATGAGCCGACCACCGCCCTCGACGTGACCACCCAGGCCCAGATCCTCGCCCTGCTCGCCCGGCTCCAGGAGGAGACCGGCATGGCGATCCTGCTCATCACCCACGATCTCGGGGTGGTGGCCAACATCGCCCACGACGTGGCGGTGCTCTACCGTGGGCGCCTCGTCGAGGCCGGGCCGAGGGACGTGGTGATGCGCGCGCCCGGGCATGCCTACCTCAACGCCCTGCTCCACGCCGTGCCGCGCTTCGACATGGCGCCGGGCGAGCGCCTGACCCCGATCCGCCCGGCCCAGGCCGAGATCCCGGCGGCGCGGGCGGTCGAGCGGCCGGCCGGGCCGGTGCTTCGGGTCGAGGGCGTGAGCAAGACCTTCACCCTGCGCGCCGGCCGCTTCTGGCAGAAGCCGCGGACCGTCCACGCCGTCTCCGACGTGTCGCTGAGCCTGGAGGCGGGGCGCACCCTCGGGCTCGTCGGCGAATCGGGCTCGGGCAAGACCACCGTGTCGAAGATGGTGATGCGCGCCCTCGATCCGGATTCCGGCCGGGTGCTGTTCGACGCGGGCGACGGGCCGCGGGACGTGCACGGGCTCACGGGCGAAGCCCTGTTCGCCTACCGGCGCACCGTGCAGTTCGTGTTCCAGGACCCCTACGCTTCCCTCGACCCGCGCATGACCGTGCGCCAGATCCTGTCCGAGCCGATGGAGATCCACGGGGTGCCGCGGGCGCAGCGGCACGCGCGCTGCCGCGAGCTGATGGCGATGGTCGGCCTCGACGCGAACGGCCTCGGGCGCTACCCGCACGCCTTCTCCGGCGGCCAGCGCCAGCGCATCGGCATCGCCCGGGCGCTCGCCCCGAACCCGCGCCTCCTGGTGCTCGACGAGCCGGTCTCGGCGCTCGACGTCTCGGTCCAGGCGCAGATCCTCAACCTGCTGAAGGATCTCCAGGCGGCGCTCGGGCTCTCCTACCTCATCGTGTCGCACAACCTCGCGGTGATCGACTACATGGCCGACACGATCAGCGTCATGTGCCGCGGTCGCATCGTGGAGGAGGCGCCCCGCGCCGCCCTGTTCCGGCGGCCGGTCCACCCCTACACCCGGGCGCTGCTCGCCGCCGTGCCGGACCCGAGCCTCGACCACCCCCTCGACTTCGCGGCGATCACCGGTGACCATTCGGAGCCCGCCCGCTGGCCGGAGCCGTTCCGGCTCGCCCCGGACGAGGCCGGCCTGATGCACGACGTGGAGCCCGGCCACCGGGTCCGCCACGGCGCCGGCCGGGCGCGGGAGGCCGCGTGATGCCCGCCCGCCCGCCCGTGATGCTGGAACGCCTGCGCCGCCGGGTGCTGGGGCCGCTGTTCGACCGGCTCGGCTACGACCTCGTCCCGGCCGCCCCCGACTGGACGCACCGCCCCACCTCGCCGCGCGAGGTTTCGGTCCTGTTGGACGATGCGGCCGCCATCCTGGACCGGGATCTCACGGCCGCCGGCCTCGCGCCGGACCGGGATGTCCGCGCCCTCGTGGAGACGTTCTGGACCCTGATCCCCGAGGCGCCGGTGCGGCAGCGGCGGGGCGGCAGCGGCTTCAACGGCGCGCTCCAGCTCTACGTGGCGATGCGGGCCCTGAGGCCGCGCTACGTCATCGAATCGGGGGTCTTCCGCGGCCTGACCACCTGGGTCATCCGGCAGGCCTGCCCGGACGCACGGATCTACTGCCACGATCCCGATCTCTCGGGGTTGCAGTACC
The DNA here is from genome assembly GCF_030700245.1 of Methylobacterium amylolyticum. Classification (GTDB taxonomy): domain Bacteria; phylum Pseudomonadota; class Alphaproteobacteria; order Rhizobiales; family Beijerinckiaceae; genus Methylobacterium. Next base: position 313,535 of record NZ_JAUYZI010000001.1, read on the forward strand.
GCGACCGCGACGCCGTCTACAGCCGAGCCGACTGGTCGCGGGCGGACTGGTCGGGCGTCGAGCCCGCCGACACGGTCGCCTTCTTCGACGATCACGTGGCGCAGGGCCGCCGGGTGGTGGAGGCCCACGCCCGCGGCCTGACGCGCCTCCTGTTCGACGACGACGCGGCCGGCCACCGCATCCACGCCCACGGCGGCCCCGCGCACCCGACCATCGCGATGATCACCGATCCCGGGCGCACCCCCGAACCGATCCGCTGGACCCGGGCCGGCCGGTCCTTCGAGCAGGCCACCGACGATGCGCTGGTCGCCCGCGCCGCCGGCCTGATCGCCCGGTCCCACGCCTTCGACGACCTGCACCGGGCGACGGGCTACTCGCCGGCGCGGCTGACCTACGTGGCGCTGCATCCCGGTGGCGCGGAGGGCGGACGATGAGCGGGCGCGATTTCTTTCGGCATGACGCCGGCCTCCCGGACGCGACGCCCTCGTCCCTCCGCGGGGGAGGATGGCCCCCGCGTCGGCAGGGGTCGGGAGAGGGGAGCGCGGGTCCGGGCGAGGGCGCGCTCCGCGCCGCATCCTCCGCCGTCGCTCTGCCCCTCTCCCCTCTCGCTGCGCGGGGTACCCTCCACCGCGGATGGGGGAGGGAGGGCGGCGTCTCCCGTCGCGCCCTGCTGGCCGGTCTCGGTGCCGTGGCAGTCCTACGACCAAAAGTCGCTCTCGCCGACGACGCCCCCGCCCCCCCCGAGACCCCCTTCATCGTCGATCTGCCCGCCCGCGGCCGGAAGACCGGTGCCGCCGGCGGCACGGTGCGCACCCTGATCGCCAAGGCGCGGGACGTGCGCTACCTCTCGGTCTACGGCTACACCCGCCTCGTCGGCTACGACGCCGATCTGACCCTGCGGCCCGACGTGCTGGAGCGGGTCGACGTGGAGGGCGGGCGCTTCACGTTCACGCTGCGCAAGGGTCACCGCTGGTCCGACGGCCATCCCTTCACCACCGACGACTTCCGCTACTACTGGGAGGATGTGGCCAACCAGAAGGAGTTGAACCCGGACGGCCCGCCCGCCTTCTTCCTCGTCAACGGCCGGCCGCCTCAGGTGGAGTTCCTGGATCTCCAGACCGTCCGCTACACCTGGGACCGGCCGAACCCGATGTTCCTGCCGGCGCTCGCCGCCCCGCGCGATCCGCTGATCTACCGCCCGGCCCATTATCTCAAGGCCTACAATCCCCGCTACGTCGGCAAAGAGGCCGCCGATGCGAAGGCCAAGGCCGCCAAGCTGCGGAGCTGGGCCGCGCTCCACACCCGGCTCGACGACAATTACGAGTTGACCAACCCGGATTGCCCGACGCTTCAGGGCTGGGTGCCGCGCACCCGGGCGCCGGCCACCCGCTTCAGCTTCGAGCGCAACCGCAGCTACCACCGGGTCGATACCGCCGGCACGCAGCTCCCCTACATCGACCGGATCGTGATGGACGTGGCCTCCACCGGCCTGCTGGTGGCCAAGACCAACGCGGGCGAGGCCGACCTGATGTTCCGCGGCCTGACCATGCCCGACATCCCGAGCCTCAAGGAAGGCGAGCGCGCCCACCGCTACCGCACCAACCTCTGGCCGGTCGCCCGCGGCTCCGAGATCGCTCTGTATCCGAACCTCACCACCCTCGATCCCGGCTGGCGGGCGCTGAATCGCGACGTTCGGTTCCGCCACGCCCTGTCGCTCGCGATCGACCGCCGCACCCTCAACAACACTCTGCTGTTCGGGCTCGGCACCGAGGGCAACGACACGATCGTGCCGGAGAGCGCGCTGTTCGCGCCGGAGATGCGCACGCTCAACGCCGGCTACGACGCGGCCCAAGCCACCCGCCTCCTCGACGACGCCGGCCTCGACCGCCGCGACGGCTCCGGCATCCGGCTGATGCCGGACGGCCGGCCGATCGAGATCGTGGTCGAGAGCGACGGCGAGGCCGGCGAGATCCTCGACGGGCTGACCCTGATCACCGAGTTCTGGCGAGAGGTCGGCATCCGCCTCGTCACCAAGCCGCAGGAGCGGACCAACCTGCGCCGCCGCTCCATCGCCGGGCTCACGGTGATGGTCGCCGCGCAAGGCCTCGACCTCGCGGTGCCGACGGCGATCATGCCGCCGACCGAGCTCAGCCCGCGTCAGCCCGATCACTATTCCTGGCCGCGCTGGAGCCTCAACCTGGAGACCCGCGGCAAGAGCGGCGATCCCTGCGACGTGCCCGAGGTGCAGGCGCTGATCGAGCTCGACCAGCAGTGGCGCGACACCGACGATGCGGCCAGGCAGGCCGCGATCTGGCGCGAGATGCTGATGAACCACGCCCGCAACACCTGGGTGATCGGCACGGTGGCCGGCGCGCTCCAGCCGGTGGTCACCGCCGACCGCCTCGTCAACCTCCCGGCCCGCGCCCTCTACTCGTGGGAGCCGACCGCCCTGATCGGTGTGCAGCGGCTCGACGAGGTGTTCTGGGACGTCGCCGGCGACAAGCGGGCGGCGGTCGAGGGGGCGAAGTCCAAGTGATCGCCCAGGTTCTCCGCCGCCTCGTCACCATGGCGCTGACGCTGCTCGTGATCTCGGCGCTGGTCTTCCTGGTGATCAAGCTGCCGCCGGGCGACTACCTGACCAACCGGATCATGGAGCTGCGCGCCACCGGGGAAGCCGGCTCGATCGCCAAGGCCGAGCTGCTGATCAAGCAGTACGGCCTCGACCGGCCGGTCTGGCAGCAATACCTGATGTGGGTCGGGCTGATGCCGGGGCCCGGGGGCTGGTCCGGACTGCTCCAGGGCGACTGGGGCTGGTCGTTCGAGTACGACAAGCCGGTGGCCGACGTGGTCGGCGACGCGCTTTGGCTGACGCTGCTCGTGAACCTCACGGCGGTGGTGTTCGTCCACCTCGTGGCGATCCCGGCAGCGATCTACTCGGCCACCCACCGCCACACCTTCGGCGACGCGGTGGTGACGGTATTGGGCTATGTCGGGCTCGCGGTGCCGGGCTTCCTGCTGGCGCTGATCCTGCTGTTCTACGCCAACCGCTGGTTCGGCCTGTCTATCGGCGGCCTCTACGACGCGGCGCTGACCAACCGCCCCTGGGACGGGGAGAAAGTCCGCTCGCTCCTGGCCCATCTCGTCGTGCCGACCCTGGTGATCGGGCTCGGGGGCACGGCGGCGATGATCCGGCGGATGCGCGCCAACCTCCTCGACGAGCTGGCCAAGCCCTACACGGTCACCGCGCGCGCCAAGGGGCTGCCGCCCCTGCGGGCGCTGCTCAAGTACCCGTTCCGGATGTCGCTGAACCCGTTCGTGGCCGATATCGGCAACCTGCTGCCGCACGTCGTCTCCGGTTCGGTGCTGGTCTCGCTGGTGCTGAGCCTGCCCACCGTCGGGCCGCTGCTCCTCGACGCGCTGCGCAGCCAGGACCAGTTCATGGCCGGATTCATCCTGATGTTCGTGGCGGCGCTGACGCTCGTCGGCATGCTGATCTCCGACCTCGTGCTGGTCTGGCTCGACCCGCGCATCCGGCTGGGCCTGCGATGACCGGCACCGCGACGCCCGTGGCCCCCGCGGACGGTCCCCCCCGCGACCGGCGCCACTTCGTCGATCCGGCGCCGTTCGAGCCGGAGGCCGGCGGCGAGAGCCCGATCGCCTACGCCTCGGCGTGGCGGCTCATCCTGCGGAAGTTCCTGCGCCACCGGATGGCGGTGGCCTCGGCGCTGATCCTCCTCGCCCTGTACGCGGCGGCGCCCTTCGTCGAGTTCCTGGCGCCCTACGGGCAGGCCCGGCGCAACGGCGACTTCCTCTACGCGCCGCCGCAGGGGGTGCACCTGTTCCACGAGGGCCGGTTCCTCGGCCCGTTCGTCTACCCCTACAGCGCGAAGCTCGACCTCGACACCTTCCGGCGGGACTACGTGTCGGACACGAGCCGGCCGCAACCCCTGCGCTTCCTCTGCCGCGGCGACGGCTACGACTGGCTCGGGCTGATCCGCAGCGACCTGCACCTCGTCTGCCCGCCCGAAGGGGGCACGTTCTTCCTCGTCGGCACCGACCGGCTCGGGCGCGACCTGCACTCGCGCATGGTCTACGGGGCGCGGATCTCCCTGACGATCGGCCTCGTCGGGGTCGCGATCTCCTTCGCGCTCGGCCTGCTGTTCGGCGGCATCGCCGGCTATTTCGGGGGCCTCGTCGATGCGGGCGTGCAGCGGCTGATCGAGGTGGTCCGCTCCCTGCCCGAATTGCCCCTCTGGCTCGCCCTGTCGGCGGCACTGCCGCCGAACTGGAGCCCGCTGCTCGTCTTCTTCGGCATCACCGTGATCCTCGGCCTGCTCGACTGGCCGGGGCTCGCCCGCGCCGTGCGCGGCAAGCTTCTCGCCCTGCGCGAGGAGGATTTCGTCCAGGCTGCCGAGCTGATGGGGGCCACGCCCAGCCGGGTCATCGGCCGCCACCTGATCCCCAACTTCATGAGCCACCTGATCGCCTCGGCGACCCTGTCGATCCCGACGATGATCCTCGGCGAGACCGCCCTGTCCTTCCTCGGCCTCGGCCTGCGCCCGCCGGTGACGAGCTGGGGCGTGCTGCTCAACGAGGCGCAGAATCTGGCCGCCGTGCAGCTCTATCCGTGGTTGCTGCTGCCGGTGGTGCCGGTGCTGATCACCGTGCTCGCGTTCAACTTCATGGGCGACGGGCTGCGCGACGCCGCCGACCCGTACCATTGATGCCGGTTCCGGGTGGCGGGCCCGGATCGCCGAACGCTTCAGACGGAGACGATATCAGACCGCGCGGCGGGAGCCGCCGAGGCTGATCCGCCCCGCGCTGCCCGTGCGGGTGCCGTGGCTCGGCGCCGCATAGGGCCGGCGGGAGAGGTCGTAGAGGACGTTGCCGACGAGGCCCGCGGCCCGGCGCAAGGCGGCGCCCTCGCAGGTCGCCGCGACCCGCACGCCGATCTCGTGGGTGTGGCTGCGCCCGTACAGCCAGACCGCGAGCCGCGCCCGCGTCGCCTCGGGGATGCCGTCGACGAGGCCGGGCACCGCCTCGGGCCGCGCCCGGGCCAGCAGGCCGACGGTCTCGGCCGGCACCGGGCAGTCGCGGATCGGGTCGTCGACGCTGAGCGAGCGGACCTGGGACATGGCGGCACCTTCGGCGGATCCGCGGACCGTATCGACGGAATGGTTAACGGTCCGTCTCCGCGGCCGGGCCCCGCCGCCGACGACGGTCCGACGACTGTCCTCGCTCGCCCGCCCCGGTACCTGCGGGAGTCTACGCAGTACGAGAGCACGGCCGACGGAGCTTTCTTGCGCGGATGTCGACACGAAAACCGGTCTCGCGCCGCGCGGTCCGACGCCGGAAGCGCCCAGCGGGTGCCGGGCCGGGCCCGCGGACCGGGAGGCGGGCTTCAGTACAGGCCCAGGTTGGCGGGATCGAAACCGTTCTCCTTCAGGTTCTTGGCGAGGATCTGGACCTGTGCGGAGAACGCGCCGTTCGGCTGCTTGGCCTGATCGGGATTGTAGGCCTTGAAACCCGTGCTCCCCTTGAAGCCGACCATCGTGTCCTCGATGAGCGGGTCGAACATCTCCGGGTCGAGCGCGGTGGACGTGCCGACCTTCTGCGCCAGGGCGCTTCCGAAGCCGCGCAGGCCGCCTCCGTGATTGGCGACCTTGTCCGCGAACGTCCGACCGACGGCGCCGATCGCGGTGTCGACGCGCGCGGCCCCCGCCTCCCGGGTGGAAGAGCCGACATTCACTTCGGACAGATAGCCGTTGCCGGTCAGCGACGCCGGAATCTGCCCGTCGATAAACCACAACTTCAGGAAGCTGGCCTGCTTCTTCCTCCGGTCGACCTTGAACTGCGAGACGCAGAGGTAGAATATCGCCGTCTCCTGGACATAGTCGTTGGTTGATGTACAATAGAAGTTGTGCCGCCTCTGCTTCGTGTCGATCCAACTTCTGATGGGCAGGAGAGCGTCCGGCATGTCGATCAAGTCTCCAGAGACGAAGGCTTTATAGAAGCCCTGTCTTCGAGCCGGAAGCACGATGTGGCGCCCGTCCAGCAGGTGGACGGAATTTCCGACCGCTTCAGCGGAGAGCGCTCCGACAGGCACGCGTGCGCCCCGCGGCGCACGACGGCGGCGCTGTCGGAGATGCCGATCGCCCGGCCGATGGCCGGGATGCCGCCTCAGAGCGGCTTGCGAATCAGGCGCGCGACCAGCCCGACGATGCCCTCGCGGAACAGCAGGACGCAGAGCACGAACACGCAGCCCTGGATGATCGTCACCCAGGCGCCGAACTGGGCGAGGTAGGTCTCCATCGTCACGATTACCAGCGCGCCGACGATCGGGCCGAACACCGTGCCCATGCCGCCGACCAGCGTCATCAGCACCACCTCGCCCGACATCGACCAGTGCACGTCGGTGAGCGAGGCGAGCTGGAACACGATCGCCTTGGTGGCGCCCGCGAGCCCGGCGAGGGTCGCCGAGAGCACGAAGACCGCGAGCTTGTACTGGTTCACCCGGTAGCCGAGCGACACGGCGCGGTTCTCGTTGTCGCGGATCGCCTTCAACACCTGCCCGAACGGCGAGTGGATGATGCGGTAGATCAGCAGCAGGCCGCCGAAGAACACCACCGCCACCAGGGCGTACATCACCCGGTCGTCGGCAAGGCTGATCACCCCGAACAGGTCGCCGCGCGGCACCGCCTGAATGCCGTCCTCGCCGCCGGTGAACTTCGCCTGCAACGAGAAGAAGAACGCCATCTGGGCGAGGGCCAGCGTGATCATCGAGAAGTAGATGCCCTGGCGCCGGATCGCCAGCGCGCCGAAGATCAGCCCGAGGATCGCCGCCGTCACGGTGCCCGCCAGGATCGCGACCTCGGGCGTGAAGCCCAGCGTCTTGGCGCCGTAGGCCGAGATGTAGCTCGCCATCCCGAAATAGGCGGCGTGGCCGAACGAGAGCAGGCCGCCGTAGCCGAGCAGCAGGTTGAACGCGAGCGCGAACAGCCCGAAGCACAGCACCTTCATCAGGTAGACGGGGTAGAGCACCAGCGGTGCCAGCACGAGCAGCACCGCGATGCCGATGAAGACCTTGCGATGCAGCGCCCGGTCGTCCCGGCTCTCCGGCCGGGCGGCGGCGATCGGGGCGGCGTCGAGGGTGGCGGAGTCGGCCATGGCGGTCGGACCTTCGCTTGACGTCAGGCCGTGCGGCCGAACAGGCCGGCGGGTTTGACGAGCAGCACCAGCACCATGATCACGAAGATCACGGTCGCCGACGCTTCCGGATAGAACACCTTGGTCAGGCCCTCGACGAGGCCCAGCGCGAAGCCGGTGATCACCGAGCCGATGATCGAGCCCATGCCGCCGATCACCACCACCGCGAACACCACGATGATGATGTCGGCGCCCATGTTCGGGTTGACCGAGTAGATCGGCGCGGCGAGTACCCCGGCGAAGCCCGCGAGCGCGACGCCGAACCCGTAGGTGAGCGTCAGGAACAGGGGCACGTTGACGCCGAAGGCCTGTACCAGCGTCGGGTTCTCGGTGGCGGCGCGGAGATAGGCGCCGAGCTTGGTCTTCTCGATGACGAGCCACGTGGCGAGGCACACGGTCAGCGAGGCGACGACCACCCAGCCCCGGTAGTTCGGGAGGAACATGAACGGCAGCCGCTGGCCGCCCGACAATTCCGCCGGGATCGCGTAGGGCAGGCCCGACACGCCGTACTGGTTGCGGAACAGGCCCTGGATGATCAGCGCGATGCCGAAGGTCAGGAGCAGGCCGTAGAGGTGGTCGAGCTTGTACAGCCTCGCGATCAGCACCCGCTCGAGCACCACCCCGAACACGCCGACGACGAGGGGCGCGAGCCCCAACGCCCACCAGTAGCCCAGCCCGACATAGGTGAGCAGCATCCAGGCCACGAACGCGCCCATCATGTAGAGCGCGCCGTGGGCGAAGTTGATGATGTTCAGGAGCCCGAAGATGATCGCCAGCCCGAGCGACAGGATCGCGTAGAACGAGCCGTTGATCAGGCCGAGCAGGAGCTGCCCGAACAGCGCCTGGGTCGGCACGCCGAAGATCGTGGTCATAAGCGTGCCTCCCTACGACCGCCTCAGCCCTTCACGAGCGGGCAGCCGCCCTCGTTGAGCGCCCGGAAGACCTCGTTCGCCGGGATCGTCTCGAGCTTCTTGTAGAGGTCCCACGGGCCGGTCGACTCGGCCGGCTTCTTGACCTCGAACAGGTACATGTCGTGCATCTTGCGGCCGTCGATCCGGACGGTGCCCTTGCCGAACAGCGGGTCGTCGGTCGGCATCGCCTTCATCTGGGCGACGATCGCGGCGCCGTCGGTGGCCGACTTCTTCTCGGCGACCGCCTTCAGGTAGTGCAGCACCGCCGAGTAGACGCCGGCGTGGTTGGCGGTCGGCTTCTTGCCGTTCATCTGCTTCGAGAACCGGTCCGAGAAGGCCCGGGTCGCGTCGTTGAGGTCCCAGTAGAACGGTTCGGTCAGCACGAGGCCCTGCGCGACCTTGGTGCCGAGCGAGTGCACGTCGGAGACGAAGATCAGCAGGCCGGCGAGCGCCTGGCCGCCCTCGGTGATGCCGAACTCGCCCGCCTGCTTGACGGCGTTGATCGTGTCGGTGCCGGCATTGGCGAGCCCGATCACCTTGGCGCCGGAGCTCTGCGCCTGGAGGAGCGACGAGGAGAAGTCCGAGTTCGGGAACGGCGTCTTGACTGCGCCGATCACCTTGCCGCCGCTCTTGTTGATCACGTTCGTCGTGTCGCGCTGGAGCGCCTGCCCGAAGGCGTAGTCGGCGGTGATGAAGTACCACGTGTTGCCGCCGCGCTTGACCATCGCGCCGCCGGTGCCGTTGGCCAGCGCCACCGTGTCGTAGACCCAGTGGATGGTGTTGGGCGTGCATTGCGGGCCGGTGAGGTCGGCGGTGCCGGCGCCGGTGTCGACGAAGACCTTGTTCTTCTCCTTGGCCACCTGGTTGACGGCGAGCGCCACCGAGGAGGTGACCACGTCGGTGATCATGTCGACGCCGTCGCGGTCGAACCACTGGCGCGCAAGCGCCGCGCCGACGTCGGGCTTGTTCTGGTGGTCGGCGGAGATGAGCTCGACCTTCAGGCCCTTGTCGGCGGGCTTGAAGTCCTCCAGCGCGAGGCGGGCGGCGACCACCGAGCCCTCGCCGCTGATGTCGGAATAGGCGCCCGAACGGTCGCCGAGGACGCCGATCTTGACGGCCGTCTGCGCCGCCGCGCCGCCGATCATCGCCGCGCTCACCAGCAGGGCGCCGGCGAGCTTGGCCAGCGGGAATCGTCCGATCATCAGGTCCATCTCCTCCGAAACCGCACCCTCGAAGGGCCGGCCGATCCGCGCCGTTTCCGGCCTTCAGTCGCGTGGGGCGTCCGCCCGGCCTCTTCCGGGCCGCTCAGACGCCGAGATAGGCGTGAAGCTTGTCGATATTGGCGTCAAGCTCGCTGTTCAGGATCCGGTCGACGACCCGGCCCTGCTCGATGACGAAGTGCCGGTCGGCCAAGGTCTGGGCGAAGCGGAAGTTCTGCTCCACCAGGATGATGGTGTAGCCCTGGCTCTTGAGTTGCTGGATCGTCCGGCCGATCTGCTGGATGATCACCGGGGCCAAACCTTCCGTCGGCTCGTCGAGCAGGACCAGCTTGGCGCCGGTGCGCAGGATGCGGCCGATGGCTAGCATCTGCTGCTCGCCGCCCGACAGCTTGGTGCCCTGGCTGCCGGAGCGCTCCTTCAGGTTCGGGAACAGGGTGTGGATCTCGGCCACCGACATGCCGCCGGGCTTCACCCGCGGCGGCAGCATCAGGTTCTCGTGCACCGTGAGGCTCGCGAAGATGCCGCGCTCCTCGGGCACGTAGCCGATGCCGAGGCGGGCGATGTTGCGCGAGGCCATCCGCACCGTCTCGACGCCGTCGTAGACGATCGAGCCGGTGCGCCGCCCGAGGATGCCGATGATCGCCCGCAGCGTCGTGGTCTTGCCCGCGCCGTTGCGGCCGAGCAGCGTGATCACCTCGCCCCGGCGCACGTCGATGTCGATGCCGTGCAGCACGTGGCTCTCGCCGTACCAGCCCTCCAGGCCGCGCACGGTCAGCAGCGCGTCGGTCGCCGCTTGGGTCTTCAGCGCCGCCTCAGGCATGCCCGGCTCCGATATACGCTTCGACCACCCGCGGGTCCTTCGAGACGGTGGCGTAGTCGCCCTCGGCGAGCACCTGCCCCCGGGCCAGCACGGTGATCCGATCGGACAGCGAGGCGACCACCGACAGGTTGTGCTCCACCATCAGGATGGTGCGGTCCTTCGAGACCCGGCGGATGAGCTGGGCGGTGCGCTCCACGTCCTCGTGGCCCATGCCGGCCATCGGCTCGTCGAGCAGCAGCATCTCGGGATCGAGCGCGAGCGTGGTGGCGATCTCCAGCGCCCGCTTGCGCCCGTAGGACAGCTCGACCGCGAGCGTGTCGCGGAACTCGGTCAGCCCCACCGCCTCGACCAGGGCCAGCGCCTCGTCGTTCAGGCGCCGCAGCACCTTCTCGGGCCGCCAGAAATCGAACGAATCGCCGTGGTGGCGGCGTTGCAGCGCGATGCGGACGTTCTCCATCACCGAGAAGTGCGGGAACACCGCCGAGATCTGGAAGGAGCGCACGAGGCCGAGCCGGGCCACGTCGGCGGGCTTCATGCCGGTGATGTCCCGCTCCTTGTAGCGGATCGAGCCGGCGGTCGGCTGGAGGAACTTGGTCAGCAGGTTGAAGCAGGTGGTCTTGCCGGCTCCGTTCGGGCCGATCAACGCGTGGATCGTGCCGCGCTCGACCTGGAGCGCGACCTCGCTGACGGCCCGGAAGCCCTTGAACTCCTTGGTCAACCCTTCGGTCGCCAGGATCACGTCCCGAGCCAAAGGCACCCTCCCGCAGCGTTTTCTGCTCTATGGCCGATCGGCACGGCGCGCGTCCACCGTAAACGCGTTGCGCGGTGCAACAATCCCCGGTTGGTATATGGTTTTCGCTCTACCGCGACCATCCGGCGGCCCCGCCCCTGGCCCGTCCCGCCGTCAGATCCTAGAAGCGGGGCGACGGGTGGAACGGCGGAGATCGGCGATGACGGGCGCACCGGATGACGGGCTCGATGCCCTGGAGACCCCCTGCCTGATCCTCGACGAGGGCCGGGTGCGAGCGAACCTCGCGCGGATGCGGGCGCATCTCGACCGGCTCGGCGTCGCCTTCCGGCCGCATCTCAAGACGGCCAAGTCCCTCGACGTGGCCCGCCTCGCCATGGCCGGCCCGGAGGGCCCGGCGACGGTCTCCACCCTGCGCGAGGCGGAATACTTCGCCGAGGGCGGCGTGCGCGACATGATCTACGCGGTGGGAATCGCGCCGGGCAAGCTCGACCGGGTGGGCGCGGTGCGGCGCCGGGGGGCCGACCTCGCGGTGACCCTCGATTCGGTCGAGCAGGCCGAGGCGGTGTCCGCATGGAGCCGGCGGCACGGGGATCCCCTTCCGGCGCTGATCGAGGTCGACGCCGATGGGCACCGCTCGGGGGTGAAGCCGGGGGATGCGGAGGCGCTGGTCGCGATCGGGCGGGCGCTCGACGGCGCCGCCCTGCGCGGCGTGCTCCTGCACGCGGGCGACAGCTACGCGCTCAGCGATCCGGAAGCGCTCGCCGCGGCGGCCGAGGCCGAGCGGGCGGCGGCGGTCGAGGCCGCGACGACCCTGCGCGCGGCCGGCCTGCCCTGCCCGGTGGTCAGCGTCGGCTCGACGCCGACCGCGCGCTTTGCCAGGGACCTCACCGGGGTCACCGAGGTGCGGGCCGGGGTGTTCATGTTCGGCGACCTGTTCCAGGCGGGCGTCGGCGCGGTGGCGGTGGACGACATCGCACTCACCGTGCTGGCCACGGTGATCGGCCACCGCCGGGACACCGGCTGGATCATCACCGACGCCGGCTGGATGGCGATGTCGCGGGACCGCGGCACGGCGCGGCAGGCGGTGGACCAGGGCTACGGCGTGGTCTGCGACCGGGCCGGCCGTCCCTATCCCGACCTGATCGTCGCCGACGCCAACCAGGAGCACGGCATCCTCGCCCTGCGGAAGGGCTCGGCGGCGGCACTCCCGGATCTGCCGGTAGGGGCGCGCGTGCGGATCCTGCCGAACCACGCCTGTGCCACCGGCGCTCAGCACGGACGCTACCACGTGGTGGGGGCGGACGGGCGGGCCGGCGCGGTCTGGCCGCGCATCAACGGCTGGTGAGGAGGCCCGTCAGCGCCCCTTGGCAGCGACGGGCCGCGCCGTCCCCGGATCGCCGCCCATCGCGGTACGGCAGGCGTCGCTGAGGCGCGCCCGCTCGCGGCGCAGGCACTGGGTGATCGCGCCGACGTTCGGGATGTCGGAGGCGCAGAGTCGCCACACGTCCGGCGTGCAGGCCTCGCGCTGCGTGGACGTCTCGGCCAGGGCCGGGGTCGCGAGGAGGGCGAGCGCGAGCAGGGCGGCGGTCTTCATGATACGTTTCCGGGGTGGCCTGGGCCGGTCGGTCCAGCACGATCGAGAGTTGAGAACGTCGCCGGTCGCCGTTGTATCCGCGGTTTCGATCCCGGCGGAGGACCCAGCTTCCAGATTCATGTTCAAGTTTTGCTGAACCCGTGGTTGCACGCCCACGGTGCCCGGCTCAGCGCGGCCGCGGGGTGATCGCGCCTGTCGCCGCGGGCTCGGCGAGCGTTGCGGCAACGGGCGGGGCGGCGAAGGACGGCGCAGCCTTCTGCCGATCGAGCTTGTCCGCAGAGACCAGCGCCGCCGCGATCAGGGCTGCCACCGCGGCCGTCGCCTTCACAGCCTCCCAGACCCGCGCGAACATCCCTGCCCCCAGACGGCGTCGACCCGGAACCCGCCGCAGGCATCCCCACCCGGGGACCCGTCGGCCCCGCATGTTCGGGACTTCACCCCATCCAAAACCTTAACGGATCGTCCGTCCCCGCACGGCGCGGGCCGGCGTGGCGCCGAGGCCTCACCCGGCCGACGCCTCCGCCGCCAGCGCCTCGAACACCAGGGCGTGCCGGCCGGCCAGCGCCGCGACATCGTGGGCGTAGCCCCCGCCGATCACCACCACGAGCGGGATGCCCCGGGCGCGGGCCTGCGCCACCACGAAGCGGTCGCGGGCGAACAGCCCGTCGTCGCTGAGGCAGAGCCGGCCCAGGCGGTCGTCGCGGTGGGGATCGACGCCGGCGTTGTAGAACACGAGGTCCGGGACCAGCGCGTCGAGCAGCGGCGGCAGGCGGGCGCGCAGAACGTCGAGATAGGCCGCGTCCTCCAGCCCGTCGGGCAGGCCGATGTCGAGGTCGCCCGGGATCTTCTGGGTCGGGTAGTTGCGCTCGCAGTGGATCGACAGGGTGAACAGGTCGGGGCTCCGGTCCAGGCAGTCGGCGGTGCCGTCGCCCTGGTGGACGTCGAGATCGACCACCAGCGCCCGCCGGATCGCCCCCTCGTCCCGCAGGGTCAGGGCGGCCACTGCCACGTCGTTGAGGACGCAGAAGCCCGCCCCCTGCGCCCGCCGCGCGTGGTGGCTGCCGCCCGCGGCGCTGCCGGCGAGCCCCTCCGCCAGGGCGAGGCGCGCGGCGAGCAGGGTGCCACCGACCGAGGCGCGGGAGCGGCGCACCACCGACGCGTCCACCGGAAGGCCGATCGCCCGCTCGACCTCCCGCGGCACCGCGGCACCGAGCACCGCCGCCACGTAGGCCGGGTCGTGTGCTCGGGCCAGCATCGCCGCGTCGGCCGGCTCGGGGGTCACGAAGCCCGCCGGCGCGAGGCCGTGGGCCAGCAGGGTCTCGGCCAGCAGCCCGTACTTGCGCATCGGGAAGCGGTGCCCGGCCGGGAGGCTCGCCTCGTAGGCCGGGTGGAAGCAGATCGGCGGGATCACCGGGCAGCTCCGAGATCGTCGATCAACCTGTCGGCGAGCGCCAGTCCGCTGTCGTGCGCGGCCTCGATCCGCGGCCCGAGGCACCAGTCGCCGGCCGCCCCGAGCCGCAGCCGCGGATCGTAGAGGCAGGGCTCGTCGAGCGCCGTCTCGACCTGCGCGTAGCGCCAGCGGTGCGCGGCGGCCCAGGTCGGGCGAAGCGCCGCCCCCAGCGTGCCGGCGAGCGCGCGCAGCAGCTCCGCCGCGACGGTCTCGCGCTCCGCCTCCAGATGGTCCCGCGACCAGTCCGGCGTCGCGTGGACGACAAGCCGCCCGCCCGGCGGCCGGCCAGGCTTCGACGCGTCGCGGACGATCAGCCCGATCGGGCCGGAGGAGCCTCCTTCCAGGAGGGTGTCCGGACCGCCAGGGACCGCGGCCATCAGCGACCAGCAGGGCGCGTAGGTCGCCCGCTCGACGCCCGGCAGGGCGAGGCCGCTCGCCGCGAGGAGCGCGGCGGTCTGCGGGGCCGGACAGGTCACGGCCAGCGCCGTGAAGGGCCCATGCTCCGCGCCTGCCGCGTCGGTGAGGTGCCAGCGTCCCGCCGCGCCTCCGATCCGCACGATCGTCGTCGCCGTGGCGACGGGCAGGCCGGCGAGGAGGTCGTGCACCGGCGCGGTCATCCCCGGCACGCCGACGTGACGCCCCGCCCCCGCCCACGGGGCTGAGACGCCCCGCCGCTCCCAGGCGGCGACGCGCCCGGCGAAGGCTGGTCCGCGGGCGCGGAAGAACTGCGCACCGTGGTCGAACGCCAGCCCGCGCTCGGCCACCCGCCGGGTCGCCATGCGCCCGCCGACGCCGCGGCCCTTGTCGAAGACCCGAACCGGGAACCCGGCCTCGGCGAGACGGCGGGCGGCCGTCGCACCGGCCATCCCGGCCCCGAGGATCGCCACCTCCGGCGCGCCGCCCATCCGTCCGCTTCCCCCGCACCGGCACCCGTCACACGCCTGATATGTCGCGCCTGCTAGGCGCCGGCCACGGGCGCCCCGTGCGCCCCCACGCCGCGCCCGGGACGGCGCCCAAGGGTTTTTCGCCCGCATGACGATCGCCCCCGACGGCCCCGCCCTGGCGCTCGCCGCCGGCGCGATTCTCGTCCTCGTGCAGCTCGCGAGCCTCGCGCTCGCCGCCCGCCGCATCGGCCGCCGCATGCCGGAGAGCGCCTTCCCGGCGGAGGCCGCGATCTCCCTCGTCCGCCCGGTCTGCGGGCTGGAGCGGTTCAGCGAGGAGACGCTGGCGAGCGGATTCCGCCTCGCCCACCCGCGCTACGAGCTGATCGTCTGCGTCGCCGATGCTGCCGATCCCGTCCTGCCGCTGGTGCGCCGGCTGATCGCCGCCCATCCCGGCGTCCCGGCGCGGATCGTGATCGGCGAGGAGCGGGTGAGCGCCAACCCGAAGCTCAACAACTGCGTGCGCGGCTGGGAGGCGGCGCACCACGACTGGATCGTGCTGGCCGATTCGAACGTCCTGATGCCGCCGGACTACCTCCAGCGCCTCCAGGCGGCGTGGCGGCCCGACACCGGCCTCGTCTGCGCGACGCCGATCGGCACCCGGCCGCACGGGTTCTGGGCCGAGGTGGAATGCGCCTTCCTCAACACCCTCCAGGCGCGCTGGCAGTACGCGGGCGAGGCGGTGGGCCTCGGCTTCGCGCAGGGCAAAAGCATGCTGTGGCACCGGCCGTTCCTCGAAGCGCACGGCGGCATCCGGGCGCTCGCCGCCGAGATCGCCGAGGACGCGGCGGCGACGAAGCTGGTGCGGGCGGCGGGGCGGCGCGTGAACCTCGTCGCCCTGCCCTTCGCCCAGCCGCTGGGGCCCCGCACGCTCGGCGAGGTCTGGGCACGGCAGATGCGCTGGGCGCGCCTGCGCCGGGTGACCTTCCCGCTGTTCTTCGCCCCCGAGATCGGCAGCGGCGCGCTGCTGCCCTGCCTCGCCGCCGGCCTCTGCGCGGGCACCGGCGAGGCCGCGGCCGGGATGGCTGGGCTGCTCGCCCTGACCTACGCGGCCGAGTTCGGACTCGCCCGCCGGGCCGGCTGGCACCGATCGCCCCGGCTGCTCGCGGCGATGCTCGCCCGCGACGCGCTGATCCCGCTGATCTGGGCCCGCGCCTGGACGCGCGGCATGGTGGTGTGGCGCGGCAACCCGATGGCGATCGAGGGCAAGCCCGGCCGCGTGCGGGCGGCGTGAGCGGCGTGCCGGCTCAGGGCGCGCGGCCGGCCCCGGCCGGCGGGACGGATACGAGGCGGTAGGTCGCGGCTAGCGCGACCGCGAAGATCAGCAGGCCGAGGCCTTCCGCGACCGGCTCGAAGCCCGGCCCGACGAGCACCAGGGCGCCGCTGCGGCCGGCGACGGCGTCCGCGCCCGCGAGCAGGACGCCGACGAGGCTCTCCCCCACCAGGAATCCCGAGGCGAGCAGCACGCCGCGGCGGCGCGTCGCCGCGACCGTCTCCGCGCTCCGCCCGTGCAGGGCGCGCGTCCCGAGCCACGCAATGACGCCTCCAGCGGCGATCGTGGTGACCACGGAGAGCGGTAGGTACATGCCGATGCCGACGGTCAGCGCCGGGAACGAGCGGCCACTGCGGCGCAGGCGCGCTTCGAGGGCGACGAGGGCGGCCCCGAGCCCCGCGCCGATCAGCACCATCCGCCACGGCAATTCGCCCCCGACGATACCGCGGGCGATCTGCGTCATTAGAGAGGCCTGCGGGGCCGGGAGGGCGTTGGCGGCGTCCATGCCGTCGCGCGGCAGGGCACCGTCGAAGCCGTAGGCCTCGTAGAGCAGGGCCAGCAGCGGCGCGATCACCAGGGCGCCCACCGCGACGCCGATCCCCAGCGCCACCTGCTGGCGCCAAGGCGTTGCGTCGACGATCCGCCCGGTCTTGAGGTCCTGGAGGTTGTCGTTGGCGATCGAGGCGGTGGTGACGATCACCGAGGCGACCAGCAACGCGAGGCCGACGACGAGGCGGCTGCCCTCGGGCCCCGCATCCGGGCCGATCAGCAGCGGCAGCAGCAGGGCGGCGAGCATCGTCGTGAGGATGCCGATGCCGGAGATCGGGCTCGACGACGAGCCGAGCAACCCCGCGAGGTAACCGCAGGCCGCGGCCATCAGGAAGCCGATGAGGATCGCGAACACGCTCGCCGTCCCGACGAGGAGCGGCAGGAAGCCCGCCCCCGCCTGGAACACGAACCAGCCCATCAGGGCGGAGAGCGGCAGCACCAGCCCGAGCGCGGTCCCGGCGACCCAGCCGATCGGCAGGTCCCGCTCCTGGCGCGGCTGGTCGGCGAGCCGCCCCCCGCCGCGGGCAGAGGCGACCGCCGCGCGGACGCTGCCGAGGATCGGCCCGGCGAGGCTCGCCACCGTCCAGATCCCGCCGACCGCGATGATGCCCGCCCCGATCAGGCGGACCTCGTCCGACCAGACCGCGTCCGCCGCGCCGTGGCCGAGGCCGGTCAGCACCGGGACCGCGATCCCCCAGGCCAGCGCCACGCCGAGCAGCAGCGCGAGGCAGGCGCCGATGCCGACGAGGTAGCCGACCCCGACCAGCGCGAGGGAGAAGCCGGTGCCTAGCCGGAACACCGCCGCGCCGGCGTGCAGCGAGCCCTGGATGCCGTCGGCCAGCACCCGCAGCCCGGTGGTGGCGAAGCCGAGGATCCCCGAGACCAGGGTGGCGGAGAGCAGGGCGCGCAGGCCGCCCTGCCCCTCGCCGGCCTTCAGCACCTCGGCGGCGGCGACGCCCTCGGGGTAGGGCAGGTCGGCCTCGACGACCAGCGCGCGGCGCAGGGGGATCGAGAACGCCACCCCCAGCCAGCCGCCGATCAGGCAGACGAGGCTCGTCTCCCAGAACGGGAAACCGTGCCAGTGGCCGATCAGCACGAGGCCGGGCAGCACCAGGATGACGTTGCACAGCGTGCCCGCCGCCGAGGCCTGGGTCTGGACGATGTTGGTCTCCAGGACCCCCGCCCCGCCCACCGCCCGCAGCGCCCCCATCGCGATCAGAGCCGCCGGGATCGAGGACGAGAACGTCATCCCCGTCTTCAGACCCATGTAGACGTTGGCCGCCATGAACACGACGGTGA
>NZ_JAUYZI010000010.1 GCF_030700245.1 Methylobacterium amylolyticum
GCCACCCTTGTATCTAGGAGGCGGCCCTGTGATGTGCTGAGATTGGGGCTGCGCCGGGTGGGGTGGCCACCCCACCCGGCGCGCGGCGTTTGGCGCCCGCCCACCCTCCGGCCACAACCGTGGGAGAGCTTTGGGACCGAACGCCGCCTCGTCACGCACGACCGGACAGTCGCTCGATTGCCGCTCGCATGGACAAGGCAGGTCACCGTGACACGCATCCTCTGTGGCGTCGACATCGGCGCCGACACCCTGGTCGCCCGCCTGGGCCGGGACGGGCCCGAACACACCTGCCGCAACACGCCGGAGGGTCTGGCCGACCTCGTCGCCTTCTGCCGGACGCATCGGGTCGACGTGGTGGCCATGGAAGCCACCGGCGGCTACGAGCGCTTGGCGTTCGGCCTGCTCTGGGGCGAGGGCCTCGCCTGCGCGCTGCTCAACCCGCGCGCCGTGCGCCGGTTCGCCGAGGGTATGGGCGTGCTGGAGAAGACCGACCGGATCGATGCTGGGCTGATCGCTTGGTACGCGCAGGTCAAGGCTGTCCGGCCCACCCCGCTCGCCTCGGCGGCGCAGGCCCGGCTGACCGCCCTGGTGACCCGCCTGCGCCAGCTCACCGCGCTCAAGGTCAGCCAGAGCAACCAAGCCCGTCTCGTCACCGATCCGGACGCCCTGGCCTCGTTCGCGCCCATCCTGGCCGCGGTCGCGGCGCAGACCCGGCGCCTGGAGGCGCTGATCGCCGAAGCGCTCGCCGCCGACCCGCTCTGGGCGGCGCTGGAGGCCGAGTTCCGCACGATCAAGGGCGTGGCGGGCCGCACGGTGGCGCTGCTCATGGCCGAGATGCCCGAGATCGGCACGCTCTCGGGCAAGGCGGCGGCCAAGCTCGCCGGCCTCGCCCCCCTGGCCAACGACAGCGGACGCCGCACCGGCCCGCGGCCGATCCGGGCCGGGCGCGCGAGCGTGCGCGGCATCCTGTTCGTGGTGGCCGAGATCGTCCGCCGCCATGAACCGGACTTCCAAGCCTTCCATCAGCGGTTGAGCCAAGCCGGCAAGCCCAAGAAGGTCATCCGCGTCGCCCTCGCCCACAAGCTGCTCGTGCGCCTCAACGCAAAAGCCCGAGATCTCCGTGCCGCTCTGCCCCAACCCGCTTGACACCCCAGACAGTCGCTCCCCCGCAGAGGGGGGAGGGACGCCGCGCGGGTCGGGCACGGGTTGCCGGCGTCGTGGCGCCCGGGGCGGGAGCGCGCTAGGATAGCCGCTTGCGGGGTGCGCGGACCGGGGGAGGCGCGGATGCGGAGCCTGTCGATCACGGAGGCGCCGGCGGCCGGTGCGGCCCGGCCCGGCCTCGCGCGTCCCAACCTCGCGCGCGCCAACCCAGCGCGCTCCTGGCTCACCGGCCTCACCGCCCTGGCGCTCCTCGCCGCCGGGGCCGTCGCGGTGCGGGCGCCGGCCGTCGCCGTCGATCCGGACCTCGCCCGGGTGATCCGGGCCATGGCGCTGATCAAGGGCGGCTTCGCCCTGGTCGCCCTCGCCGGGGCGTGGTGGCGGCTGGCGCGCCCGGCGGCGGCGTGGCGCACGGCCGTCTACGTCGCCGGACCGCCGCTGATGGCCGCGGGGGCGGTCGCGCTGTGGTCGCTGCACGGGTTCGGCGTCGCGGCGCTCGGCCTGCATCTCGGGCTGTTCGCCCTGCTCGCCGCGGCGCTGACCGATCCCGGCTTCCTCGACGGGGTGTCCCGGCGCCGGATCTAGGGTTTGAACTCAAGCCGCTTGGCCGATGGCACGTCAGCGGCGGGTGGGGAACGGGCTTTGGCGCGGCTGCCAAAACCGGATGTGCAGCGTTTGACCCGTTGCGGACCTACGAGTCCGATGGTTCGATGCCGCGATGAGCCACGAAATCTACCGCATGATTCGGCTTCTGGAAGCCAACAAGGTCCACTTCGAGTTGAGCCGCCACCGGCCCGACAGCCTCATGCTCACGGCGACGCTGGTTGGCGAGCGGATCGAGATCGACGTGTTCGAGGACGGCCACGTTGAATACTCTCGGTTCCGTGGGAACGAGGATGTGGAAGACGACGTGCCCCTGCTCGAAGCGCTGCTGCGCGAGCATGGGGAAGAGTAGCTGCACTTCCGCATCCCACCCAACCCGGTCGCAGGTCTCCGCCTCAGCGACAGCCCGCAGGCGGACATGCCCAGGGCTCGCGGAGAATCGAAACCGGGCCTTCGCGGCGAGGCCGAAGGCGTTCGGCCCCTAGCGACGGCGCAGCGCCCGGCGGGCCGCGGCCCGGGCCTCCCCCTCGAACCGGGCGAGGCGCAGGCGCCGCTCCAGCGAGACCGTCCGCCCCGCACCCGGTGGCAGGGCGATCAGCTCGGCGACGGGCGTGCGCTCCCGGTAGAGGCTCTCCAGGGCCGAGCCCGCGAGCGTCGCCGCGTCGAGCCGGTCGGCGAAGGCGTCGGCGTGGCAGGCCCGGACGATTTCTGCTTCCAGCAGCAGGCCGGGGGCGTGGGCGCGCAGGGCCTCGTCGTAGGCGGTCTTCAGGAGCGTGGCGGTGCCGCCGGCCACCAGGGCGAGGCTGACCGCGATCGGCCGGCCGTCCAGGGTCAGCGCGTCGGCGCGGGCGCCGACCGGGCCGGGGGCGTCGCCGAACAGGGCCCGGGCCAGCGCCGCGGTCTCGGGCCGGCAGGCCATGGCGGTGCCGGCCGCGCCCTTCCAGCCCGCCTGCTCCAGGACGAGGAACGCCTCCACCAGGGCGGCCAGCGCCGGTCCCCCGGTCGCGGCGACGTGCTCCAGCGCGCCGGCCTCGCCGAGGCGGCGGGCGCGGCGGCGCAGGTCCTTGAGGCGGCCCCGGTGCGGGTGGCCGGCGAGGAAGGCGTCGTGGTCGGCGCGGCGGTCGAGCACCGGCCGCTCGAAGGCGGCGACCGCGCCCAGCGCCCAGCCGCGGGCGCGCAGGGCGGCGAGCAGGCCCGGCGCGGCGCCCTCCTGCGTCGGCAGGAGCGGCCAGCGCCACCCCCGCCCGCCCGAGGCCGCCTCCAGGCCCTCGGCGAGAGCGTCGAAGTGGGCATTCAGGAGGGCGGGATCGTCCCCGGCGACGAGGGGCGCCGTGGCGGTGACGAAGGGCGACAGCCACGGCCGCGCCACGCGGCCGCCGAGCGCGGTCACGTCCCGCCGCAGGGTGAACGGCAGCAGCGCCGCCAGCCGCCCGTCGCGCCGGACCGTCACGCAGCGCAGGTCGGCCGGCAGCAGCCCCGCCGCCCGGTGGGCGTCCAGCACGCGGGGGGCGTAGAACGGGTGGGGCGCGCGGGCGCGGGCGAACAGGTCCTCCCACGCCCCGGCCTCCGGGAGGGGGCCGACCGTCGCGGCGTCGGTCCGGGCGAGGCGGGCGGCGGTCATCGGGCTCCGGACCAGACGGGGGTGGACAGGCCGTGGCGGCGGCCGGCGAGGCGGGCGAGGAGCGCCGCCCGGGCCACGGTCGCCGCCGCGATGCCCAGGGCGGCGCCCGGCGGCCCGAGCGGCGGCACCAGGACGAGGCAGAGCGCGCCCGCGAGCACCAGCATCGCGGCGGTGACGGCGGCGCAGTGCCCCTCGCCGCCGAGCATGGTCAGGAGATCCTCCCCCGGTCCGAACAGGCTGGCCCCGACCGCCCCGGCGACGAGCAGACACAGGACCGGCGCGGCGGCGGCCCAGTCGGCCCCGAACAGCGCCAGCAGCACCGGGCTGGCAGCCAGCACGCCGAGGCCGACCAGCGCGGTCGCCGCCGCCGTCAGCCGCCCCTGCCGGCGCACCAGGGCAGCGAGCCCCGGCCGGTCGCCCGCGGCCTCGGCGGCGCTGTAGCGCTGGAGGGTGGCGGCGCTCGCGGCGTAGTGGACGAACACCACGAATTGCACGATCCGCGTGGCGGCGAAGTACAGGCCGAGCTCGGCCGGGCTCACCAGGGCGCCGAGCACGATCACGTCGATGAAGCCGAAGCCGGCATTGGCGAGGTCGATCCCAGCGATCGGCAGGCCGGTGCCGAGCCAGCGCCGCCAGCGGTAGCGGTGCAGCCCGGGCGGCAGCCGCTCGCGCAGCCGCGCGGCGAGCAGCCGGGCCTGGAGCGCGGTGGCGAGGCCGGCGGCGGCGAGCAGGCAGGCCATCGCCGTCGCGGGCTCCGGCGGCGCCCCGAGCAGCACGGCCGCGACGAGCGCGGCCATCATCGCGGTCTGGCGCACGAGGTAGGGGGGCGCGATCGCGAGCCCGACCCAGTCCTGGCTGCGCGCCACCCCCTCCAGGTAGTCCTGGAGGGCGAAGAGCGGCAGCACGCAGGCCGCCACGAGCACCGGCGCCCGGTAGGCCGGCGCCAGCAGCTCCGGCTCCAGCAGCACCAGGGCGATCCCGAGGCCGGCCACGGCGCAGGCCGCGCCGCCGGTGACGAGGGCGCCGGCCCGGAGGTAGCCGCGGGCGTGGTCGAGGTCGCCGCGGGCCTGGTCCCCGGGCAGGAAGCGGCAGGCGCCCTGGCTGAGGCCGAGCGTCAGGCTGTGGCCGAGCAGCGCCGTCCACACCCAGACCGCGGCGAACACCCCGTAGGCGTCCCAGCCCATCAGCCGCGCGGCCAGCACCTGCCCGCCGTAGGCGAAGCCGGCCGCGCCGACCCGGATCGCGAACACCGTGAGGGCGGCCCGCCCCGGCCCGGCGCGCGAGGCGCGCAGCAGGCGATCGAGGGCCGTTGCCGGGAGGGCCGACGCCGCCAACGCGCGCTCCGCCAGAGGCGCGGGACGGCCGGGTCTCCGGCCGCGCCGCGCGGGTGAGGGCCCGGTCTAGCCCGGGGCGCGTTGCGGGGCGGTTAAGGCGGGATCGGCCTTGCCGGGATCAGCCTTGCCGGGATCAGCCTTGCCGGGATCGGGTCTGGACGGATCGGCCTTCGCGGGACCGGCGGGCTCGGCCTGGAGCGCGGTGGCGACCGTGAGCGCCACGTGCTCGGCCATGCAGCGCAGGCCGAGGTCGTTGAGGCGGAACTGGCGCCCGAGCATGTGGCCGTCGGCCCCGCCGCTGCGGCCGGCGAGGTAGCGCAGGGCCTCGAAGCGCTGCACCAGCGGCACCCGCTCGCGGGCGGCGACCTCGCGCACGACCGCGACGATGCGGTTGTAGTCCGCGTCCCCCGCGACGCTCGCGGTGTAGAGCGGATCGACCAGCACCACGTCGATCCCGTGCGACTTGAGCCACGCCACCGCCTCGTCGAGGGCGGCGGCGAAGGCGTCGGGATCGACCCGGGCCATGGCGTCGTGGGTGCCGACCTGCCAGACGACGAGGTCCGGCTCCACGTCGGCCACGAGGCTGTGGAGGCGCTCGGCCGCGCCCGAGGCGATCTCGCCGGGCAGGCCGCGGTGCTCGATCAGCACGTCGGCCTTCGGCAGGTTCGCCTCCAGCGCCGCCTCCAGCTTGACCGGGTAGGAGGCCGAGGCGCCGGGCGCCGCGCTGCCGCCCACCGCCAGCACCTTCAGCGGCCGGCCGGCCTTGAGCGCCGCCCGGACCGCCGGCAGCGGCGCCACGGTGTAGAGCTGGCCGGTCGGCACCCGGCATTCCGGCGACAGGGCGGCCTCGCCGGAGGCCGGCTGCTGCGCCGCCGCCGGCGCGGCGAGCAGCGCGGCCGCGGCGGCGAGCGCCCGCAGGGCCCGCGCGGGGGGGCCGGTCCGGGCGGCGGGACGGCGGGCGTCCGGGACCCGCATCAGGTCCGCGGAGCCTTCTTGCGGGTGCGCCATTCGACGAACCATGCGGTGAACCCCAGGCCGAACAGGCCGGCGCCGGCGACCAGCACGTCGATCAGCGGGCCGCCACCGGTCTGGAAACGCACGAGCTGCCCGACCAGGCTCAGGATCGAGCCCATGGAGAACACGGCCAGGGAATTTCTGCCCAGCCCGGCCAGATAGTCAACGATTCGTCCCATCCGGGGGGCGATCAATGCGTAGACCGGCGCGAAGGCGAGCAGCATCCCCAGGAAATGCACCAGCCGGGCGGGGGTCAGGTAGGTCTTCTCGAAGGTGAACAGCAGGCGCGGCTCGGGCACGACCAGGGGATCGGGGCGGATGCCCTTCACCGCGAGCACGATCCCGAGGACGACGACGAGGATTCCGACCGGCGTCAGGCGTCGCGACCAGCGGCGCAGGGTGCCGGTCTGCCGGTTCCAGTCCTCCAGCACGAAGCCCAGCACCAGCAGCAACTGCCAGCACAGCGGATCGAAGAACCAGCCGCCCTCGCCCGGCCAGGACGGCAGGTTCCACTCGAACACGAGGCTCGCGAGGTAGAGGCCGCCCGACAGCGCCAGCGCCCCGACCCGGCTGATCCGCCCCGCCAGCACGAAGACCGGGGCGATGCCGATCAGCACCACGTAGAGCGGCAGGATGTTGAAGAAGCCGAGCTGGTAGGTCAGCAGCGCCATGCCGCAGACCGACTGGATCGGGTCGGCGAAGAAGCCGCCCGCGTTGTGCCATTCGAGGATCAGCGGGTTGTCGAGCACGAGCGCCGCCCCGGCGATCAGCGCGAGCGCCAGCAGCATCACGGTGAGTTGCGCCCGGTAGACCTCGACGGTGCGGGCGAGCAGCCGCACCACGCTGCGGCCGCCGGGCTCGGGGGTGCCGTCGCGCCCGCGGGTGGCGATGCCGATCGACCAGCCGGCCAGGAACACGAACAGCTCGGCCGCGTCCGAGATGCCGTACTGCGAGAAGGTGTAGCGCTCGAACGTGTTGCCCGGGATGTGGTTGATGAAGATCGTCACCAGGGCGAAGCCGCGCCAGAAGTCGATCGCGTTGGCTTCCCGCATGGGGGCGGCGGCTCCGGGCTCTCGTCCAGGTTCGGGGATTCCGCGCACTGATACGGCGCCCCGCCCGGTCTGCAAAGGCGACCGCACGCAGCGGGGGCGCGAACCCGGCGATCACGTCCGCGTTAGGTCGATACAGGAATCCGCCCCGGCACAGGAGCCCGCGCCGCCATGATCCGCCCGAGCACGACCCGTCCGAGCCTGACCCGCCTCGCCGGAATCCTCGCCCTGCCGGTCCTGATGCCGCTCGCGCCCTCGGCCGCCTCGGCCCAGGCCGCCGTCACCGGCACCGGCGGCGGCCCGGCCTCCACGATCTACGCGCCGAACACCTCCTCGGTCGGCCAGACCATGCCGCCGGCCGGGGCCGCCGGAGCCGCCACCGCGGGCGCGAACCGCGAGGCGCGCACCGCGCAGCAGAAGGAGGCCGACAAGATCACGCAGGGCATCTGCATCGGCTGCGCGCCGAAATAGGCCGCGTCCGACGGCGGTCGCTCGGACGGAGGGGGGCTGCCGGCCCGCGCCGGGTCGCGCCCCGACCCCGCGCAACGCGCGGCGCCCGCCGAACCGATCGCCGATCCCGGTCTCTCAGGCTCGCGGCGACACGGTCCCCTCAGTGGGCCGCCGCGCGCATCTCCGCGGTCTGCGCCCTGATCTGCGACAGCCGGCCCTGAAGCTGATCGGGATTGTTCCCGTAGAGTTGCGGCAGGGCGAAGATCGCCCCCGGCCGCGTCGCGGCGTCGGGCTCGATCCGGTCCAGTTCGGTGCGCACCCGCGCCACCTGATCCCGGATGGAGCGGAGGCTGGCCTCACCGCAGGGGAACGGCTGGGACCAGCGGAAGCGGTTCCGGCTGCTGGCGGCGACGGCCTGCTGCCGGGCGGCGTCGTTCTCGGCGCAGGCGGGCGCGATGTCCCGCATCACCGCCTCGACCTGCTCCACGCTCCGCTGCACCGCCTGCCGGCGCTCCTCGAAGTCGCGGATCGTCTTGGCCCGGGCCTCCTGCGCCTTGCGCTCCTGCTCCGCGCGCTGCGCCGCGAGCCGGGCTTCGGCGGCCGTCCGGTAGGCCTGCTCCAGCCGGGCGTGCAGGGCGGCGACGCGCTCGCCGGCCTTCGACGATTCCAGATCGGCCAGGGTGAAGCCCATCGGGTTGCGGACCGGATCGTTCAGCCGCTCCTGCAAGCTGCGGCGGCAACCGGTCCGCAGGGCGCCGAGCATCTCCGCCGGGGCGTCCTTGTAGATCGCGGCGTCGAGGCCGCCGATCAGGCGCACGCAATCCAGCGTCTGCCGGGTGATGCGCGCCTCCTCGGCCTCGCCGCCGAACATCCGCGTGCGATCCGCGAACAGGGCGGTGAGCTGGTCGTCGCCGGTATCGACCACCTTGTCGCCGCAGCCCGCGAGGGCCAGCAGGGCGAGCGACACCACGACGGTTCCGGCCCTCGCGACCGACCGGAACGGCCGGAGGCGGGATCTGCTCCGGAGCTGCGAGCGCCTCACGTCATTTTGCCGTTCTCGTTCCGACCGTGGCCGGACGCCCCGCGAGGGGCCGGCCGACGGCCCACCTGCCCGCACGCTACCGATGCGGCGCGCGAACGGCCACCCCCGGATAGGCATGCAACCGGACTTTTTTCATACCGCTTTCCGATTGCATCCCCGGGCAGCCGGCCTCAGAACGGGCCGCCCGGCCCCTCGTCCCCGCGGGCGAGCCGCAGCAGGTTCCGCCCGTAGGCGGTCTTGGCGAACATCTCGCCGCGCGCCGCGAGCTGCTCGCGGCCGATGAAGCCCTGGAGGTAGGCGATCTCCTCCAGGCAGGCGACCTGGAGCCCCTGCCGGTGCTGGAGGGTGCGCACGAACTCGGAAGCCTCCAGCAGGCTGTCGTGCGTGCCGGTGTCGAGCCACGCGTAACCGCGGCCCATGCGCTCGACGTAGAGCTGGCCGCGTTCGAGATAGGCCTCGTTGACGCTGGTGATCTCCAGTTCGCCCCGGGGCGAGGGCTTCACCGCGGCGGCGATGTCGAGCACCTGATTGTCGTAGAAGTACAGGCCGGTCACCGCCCAGGTGGATTCCGGCTTCTGCGGCTTCTCGACGATCTTCGTCGCGCGGCCGGCCTTGTCGAGGCTGACCACGCCGTAGGCCTGCGGGTTCTCGACGTGGTAGGCGAACACCGTCGCCCCCTGCTTGCGGGCCGCGGCGCGCTCCAGCAGGTCGCCCATGCCGGCGCCGAAGAACAGGTTGTCGCCGAGGATCAGCGCCACGTCGTCCTCGCCCACGAAGGAACGCCCGATCACGAAGGCCTGCGCGAGGCCCTCCGGCCGCGGCTGCACCGCGTAGGAGAACGCCACGCCGAACTGCTCGCCGGTGCCGAACAGGCGCTTGTAGTTGTCGAGGTGCTCGGGGCTGGAGATGATCAGGATCTCCCGGATGCCGGCGAGCATCAGCACCGACACGGGGTAGTAGATCATCGGCTTGTCGTAGACCGGCAGGAGCTGCTTGTTGATCGACAGCGTGGCCGGGTGCAGGCGGGTGCCGGAGCCGCCGGCCAGGACGATGCCCTTCATCGTGAGGTCTCCGCTGCGACGGGCCCGATCAGCCGGTCGAGGATGTCGTCGAGCGCCGCCTCCCAGGACCGCGGCGTCAGCCCGTAGGCGTCCGTCAGGCTCGCGGTCGAGAGGCGCGAGTTGGCCGGCCGCCGGGCCGGCGTCGGGTAGGCGCTGGTGGGGATGCCGTCCACGGGCACGGAGCGGCCGCCGCGGCGGGCGGCGCCCGCCACGATCGCCCGGGCGAAGCCGCACCACGTGGTCGCGCCGGCATTGACGCAGTGGAAGGTGCCGGTCGGCGCCGCCTCGTCCCCGGCCATCCGGAGCGCCACCGTCGCGAGGGCGGCGGCGAGGTCGGCGGCCGAGGTCGGGCAGCCGTGCTGGTCGTCGACCACGGTGAGCCTGTCGCGCTCCTGCGAGAGGCGCAGCATCGTCTTGACGAAGTTGCCCCGGTGCGGGCTCACCACCCAGGCGGTGCGCAGGATCGCGTGGCGCGGGTTGCCGACCCGGACCGCGAGTTCCCCGGCCGCCTTGCTGGCGCCGTAGACGCTCTGCGGGTCGATGGGCTCGTCCGGCTCGTAGGCGCCGTCCGGCTTCGCGCCGTCGAACACGTAGTCCGTCGAGACGTGCACCAGCGGGATCTTCCTGGCTCTGGTCTCGGCGGCGAGGATCGCGGGGGCGAGCGCGTTGAGGCGCCACGCCTCCGCGGCCTCGCTCTCGGCCTTGTCGACCGCCGTGTAGGCCGCGGTGTTGATCACCGCGCCGTAGGGGCGCTCGCCGAGCGCGGCGGCGACCGCCCCGGCGTCGGCGATGTCGAGATCGCCCCGGGACGGCGCGTGGGCGCTCACCCCCGCGGGCCAGGACAGGGCCCGCAGCTCGGTGCCGACCTGGCCGCCGCCGCCGAGGATCAGGACGTCCATCAGCCGGCCGCCTTCAGCCCGAGGCGCTCGCCCTTGTAGCGGCCCTCGCGGATCGGGCGCCACCACGCCTCGTTGCCGAGATACCAGCGCACCGTCTCGGTCAGCGCGTCCTCGAAGACCTTCTGCGGCCGCCAGCCGAGCTCGCGCTCGGCCTTGGTGCAGTCGATGGCGTAGCGCTGGTCGTGGCCCGGCCGGTCGGCGACGAAGGTGATCAGCCGCTCGTGCGGGCCGGCCTCCGGCCGCAGCCGGTCGAAGGCGGCGCAGAGCGCCTTGACCACGCTGAGGTTGTTGCGCACCGCGCGGCCGCCGAGCAGGTAGGTCTGCCCGATCCGCCCGCGCTCCAGCACGGCGACGAGGCCCTTGGCGTGGTCCTCCACGTGGATCCAGTCGCGCTCGTTCATCCCGTCGCCGTAGACCGGCAGGTTCCGGCCCTCCAGCGCGTTGAGGATCATCAGCGGGATCAGCTTTTCCGGGAAGTGGCGCGGGCCGTAATTGTTCGAGCAGTTGGTGACCAGCACCGGCAGGCCGTAGGTCTCGTGCCACGCCCGGGCGAGGTGGTCGGAGGCCGCCTTCGAGGCCGAGTAGGGCGAGCGCGGGTCGTAGCGGCTGTCCTCGGTGAAGAAGCCGTCCGGCGGCAACGAGCCGTAGACCTCGTCGGTCGACACGTGCAGGAACCGGAACTCCTTCTTCTCCGCCTCCGGCAGGGCGGCGTGGAGCTCGCGCGCGGCGTCGAGCATGACCTGCGTGCCGATGACGTTGGTGCGCACGAAGGCGCCCGGATCGGTGATCGAGCGGTCGACGTGGCTCTCGGCGGCCAGATGCATCACCGCCTGCGGCCGGAACTCCGCGAAGGTCCCCCGCACCGCGTCGCGGTCGCAGATGTCGACCTCGGCGAGGCGGTGGCGGCCGCTGTCCTTCAGCGGCTCCAGCGAGACGGGGTTGGCCGCGTAGGTCAGGGCGTCGAGGGTGCAGACCTCGTGGCCGAGGTCGCGCACGAGGTGCAGCACCAGCGCAGAGCCGATGAAGCCGCAGCCCCCGGTCACCAGTATCCGCATCGCGCCAACCCCCTCAGATCCTCGATGCCGGGCCCCGGCCATCGGTCGGGCGCGCCGACGCGCCGTGACACCGGGCTCAATACCGCTTCGCGTGACGAAAATGCGGCCCGGTCAGAATTGCGGCCCGATCTCGGAGAGCAGCGGCGCGCGCCGGTCCTTGTCGGACAGGATCGCCTCGCCCTCCGCGACCGGCCAGTCGATGCCGATCCCGGGATCGTCCCAGCGGATCGCCCGGTCGTGGGCCGGGCTGTAATAGGCGTCGACCTTGTAGGCGACCATCACGTCGGGGGTCAGGGTGCAGAAGCCGTGGGCGAAGCCGTGCGGGATCAGCAGTTGCTCGCCGCCCTCCGCGTCGAGCCGCACGGCGACGTGCTGCCCGTAGGTCGGCGAGTCCCGCCGGATGTCGACCGCCACGTCGAGGATCGCCCCCTGGAGCACGCGGATCAGCTTGGCCTGGGCCTGCGGGGCGATCTGGAAGTGCAGGCCGCGGATCGTGCCCTGCGGGGCGGAGAAGGACTGGTTGTCCTGCACGAAGCTCGTGGTGATGCCCGCCCGCTCCAGCACGTCGGCCCGGTAGGTCTCGGAGAACCAGCCGCGCGCGTCGCCCAGGCGCTTCGGCACGAGGCGCTTGACCGCCGGGATCCGCGTATCGATCACGTCCATGGGCGACCTCGGGTTGGTCCCGCGCGGAGCGGGAACCGACAGGATGGCCCGGGGCTTCCGGTCAATCGCCGCCCGTGTCAAGCCGCGGGACGGGCTGTTCGAGGGGCGTGACGAGGATGGAACCCGCGCCCCGCGCCGCCGTCGAGGGCCTGCTGCGCGCGCACCTCGCCGATCCCGCCAGCGCCTGGAGCCTCGGCGTCTACGGGGCGGTCGCGGCGTTCGCGCGCGGCCCGGACGAGCCGGGCGTGCCCCTCGAAGACGGCCGCCTCGGGCTCGCCACCGCCCGCGGCGCCCTCGCGCTCACACCGGACGTGACGCCCTTCGCCTACGAGACCGGCTTCACCGGCGGCTGGAGCCAGGCGGTCGCCCTGTGCCTGCCGGCGGCGGCCTGCGCGAGGGCGGGGCGGAGCGTGGTCACCGAACTCGGGCCCGACGCCGAGGCCGCGCGGCCGCAGGAGCGGGACGCGATCCTGTTCGATCTCGGCCTCGGGCTCGGGGCGGTCGACGCCTGCCTGCGCAGCCGCGATCCCGGCGTCCTCACGCGGCTGCGCGCCGCCTGCGGGCGGCCGCTCTTCGCCGGGCCCCTGCCCGCGGACCTGCCGGCGCTGAGCCCGCACCGGGTGTTCCGCGCGCCGGTCGGCCGGATCGAGGTGTTCACCCCGATCCCGTCGCCGGGTGGGCGCACCCCGGACGGACCGCACACCCACGTCCTGCCCCGGCTGCTGCGGTCCGGGCGGACCCACGCGGCCACCGCGCCGATCCCGCCGGGCCTCGTGCCCGTCGCCGCCCTGCACCCGCCCCATCCGTGCCGGGACGCGGGCGGGCGGCCGGCGCCGTTCGACCCCGCGCGCCACGCCGCCTTCGGCCGCCTGCTGGACGCCTGGGGCGACCCGGCCCTCGTCGCCCTGCGCCGCGCGGTGCTCGCCGGCCGCGCGCCGGAGGCCGTGGCGGGCCGCTCCGCCCGCTCGGCCGTCCGCGCGGCGCGGGCACAGGTCGCGGCGCGTGGTCTGGCGGCGATGGGCGCGCGGGCGGGCGCGTGCTAGAGGGGCCGCATGACTGACAAGATTCGCGTCGCCGTCCTCTACGGCGGCAGGTCCGGCGAGCACGAGGTGTCGCTGCAATCGGCGGCCTCGGTGATCCGCCACCTCGACCGGACCCGGTTCGAGGTGATCCCCGTCAGCATCGACAAGGCCGGCCGCTGGCAGTGGAACGACCTGAGCCTGATCGAGGCGCGGGGCGGCCCGGCGCTGGCGATCGCCGAGGACGCCCCGGAGATCCGGCTGGCGCCGCGCCCGGGCGGGGAGGGCGGCCTGCTGCCGGTCGCCGGCGGGTCCGGCCCCGGGGCGGTCGACGTGGTGTTCCCCGTCCTGCACGGCCCGCTCTGCGAGGACGGCACCGTGCAGGGCCTCCTGGAACTCGCCGAGGTCGCCTATGTCGGGTCGGGGGTGCTGGCCTCGGCGGTCAGCATGGACAAGGACATCGCCAAGCGGCTGGCCGCGCTCGCCGGCATCCCGGTGGCGCCCTACCACGCGCTGACCCGGCAGGCCTTCGCCCGCGACCCCGCGGCGGCGGCCGCGCGCGCGCGCGAGGGGCTGACGCTGCCGGTCTTCGTCAAGCCCTGCAACATGGGCTCCAGCGTCGGCGTCCATAAGGTCAAGGCCTGGGACGCGCTGGAGGCGGCGCTCGCCGACGCCTTCCAGTACGACCTCAAGGTGCTGGTCGAGCAGGGGATCGACGCCCGCGAGATCGAGGTCGCGGTGCTGGAGGGCGAGCCGCTGCACGTCAGCCTCGCGAGCGAGCTGAACCCGAGCCCGCACCACGATTTCTACTCCTACGAGGCGAAGTACCTCGACCCCGACGGCGCCACCGTCGACCTGCCGGCGCGGCTCGAACCGGCCGAGATGGACCGGGTGCGCGGCCTCGCCGCCGAGGCCTTCGCGGCGCTCGAATGCAGCGGGCTCGCCCGGGTCGACTTCTTCCTCGACCGGCAGGGCGGCGGGTTCTTCTTCAACGAGATCAACACGCTGCCGGGCTTCACGGCGATCAGCATGTACCCGAAGATGATGGAAGCCTCGGGCGTGCCCTATCCGGCGCTGCTGTCCCGGCTGATCGACCTCGCCCTCGAACGCCACCGGCTGCGCCACGGGCTGAAGCGGGAGCGGCTGTAGCCGGCTCCCTCGGGCGCGGTCACGGCCGCACCTGCGCGGGCGGAGCGTCGGGAAAATACTGCGGCGCCTCGCGGCGGTCGCGCAGGGCGTAGTCGCGGATGACCCGCACCGTGCGGTGGCCCGCCGCCCCCTCGGGCCGGCAGGCGCCCGCCGCCTCCGCGTCGGTCCAGCCGCACAGCCGCATCAGGCGGCCGGGGGTGGTCAGGCTCTCGAAGAGATCCTGAGCGATGAGGCCCGGGGCCTCCGGATCCGGCCCGGGCGCGCCCTCCCACACGGTCAGGGTGCAGGCTTTCGCCGCGCCGGCCTCGGTGGCGTCGAAGCGCTGCTGGGGGAGGGCGCCGGGGGGCAGGTTCTCGTCCGCCGTCACCTCGCCGACCCGCAGTCGGTAATCGGCGAACACCTCGGCGCGGCCCCGCCCCTGGACGAGGTGGTGGCCGGCATGCGTGCGCCAGCGGATCACCGCCTTCTCGTCGCGCCACGTCGAGTGGGACAGGACCCAGCCCGGCCGGGTCCGGCTCGCGAAGCGCTCGTTGTCGAGGAAGCCGTCGATGCCCTCCAGTTCGGGCCGCAGCGCCCGCGCGTGCCCGAGGTAGGCGTCCCGCTGCCCCTGCGCGGGGCAGACTTCGAAGATGACGGAGAACATGGCGCGACCCTCCCGCCCCCGGAGAGTGGCGCCGCGCGGACCTCCCGTCGAGGCGGGACGCTTCGGCCGCGGCCGAAGCGTTCGTGCGCGGATCCCCGGCGGCCGGTGTTACCCTCGCTTCATGGAACGGACCTTCGAACGGCACGGGCACGGGCTCGCGCGCACCGCCGCCCTGGTCGGGGACCCGGCGCGGGCGAACATGCTCGCCGCCCTCCTCGACGGGCGGGCGCTCACCGCCACGGAACTCGCCTTCGCCGCGGGGGTGAGCCCGGCCACCGCCAGCGGCCACCTCGCCAAGCTCGTCGAGGGCCGCCTGCTCGGGCTCGCGCGCCAGGGGCGCCACCGCTACTTCCGCCTCGCCGGGCCGGAGGTGGGCCGCCTGCTGGAGAGCCTGCTGGTGGTGGCGGACGCGCCACCGCCGCGCCGCGCCGGGCCCCGCCTCGGGCCGGACCTGCGCGCCGCCCGGACCTGCTACGACCACCTCGCCGGCCGTCTGGGGGTGGCGCTCGCCGACGCGCTGGCGGAGCGCGGCGCGGTGCGGCTCGGCGAGGACGGCGGCGCGGTCACTCCGTCCGGGGCGGCGCTGCTCGCCGGGTTCGGGATCGACGGGCGGGCGCCGGGCCGCCGGCCGTACTGCCGGCCCTGCCTCGACTGGAGCGAGCGGCGGCCGCACCTCGCCGGCGCGCTCGGCGCGGCGCTGTGCACCCGCTGCCTCGATCTCGGCTGGATCGCCCGCGTGCCCGACAGCCGGGCGGTGCAGGTCACCGAGACCGGCCAGCTCGGCTTCTTCGAGACGTTCGGCGTGCGCGCCTGAAAACGGGGTCTCGAACGGGCGGCGCCCCAGCCCTGCGGGAACCCTGAGGGTCCGGGCCGATCGCGCGGGCCCGGCTCAGGCCGCGGTGCGGGTCTCGCCGCGCCAGCCGTTACCGTCCCCGGTCCGCGCAGCGATCCGCCGGAGCCCCTCCGCGGTCGGCGCGGGCAGGCGCACCAGCACCACCGTGCCGGCGTTCTCCTCGGAGCGGATGCGCAGGCGGCCGCCGTGCAATTCGGCCATGGAGCGGGCGATGGCGAGCCCGAGCCCGGAGCCCTTGTGGCTGCGGGTCATCTGGGTCTCGACCTGGGTGAACGGCCGGCCGAGGCGGGGCAGGGCCTGGCGCGGGATGCCGATGCCGCTGTCGGCGACGAACAGGTGGACGCTCTCGCCCGCCCGCCGCGCCCGCACGGCGATGCGCCCCTGCGCCGGGGTGAACTTCACCGCGTTCTGGAGCAGGTTGACGAGGATCTGCTGCACCGCGCGCTCGTCGGCCAGGAGTTCGACGCCCGGGTCGACATCGACCGCGACCGCGATGCCCTTGGCCCGCGCCGCCTCGGACACGAGCTTGAGGGCGCCCGCCACCGCGTTCTGGACGACGATCGGGCGCGGGCTGAGCCGGACGCGCCGCGCTTCGAGCCGGGCCATGTCGAGGATGTCGTCGATCATCGTGAGCAGGTAGGCGCCGCTCTCGCGGATGTCGCGGCAATACTCGGCGTAGCGCGGGGTGCCGAGCGGCCCCAGCACCTCGTTCTCCATCACGTCGGCGAAGCCGATGATGGCGTTGAGCGGGGTGCGCAGCTCGTGGCTCATGTTGGCCAGGAACTCGGATTTCGACTGGTTGGCGGATTCGGCCGCCGCCTTCTGGTCGAGGTAGCGCTCGGCGAGGTCGGCGAGCTGCTGCGTCTGCAATTCCAGGGTGCGCCGGGAGCGCTTGAGGTCCTTGACCGTCTCGATCAGCTCCCGCTCCGAGGCGACGAGCTGCTCCTGGTGGCGCTTGAGGCTGGTGATGTCGGTGCCGACCGAGACGTAGCCGCCGTCCTTGGTGCGCCGCTCGCTGATCTGGAGCCAGCGGCCGTCGGCGAGTTCCGCCTCGAAGGTCCGCGCGGTGGCCGCCCCGGTCTCCGGCGACTCGCGCCGGATCTGCGGCAGCACGCCCCGGCCCATCACGTCGACGTAGCGCCGGCCGGACTGCGCGTCCTCGGAACTCAGCGCGTGGAGGCGGCGGAACTTCGAGTTGCACAGCACCAGCCGGTTGCCCTGGTCCCAGAGCACGAATGCCTCGGAGATCGCCTCGACCGCGTCGCGCAGGCGCATGTCGGCGGCGGCGCTGGTCTCCTCCAGGGCGCGCTGCTCGGTGATGTCGACGGCGAGCCCGACGAGATGGCGGCCGCCGTCGAGCCCGTCCGGCACCACCTCGGCGCGGGTGCGCAGCCAGAGATAGGATCCGTCGGCGCCGCGCACGCGGAACGCGTGGTCGATGCAGGTCTGGTTGGCGGCCAAGCCCCGGGCGAGGCTGTAGAGGTCGCCGTCGTCGGGATGGACCAGGGCGTTCACCGCCCCGAAGGAGAGGTACGCGTTCTGCCGCCGGTAGCCAAGCAGGGCGTACATCGAGTCCGACCAGTAGATGCGCCCGCGGGCGATGTCCCAGTCCCACAGGCCGCAGGCGCCCCGGCGCAGGGCCGTCTCCAGGCGCAAGCGGATCTGCTCGCAGGCCCGGTCGGCGTTGGCCGCCTGACGGCTCTGGAGCCCGTAGGCGAGGCCGACCCCGACGATCACCAGCGCCGCCGCGCCGACGAGCACGATCTGGTCGCGGGTCCGGGCGTTCCAGCCCCGCATCAGCGGGTCGAGGGGCTGCAGCACCGCGACCTGGCCGTTGCCGCCGGGCAGGCCGTGCATCGCCGCCAGGACCCGCTCGCCGCCGGGCAGGTCGAGGGTCATCGCCCCGGCGCGCTCGCCGAGGCCGGACAGCGCCTCGCTCTCGCCGAGCACGTCCGCCAGGGTCGCCCCCGCGGGCAGGCTCGGATGGGCGGCGGCGACGCGCGCGTCCGGCGCGACGAGCAGCAGGCGGCGGCCGGGACTGTGGGTGCTGTCGGGCAACAGCCTCCGCAGGGCGGCCTCGTCGGCCTCGGCCGGGAGCGCCCGCGCGGCGAGGCGGGCGAAGCTCTCGACTTCGGCCGCGGCCCCGCCGAGGATCTCGGCCCGCTGGCCGCGGATGTGCAGGGTGGCGAGCCCGACGAGGCAGGCCAGGAACACGGACAGGATGCCCGGTACCGCGTAGCGCAGCCAGCGCTCCGCCTGACCGAGCCGCGGATCCCGGCCCCGCGCCGGCCACGAGGCGGCCAGACTCGAATCCGCACGCGCGGAGAGGGAAGCGGAACCCGCCTCCGGCATGTCGGACCTCGCCGTGGGAGAATCGATCGGTGGGAGGCGCCGCCCGCCCTCCGAATCTGATTGAATTCAACCACCCCGGGCGGGTGCTTGTCCACGGGTTTTTTACCCTGCGCGGTTAACGGCGATCGGGTGTGGTACCCCGATCGGAGGCATCCTTTTCAGTGATGTACCAGAGACTTAGCCGCCCTCCAGGGTGCGCCCGAGGATGTCGGCCACGTCGCGCGACAGGCCCGGGATCGCCTTGATCCGGTTGAGGATTTCGGCGGCCTTGGCGGCGCGCGATTTTTCCAGCCGGCGCCACGAGCCGAAGGCGGTGAGCAGCCGCGCGGCGACCTGCGGGTTGGCGGAATCGAGGGCGGCGACGGTGTCGCCCACGAGCGCGAAGCCCGCCCCGTCGGCCCGGGCGAACTGGGTCGGGTTGCCGAAGGCGAAGCTGCCCACCAGCGCCCGGACCCGGTTGGGATTGGTCATCGCGAAGGCCGGGTGGCGCTGGAGGCGGGCGATGCGCTCCAGGGTGCCGGGCTCGGGGATGGTCGCCTGAAGGGCGAACCACTTGTCGAGCACCAGCGGCTCGTCGGCGTAGCGGGCGGCGAACGCGTCGAGGGCGGCCTCCCGCGCCGCCCCCGGGATCAGGGACAGCGTGCCGAGCGCCGCGAGCCGGTCGGTCATGTTGGTCGCCTCCGCGAGCCGCTCCGCGGCCCGGGCCGCCCCGGCCTCGGGGTCGCCCGCCGCGATCAGGTCGAGGGCGGCGTTGCGCAGGGACCGGCGCCCGGCCGCGGCCGCGTCGGGGCTGTAGGGGGCGCCGGCCTCCGGCGCGAGCGCGGCGTCGATCCGCTCCAGGCGGCCCCGGAGCTGGCGCCCGAGGGCGGCGCGCAGGTCCCAGCGCGCCCGGTGGATCGCGTCCGGGTCGACCTCGGCGGGCAGCGCGTCGGCGGCCTCGCCCTCGCTCGGCAGCGCCAGCACCAGGGCGGCGAAGGCGGGATCCCGGAGCGCCTCCCCGTCGAGGAAGGCCTTGAGCGCCGCGCCGAAGGCGGTCGCCCGCGCGGCATCGGGGTCGAGGATCAGCCGCAGGGCCACGTCCTGGGCGGCCTGCCAGCGGTTGAACGGGTCGGCATCGCGGGCGAGCAGCCGCAGGCGCTCGGCGTCGGTCAGGTCGAGGTCGAGCCGCACCGGCGCCGAGAAGTCGCGCAGCAGCGAGGGCACCGGTCTCTCCGTCACGCCCTCGAAGACGAGTTCGGTCTCCGCCCGGTCGAGCACGGCGACGCCGTCGCTGAGCGCCGGGCAGGCGGCGCCGGTCAGCGGCCCGGCCTCGCCGACGAGGCCGAGCGCCACGGGGATCACCAGCGGGCCGCCCGCGCCGGGCAGGCTCTGGGACAGGCGCAGGGTGCAGCGCGCGGCCGCCGCGTCGTAGGTCATCCTGGCCGTGAGCCGGGGCGTGCCCGGCCGCTCGTACCAGCGGGCGAACTGGGCGAGGTCGCGGCCGGTCACTGCGGCGAAGGCGGCGAGGAAATCCTCGACGGTGGCGGCGCGGCCGTCGTTGTCGGCGAAGTAGCGGTCCATGCCGACGCGGAACGCCGGCGCGCCGATCAGCGTG
Organism: Methylobacterium amylolyticum; assembly: GCF_030700245.1. GTDB lineage: Bacteria > Pseudomonadota > Alphaproteobacteria > Rhizobiales > Beijerinckiaceae > Methylobacterium. Next base: position 19,560 of record NZ_JAUYZI010000010.1, read on the forward strand.
CGCAGCATCCGCACGATCTCGGCGCCCTTGTCGTAGACGGTGGCCGTGTAGAAGTTGTTGATCTCGGCGTAGGCCGTCGGGCGCACGGGGTGGCGCAGCGGCCCCGCATCCTCCGGGAACTGGCGGGCGCGCAGGCCCCGGACCTCGGCGATCCGGTGCACCGGCCGCGAGCGCATGTCGGAGGAGAACTCCTGGTCGCGGAAGACCGTCAGCCCCTCCTTGAGGCAGAGCTGGAACCAGTCCCGGCAGGTGACGCGGTTGCCCGACCAGTTGTGGAAGTACTCGTGGGCGATGATCGCCTCGATCGCGGCGTAATCCGCGTCGGTGGCGGTCTCAGGCGACGCCAGCACGTACTTGTCGTTGAAGATGTTGAGGCCCTTGTTCTCCATCGCGCCCATGTTGAAGGCCGAGACCGCCACGACGCTGAACACGTCGAGGTCGTAGGCGCGGCCGAAGGCGGTCTCGTCCCAGGCCATGGAGCGGACCACCGCGTCGAGCGCGTAGGCGGCGCGCGCCTCCTTGCCGGGCTCGACGTAGACCGCGCAGGCGACCGTGCGCCCCTCCATGGTCGTGAAGGTGGTCTCGACCTTGCCGAGCCGGCCGCCGACGATCGCGAACAGGTAGGCGGGCTTCGGGTGCGGGTCGTGCCAGAGCGCGTAGTGCCGGTCGGCGCCCACCGGCCCGGCCTCGACCGGGTTGCCGTTGCCGAGCAGCACCGGCGCCTCGTCCCGGGCGGCCTCGATCCGGGTGGTGTAGACCGCCATCACGTCCGGCCGGTCGAGGAAGTAGGTAATCCGCCGGAAGCCGTCGGCCTCGCACTGGGTGCAGTACACCCCCTCCGTCCGGTAGAGGCCCATCAGCTTCGTGTTGGCGGTGGGGTCCACCTGCGTGGCGACCCGCAGCACGAACGGGCGCCGCGGCGGGGCGTGCAGGGTCAGGCGGGCGGGGCTCGCCGCGTAGGCCTCCGGCGCCAGGGGCTCGCCGTCGAGGTCGAGGGCGACCAGGGCGAGGTCGTCGCCGTCGAGGTGCAGGGCCGCGCCGGGCTCCCCCGCCGGGTTCGGCCGCAGCGCCAGCGTCGCGGTGACCCGGGTGGCGTGCGGGTCGAGGCGGATGTCGAGGTCGACGCGGTCGATCAGGAAGTCGCTGGGGCGGTAATCCTCCAGGCGGATCAGCGGCGGCGTCTCGGTACGCATGCGGGGGTGTCTCCGGGTCCGGGCTCGCCCCGTTCTGGTCCGTCGCGGCGCCCGGCGCAACGCGCGCGGGCGATCACCCGCCGAGGATCGCCACCGCCCGCGTCCAGCCCGCCGAGCCCCGGTGGACCTTCACCGGGCAGCAGGACACCGGGATGCCGGCGGGCGGCAGCGCCTCCCCCGCGCGCCGGCCGCTCACGGGCAAGTGCACCGAAGCTGAGACGATCAACAATCTCGTGACATCGGTGCGTGGAACTAGAACACAGCGTCCCACGTCTTCGCTTGCGCAGTTCAGGGAGAGAAACACATGCTCAACAAGGTTGCATTTGCTGCAATGTGCACGGCCTGCGTGATGGCCGTGATCCCGGCGCAGGCGGCGCCGAAGGAGCAGGCCGCGCAGAAGGAGATGCCGCAGGGTCAGCGCGACGAGATGTCGATGAAGGACACCCGGCATCAGGTCACCGCGCAGGAGAAGGAGAACAAGGAAGCGGACAAGAACGTCGACAGCCTCATCAAGAACAGGCGCTGACGGTAAGAACAGGCGCTGACGGTCGCGGCGGGGCCGGAGGCCGGATCCCGCCGCCCCGGCCGGGGGCTGGAGCGCGCGCCGCCGACGCGGAGCCCGGTTCGGCGACGCGCGTCGGAACGCGGATCGAGCCCCGCGCCGGGGAAGCCGGCGGGGGCCGCCGAGATGGTCGGTTCGGCACGATGGTGCCGGTCGCCTTGGACCCGCTGCCTTTGGACCGGTTGCCTTGGCCGGCGGAGCGCGCGATGTGGACGCGTGCGTCACCCGTCCTGAGGCTGCGAGCCGGTGCCCGAGACGAATCCCCCGTCCTCCGTCCAGCCGCGGTCCGACCCTCCGTTCTGCGGCGCCGTGGACTGGGGGACGACGCGCTTCCGCCTGTGGCTGCTCGATCGCGGGGGCGGCGTGCTCGCCGAGGCGCGCGGCCCCGAGGGCATGACCCGGGCGGCCGAGACCGGCTTCGAGGCGGTGCTGCGCGGCCGCCTCGCGGAGGTCGGCGCGCCGGCGGGCCTGCCGATCCTGATCTGCGGCATGGCCGGCGCCCGCCAGGGCTGGGTCGAGGCCCCCTACGTCGCCGTCCCGGCGGGGCTGACCGGCCTCGCCGACCGCGCGGCCCGGGTCGACACCGCACTCGGCGACGTCCGCATCCTGCCCGGCCTGTGCCGGGCCGACCGCGCGGCGCCGGACGTGATGCGCGGCGAGGAGACCCAGCTCCTCGGCCTCGACCCGGCGGCGGGCGCCGCGCTCCTGTGCATGCCCGGGACCCACTGCAAATGGGTCGAGACCGAGGACGGCACCGTCCTCCGGTTCCGGACCGCGATGACCGGCGAGCTGTTCGACGTGCTCGGGCGCCACTCGGTGCTCCGGCACGCGCTGGCGCCCGACGCGGCGGGGCCGGACGCGGACGATCCCGCCTTCCGGGCCGCGGCGGCGCGGGCGCTGGCCGATCCCGATCCCCTGGGTGCCCTGTTCGCGCTGCGCGCCGCCCGGCTGCTCGGCTTCGCAGAGCCCGCCACCGGCGCGGCCGAGCTGTCCGGCCTGCTGATCGGGGCGGAGGTCGCGGCGGCGCGGCGCCGACATCCCGGACACGACCGGGTGACGCTCGTCGCGTCCGGCCCGATCGCCGGCCTGTACGACGCGGTGCTGCGCGCGGCCGGCTTCACCGTGATCCCCGTCGATGCCGAGGCCGCGACGCGGCGGGGCCTGTTCGCGGCCGCCCGGCACCTCTGGCCCTGACCTGCGCCCCCGAACCGCCGGAGCCGACGATGCAAGGCACGATCCCCGCGACGCCCCCCGCGACGATTTCCGCAAGTGCGCCCTGGCCGAACCCGCGGCGCCCCCTCGTCGCGATCCTGCGCGGCGTCCGCCCGGACGAGGCGGACGGCATCGTCGACGCCCTGGTCGAGGAGGGTTTCGAGCTGATCGAGATCCCGCTGAACTCGCCCGACCCGTTCCGCTCCATCGCCAGCGCGGCGGCACGGCACGGGGGCGCGGTGCTGATCGGGGCCGGGACCGTGCTGACGGTGCCGGACGTCGACCGGCTCGCGGAGGCCGGCGGGCGCCTGCTCGTCAGCCCCAACGTCGACCCCGCCGTGCTGGCGCGGGCGGGGGCGCACGGGATGGTGACGATGCCGGGGGTGCTCACCCCGACCGAGGCCCTGCTCGCCCTGCGCTGCGGCGCCTCGGCGCTGAAGTTCTTCCCCGCCTCGGTCCTCGGCCCGGCGGGCATCGCCGCGATCCGGGCGGTTCTGCCGGCGGACGCGGTGATCGGGGCCGTGGGCGGCGTGGGCGACGAGAGCTTCGGGGCCTACGCGGCGGCCGGCATCCGCACGTTCGGCCTGGGCTCCAGCCTGTACAGGCCGGGCGACGACGCCGGGACCGTGCGCCGCAACGCCCGGCGGACGCTCGCGGCCTACGACGCCGCCTTCCCGGCCGGGGCCTGAGCGGGGGCGGGCCCCGGCCCGGGCGGCGTCACGGCCGCGGCGGCGCGTCGGGGTCGCCCTCGTGGCGGTCGCGGTGGGCGGCGGCGCGGGCGAGCAGCAGCAGGGTGACGGGCGTCGTCACGGTGAGGAACACGCCGATCAGCGCGTCGCGCAGGACGAGGCGGCCCTCGATCAGCGAGAGCAGCAGCATCGAGCCGCACAGGATCAGGGCCATGCCGAGGGTCGCCCCGAGCGTCGGCGCGTGGACCCGCTCGTAGAAGGTCCTCAGGCGGACGAGGCCGAGGGCGCCGGTCAGCGAGAAGGCGGCGCCGGCCACCGCCAGGACGACCACGAGCCACGCGGCCCAGACCGGCAGGTCCGCGCCCGTCACCGGATCACCTCGCCCTGCATCAGGAACTTGGCGAGGGCGACGGTGGCGGTGAAGCCGATCATGCCGATGATCAGCGCCGCCTCGAAATACAGCCCGCTGCCGGTGCGCATGCCGTGGACCACGATCGCCAGCATGCCGTTGAGGTAGAGGGTATCGAGCCCGAGGATCCGGTCCTGCGCGCGGGGGCCCCGCAGCATCCGCCACGCGGCGAGCGCCATCGCCAGCACCAGCATCCCCTGGGCGAGGCCGAGGCCCCAGTCGAGCACAGCCGCCGCGCTCATGACGGGCTCGTCGGCGTGGGGTGGCATCCGAAGATCTCCATGAGCGGGCGCTCGTAGCGGTCCTTCACCCGGCGGATCCAGGCGTCCCCGTCCGCGTCGTCGAGCAGGTGCATCAGCAGCCGCCCCGTGTCGGAATCGTACTGCACCCAGAGCGTGCCGGGGGTGGCGGTGAGGATGATCGACAGGACCGCGAGGCCGAACGGCTCGCGCAGGTCGAGGGGGATCGCGACGAAGCCGGTCCGGCGCGTGCCCCGGCGCAGGCCGAGGATGACCCGGGCCACGTCGATGTTGGAGCGGACCATGTCGTAGAGGACGATCCCCGCCAGCCGCGCCAGGGTGGCCGGCGCCCGCACCCGCACCGCGGGCGGGCGCAACGCGCGCATGACGTGCGGGACGGCGAGGCCGACGAGCAGCGCCAGCAGCACGCCCCCGGGCGTGAGCGGCGCGTTCAGCAGCAGCCACGTCAGGGCCAGCGCCGCCGAGAGCAGCGGGTAGGGCAGGATCCGGCTCACGGGGCGCCTCCCGCGGGCGCGCCGAGGACCGCGCGGACGTAATCCCCCGGCTGCGCGAGCGCGCGCACCGTCGCGTCGGCGTAGGCGAGCCCGGGACCGCCCCACAGGGCGAGGGCGAGGCAGGCCGCGAGCAGCCCGGCGAGCGCGGCGAACTCGGACGGGCGCAGCACCGGCGGCGGGTCGTCGCGCGGCACCCAGAGGTTCAGGATGCCGAGCCGCACCAGCGGCATCAGGGTGCCGAGGCTGGACAGGGTGAGGATCGCCATCAGCCCCCAGCCCGAGGCGGTGATCGCGCCCGCGGTGAGGCCCGTGAACATCGCGAGCTTGCCGACGAAGCCCGCCAGCGGCGGGACGCCCGCGAGCATCAGCGTGCAGAGCAGGAAGCCCAGCCCCAGGATCGCGACCGCGGCGGGGATCGCCCGGCCGACCTCGGTGGCGCCCGCGTCGTCGAAGGGATCGCGGTACTCGTCGGCGAAGACCGGCTGCGCCGCCTCCACCGGGTCGCGGCCGCGCTGGAGCACCTCGGCGAGCAGGAACAGCGCCCCGGCCGCCAGCGTCGAGCCGACAAGGTAGTACAGCGCCCCCGCGAGCGCGCCCCCGTTGCCGGTGCCGAGCGCCGCCAGCACCGTGCCCGACGAGATCATCACCGCGTAGCCCCCCGCCCGGGCGAGGTCGCGGGCGGCGAGGATGCCGACCGTGCCGTAGGCGATCGTGGCGAGCCCGGCGGCGAGGATCCAGGTCTGGCCGAAGCCCTCGGACAGGCCGGTCCCGAACAGGAGCAGGCTCAGGCGCACCACGACGTAGACGCCGACCTTGCTGAGGATCGCCAGGATCGCCGCCGCGGGGGCGCTCGCCGCCGCGTAGGTCGTCGGCAGCCAGAAGCCCAGCGGCCACGCGCTGCACTTGATCAGGAAGGCGATCCCGAGGATCGCGCAGCCGCTCTCGAACAGGGCCAGCTCCCCCGCGGCGGGCGCCGCGAGCCGCCGGGCGAGGTCGGCCATGTTGAGGGTGCCCATCGTGCCGTAGATCAGGCTGACGCCGACGAGGAAGAACAGCGAGGCGACGAGGTTGACCGCGATGTAGCCGAGGCCCGCGCGGATCCGCGTCTCGCCCGAGCCGTGCAGGACGAGGCCGTAGGAGGCCGCCAGCATCACCTCGAAGAACACGAACAGGTTGAACAGGTCGCCGGTGAGGAAGGCGCCGTTCACGCCCATCAGCAGCAGCAGGAACAGGCCCTGGAAGCGCGGGCCCGCCCGGGTCCAGCGGGCGAAGGAGAAGACCAGGGCGCCGAGGCCCAGCACGGCGGCGAGCGCCAGCATCGCGGCCGAGAGCCGGTCGGCCACGAGCACGATGCCGTAGGGCGCCGCCCAGTTGCCGAGGCGGTAGACCTCCGGCGCGTCGCCCGCGCGCCCGAGCAGCAGGAGGGCGACGCCGAGCATCACCAGGACCGTGGCGAGGCTGAGCGCCGCCTTCAGCCGGTGGCGGCGCTCGTCGAGGAGGAACATCGCCCCCGCCACCGCGATCGGCAGGACGATCGGCAGCACGACGACGTGATCGGACCACGCGCTCGCGGCGGTCGGGCCCATCACCGGCGGGGTCATGGGTTCTCCCTCATCGCTTTCGACTCATGGGCTTCGACTCATCGCTTTCGACTCATGGATGTCGGCTCATGGATGTCGGCTCATGGGATCGAACTCACGGGTGCGGGTTCCCGGGATGCGGCTCGGCGTGGTGCGGCTCGCGCCCGTCGACGTGGTCGCAGCCGGTGACGCCGCGGGCGGCGAGCAGGACGACGAGGAACAGGGCGGTCAGCGCGAAGCCGATCACCAGCGCGGTGAGCACCAGCGCCTGGGTGACCGGATCGTCGACCGAGACGACGTCGGGGGCGGCGCCGAGCACCGGCGGCGCGCCGACCGTCAGCCGGCCCATGGCGAAGATGAACAGGTTGACGGCGTAGCTCAGCAGCGACAGCCCGAGCGCGACCTGGAAGGTGCGCGGGCGCAGCATCAGCCACACGCCCGCGGCGGCGAAGACCCCGATCCCGGCCGACAGAACGAGCTCCATCAGGCGGTCTCCTCCTCGGCGGCCCGCTCGGCCTCTGCCGCGCGGGTCCGGCGCAGGGACTGGTGGGCCAGCGCCACGAGCATCAGGGCGCTCGCGCCGACCACCAGGATCATGATGCCGAGATCGAACACCAGGGCGCTCGCGACCGGGACCTTGCCGAGCAGCGGCGGCTCCCAGTACGCGAAGAAGGCGGTGAGGTAGGGGCGCCCGAACAGCCAGGAGCCCGCCCCGGCCAGCGCGGCCACCAGCAGGCCGACGCCGATCCAGGCGATCGGCTGGATGCGCAGCCGCGCCTCCACCCACTGCGCGCCGCAGGCCATGTACTGGAGCATGAAGGCGACGGTGAGGGCGATGCCCGCCGCGAAGCCGCCGCCGGGCAGGTCGTGCCCGCGCAGGAACAGGTGCAGGGCGAGCAGCACGATGAAGGGGAACAGCCACGTCATCACCACCCGCGGCACGAGCAGCGCGTCGGCCGCGGTGTGGCCCGGCTCGCGGCCGGCGCGGGCGCGGTCGTAGGCGTCGTGGCGCACCTGCTGGGCCGGGCGCTCCAGGCTGTCGGGGGCGGGGCGGAACCGGCGCAGCAGGGCGAACACCGTGAGCCCGACCACCCCGAGCACGCAGATCTCGCCGAGGGTGTCGAAGGCCCGGAAATCGACGAGCAGCACGTTGACGACGTTGCGCCCGCCCGCCAGCGGATAGGATTCCTCGACGAACCAGCGGCCGATCCCGTCCGGGGCCGGCCGGGTCATCACCGCGTAGGCGAGGCCGGCCAGTCCCAGGCCGGCCAGCAGCGCGATGCCGAGATCGGCGAGGCGGCGGCGCGCCGCCCGCGCGGCCTCGGCGGCCGGGGCCGGGATCGCCCGGTCGCGCTTGGGCAGCCAGCGCAGGCCGAGCAGCAGCATCACCGTGGTGACGATCTCCACGAGGATCTGCGTCACCGCGAGGTCGGGGGCGGACAGCCACAGGAAGGTCAGGCTGCTCACGAGCCCGGCGCCGCCGACGAGGATCGCCGCCGACAGGCGGTGGTACTTCGCCCGCTCCGCCGCGCCGACCGCGCAGGCGGCGCCCACCAGCCACATCAGGGCGAAGGCCGGGTCGAACGCCGTCATCCGCCCCGGGGCGGCGAGGTCGAGCCCGCGCGCGACCCCCGCCGCCGCCGCCGCGGTGAGGGCCGCCAGGAACAGGATCCGCAGTTGCGGCTGCAACCGCTCCGCGCCGAGCCGGGCCTCCAGCGCCCGGGCGGCGAGGACGAGGTTGGTCATCCCGCGCTCGAACAGCCAGCCGCCGTCGAGCCGGTCCATCAGCCAGGGGCCGCCGCGGGGATTGACGTTGATGCGCCGCCCGAACGCGACGTAGAGCGCCACGCCCCCGGCGAGCGCGACGACGCTCATGGCGAGCGCCGCGTTGAAGCCGTGCCAGATCGCGAGGTCGTAGTCGGGCGTCCGGGCGCCGAGCACCGCCCGCGCCGCGCCCGCGAGCGCCGGCCCGATCGTGAGATTCGGCACGAGGCCGATGGCGACGCAGACGAGGACGAGCAGCTCGATCGGGATGCGCATCCAGCGCACCGGCTCGTGGGGCGCGTGCGGCAGGTCGTGGGGCGCGGGCCCGAAGAAGGTCTGGCGGATGAAGCGCAGGGAGTAGAGCACCGTGAAGGCGGAGGCGAGCGTGGCCAGCACCGGCAGGGCGAGGTTGAGCCAGTGCTCGCCCGCGTTGTCGGCGGCCTCGGCCAGGAACATCTCCTTGGACAGGAAGCCGTTGAGCAGGGGCACGCCCGCCATCGCCGCGGCGGCGACCATCGCCAGGGTCCCCGTGTAGGGCATCGCCCGCCACAGGCCGCTGAGGCGGCGCATGTCCCGGGTGCCGGTCTCGTGGTCGATGATCCCGGCGGCCATGAACAGCGACGCCTTGAACGTCGCGTGGTTCACCGTGTGGAAGATCGCCGCCACGACGGCGAGCGGCGAGTCGAGCCCGAGGAGCAGGGTGATCAGCCCGAGATGGCTGATGGTCGAGTAGGCGAGCAGGCCCTTCAGGTCGTGCTGGAAGATCGCGCTCCACGCGCCGACCAGCATGGTCGCCATGCCGATCGTGCCGACGATCCAGTACCAGCTCTCGGTGCCCGACAGCACCGGCCAGAGCCGGAGCATCAGGAAGATGCCGGCCTTCACCATGGTGGCCGAGTGCAGGTAGGCGCTGATCGGCGTCGGCGCGGCCATCGCCCGCGGCAGCCAGATGTGGAACGGGAACTGCGCCGACTTGGTCAGCGCCCCGGCGAGCACGAGGACCAGGGCCGGCAGGTAGAGCGGGCTGGACCGGATCGCCGCGCCGGAGGCCAGCACCACGTCGAGGTCGTAGCTGCCGGCGATGCGCCCGAGCAGGATCGCGCCCACCAGCAGGCAGAGGCCGCCGGCCGCGGTGATCGTCAGCGCCATCCGCGCGCCGTCGCGGGCCGAGGCGTTGTCGGACCAGTAGCCGATCAGCAGGAACGAGACGATGCTCGTCAGTTCCCAGAACACCACCAGTTGGATCAGGTTTCCGGACAGCACGATGCCGAGCATCGCGCCGACGAAGGCGAGGAAGTAGCAGAACAGACGCGGGACCGGATCCTCCTGCGCCATGTAATAGCGCGCGTAGAGCACCACCAGCGCGCCGATCCCGAGGACCAGGACCGCGAAGATCCAGGCGAGGCCGTCGAGCCGGAGGACGAGGCGGACGCCGAGCGTCGGCAGCCAGTCGACCGCCCAGACGACCGGGTCGGCACCGGAGGCCGCGGGGTAGAGCAGCGCGATGCAGGCGAGGCTCGCCAGCGTGACGAGGCCCGCGAGCCCCGCGGCGGCGTTGCGCGCGTGGCCCGGCAGGCAGATCGCCGCGATGCTCCCGAGGAAGGGCAGGATCGCTGCTGTGGCGAGGAGCAAGTCTGGCGGCATCGACCGGGGCGAAGACGGGTGGACGGGTGCAGGCCGCACCGTCGCCGGGTGGCTGCCGGGTGGCTGCGAAGGCACGCCGGGCCCGGAGAAGCGCCCGGCGGGACGGCGCGCCGAGCGGATGGCGCCCGTCCCGTCAAGGTAGGTCCGATCCGCGCGGCGGCGAGGGAACCGCGCCGGCTTCCTCGGGCCGAGCCCGGCCGCCCGCCCGCGCGCGGGACCACGCTCCGGCTACGGCTTTCCGCGCGCCGCCGCAACCCGCGCCGCCGCAACCCGCGCCGCCGCAACCCGCGCCGCCGCAACCCGTGCACAGCCGCCGCGACGGGCACCGCCGCGATTTCGCCCTTGCCGCCGGCCCGGACCGCGGGCACACCCCCCGCGTTCCCGAAGGGTGATCCGATGCGAACCGTTGTCTACGCCGATGGCGGCTGCGACCCCAATCCCGGCCCCGGCGGCTGGGGCGTCGTCATCTCGGGGCCGGACGGCGTGGTCGACCTCTGCGGGGGCGAGCCCGGCACCACCAACAACCGCATGGAGCTGACCGCGGCGATCCGGGCGCTGGAGCACTTCCCCGAGGGCGCGCAGATCGAGATGCGCTGCGACAGCCAGTACGTGGTGAAATCCGTCACCGAGTGGATGCGCGGCTGGAAGGCCAAGGGCTGGCGCACCACCACGGGGGCGGTGAAGAACGTCGACCTGATGCAGCGGCTCGACGAACTCGCGAGCCGGCGCGACGTGAAGTGGACCTGGGTGCGCGGCCACGCCGGCGACCCGCTCAACGAGCGCGCCGACCGGCTCGCCGCGCAGGGGCGGCGCGCGGGGCGCGGTCAGCCGGCCCAGGCCGCCGCCGCGCCGGCCCAGGCCGCCTCTCCGGACAGGGCGCCCGCACAGACCAAGCCCCCGGTGACGGCCGGCGCGGAGGCGGCGCGACGCACCGCGCCGGTGCAGATCGACGGCGCGCTCGGCCTCGCGGTGTCGCGCGCGGCCAAGCAGGCCGGCACCACGCCGTCGGCCTTCGTCGAGGAGGCGGTCAGGCTCGTGCTCGCCCTCGGACCGGAGGAGGCCGCGCGCCTGCGCGCGACGGTGAAGGCGGCCCCGGCGGCCTGAGGCGCGCGGCCGGCGGACGGCCCGCCGTCAGCCGCGCCAGCGCTGCGCGAGGGTGCGGCCGATCCCGGCCAGCAGCAGTTCGGAGAGCTCGCGCAGATCCTCGCGGCCGCTCCGCGCGATCGCCGCGTGGGCTTCGAGGCTGCGGTCGGCGGCCGCGATCAGCGGATCCGCCTCCGGCACCGTGATGCCGGCCGCCGGCATGAACAGGTCGGGATGGCTGTCGGTCGTGTCGATGTAGGCGCCGCGGCCGCGCATCCGGCCGTCCGCGTCCGGGGTGAGGCTGCCGCGGTTGAGGATCCACCGGATCCCGCCGGTCTCGGTGAGGATCCGGAACTCGGCCGAGAACGGGCCGCCGGTGGAGCGGGCGCGGCGGATGCGCTCGAACACCCAGCCCCGATCGTCCGGGTGGGTCCGCCCCAGCGCCACCTCCATCGGGATCGGCTGGCCGGCGAGATCCGCGTTGCCCGCGAGCAGGGCGGCGGCCCCGGCATCGAGCACCGAGCGGCCGGCGGCGACATCCGTGTCCCAGGTGCCGATGAACCCGGCCGCCAGCAGGCCCGGCGGCACCGTGGAGACCAGTCCCGTCATTCCTACGATCCCCGTGGGCGGGGCCGCAGCGTGACCGCCGCCGTCGGGATGCGCCCCCGCCGTCGCGGCGATCTCGACGCCTGCCCCAGCACCCGCCATCTTGCACGGAAGGCCGCGCGTTGGCGACCCTCTCGCCGCGGGCGCAGCGGCGACCGGCCCGTCCGCCTACGCGGCGGCGCCCGCCCCCCGAGAGGGGCGGCACGAGCACGGGGCTGGGCAGCCACACCCGCAGCGCGGGAACGCGATGACGGCGCCGGCGGCACGGCTCTCGCCCGGGGCCGCTACAAGGGAGGCTGCCCCGCGGGCGAGAGCGGCCGACAGCCGCTCCGCGATCGCGACGAGGGCCGGATCGTCCAGGCCGCGCAGGGTCCGGTGGAGGGTCGCGGCCGCCTGCCGGGCACGGGCGAGCGTGTCGGGTGCGTGCGAGGGGCCGGGCATGGGCTCATCATCCCGACCGGGCGTTAACGAACCGTGGCCGCGGCGGTCCCGCGGCTCAGGCGGCCTTGGCCCGCTTCACGGCCGCGGCGGGCCGGGTCGCGGCCTGGCCGAGGCCCCGCAGGAGGGCGTCGACGAGATCGACCAGGTTGGGGTCGTCGAGGTCGAACACCGCCTCGCGGACGGCCAGCGCCTCCATGACGGCACGATCGATGATCCGGGTCCGGTCAGCGGCCTTTGCACTGAAATGAGGCGGCATTTATCAAGTCCTCTCAATAGCGCCATGATTAACGCGTGGCGCTAATGACAGGTTAAATTCCGCCGCCTGTGGTTGAAATTTACCACCGAACTCGCCGTGAGACTGCATTCGGAGCGCTCACGGAGGCGCGCGGGTCGCCGCCCATGCGGGCGGTGAGGTTGCGGTGGCGGGTGCCGTCGCCCCGGTCCCGCGCGTTGCGGACGATCGGGGCGGGCGCCCCCCTCAAGTCCGGTCGCCGGGCAGGACGGAGCTGAGCACCTGCCGGGCGGTGTCGACCAGGAGGCGGCGCTGCTTCGGATCGCCCTTGCCGAGCATCGCCATGAAGTTCTGCACCTGCTCGAAGGTGAAGAACGGCGGCAGCGGCGGCACCTCGGGGTCGGTCTTGACCTCCAGCACCACCGGCACCGGGCTCGCCAGCGCCTCGTCCCAGGCCGCGCCCATCCGCTCGGGATCGTCGACGTAGATGCCCTTCAGGCCGATCAGCTCGGCGAACTTGTGGTAGGGCACGTTCGGGATGGTCTGGCTCGCCTCGAACTTCGGGTTGCCCTCCATCACCCGCTGCTCCCAGGTGACCTGGTTCAGGTCCTCGTTGTTGAACACGCAGCAGATCCAGGTCTTGTTCGACCAGCGGTGCCTGTACTTGGCCACCGTGATCAGCTCGGCCATGTTGCTCATCTGCATGGCGCCGTCGCCGACCAGGGCGATCACCGGCCGGTCGGGATGGGCGACCTTGGCCGCGATGGCGTAGGGCACCGCCGCGCCCATCGAGGCGAGGCCACCCGAGAGCGAGCACATCTGGCCGCGGCGCATCTTCAGGTCGCGGGCGAACCAGTTGGCGCAGGAGCCGGAATCCGAGGTGATGATCGCCCGCTCCGGCATGCGCGGCGACAGCTCCCAGGTCACGCGCTGCGGGTTGACCGGGTCGGCCTTGGCCATCGCCCGCGCCTCCGCCTCCTGCCACCAGGCGGCGACCCCTTTCTCGATGCCGGTGCGCCAGGAGCCGCCGGGCTTCTTCTGCTCCAGGAGCGGCAGCAGGGCGCGGAGCGTCTCGGCGGACTCGCCGCAGAGCGGGACCTCCATCGGATAGCGCAGCGACAGCATCTCCGGCGCGATGTCGATCTGCACGCCGCGGGCCTGCCCCTCCTCGGGCAGGAACTCCGCCCAGGGGAAGCCCGAGCCGATCATCAGCAGGGTGTCGCACCCGGCCATCATGTCGGAGGAGGGCTTGGAGCCCAGCAGCCCGATCGTGCCGGTGACGAAGGGCAGGTCGTCGGGCAGCGCCGCCTTGCCGAGCAGCGCCTTCGCGACGCCGGCCTGGAGCTTGTCGGCGACCGCGATCACCGCGTCGGTGGCGTGGAGCGCGCCCGCGCCCACCAGGATCGCGACCTTCTCGCCGGCGTTCAGCACGTCGGCGGCGCGGCGGAGGTCGGCGTCGAAGGGCACGACCTTCGGGGCGGTGTAGCCGACGCCGGAGAAGGTGTTGCCGTGCTTGTGCACGGGGCCCTCGTAGGGGACGTCCTGGAGGTCGTTCGGCAGGATGATCGCCGCGACCTTCCGCTCGGCCTTGGCGATCCGCATGGCGCGGTCGACGATGTGGCGGACCGCGGCCGGGGAGGCCGCCTGCTGCACGTAGGCGGACACGTCCTTGTAGACGCTGGTGAGGTCGAATTCCTGCTGGTAGTGCGCGCCGTTGACGTTGCGCGCCTGCTGGCCGGCGATGGCGAGCAGCGGCACGTGGTCCGAGTAGGCGTCGTACATGCCGGTGAGCAGGTGCGTCGCGCCGGGGCCGGAGGTCGCGAGGCACACGCCGACCTCGCCGGTGAACTTGGCGTAGGCGGTGGCCATGAACGCCGCCATCTCCTCGTGGCGGACCTGGATGAACTCGAACGGCAGGTCGCTGCGCTGGAGGGCGCCGAGCAGGCCGTTGATGCCGTCGCCGGGGTAGCCGAAGATCGTCTTCACCCCCCACGCAGCGAGGCGCTTCCAGAAGAAGTCGGCGACGGACTCGGCCATGGACGCTCCTCGAACCCGCGCGGCATCGCGGCCGTGGAAGGCCGTGGATCGCGGGCCGGGATCCCGGCCCGCCGCGCGACCGCCGCGTCGTCGAGCCAACCGGCGGCACGCGCGGGCTGTTCCTGCGGCGCCGCCTCCTCCGAGCCGAGGGCCGGCGCCGTCTCAGCCGGCGGGCCGGATGCGCGGCAGGAAGGCCGCGAGCAGGCCGATCGTCGGCAGGAACGCGCAGAGACGGTAGACGAAGGCGATGCTCGTGTGGTCGGCGACCTCGCCGAGCAGCGCCGCCCCGAGCCCGCCCATCCCGAACGACAGGCCGAAGAACAGGCCGCCGACGAGCCCGACGCGCCCGGGCAGCAACTCCTGGGCGTAGACGAGGATCGCCGGCATGGCCGAGGCGAGGATCATCCCGATCGGCACGGTCAGCGCGATCGTGAGCGGGAAGCTCGCGTAGGGCAGGGCGAGCGTGAACGGCAGCACGCCCAGGATCGAGCCCCAGATCACCGCCTTGCGCCCGATCCTGTCGCCGACCGGGCCGCCGACCAGGGTGCCGGTGGCCACCGAGCCGAGGAACACGAACAGGCAGAGCTGCGAGGTCTCCACCGACACGCCGAAGCGGTCGATCAGGTAGAACGTGTAGTACGAGCTGAAACTCGCCATGTAGAAGAATTTGGAGAAGATCAGCACGATCAGGATCGCGATCGTGGCCACGACCCGCCCGCGCGGGAGCGCGTGGCCGGCGCCGCCCGCCTTCGCGCCGCGCCGCCCGGTCGCCGCGAGGCGCGCCCGGTACCAGCGCCCCACCCAGGTCAGGACGGCGATGCCGGCGAGCGCCGCGAGCGAGAACCAGAGCACGCTGCGCTGCCCGTTCGGGACCACGATGAACGCGGCGAGCAGCGGCCCGAGCGCCTGGCCGGTGTTGCCGCCGACCTGGAACACGGATTGCGCGAGCCCGTAGCGCCCGCCGGAGGCCGCCCGGGCCATGCGCGAGGATTCCGGGTGGAACACCGAGGAGCCGACGCCGACGAGGCCGGCGGCGAGGAGCAGGATCCCGTAGGACCACGCGCTGGCCAGCAGCACGATGCCGATCAGCGAGCAGGTCATGCCGACCGTGAGCGAGAACGGGCTCGGGCGCTTGTCGGTGAAGTGGCCGACGACGGGCTGGAGCAGGGAGGAGGTGAGCTGGAAGGTGAGCGTGATGAGGCCGATCTGCCCGAAATCGAGGGCGAAGGTCTCCTTCAGCAGCGGGTAGAGCGCGGGGACGAGGGACTGGACGAGGTCGTTCAGGAGGTGGGAGAAGCACAGGGCGGCGAGGATCCCGTAGGTCGTCGTCTCGGCGCGGTTCGGCGCGGACGAGGTGACGGGCGCCGCCGCCCCGTCGACCGGCGTGACCGACCCCTCCGCCGGCACGCCGTCCTCGGCCCTGTACGCGTCCATCTCGTGCGCTTCCCTCTCGTGCCGGCAACCGCGCGGGGCGCGTTATGCGCCGGTCGCCGCGGCACCGGAACCGGGGCCCGCGCAGGGCGGCGTTGCGTCTCCGACGCCGGACGCGTCCGGGCTCACGCGGACGGGCCGGCCCGTCCGTCGGGGTAGCGGGACAGGTCGGGCTCCGGGAACCGCCGGGCGAACAGCCGTCCGGCGAGGCCCCGGAGGCGGGGGGCGCTCGCCACGCGCAGCGCGCCGTGGAGCAGGCGGATCCCGAGCCGGCTGTGCGGGTTCATCAGGCGCGGGATGATCTTCGGCAGGTCCTGGGCCTGCTCGACCATGGGGCGCATGGCCCGCTCGTAGGCGGCGCAGGCGTCCTCGACGGCGGCGGCGCGCGCCAGTTCGCCCGCGAGCACGCAGGCCCCGGTGATCGCCAGCGTGGTTCCGATGCCGCCGAGCGGGGTCACGCACCACGCCGCGTCGCCGGTCAGGACCACCCGCCCGTTCGACCAGCGCCGCATCCGCACCTGGCGCAGCACGTCGACGTAGAAGTCTTCGGTGTCCGCCATCGCCGCCAGCACGCGCGGCGCCTCCCAGCCGACATCGGCGAACTGCGCGCGCAGGAACGCCTTCTGGCGGGCCGGATCCCAGCCGTCCTCGCCGCCCGGCGGCCGCTGGAGCGTCAGCATCGCCCGCGTCGTCCCGTGCCGGTCGGGACGCAGCGACACGCTCCGCCCCCGCGTCGCGTTGTGCCACCGCCACATCCGGTCGTCGCGCGCGGTCCGGGGGATCGTGAAGTAGGCGATCGTGAGGTCCATCCAGCGCGGCGCGTTCTCGCCGGGGAAGACGCGCTCGCGGGTGGAGGACCCGACACCCTCGGCGACGATCACCGCGTCGTAGCGCGCGACGCGGCCGCTGGCGAACGCGACGGTCGCGGCGTCCGCGTCCTGTTCGATCCGCTCCACGCCGTCGCCGAACCGGACGGCCGCGTGCGCGCTGGCCGGCGCGTAGAGCAGGCGGGCGAGGTCGCCGCGCAGGATCTCCATCTCGGCCGTCGGGCCGTCGCCGTCGAGATCGCCGGCCTTGAACTGGGCGGCGACCCGGCCCCGCGCATCGACCCAGGCGGTGCCCTCCTCGCCGGTGCCGCGATCGAGCGCGGCCCGCTCCAGCCCCATCCGCCGCAGCACCGCGCGGCCGACGCCGCGGACGTCGATGTTCTGGCCGCCCTCGCGGAACCCGGCCGCGCGCTCGACCACGGTGACGTCGAAGCCGTAGCGGCCGAGCCACCACGCCGCGGTGAGGCCGGCGACGCTCGCGCCGGTGACGAGGACTTGACGGGCCAAGGCGCGCTCTCCGGCTGCGTGACGCCGTCGCTATCGAGGGCGCGCCGACCGGAGATCGAGGGCAGGAGATCGAAGGGGAGAGATCGAAGGCGGAAGATCGAGGACCGGAGCGGAGGGTCCGGCGCGGCCGCCGCCGGTCCCCGCCCGCCCGGACGATGCCACCCACGGTTGAACGCTTGACGCTGGGCCGCCGGACATGCCCTCCTGGCCTCAACGAGAACATCGCTTTGGAGGACCGTCCGTCATGGCGCCGATCCGGTGCTGCATCCTCTCGGCCGCGATCGGCCTGGCCACGATCAACTCGGCCACGATCGGCTTGGCCGCGATCAGCTTGACCGCCCTGACCGGGCAGGCCGCGGCCCAGCCGGTCCGCGTCAAGGTCGGCGTGCTCAACGACATGTCCGGCGTCTACTCGGACACCGGCGGCAAGGGCTCGGTGGTCGCGGCCCAGATGGCGGTCGAGGACTTCGCGCAGACGAACAAGGACGTGCAGGTCGAGATCGTCTCCGCCGACCACCAGAACAAGCCCGACGTCGGCGCGGCCATCGCCCGGCAATGGTACGACCGGGACAACGTCGACGCGATCCTCGACGTGCCGACCTCCTCGGTCGCGCTGGCGGTGAGCCAGGTCACGCGCGAGAAGAACAAGATCTTCATCGATTCCGGCGCCGGGACCACCGAGCTGACCGGCAAGCAGTGCTCGCCCAACACGATCCAGTGGACCTACGACACCTACGCGCTGGCGCACGGCACGGCCGGCACCATGCTCAAGCGCGGCGGCGACACGTGGTACTTCCTCACCGCCGACTACG
Source organism: Methylobacterium amylolyticum (assembly GCF_030700245.1). GTDB lineage: Bacteria > Pseudomonadota > Alphaproteobacteria > Rhizobiales > Beijerinckiaceae > Methylobacterium. Next base: position 37,343 of record NZ_JAUYZI010000010.1, read on the forward strand.
CCTTCGGCCTCTCGCTCCAGAGCCAGGCCACCGCGGTGATCGACACGGGCGGCGGCCGGGTGCTGGGCGCGGCCCGCGTGCCGTTCCCCGCCAACGACGTCTCGTCGTTCCTGCTCCAGGCGCAGGCCTCGGGGGCCAAGGTCGTGGGGCTCGCCAACGCGGGCGGCGACACGATCAACGCGATCAAGCAGGCGCACGAGTTCGGCCTGACCGACGGCGGCCAGAAGCTCGCCGCGCTGCTGATCTACGCCATCGACGTCCACGCGCTCGGCCTCCAGACCGCGAAGGGGCTGGTGCTCACCGAGGCGTTCTACTGGGACCTCAACCCGGGGACGCGGGCGTTCTCCGAGCGGTTCGCCAAGCGGCACGGCAACGCCATGCCGACGATGAACCAGGCGGGCGTGTACTCCGGACTCCTGCACTACCTGAAGGCGGTGGCCGCGACGAAGTCGACCGACCCGCAGGCGACGATGGCCTGGATGAAGGCCAACCCGACGGACGACCCGCTGTTCGGCAAGGGCACCGTCCGGGCGGACGGGCGCAAGATCCACCCGATGTACCTGTTCGAGGTGAAGGCGCCGTCCGAGTCGAAGGGCCCGTGGGACCTGTACAAGCTCCTCGACACGATCCCCGCCGACCAGGCCTTCCGCCCCCTCAGCGAGGGCGGCTGCCCGCTCGTGAACAAGGGGTAGTCCACCCCCGGCCGCCGGACCCGGGGCGCGCCGGGAGCCGTGCCGCGCGGCGGGGACGCTTGAGAGGGAGGCCGAGATGCTGCGCGACATCGCGGGACAGGTCGCCTGGGTGACGGGGGCCGGGTCCGGCATCGGACAGGCGGCCGCGCTGGCCCTGGCGGGGGCCGGGGTGCGGCTGGCGCTCACGGGGCGCGGACGGGAGGCCCTGGAGGACACCGCGGAGCGCGTCCGCGCGGGCGGCGGGCAGGCGCTGGTGGCGCCGGCCGACATGAGCGTCGCCGACGACGTGCAGCGCGCCTGGGACGCGGTCGACGCAGCCTACGGCCGCTGCGACATCCTGGTGAACGCGGCGGGCCTCAACGTGCCCGGGCGGAGCTGGAGCGAGATCACGCCGGCCGGCATCGACGCCGTGGTCGGCGCGGATCTCAACGGGCCGTTCTACGCGTCCCGGGCCGTGCTGCCGACGATGCGGGCCCAGCGCGGCGGCCTGATCGTCCAGGTCTCCTCGTGGGCCGGCCGCTACGTCTCGACGCTGACCGGGCCGGCCTACGCCGCGGCCAAGCACGGGCTGGTGGCACTCTCGGAGAGCCTGAACCAGGAGGCGTGCGGCGACGGCGTCCGGTCCTGCTGCCTCTGCCCCGGCGAGGTCGCCACGCCGCTCCTCGACAAGCGGCCCGTCCCCGTCACGGCGCAGGACCGGGGGCGCATGCTGCAAGCGGAGGATCTCGCCGAGACGATCCTGTTCGTGGCCCGGCTGCCGGCCTCCGTGTGCGTCAACGAGATCCTCATCAGTCCGACCTGGAACCGCGGCTACCTGGAAGGCGTGAAGCTCTGAGGGGGACAGGGCCCGGCTCTCCCGTCGCGCCCGCGCAAGCCGCGCCTTCGGCAGACCGGCGCCGTCCCGTCACGCTTCGGTTCCGCACGGCGCAGGGAGCACGCTTGATCCCCCTTCGCCGCGGCGGCTAACATCCGATCGTCATCGCCGTCAGAGCGAGCGGGAGGGGGGTCGATGCGGATCAGCAGGCGCGCGGCTGCGCTCATCGGGGCGTTCGCGGTTCTGACGGCGGTGACCGCGCCGGCCCGGGCCGAGGTGTCCGAGATCACGGTCGCCCAGCAATACGGCGTGAGCTTCCTGCCGCTCATGGTGATGGAGCGCCGCGGCCTGGCCGAGCGGCACGCCGAGGCCGCCGGGCTGAAGGGGCTGAAGGTCTCCTGGGTCAAGGTGGCGGGGCCGAGCGCGATGAACGACGGGCTCCTGTCGGGCACGATGCACTTCGCCGCCCAGGGCGCGCCGTCGATGATCACGCTCTGGGACCGGACGCGGGGCAACGTCGGCATCAAGGGCGTCGCCGCGATGACGACCTACCCCCTCTATCTCGTCAGCCGGAACCCCGCGGTGAAGTCGATCAGGGACTTCGGGCCGGGCGACAAGATCGCCGTTCCCTCGATCAAGATCTCGACCCAGGCGATCATGATCCAGATGGCCGCGGCCGCCGCCTTCGGCGACAAGGAGGCGACGAAGCTCGATCCCCTGACCATCTCCCTGTCGCACCCGGACGCCGTGCTGGCGATGACGAGCGGCACCGGCGGCGTCAACGCGCACTTCACCTCCTCGCCCTTCTACGAGCAGGAGATGAAGCTGCCCCAGGCCCACCTCGTCACGACCAACTACGAGATCCTGGGCGGCCCCGCGACGGCCGTCGTCCTCACCGCCTCGACGCGGTTCCGGGAGGCGAACCCCAAGGCCTACCGCGCCTTCTTCGACGGCCTGAGCGAAGCGATCGCGATCATCAACGCGGACAAGCGCGCGGCCGCGCAGCTCTATCTGGAGGTCGCCAAGGACACGAAGAACAGCGTCGACGACATCCTGGCCATCATCAGCGACAAGGATTACGCCTACACCCTCAAGCCGCAGAAGGTGTTCGAGACCGCCGCGTTCATGGCGAAGATCGGGACGGTCAAGCAGGCGCCCGGATCCGTCGAGGACCTGTTCTTTCCCGAGGGCTCGAGCCTCAAGGGCGAATGATGCGCACGATCCGCATGGGGGCGGGCGCCGGCTACTCGGGCGACCGCATCGAACCCGCCGTCGAGCTCGTGGAGAAGGGCGATATCGACTACCTCGTGTTCGAGTGCCTCGCGGAGCGCACGATCGCGCTCGCGCAGCAGGCGCGGCTCCGCGACCCGGGGGCCGGCTACGATCCGCTGCTCGACGCGCGCCTGCGCGCGGTGCTCCCGGCCTGCGCCGCGAAGGGCATCCGCATCGTCACCAACATGGGCGCGGCCAACCCCGTCGCCGCCGCGCAGCGCACCTGCACCCTCGCGCGGGACCTCGGCCTCACCGGGCTGACGGTCGCGGCGGTCACGGGCGACGACCTCCTCGACGCGGTGCGGGCCGGCGATTTCACGCTCGCGGAGAGCGGTGAGCGGGTGGCGAGCCTCGGCAACCGCATCGTCGCGGCCAACGCCTATCTCGGGGCGGCCCCGATCGTCGCGGCGCTCAAGGACGGCGCCGACGTGGTGATCACCGGCCGCGTCGGCGATCCGGCGCTGTTCCTCGCGCCGCTGATCCACGCCTTCGGCTGGCGGATGGACGACTGGGAGCGCCTGGGCCGCGGCACGCTCGCCGGACACCTGCTCGAGTGCGCCGGGCAGATCACCGGCGGCTACTTCGCCGACCCCGGCCACAAGGACGTGCCCGACCTCGCCCGCCTCGGATTCCCCATCGGCGTCGTCGCCGAGGACGGGACGGTGGAGATCACCAAGGTCGCGGGATCGGGCGGCCGGATCAGCCTCGCCACCTGCAAGGAGCAGATGCTCTACGAGGTGCATGACCCGGCCCGCTACCTGCAACCGGACGTGATCGGGGACTTCTCGGACGTGGAGATGGAAGAGGTCGGCCCCGACCGCGTCCGCGCCACCGGCGCGACCGGCTCACCGCCGACGGGCCTCCTCAAGGTCTCCGTCGGCTACGTCGATTCCTATGTCGGCGAGGGGCAGATCTCCTACGCGGGACCGGGCGCCCTGGCCCGCGGCCGGCTCGCCCGCGAGATCGTGCGCGAGCGGCTCGCGCTGACCGGCGTGCGGACGAGCGAGCTGCGCTGCGACCTGATCGGGGTCGATGCCCTGCACGGCGAGGCCCTGGCGGGCGGACGGGAGCCCTACGAGGTCCGCCTGCGCGTCGCCGGGCGCACCGAGACCCTGGCCGAGGCCGTGCGGATCGGCAACGAGGTCGAGACGCTGTACACGAACGGCCCGGCCGGCGGCGGCGGCGCCTGGAAGTCGGCCCGGGAGATCGTGGCCGTGCAGTCGGTGCTCGTCCCGGCCGAACGCGCGCGTCCGGCCGTCCACCTGCTCACGTCGTGAGGCTCGGGAGCACCGGGATGAAGTTGCGCGCGCTCGCTCACTCCCGCACCGGGGACAAGGGCGATACGTCGAACATCTCGCTGATCGCCTACGACATGGCGGACTACGCCCACCTCGAGGCGCACGTGACGCCGGAGCGGGTGAGCGAGCACTTCCGCGGGATCGTGACCGGCGCGGTCACCCGCTACGCGTTGCCGAAGATCGGCGCGCTGAACTTCGTGCTGACGGGCGCGCTGGGCGGCGTGACGCGCTCGCTCGCGCTCGACGCCCACGGCAAGGGCCTGAGTTCGGCGCTGCTCGACCTGGAGATCCCGGACCGACCCTGATCCGGGGACGGGTTCGCGAGGTTCGCACGCGGGGCGGTCCGGCCGGCGAGACGCGTCACGCGGTCGGCCGGGTCCGTGCAGTGAGCTTGTTGCCGTCCGGATCGCGCAGGTAGGCGACGAAGGCCCCGTTCGGGCGCTCCGCGGGCGGGCTCTCGATCGCCGTGCCGCCGTGCGCGGTGCCGGCGGCGTGCCACGCGAGGACGTGGTCGCGGCTCGCGGCGGCGATGCCGATGGTCCCGCCGTTGGCCGCGGTCGCCGGCCGGCCGTCGATCGGCGTCGTGATCATCAGCCGGCCGCCCGCGTGGGCGTAGATCAGCCGGCCCCGGGCATCCATCTTGCCGGGCCCGCCGCCCAGCGCGGCGAAGGTGGCGTCGTAGAAGGCGCGCGCCCGCTCAAGGTCGTTGCTGCCGATCATGACGTGGGTGAACATGCGTTTCCTTCCGAACTCACGCGCCGTCCGGACTGACGATCCTGACGGACCTCGCCCCCTCTCCGTTCTACGAAACGGAGCGGTCCCAGCCTATCCGCTCTCGATCAGCGGCCCAACGGCTCCAGGCCGCTCTCGCGCACGGCCGTCGCGGCGTCCTCCGACGCGAGATAGTCGATCAGCGCGCGGGCGGCGGACCGGTTCGGGCTGCTCGCCACGATCCCGGCCGAGAACACCGTCGCCTGCTGGACCGCGTCGGGGATCGGTCCCAGCAGGTCGATCCCGGGGACCGGCTTGAGTTCGCTGATCTGCTGGAAGCCGAGATCCGCCTCGCCGCGGGCGACGACCTCCCCGACGGGTTCGGCCGGGATCATCCGGGCCTTCCCCGCCATCCGGTCGGCGATGCCGAGCCGCGCGAACAGCTCGGACTGGATGTACACGCCGCTCGCGCTGTCGGAGTACACGACCGACTTCGCGGCGAGGAGGGCGCTGCGCAGGCCGTCCGCGGTGCCGATGTCCGGGCGCGGGGCCCCCCGCCGCACGGCGGCGCCGATCAGCGAGCGGGCGAGGTCCTGCCGGGAGTCCGGCACGACCTGTCCCTGCCGGACGAGGTCGTCGAGGGCGGAGCCGACCATGATCACCACGTCGATCGGCTCGTGGCGGGCCAGGCGCTGGGGCACCGCGTTCGCCGTGCTTCCCATCGACGGGCCCCAGGACGACACCAGGGTGAGGCCGGTCCGGCCCTCGAAGCGCGGCGCCAGGGCGCGGTAGGCCGCCGCGAACCCGCCCGAGCTGACGACGCGCAGCTCCGCCGCCCCCGCGGAGACGGCGGCCAGGACGGAGAGCGCGAAGGTGGAGAGCGCGAAGGTGGAGAGCGCGAGGCCGCCGAGGATCGCCGCGCGCCGCCGGATCACGTGCATGACCATGGTGGGCTCCCGGAAGAGGGCCGGGGATCGCCGCCCCGGCCCGAGGGGTCAGGCGGGGGTGCCGAGCGCGGCGGGCTGGGCGGCGCGCCGGTAGATCAGGAGCGTGGCGACCAGACCGCAGGCGCCGCCGAACGCCATCCACAGCCCGGGCGCGGCCCGGTTGCCCGTGGTCTCGATCAGCCACGTCGAGACGAGCGGCGTGAAGCCCCCGAGCAGGGCGGTCGCCAGCGAGTAGGCCAGGGAGAAGCCGGCCGTGCGCACGCTCGCCGGGACGACCTCGGTCAGCGCCACCACCATCGCGCCGTTGTAGCTGCCGTACAGGAAGGACAGCCACAGGAGGGCGATCAGCATGTTGCCGAAGCTCGCGTTGGCCACGAGCCAGACCAGCACCGGATAGGCCGTGAGCAGGGTCAGGGCGGAGAAGATCAGCAGGATCGGCTTGCGCCCGACCCGGTCGGACAGCGCCCCCATCACCGGCAGCCAGAACAGGTTCGACAGCGCCGTGCAGAAGGTGACCAGCAGGCTGTCGGTGTCGGACAGCTTGAGGACGCTCTTGCCGAAGGTCGGGGTGTAGACGGTGATCGTGTAGAACGAGATCGTGGTCATGCCGACGAGCAGCATGCCGAGCAGCACGATCTGCCAGTTGCGCGCGAGCGAGCCGAACACCTCGTTCATGGAGGGCCGGTGCTTGCGCTTCAGGAACTCCTCCGTCTCCTCCAGCGAGCGCCGGATGTAGAACAGGAACGGCACGATCGCGCAGCCGATGAAGAACGGGATGCGCCAGCCCCAGGCGTTCATGTCGGCGGGCGTCAGGACGCTGTTGAGGGCGAAGCCGATCACCGCCGCGAACATGACCGCGACCTGCTGGCTGCCGGACTGCCAGGACACGTAGAAGCCCTTGTTGCCGGGAGTGGCCATCTCGGACAGGTAGACGGACACGCCGCCGAGCTCGACGCCGGCCGAGAAGCCCTGGAGCAGGCGCCCGACGAGGACGAGGAACGGGGCGAGCAGGCCGATCGTGCCGTAGCCGGGCACGAAGGCGATCAGGATCGTGCCCGCCGCCATGATGCCGAGCGTCACGATCAGCCCCTTCCTGCGGCCGATGCTGTCCACGTAGGCGCCGAGGAAGATCGCCCCGAGCGGCCGCATCAGGAACCCGGCCCCGAAGGTCATGAAGGTCAGCATCAGCGAGGCGAACTCGTTGCCGACCGGGAAGAACGTCTTGGAGATATAGGTGGCGTAGAAGCCGAACAGGAAGAAGTCGAACATCTCAAGGAAGTTGCCGCTGGTCACGCGCAGGACCGTGGCGACTTTGGAACGTGATGGATTGTCCTGTCTCATTGCTGCCTCCCTCGGGCGCCGGAGCGGTCGCGACCGTACGAGGGGAGCTTCGGTCCGGCTCGGCCGGCGGCCGCCCCCGGCGACCGGGCCGCGCCCGTGATCCGATCCTCCCGCGTGGGGGCGCCGACTGTGCGGCGCTTGCCGGCCGTATACGCGCGGGAACCTGTCACGAAGCTGTCGCGGCGCGCGGGGCTCAGCGGCCTTCCATCGCCCGCCGCCAGCGCCGCAGCATGCGGGCGCGCCGGATCTGGTCGAGGTTGGCCAGCAGCTCCGGCCCGACGGCGACCGGGCGCAGCGCCGGGGCGGCCGCGACCGGATCGTCCGCCCGGCGGGCGTCCGGGCGGGCCGGCGTGAGCGACTGTGCGGCGAGCCGCGCCTGGCCCTCGCGGGAGAGCATGTAGTCGAGGAACAGGCGGGCCGCGACCGGATGGCGGGCATCCTTGGCGATGAAGGCGATCCGCGAGACGAGGAGCGTGGTGTCGCTCGGCAGCACGACGCCGATCCTCGGGTCGTGCTTGGCCCGTTCGAGGGCGTAGGCGCCGAACACGCCGTAGGCGAGCAGGGTCTCCCCGTCGGCGATCCGGTCCAGCATCGTCTCCGTGCGGGTGTAGAGCTTCACGCCGGCCTGCCCGAGGGCCGCGACGAGGTCCCAGGTGCGGGGCGTGAGTTCGGCGTCCTGGGCGAGGATCAGCGATCCGACGCCGCTGCGCTCGGGATCGTAGGCGGCGACCTTGCCCTTCCAGGCTTCCGGATGGTCGGTCAGGGACCGGATCAGGTCGGCGCGGCTCGCCGGCACGTCCTCAGGCGGCAGCAGCGTCCTGTTGTAGGCGATGGCGATCGGCTCGGCCGTCACGCCGAAGGCCTCGTTGCGCCACACCGCCCAGGCGGGCAGCGACGCCGTCTCGGCCGAGACGTGGCGGGCGGCGTAACCGTCGTTCACCAGCTTGATCTGGAGGTCCATGGCCGAGCTCCAGACGATGTCGGCCGTCCCGGTGCCGGCGGCGGCGTCCTCCACGAAGCCGTCGTAGAGGTGGGAGGAGTTCATCTTCGTGTAGGACACCGCGATGCCGGGATGGGCCTCGCGGAAACCGGCTACGAGGCTGGCGACCTCGGCCTCGTCGGTCGTCCCGCGGACGACCACGAGACCCTCGCCCTTCGTCGGGGCCCGAGGCGCGTCCTGGGGCGCGGCCTGGGGCGCATCCTGGGGCGCCAGAGGCAGATCGACCTGTGCCGTGGCCGGGCCGAGGCCGGAGGCCGGGAGCAGGAGTGCGGGCAGGAGGATGCCGACGGCGAAACGCGACCTCAACAATGTCCCTCCCGCGTCCGCGCCGGATGGCCCGCATCGCCGATGTGCAGGTACGGGGCGGAAATGCTAGACCCGGCGCGCCGCTCCGGCCAAGCCAATCTGGTCAAGCCGATCCGTGACGGGAGGCGCATGCGCGTTCTGGTCGTCGAGGACGATGCCGCCCTCGCCCGCGGACTGGTCTCCGCCCTGCGGCAGGGCGGGTACGCGGTCGATCACGAATCCGACGGGGCGGACGCGGTGCGGCTCGCGACGAGCGAGCCCTACAGCCTCGTCGTGCTCGATCTCGGACTGCCGGGCCTGCCGGGCTTCGAGGTGCTGAGGGCCGTCCGGGCGGCCGGCTCGACCGTCCCGGTGATGGTGCTGACCGCCCGGGACGCCATCACCGACCGGGTCCGCGGCCTCGATCTCGGAGCGGACGACTACCTGCTGAAGCCGTTCGATCTCGCCGAGTTCGAGGCGCGGGTGCGGGCCCTCGTCCGGCGCGGGCAGGCGGTCCCGAACCCGCACCTGCGCTGCGGCGCGCTGGAACTCGACCGCTCGACGGGGACCGTCACGCTGGCCGGGACACCGGTCGCGCTGCGGCGCCGGGAACTCGCCGTCCTGACGGTCCTGATGACGCGGGCCGGCAAGCCGGTCCCGAAGGAGCGGCTGAGCGCGGAGATCTTCGGCTTCGACGAGCCGGTCGCGCCGAACGCCCTCGAACTGTACGTCGCGCGCCTGCGCAAGAAGCTGCAGCCGGGCGGCCCCGAGATCCGCACCATCCGGGGTCTCGGCTACCTCCTGATGCCGATGTGACGACCGATGCCGATGTGACGACGCCCCGCATGCCCTCGCTCCGGCGGCGCCTCCTGATCCGCATGCTGCTGCCGGTGCTGGCGCTCGCCCTGCTCCTCGGCTTCGCGGGCGCGCTGGTCATCCGCGACGTCGTCGAGACGACCCACGACCGCCTGCTCGACGGTTCCGTGCTCGCCATCGCCGAGCGGCTGACCGTGGAGGACGGTGAGGTGTCGGTCGACCTGCCCCGCGTCGCCCTCGGGATGCTGGAGAGCCAGGCCCAGGACCGGATCTACTACAGCGTCACCTACCGCGGCGCGCTGGTGACCGGCTACCGCGACCTCCCGGCCGCGGTCGTCGACGCCCTGGTGCCCGGGGCGACGGCGCATCGCGACGGCGTCGTCCGCGGGGCGAGCGTGCGGATCGCCGCCCAGGCGCGGCGGGTCTACGGGAAGCCGGACCCGGTCCTCGTCCAGGTCGCCGAGACCCGCGAGGCCCGCCAGACCCTGGAGCGCCGCCTGCTGGCCGGGCTCGCGGTCGCCGAACTCGGGCTGCTCGGGCTGATCGGGACGCTGTCGTGGTACAGCATCGACAGCGGCCTGAGGCCGCTCACCCGCCTGAGCGAGGCGATCGGCCGCCGGGCGGTGCCGGGCGCGATCAGCCTGCAACCGCTCGACGTGGCCGGGGTGCCCCGCGAGGCGATGGCCCCGGTGCTCGCCCTCAACACCCTGCTCCACCGCCTGGAGCAGTCGATCGCGGGGGAGCGCACCTTCACGTCCGACGCCTCCCATCAGTTGCGGACCCCGCTCGCCGTCCTGCGGATGCACGTGGAGCTCCTGCGCCGCACCGCGCCGGGGGACCCGGCGCACGCTGCCGCGATCGACGACATCGACGGCGCGGCGCGGCGCCTCGAGCGGCTCCTGGCGCAACTGATCGCCCTGGCCCGCGCCGACGACGGCTCCGGGAGCGCACCGGCCTCCGCCGCGATCACCGACCTGAACGACCTCGCGGCCCGCGTCGTCACGGAGCAGGTGCCCCACGCCCTCTCGCGGACCACCGAGATCGTGCTCGACCGTCCGGACGGCGCGGTGCCGGTCGTCGGCGACCCGTTCATCGTGGGCGAGATCCTCACGAACCTCGTGGACAACGCGATCCGCTACAACCGGATCGGCGGGACGACCACCGTCCGGGTCCGGCGGACGGGCTCCGGTGCCTGCGCCGAGGTGCTGGACGAGGGCCCGGGGATTCCCGCCGGGGCGCGGGAGAAGGTGTTCGAACGCTTCTACCGCGTCGCGTCCCGGGACGGTCCCGAGGGCAGCGGCCTCGGGCTCGCCATCGTCAGGGCGCTCTCCGATCGCATCGGCGGGGCCGTCACGCTCGACGCCCGTCCGGACGGTCCGGGGTTGGTGGCGCGGGTCGATTTCCGCGTCCCGTGGCGGTTGCCCGCCGCCCCGCCGCCGCCTGGGCAGCCCGCGACCGGATGATCGTCGATCCTGCCCGCGCGCGGCGCCCCCGCGTCGTCACCGCGCTCCCCGTCCGCGCTCCCTGCCCGCACGCCCCGTCCGCGCTCGCCCCGTCCGCGCTCGCCGAAGCGCCGCGGGGGTAGAACGTCGTAGAACGCTTGACCATCGATCTCCCGCACAGCAGTAACAATCTTCTCAAGAATTCGGAACCGGGAGGATGGTCTGCGTGCCTGAGCCGACGACCCTGCATCGCCGCAACCTCCTCGCCGCCGGCACCGCCGCGGTCGCCGCCGGCCTGGCATCGCCCGCGTCGGCCTTCGAGACCGGCCAGCCGGGAACGGAGCCGAACAAGCCCGGGACGGAACCGCCCAAGGCGGGGACGAAGCTGCCGGGCTACGTCGCCTGGAAGGATGCCGACGCGTTCACCGTGCACTCCAACCAGACGCTCGAGACCAAGCGCGGACTGGCCGACGGCGTGATCACCCCCATCGACCGCCTGTTCATCCGCAACAACGTCAACCCGCCCGGCGATGCCATCGTCGCCGACCGGGACGCGTGGCGGGTCGAGATCGCGGGCGTCGCCAAGCCCGCGACGCTGACCCTGGCCGACCTGAAGCGGCTCGGGCTCACGAGCGTGGCCACCGTCCTGCAATGCTCGGGCAACGGCCGCCGGTACATGCAGGACATGCTGCAACCCGGCCAGAAGATCTCCGGCACCCCCTGGACGGTGGGCGCCGCGGGCTGCGTGATCTGGACCGGCGTGCCGCTCAAGGCCGTGGTCGAGTCGCTCGGCGGGCCGGCGCCGGGGGCGCGCTTCGTCACCGGCACCGGCGGCGAGGTGCTGCCCCCCGGCCTCAAGCCCAAGGACATCGTCGTCGAGCGCTCCGTGCCGCTCACCACCCTCGACACGGTGATCCTCGCCTGGGAGGTGAACGGCGCGCCGATCCCGCTGGCCCATGGCGGGCCGCTCCGGATGATCGTGCCGGGCTATTCCGGCGTGAACAACATCAAGTACGTGAAGACGGTGGCGCTCACGGAGGCCGAGACGGACGCCAAGATCCAGGCCGCGAGCTACCGCATGCACGGCGTGGGCGAGAAGGCCGCACCGAGCCAGCCCTCGATCTGGGAGCAGCCGGTGCGCTCGTGGATCAGCGTCCCTCTGACCGGGGGCCCGGCCGGCCGCACCCTCGTCACGGGGGTGGCGTTCGGCGGGCTGCACGCGATCGCGCAGGTCGAGGTCTCGGCCGACGGCGGCAAGACCTGGACGCGGGCTCCCTTCGTCGGCCCGGACCTGGGGCCTTACGCGTGGCGCGTCTTCGCGCTGCCGATCGACCTGCCCGCCGGCACGCACGTGCTGGCCAGCCGGGCGACCGACGCGGCCGGCAACGTCCAGCCCGAGAACACGCCCCCGAACGGCGGCGGCTACAGCTACAACGGCTGGCGCGGGCCGGCGATCACCCTGGAGGTCGCGTGACGCTCGGGGAAACCGCGATGGCCGTCCCGCGCGCGATCGTCCGGACGCCGCTCGTCCTGCTCGCGAGCCTGCTCGCCGCCGGGACGGCGACGGCCGACCCGGCCCAGCTCGCACTGGGCAAGCGCGTCTTCACGGAGATCGCCGAGCCGCAATGCGGCGCCTGCCACACGCTGGCGGACGCGGGCACCACGGGTGAGGTCGGGCCCGTCCTCGATGTGCTCAAGCCGGACGCCGCCCGCGTCGCGGCCGCGGTGACCGGCGGCATCGGCGTGATGCCGGCGTTCGAGGACCTGACTCCGGAACAGGTCGAGGCCGTCGCGCTCTACGTCGCCACCGCGGCCGGCCGGGCGAAGTAGGCGGCGCGCAGCGCCGTCGATCCGAGGACGGCGCGGCGCTTTGGCAGGGCTCGGTCGCTCGTGGAGCGTGGAGCGAAGGGAGCGACGCGATGCCCATCGGAACGAAGATCAGCCGGCCGGGCGAGAACCGCTTCGTCGTGGTCGAGCCGGTGTCCGGCGAGTTCGGGGTCCACGTCGTCGTCGACGGGCAGGTCATGCTCCAGATCGCGCCGAAGGACCTGAGCGAGGCCGCCGCGCGGCGGATCGCGGACGCCCTCGAACGCGACGCGGGCCTGGTGATGGCCTGGGACCTCGACGCCTATTTCAAGGCCGACGATACCGCGTGATCCGTCCGGCTCTCGCGGGCCAACCGATGCGGGGCGAGCGCCGCGCGTCCGCCAGAGCCGCCATCGCGCGACATCCGATCACCGGCCGAAGCGGGCGGCGCCGCGGGCATCGACGCCGCCGAGCCTGATCGCGTATCTCGCAACAGATCGATGCTTCCGCTCGCACATGCCCGGATGTCGCAGCGGCTGGCCGCCGGACCTATTTCGCGCCGCAACCGATGCAGATGCCCGACATCATCTCGTTCTCCCTCCGCTCCGTGCGGGTGAGCCGGTCGGGATTGCCTCCCTCGGTGTAGTCCTCCGTCCCCGCCGGCGGCTTGGTGACGCCGAAGCTGTTCGTATTGGGCGCCGTGATCGTCGACATCGGTCCGCTGCCAGTGCCCGTCTGGTCGGCCTGCGCCATCGCGGGCCCGGCCAGAAGCGTCAACAGCGCGCAGGCGAGAAGTGTCTTGGGCATCCGATCCTCCAGGTGGACAACCCTAACGCGTGCGGCACGAGGCGGCTACTGAATTGACCGACCCCTGCACGACCTCCTCGACGGTCGCCGGGGACCATCGTTAACTGTTCCTGCTGCCCGCGTGCCGCACGACACATCAGGCGCGACGGCTTGCGCGTAAATCCCCTCCCACGACAGCAGCCGCGCTGCTCACGCGTCGGAGATCACCATGGCTCTCTCATCCCGCATCGTCCTGCTCACCGGCGTCGTCGGCCCCGCGGCCGCCCTGCTCGTCGGCACCTACGTGCAGTTGGTCAGCCTCGCCCTGCCGATGCATTTCGTCTGAGGTCAGCCCTGGAGAGGCGGCCCAATCCAACGGGGCGCCCGACTCCGTCGGATCCCGTCCGGGCCGGCCGCGGCTGGGAGCGGCGGGCACCATGCCGCAGCGACCGAACGCCGGGTAGCCGCCCCCCGGGCCGCCCACCACGTGTCCGTGATGGACGCGACCTGCCTCGCGGTCATGGCCGCCGCTGTCGCCTTCTCGGCCGTCATCGTGCTGTTCGGATGCCGGTGAGGGGAGGGGCTTACGCGCGCCCCGCCGCCGCCCTCTGTCCCCGCGTGGCCTAAAGCCGCCGCCTCGCTGTCTGGGCCGAAGTCGGGGTTGTTGGGCCGTCGCGCCAATAGAATTCGCCCAATACCAATTCTCATTGATCAGAACCAATGGGCCCGGTCGCGCAGACCGATGGACATGATGCGCCAAGGTCGTTCGACGAGGGTGTTCCAGGCGTAGCAGCAGTGATCCAGGATGTCGGAGCAGGATGTGAAGATCCGATTGCCGAGCCAGTTGTCACGCATGAACTGCCAGATGGTATCGATGGGGTCGAGTTCGGGGGAGCGGGCCGACAGCGGCAACAGGGTGATGTTGGTGGGCACTGCGAGTTTCTTGGTCGTGTGCCAGCCGGCCTGATCGAGCAGCAGGACGACGTCCGCGCCGGGGGCGACGGCCCTGGCAATCTCGTCGAGATGCAGGCCCATCGCCTCGGTGGCACATCATGTCCATCGGACTGCGTGCCTGGGCTCATGGGTGCCGATCAATGAGAATTGGTATGCATTGGTGAGTTTTTTGCGAAGCTCGCCATCGCAGCACGGCGTCGCAAGATGCTGAGATGACGGCCTCGCGCGCTGCGGCAAAGGCGCCGAACGAGGCCCACAACCAGTCTATCAGCCGAGCGCCGCGGCCTCCTGAAGGCGCTTCAGCGACATACGGTTCGAGCGCACCCACGGTTTACATCACGAATCCCAGCCCGTTGTGAAATCGAGTTCGCGTATCAGCGTGACGATGTTGCAGCATCGTGCACCGAGCGTGGCGCAGACATCCGGCACGCGCCTGTTTGCCCGCTGAGCCTTCGGCCTCGACACCTCACCCGACACGACGCACCGATCCCCTGCCGCAAGCACATAAGCGATCAGGAATGGATCACGCCCGATCCGTTCGATCTCCGCGTCGTCCAGATCGGCTGCATACCCTTTCGATAAGACATCCTGCACAGTGGCGATGTCGACGTCCTCTTTCAGGACAATTGCATCCCTGAACGCTCGGTCCTGGACATGCGCAAACAGCTTGTCCTTGTCGGCATTGCCGGTCTCACCTTTGACCTCCTCGAAGGTCTCGATCGGCATCTTGATGCGGCCGTGCGCTCCGTGATGCGCCAGCCACGTCCAAAACTCGGGCACCCGGTTGACGGCGTAGTACGTGTTGTGCGCGGTGATCAGGGTGTTCGCGTCGAGGAGATAAAGCATCTATGCAGCACTCCTCGAGACGAGGGTGCCGACATTGCGTGGCTTCACGCCGAGGATCTTTGCAGCCCGCGTCGGCGTGATGTTGCCTTCTTCGAGCGTGCGCCTGACAAGCTCCAACAGCGAGGCGCCGATGCGGTGACGCCGAACGATGTAATAGTCGGGGGCTCCGTCGGCTTCCCTATCCCGCTCCTTCTGGCGCGCGCGCTCCGTCAGGTATTCCTCTCGAAACGCACCGCTGACCGCTTCCCAGACCCCGTGGCTCAGCACGCCGATCAGATGGAGGCGATAAGCGACCGCCGGGCGGCTGAGGTTGCGTGTGCTGGCGAACTCGGTGATCGTTCGCTGGAGACTCGGCAGATCGACCGCCCCGCTGGACGGAACCGCGAACGTCCGCAGGTCCGCATCCGGCATCAGGATCAGGCCGGCGACCTGATTGCAGAAGCGCTCCAGATGCCCCTCGGCTCGGCCGCCGCTGATGCCGGATGCGCCGACTGCCAGATGAGCGAGTTCGTGGAGCAGCGTGAACGACCACGCCGACTTCGCATCCTGATCGTTGATGACGATGAACGGCGCGACTGTGTCGGCGAGGGCGATGCCGCGGAACACGTCGGGGCTGATCGCGCTGTGGTGCGAGCCCAGATTTCCGATCAGCAGGACGAACGCGCCCGCCCCCTCGACGATCTGTCGAAGGTACGAGAAGGCCGCCTCGACGCCGCGGGCCGCGCGGAAGCGGTCGAGGCTGAAGCCGATGGCCTCGACGAGGAAGGCTGCCGCCCGTTCGGGGGATGTGTCCGCATCGATCGCTGCGATGAACGACGGCGGACGCTCGCCTTCATCCTCTAGGATCGCGCGAACGCCGGCTTGCCTAGCCCGGACGTCCCGCAGGAGCGCGTCGATGGTCGCGGCGCTCTCCGCCTTCTGGTCCTCCGGCAGCGTCCTGAAATCCTCACCGCGCTCGGCGCGGGGCGGCGGGGCGGCGAGGTAGAATGTGAGCAGCGGACGGCGGTAGACCTTCACCATCCGAAGGAGCGTCGGACGGCTCGGCTCCGCCTCGCCCCGTTCCAGCGCGGCGAGGCGATCCTCCGCCGATCCCCTGACCGTATCCCGGAACCCGACCTTTGGCGCAGCCTGCCGGAGCGAGAGACCTGCGGCCTCACGCGCCCAGAGCAGCAGTGCTGGGTTGACACGCGCCATCGCCCCTTATGCCCCGACGCCGAGAACGGATAAAGAACCCATCTCAGGCTTGGCCGTGAGCGTACGCGCTCGGCGTGAACGTGCCCTTGCGCGGGAGACCGGCCGCCAAGGCCTGCGGTCGTCGCTCAGGTTCTCGGGCCACGCTGCCGACGGTCGGGCTGACGCAGACGCCGGCCCTGTCGTCGTGGACCGCGTGGCGCATCACGATTCCGCTGTCCCCGGAGGCGGGATCGAGGCTCCGGAGACGGGGCCTTCTTCGTTTCTGCCCCTGTTTCTGCCCCCCCTTGCGCCCCCGCGTCAGTCCACGATGAGGTGGGGCACGAACCGCGCCCGGTCGGTGGTGATGCGGCGCGCCTCCTCGCGCAGGCAGAGGCCGGCGGGCTCGTCGCCGACGACCCAGCTCCCGACCAGGGCGTGCCGCCCGTCGAAGGCGGGCAGTTCCGCGAGCGCCTGCCGCACGTGGCCCTCGGCGCCGTAGGGGCCCTCGTCGCGCTCCACGAGGACGCCGTCGCGCACGAGCAGGATGTTGGCGCCCTCGCGCGAGTACAGCGGCTTCTTCACGAACGAGGTGCCGAGCCGCGCCTTGGCCGGGTCGTCCTCGAAATAGGCCGGCAGCAGGTTCGGGTGGCCCGGTGCCATGCGCCAGAGATGCGGCAGCAGGCCCTTGTTGGACAGCACCGCCTTCCACGGCGGTTCGAGGAAGCGCGTCGGCGAGGGGCCGATCGCCGGGCCGAACGTGTCGGCGAACATCCATTCCCAGGGATACAGCTTGAACAGGGCCGCGAGCGGCGCGTCCGCCCCGTCGACGAAGCGGCCGTCCGGCGCCAGCCCGATGCGCTCCACCGGCACGAACGGCGCCGCGAGGCCGGCCTGCACGGCACAGTCCTGGAGATAGGCCACGGTCCCCCGGTCCTCCGGCGCGTCGGGGAAGCAGGCGAAGGCCAGCGTGTCCCCGAGGTCCAGCTCCGCGAGCCGCGCGATCAGCCGCTCGTGCAGGGCGTTGAACTGGTCGGCCCCCGCCGGCAGCCGCCCGGCGGCGAGGCCGTCCTCCAGCCACAGCCACTGGAACACCGCGCTCTCGTACAGGGCGGTCGGCGTGTCGGCGTTGTACTCGAGGAGCTTGGCCGGTCCGGTCCCGCCGTAGCAGAGGTCGAGCCGCCCGTAGAGGGAGGGGTCGCGCCGCCGGAAGCTCGCGGCGACCGCGTCCCAGGCGTGCTCGGGGATCGCGAGGGAGGCCAGGATCGCCTCGTCGCGCACCGCCTGCGCGGCGAAGGCGAGGCAGAGGGCGTGCAGCTCGCGGGTCGGCGCCTCGATCCCGTCCTCGATCTCGGCCAGGGTGAAGGCGTAGTAGGCGCTCTCGTCCCAGTAGGGCCCGTCCGGGAAGGTGTGGAAGCTGAAGCCGGCCTCGGCCGCGCGCGCCCGCCAGTCGGGACGCTCCGGGATCGCGACCCGGCGCATCAGCCGCCCCCGGAACCGCCGGACCGCCCGCCCCCGGAGGAGAAGGCCCGCCCGGTGCCGCCGAAGCCGCCGCGGGCGACCGCGTGCGGCGTCCCCGCGCTCGCAGTCGTGCGCGCGACGGCGGAGGAGACGCGGGTGACCGAGCCGCCGCGCGCCGCGTAGACGCGCCCGCCGGAAGACGTGCAGTAGCCGCCGGATCCGCCCCCCGACCCGGCGGCGGCCTGCTGCTCCTCCGGCGCGTGCCGGTACAGGGGCTGGGCGGGCAGGCCCTGCGCCGCGGTGCGGCCGATCATGTAGCCCGCCATCAGCGGCACGAACGCGGACCCGTCGCCGGGCGACCCGTCCGCGAGCCGCGTGCAGCCGCCCGGGCCGTGGTGGCGCTCGCACGCCGCGTCGGTCGGGTAGCGCGGCGCGTCCGCCGCGTAGCGGTCGAGGGCGGCGCGGTACTCGGCGGCGCACTCCCCGGCGGGCCGCAGCCCCTGCGCGATGCAGGCGCCCTCGGTGTCGTAGACCAGCGCGTCCTCCTCGCGCTGGGACTCGTCCAGGTGCCCGAGGGCGAGCGCCGCGGCCCCGGCGCCGACGAGCAGCACCAGGGAGACGGTGGCCGAGCGCTTGCTGAGCGGCGCTCCGGGCGCCCGGCCCGCGGGTGAGGACGGCGGCATCGGCGCGCCTCAGTAGGTCATGGAGGCGGCGTTCACGATGCCGACCGTGAAGGACGCCGCGCCGAGGAGCACCGCCGAGGCCATCCGCCCCTCCTCGATGCGCCGGGAGAGATCCGGCACGGCGAGCCGGACGAGCCAGTAGACCAGGATCTGCACCACCAGGGCGATCAGCCCCCAGACCACGCAATCGAGGAGCGACTGCGCGTTGAAGATCGCCACCGCCAGCGGCATCGCGAACCCGACGAGGCTGAAGCCCAGCGCCACCGCCGCCGCGGTCACGTCGCGCCGGATCAGGGCGAGCTCGTCGTGGGCGGTGGCGAGGGTGTAGATCACGAGGTAGAGCGCCATCAGCGCCAGGGCGGTGGCGAGGTAGAGCAGGAAATCGGGCAGTCCCGAGATCGAACTCACGGCGTCGGCTCCCCCCGGGGCCGGCGGCGCGGCCGTGACACGTCGATCAGTCCGCGCGCGAAGCCAGTCGAGACGCGCATCCCACCGGTCGATCGGACCGATTCGGCGCGCCGCGATAACATGAGCGCCGGCGGCAACACAACAGGACAGGGCATCGGCACGATCTCATCATCCGGCTCATCGTTTCGGTTGCGCACCATCGACCTATAACACTTTAAATGTAGAGTTCTCGACCGGACGACGATCTCGAAAAATCTGACGGCCACGCTTGCCCGGTCGGGCGGAGTGTGCAGAGTGTCGCGCCTCACGGGCGCCGATCCCGCGCCGTATCCCTCGCCCCGGCGCGCGCGCCGGACCGACGCCCCCGCCCGCGGCGGGGCCCCCGAGCCCGACGGATCCGACCCGCCAGCGCATGAGCCTGACCGCCGAGCAGATCCTCGCCCTCGCGCCCGACGCGTCGAGCCGCAAGGCCGGCCAGGAGCAGGCGAAGCGCCCGAAATGGAGCGGTCTCGGCCGGGCGGGGGACCTCGTGTTCGGCGAGATCAAGGGCAGCGGCGCGAGCCCCTACCGCACCGTGGCCGACCTGTCGGGTCCGGCCGCGACCTGCACCTGCCCGAGCCGCAAGCTCCCCTGCAAGCACGCGCTCGGGCTGATGCTCGTCGCGGCCGCGGAGGCGCTCCCCGAGACCGCGCCGCCGGACTGGGCCGCGGCCTGGGCGCAAGGACGCGAGGCCCGGCGCGAGACCCGCGCCGCCGAGCCGGACCGCCCCGCGGACGCGGCGGCCCGGGCCAAGCGGCAGCGGGCGCGCGCGGTCCGCGTCGCCGGGGCGCTGGACGAGATCGACCTCTGGCTCTCAGACCTGATGCGCCGGGGCCTCGCCGCGGCCCGCGCCGAGCCCTACGCCGCGTTCGACCGGGTGGCCGGCCGCCTCGTGGACGGGCAGGTCCCCGGCCTCGCCCGGCGGGTGCGGGCGCTGCCGGGGCTCGCCGCGGCGGCCCCCGCGCCGGGCGCGCCGCGGCCGGAGGCGGCGCTGGCGCTGGCGGTGGCCCGCATCGCGCTCCTCGTGCGCGCGGCGCGGCGGCGCGCGCTGCTGACGCCCGGCCAGGCCGCGGGGGTGAACGCGGCCCTGGGCCTTCCCGTCTCCGCCGAGACCCTGGCGGCGCAGCCCGGCGTCGCGGACGACTGGGCGGTCCTCGCCCACACCGCCGAGGAGGAGGACCGGCTCCTCGCCCGCTCCGTCTGGCTCGCCGGGCGGCGCACCGGCACGCTGGCGCAGGTGATCGATTTCGGCCCGCCCGGCGCGCCGCTGCCCCCCGTCCCGGCCCCCGGCCAGGATTTCGCGGGGGTCCTCGCCTTCCATCCCGGCGATCCCCCGCTGCGGGCCGCGTTCCGGGAGGGGCGGGCCGGCCCCGCCGCTTCCGCCGCGCTGCCGGGGGCGGGCACGGTCGCCGCCGCCCGCGACGCCTTCGCGGCAGTCCTTGCGCGGGCGCCCTGGACGGAGCGCTGGCCGGTCGCGCTGGCCGGCGCCCGCCTCGGTCGGCTCGCCGACGGCTCGGCCTTCGCCGCGGGCGATGCCACGGGCTGCCTGCCCCTGCGCGCGGGCCCGCACCTGCCGGCCCTGCTCGCCGTCGCGGCGGGGCGGCCGGCGGACCTGTTCGGCCTGTTCGACGGGACCGGGCTCGCGCCCCTCGCGCTCTCGGCGGACGGGCACCTCTACGCGGTGCCGCCCCACGAGGCGCGGCCGGTCGTGGTCCGGGCGGCCTGATGGCGGCCGCGCCCGCACCGGCGGCGGACTGGGACGCGACGCTCGCCGCGGCGCTGCTCGGCGCCGACCGCGCCCCGCGGGCGGGCCCGCCGCTGCCGGGCGTCGCCCCGGTCGAGGGGCCGGGCGGCGCGCTCCTCGCGCGCGTGGCCGCCCAGGGGCTCCTGCATCTCGCCGGCGCCGGCCTCGCGCCCGAGGCGATGATCCCGGCGCCCGAGCGCCCCCCGGCCGGCCCGGAATGCCCGCCGGCGGCCGCGCGGCGGCTGCACGCGCTCATCGGCGCCGGCGCCCCCGCCGAAGGGCGGCGCCGGGAGTGGTTCGCGCTCGCGGCGGCGGCCGGTCTGCGCGCGCCGTCCTGGCTGCTCGCCGAGCTGGCGGCCCTGCGCGGCGCCGACGCCGCCCCGGTCCGCGCGGTCGCCGGCCCGGAACTCGACTGGCTCGCCCGCGCCTGCGGCGATACGAGCGCGGGCGAGGATGCGGGTGAAGCCCCCGAGGCGGAGGACGGCGCCGCTGCGCGCCTCGCCGCCCTCGTCGCGCTCCGCGCCCGCGACCCGGACGGTGCCCGGGAGGCCCTGGCGGCGGGCTTCCGGGGGGAGAAGGCCAAGCTGCGCGCCGCCCTCCTGCCGGTCCTGGAAGCCGGGCTCGGCCCGGCCGACGAGCCTTTCCTCGAAGCCTGCCTCGACGACCGCGCCGGGGACGTGCGCGCCTGCGCGCAACGGCTGCTGACGCGCCTGCCGGGCTCGCGGCTCGCCGACCGCATGGCCGCCCGCGCCCGGGCCGCGCTCGCGATCGAGAGCCGGCGCCACCTCCTCGTGCGCACGAAGCACGCGCTGGTCGTCACCCTGCCCGAGGAATCGCCCGAGCTCGCCCGCGACGGGGTGGCGCCGCGCCCCTACGAGCGCGACGCGACCGGCCGGCGGGCCGCGATGCTGCGCGACATCCTCGAAGCCGCGCCGCTGCGCGCCTTCGCCGACCACCCGCCGCGGCTCTGGATCGAGCTGGCCCTGTGCAGCGCGTGGCCGATCCCGCTGTTCGAGGGCTTCTACCGCTGCGTGCGCGGCGAGGCCGACCCCGAATGGATCCGCGCCCTGGTCGCGGTGCTCGGCGAGGCCTGTGACGGCCGGCTGGCGGGCGCGTCCCGCCTCGACGCGCTGCCCGAGATGCGGGCGCGCTGCCTCGCGCTGCTGCCCGCGGCGGATTGGGAGGCGGCGGTGACGGAGCTGTTCGGGCGGCGCCTGGACGCCCTGATCCCGATCCTCGCCCGGCCCCCGCCGCAGCTCTCCGAGACCTTCACGGACGCCCTCCTGCGCTGGCTCGCCCTCGTCACCCGGGGCTCGGAGGAGCTGCGCGGCCGGCTCGGGCGGGAATGGTGCGTCGAGCGCCTGGGCGAGGCCGCCGCGCCGACCGGGCGGGCGGCCGCCGCGGCCGCGGCGATCCGCGGCGCGCTGCCGGAGGGCGGCGAGCCCCTGCGCGGCCAGATCGCGCGCATGGCCGAGACCCTGGAGCTGCGCGCCGCGATGCGGCGCGAGTTCGGCGACCCGAACGGGAATGGGAGCACCCCCGGGACATGACGCAGACGACGACGCAAGGGAACGGCGGCGGGGCGCGGCTGCGCCGGGCCGCCGAGGACGCCTTCGCCGAGGAGATCGCGGCGCTCCGGAGCGCAGACGAGAGGCCCCGCCCGCCGAACTGGCTGCTCTCGCCCCAGGCGGTCGTCACCTACCTGCTCGGCGGGCGCCTCCCGTCCGGCTTCGAGATCACGCCGAAGTACATCGGCGACCGGCGCCTGATGGAGGTCGCGGTGGCGACCCTGGCCACCGACCGGGCGCTGCTGCTGCTCGGCGTGCCCGGCACGGCCAAGAGCTGGGTCAGCGAGCACCTCGCGGCGGCGATCTGCGGCACCTCCCGGCTGATCGTCCAGGGCACCGCGGGCACGAGCGAGGAGGCGATCCGCTACGGCTGGAACTACGCCCTGCTGCTCGCCAAGGGCCCGAGCCGCGAGGCGGTGGTGGCCTCCCCCATCCTGCGCGCCATGGACGAGGGCCTGATCGCCCGCGTCGAGGAGCTGACCCGCATCCCCTCGGAGACGCAGGACAGCTTCATCACCGTGCTCTCCGAGAAGACCCTGCCGATCCCCGAACTCAACGCGGAGGTGGCCGCGGCCAAGGGCTTCAACCTGATCGCCACGGCCAACAACCGCGACCGCGGGGTGAACGAGCTGTCGAGCGCGCTCAAGCGCCGCTTCAACACGGTGGTGCTGCCGCCCCCCGCCACGATCGAGGCGGAGGTCGCCATCGTCGAGACCCGGGTCGCCGCCCTCGGCCGCGCCTTCGAGATCCCGGCCGAGCCGCCGGGCGCCGACGAGATCCGGCGCGTCGTCACGATCTTCCGCGAGTTGCGCGCGGGCGTCACCGCGGACGGCAAGTCCAAGGTGAAGCAGCCCTCCGGCACCCTCTCGACGGCGGAGGCGATCAGCGTGGTGGGCAACGGCCTCGCGCTCGCCGCCCATTTCGGCGACGGCCGCCTCTCGGCGGCGGACCTCGTCGCGGGGCTCTCGGGCGCGGTGGTGAAGGACCCGGTGCAGGACGCGATCGTCTGGCGCGAGTACCTGGAGACCGTGGTCAAGGAGCGCGAGGGCTGGCGCGACCTCTACCGCGCCGCCCGCGAGAGCGCCTGACCCCGCGCGCGATGGCCGACATCCGCCTCTTCGGCATCCGCCACCACGGGCCGGGCTCGGCGCGCTCGCTCGCGGCGGCGCTCGCCGCGTTCGAGCCCGACTGCGTCCTGGTCGAGGGACCGCCGGACGCGGACGCGCTGATCCCGCTCTGCGCGCACGCGGGCATGGCGCCCCCGGTGGCGCTCCTCGTCTACCGGCCGGACGCGCCGCGGACCTGCGCCTTCTTCCCGTTCGCCGCCTTCTCCCCGGAATGGGTGGCCCTGCGCTTCGCGCTGGACCGGGGGGCGGCGGCGCGCTTCATCGACCTGCCGCACGCGATCCAGCTCGCGGATGGGTTCGGCCGGCCGGAGGCGGGCGCCGACCCGCCCGGGCCGGACGGATCCCCGGACGGGTCTTCGCCCGGGCCGGACGCGGCCGTCGCCGACGCGGACGCCCCGGCGGCGCCCCCGGCGATCCGGCGCGACCCCCTCGGGGAACTCGCGCAGGCCGCGGGCTACCCCGACGGCGAGCGCTGGTGGGACGCCTTCGTGGAGAGCCGGGCGGGGGCGGACGGTGACGTGTTCCCCGCGATCCACGAGGCCATGGCGGCCCTGCGCGCGGCCGGGCCCGACGCCCGCGACGGCCCCGACGACGTGCCCGACGAGGAATCCGCCCGCGAGGAGGCGCGCGAAGGGGCCCGCGAAGAGGCGCGCGAGGCGCACATGCGCGGCGCCATCCGCCGGGCGGCGCGGGACGGCTTCGCGCGGATCGCCGTCGTGTGCGGCGCGTGGCACGTGCCGGCGCTCGCCCGCCACGACGCGCGCGGGCAGTCCGCCGCGGACGCCGCGACCCTGAAGGGCCTGCCGAGGGCGAAGGTCGCGAGCGCCTGGGCGCCCTGGTCCTACGAGCGGCTGGCCACCGCCAGCGGCTACCGCGCGGGGGTGATCTCGCCGGAATGGTACGACACCCTCTGGCACCACGGCGACCGGGTCGCCGCCCGCTGGCTGGCCCGGGCCGCCGCGCTCCTGCGCGCGGAGGATCTCGACGCCTCGCCCGCCTCGGTGATCGAGGCCGCGCGGCTCGCCGAGGCGCTGGCCGGCTTCCGCGGCCGGTCGCGGCCCTCCCTGGAGGATCTCGACGAGGCGGCCCAGGCGACGCTCTGCTTCGCGGACCCGGCGCCGATGGCGCTGATCCGCGCCAAGCTCGTCATCGGCGAGCGCCTCGGGGCGACCCCGCCCGACAGCCCCGGCACCCCGGTGGAGGCCGATTTCGCGGCGCAGTGCCGGAGCCTGCGCCTGAAGCCCGGGGCGGATGCGGGCGAGATCGTCCTCGACCTGCGCAAGCCGGGCGACCTCGCCCGCAGCCACCTCCTCAACCGGCTGGCGCTGATCGGCATCCCCTGGGGCGTCCGGCGCGCGGCGCGGGGGCGCGGCACCTTCAAGGAGGCGTGGTTCCTGGCGTGGCGGCCGGAATGGGTGGTCGATCTCGTGGCCGCCTCGGCCGACGGCGGGACCGTGGCCGAGGCCGCCGCCGCGCAGGTGGGCCGCCGGACGCGCGAGGCGACCCGCGTCGCCGAGCTCGCCGGCCTCATCGGCACGCTGCTCGACGCCGACCTCGCCGCGGCGACCGAGACGGTGATCGGGGCGATCGCCGACCGCGCCGCCGTCTCGGCGGACGTGTTCGACCTGATGGACGCCCTGCCGCCGCTCGCCGAACTCGCCCGCTACGGCTCCGTGCGCTCGGCGGACACCGCGCCGGTGCGCGCGGTGGTGCGCGGCCTCGTGCCCCGCGCCGCGGCGGGGCTGCCGGCCGCCTGCCAGAGCCTCGACGACGACGCGGCCGCCGCCGCCAAGACCCGCATCGCCGCCGTCACGGGGGCGGTCGCGCTCCTGGAGGATCCCGACCTCGCCGGCCTCTGGACGGAGGCCCTGCGGGCGCTCGCCGACCAGGAGCACGTCCACGGCCGCGTCGTCGGCCGGGCCGTGCGGCTGCTGTTCGACGCGGGCACCCTCGACGCGGACGCGGCCGGCGACCGCCTGCGCCGGGCCCTGTCGCGCGCCGCCGGCGCCGGGGCGGCCGCCGCCTGGATCGAGGGTTTCCTGGAGGACAGCGGCACGGTGCTGATCCACGGCCGGGGGCTGCTCGCGATCCTCGACGGGTGGCTCTGCGGCCTCGACGCGGCGGCGTTCACCGAGCTGCTGCCGCTGGTGCGCCGCACCTTCGCGACCCTCGCGCCGGCCGAGCGGCGGGCGGTCGGCGAGACCCTGCGCGGCCCCGGCGGGCGGGCCGGGGCCGCGCCGGAGGGGGCCTTCGACGCGGAGCGCGCGGCCCGGGTGCTGCCGATCCTGCACCTGCTCCTCGGCCCCGAGCCCGCCGCCCTGGTGGAGAGCGTCCCGGAGGAGAGTGCCCGGTGAGCGAGACCGAACGCCTGCGCCGCTGGCGCCTCGTGCTCGGCGGCGGCCCGGCCGACGGCACCGGCCACGCCCTGGCCGAGCGCGACGGGCGCCTCGACCGGGCCCTGGGCGCCCTCTACGATTCCGACCGCGCGGGGGGGCTCGGCGCCTCCGCCCCCTCCGTGCCGCGCTGGCTCGGCGACATCCGCACCTACTTCCCTGCCTCCGTGGTGCAGGTGATGCAGCGCGACGCGCTCGAGCGGCTCGACCTCAAGCGCATGCTCACCGAGCCCGAGATGCTGGAGGCGGTGGTCCCCGACGTCGCCCTGGTCTCGACCCTCATCTCCATGCGCGGCGTGCTCTCCGGCCGCACGAAGGAGACCGCCCGCCTCGTCGTGCGCAAGGTGGTGGACGCGCTGCTGGCCAAGCTGGAGGAGCCGCTGCGGCAGGCGGTCAACGGCGCCGTCGACCGCGCCCGCGTCAACCGCCGCCCGCGCCACGCCGAGATCGACTGGGCGCGCACCATCCGCGCGAACCTGCGCCACTACCAGGCGGAGTACCGCACCATCGTCCCGGAGACGCGGCTCGGCCACGGGCGCAGGAGCCGCGGCGCGCTCAAGGACGTGATCCTGTGCATCGACCAGTCCGGCTCGATGGCGAACTCGGTGGTGTATTCCAGCATCTTCGGGGCGGTGATGGCCTCGCTGCCCGCGGTCTCGACCCGCCTCGTCGTGTTCGACACCGAGGTGGTCGACCTCACCGACGCGCTCGACGACCCCGTCGAGGTGCTGTTCTCGGTGCAGCTCGGCGGCGGCACCGACATCAACCGGGCGGTGGGCTACTGCGCCGCGCGCATCGCGCGCCCCGAGGACACGGTGCTGGTGCTGATCTCCGACCTGTACGAGGGCGGGGTCGCGGCCGGGCTGCTCGCCCAGGCGCAGCGCCTCGTGGCCGCCGGGGTGCAGGTGGTGGCGCTGCTGGCGCTCTCGGACGAGGGCGCGCCGAGCTACGACCGGGCGCTCGCCGCGCGGCTCGCCGCCCTCGGCGTGCCCGCCTTCGC
The DNA here is from genome assembly GCF_030700245.1 of Methylobacterium amylolyticum. GTDB lineage: Bacteria > Pseudomonadota > Alphaproteobacteria > Rhizobiales > Beijerinckiaceae > Methylobacterium. The sequence continues at coordinate 63,946 of NZ_JAUYZI010000010.1, forward strand.
CTGCACGCCGGACCTGTTCCCCGACCTGATGGCGGCGGCGATCCGCAAGGCCGACCTCGGGGCCTGGGCGGCCGGCGCCGGCATCGCCGCGGTGCCGGCCGATCCCGCCCGGGATGCCGGCCGCGATGCCGCCCGCTGAGCGGGGCGCCGCGAGACCGCGTCTGTCCCGGCCATCCCACGCAGGACCCGGCACCCGCCGGGCCCGCCGCGGCCGCTGGGCCGCACCACACCAGGGGGAGACGACACGATGATCATCTGGTCCGGCTGGGGCATGCTCTCGGCACTGATCGCGGGGGCGGGGCTGATCGGCAGCGTGCTGCTCGACCCGGCGCTGGCGCACCTCGGCATCCCGACGCCCACCGGCGTGGTGCTCGTCTGGATCGTGGCCGCGGGCTTCAACTGGTGGCTCGGCACGCGGCTCAACAACCGGCCGGGGCGGGAACTCGTCGATCCGCGCACCGGGCAGGTCGTGATCCTGCGCTCCCGGCACACGCTGTTCTGGATCCCGATGCAGTACTACTCCGTGCTGATGGTGCTGCTCGGGGCGCTGGCGGTGCTCGGCGCCATGCATGCCGGCACGTCCGGCCGCGCGGTCTGATGCCCCGGCGCGGCGCGGGCGAGCGCCCGGCCGCCGGTGCCGAGCCGGCCGGGGGGACGCGGCCCGACGACGGGCGCATCGACCTGCCCGTCGCGCGCGGGCGGCTCGCGGGCCTGCTCGCGGCGGCGCTCGCCTTCACGGCCGGCTGCGCCTTCGCGCTCGCGGGCGGCGGCGGCGCCGTCCGCGCGGGCCTGCTCGGCATCGGCCTCGCCTTCTTCGGGCTGGGCGCGCTCGCCGCGCTGCGCGACCTGCTGCGGCGCGACCCGGTCCTGTCGGTCTCGGCCTACGGCCTGTTCGACCGGCGGCTCTCCACGGACTGGATCCCGTGGTCGGCGCTGGACTGGATCAGCGAAGTGGACATGGGCCGCCAGGGCTTCCTCTGCCTGCACCCGCGGGCGGACCGCGCGGCCGCGCTGCCCTGGACCCGCCGCGCCCGGCTGACCGCGGCGCTCAACCGGGTGCTCGGCGGCGGCTACTGGCTGCCCGGCCAGGGGGTGCGGGGCGGGCTCCCCGCCATCCGCGACGCCGTCGCCCGGGCGCGGCGCGGCCGGCGGTAGGGGGTCCCGCGGCGGCGGCTCACGGACAGTCCGGCCGGTCCGGCAGGGCGTCGAAGTTCTGCGGCCCCGGCTCGGCGCGCGGCCGGGGGACGACGCGCACCGTGACGGTGCAGGGGCCGGCGCGCACGCGGTAGCGCCCGGGATCGAGCCGCTCCACGGCGTCGACCGGCCGGCCGTCGAGCACCCTGGCGGCGGCGTCGAGCACGCCCTGGAACGCGCGCACGCGCTGCCAGTCCGGCGGCACCGCCGCGGACGCCGTCCCCGGGCGCGCCGTCCCCGGGAGCGCGGCCATCAGAAGCGCCGCCGCGGCGGGGCGGAGGCGGGCCCTCGGAGGCAGGAGGCGCGAGAAGCCCGTCATCGCGGCGTCGTGAACACGGAATCGCCCACGAAGATCATCGCGCGGTCGATCCGGGCCGGGTCCCCCTGAGAGCCGAAGGCGAAGAACAGGCGGCGCAGGCGCCCGTCCGGTCCGGTGAGGGTCAGGGTGTGGCGGTCGAGGGCGTAGCGGCCGTCCTCCTGCCGCGGGCGGCCCGCCACCGCCGTGCCGACGCCGGTCGACGCCCCGGAATTCGTGGCGCCCACCGAGCCGCCGCGGCCGTAGGTCCCGTCCGCCCGGAAGTCGTAGCGGCTCGATACGGCGATCATCACGTCGCCGCCCATCGCCGTGTTCCCGCCCCCCGAGAGGCGCCGGTAGCTCTGCGTGAACGCGTCCCCGGCGGGCGCCGGGAAGGCCCGGAAGAACTGCCCGTCCTGAAGCTTGTGGTCGTCGGAGCGGCCCTTGGCGTCGGTGAGCACGTAGCCCGTGGCCGAGCGGGTCCAGCGGCCGAAGCGGCGGGGCTCGGCCGCGCGCGCGGCGGCGAGGTCCACGTCCTCCAGGGCCGCGGTGCCGACCTCGAAGGTGGTGCCGTCGCGGAACAGGATCAGGGGCTCGAAATCCATGATCATCAGGCCGCCGACCCCGAAGCTCGGGCTGGAGCGGAAGTAGACGCCCTCCACCCCGTCCCAGTTCGCGGCGTGCAGCGGCACGGCGGGGAGCGGGGCGGCCGGCGCGGCCGCTGCCGCCGCCCGTCCGGGCCGTTCCCGCGCGGGCCTGTCCCGGGTGGCCCTGTCCGGGTCCGGGCGCTCCCGGTCGGCCGCGACCCCGGGCGGTGGTCCCCCGGGGCGGCCCCGCGGCACGAGGCCCGCGTCCGTGAGGGCCAGCGTGCGCAGTTGCGCGGGCGCGAGGAGGTCGGCGGGCAGCGTCGCGAGGAAGCGCGGCAGGGTGCCCGTCTGCCGGGCCGCCTGCCAGCCGGCGTGGTGCAGGACCGCGCGCAGCTTCACCGACTCGGCGAAGGCGGCCCGGGCCTCCGGGTCCGACAGGGGCGGGCGGCCCGCCAGCGGCGTCACGAACCGGGCCCGGATCGCCCGGAGCGCCGCCGGGCTCGGCTCGGTCCGGGCGTCGTTGGCGACCATCCATTGCAGGACGACGAAGGCGGCGAGCACGTCGCCCGCGTCGTCGGCGCGGAGCGGCGTGCCGTCGAGGAAGCCGCGGAAGATCGCGTCGTAATCGTGCCGCGCGAGTTCGCGCGCCACCGCCTCCGCGGCGACCGGATCCGCGTCGCGCAGCGCCCGGACGCGCTGCGCGACGGTACGGGCGCGCAGCGCGGGCGTCGTCGCGAAGGGCAGGGGCGGTCCCGCCCCGGCGTCGGACGTTGGCGCCCCGCCCGCCGGATCGCCGGTCCCAGGAGTGCCGGTCCCAGGAGTGCCGGTCCCAGGAGTGCCGGTCCCAGGAGTGCCGGTCCCAGGAGTGCCGGTCCCAGGTGTGCCGGTCCCACGAGTGCCGGCTTCCGCATCGGTCGCGGGCCGCCCCGGTGCGAGCCCGCGCAGCGCGTCGGTGGCGGCCTCCTGCGCGCGGGCCGGAGCGGGCGCGAGCAGCAGGAGGAGGGCGAGGAGGGCGGCCAAGGGGGCGACGAAGCGGGCGGCCAAGGGGGTGGCCGACCGGGCGGGGCGCAGCGTCACGACCGGCCTCTCAGCGCAGGGAAGCGGAGGCGGCGACGCGCTCCATCGCGGCCAGGGTCGCGGGCTTGTCGGCCCCCGCGACGCCCAGCACGCGCAGGTAGCGCCCCGGCTCGAACGCCATGGTCTGCGTCAGCAGCAGCGGCCTGCCGGACTTCGCGTCCCGCGCCGTGCCCTGGAGCCGGACCACGGCGGCGCCGCCGCGGGTCGAGCGGTCCTCCTGCGTGATCGCGACGTCCTTGAACTGCGGCAGGCCGGCGAGGAAGGCCTTGCGGGCGAGCGCGCTCTCGCCGCCCTGCGGGACCGCCACCCGACCGACGGAGGGCGTGACGATGACCAGGGCCTGCTCGCCCTCGGGGTCGACGTCCTTCGGGCCGTCGGTGAGCATCAGCCCGTTGCCCATGAACACGCGCACCGGCCGGAAGCCGCCCAGGTCGCCGACCGTGTAGGGCAGGGCGGCGATCTGGTCCGCGACGCTCACGGGCGCCCGGAACGCGATGGTGCGCAGCGCCGCCTCCACCGCCGCGTCCGGCACCTGTCCGGCCGCCGCCTGCGGCACCTGCACCGTCACGAGGCCCGTGCCCGGCGCGCCCCGCACGATCGCGATCCACTTCGCGTAGGTCTGCCCGTTGGCGGGCTGGGTGCCGCGCAGGATGCGGCCCTCGCCCCCGGCGACCGCCAGCGGCTCGCCCGGGCCCTGGGCCGCGAAGCCCGTGGCGCGCAGGCCCTCGGGGGTGAACCGCTCGACGAGCTGCGGATAGGCCTCCGCCGGCATCTCGGCGATGATGATCGAGGCGCCGGAGCGGTGCTCGAAGCCGGAGAAGCCCTTGGCCGGGGTCATGCCGGCCGGCGGCACGAGGCCCAGGGAGGCCGCGGGCGGGAAGACCGGCCCGGCCGCGCGCGCCGGGCTCGCCAGAAGCATCGGCGTCGCCAGGAAGACCGGTGTCGCCAGGAAGACCGGTGTCGCCAGGAGCATCGGCACGGCAGGGAGCATCGGCGCGGCCAGGATCGCCGAGGCGGCGAGCGCGGCGCGGACCGGGCGCGGGCGGGCGGCGGGGACGACGGCACGGGGGACGGGACAGGGGAGGGTACAGGGGGCGATCATGGCATGCCTCTCCATCGATGGCGGTCTCGCGATGGCGGTCTCGCGGGCGCCGGGCGGCCTACCGCGTCGCGACGCGGCGGATGACGAAGGTGTTGCCGGAGAACTGGACTTGGCCCGGCGCGCTCATGTGGTCGAGCATCAGGCGCAGGTTGCGGGTCAGGCGGGCGGAGTCGGAGCGGGTCTCGTACCAGTACTCCGTCGAGGCGCCGCTCGCGCGCACGGGGCGGTGGTGCTCGTAGCAGCGGAAGGCCGCCATGTACTCCTCGGCCGCCTGGACCTCCTGGGCCGAGAAGCCGTCGAGGCGCACGGTGTAGGCGGTGGGCAGGCCGCCGCAGGCCTCGCCCCCGGCCGCGGCGGGCGGCGCGGCGGACGGCGCGGCGGAGCCCGCGGGGAGGTCGGCCGGCGGCGACCCGGTATCCGCGGCGCGGCGGGGGGCGATGACGCCGTCGAGCTTGGCGGCGAGCGCGGCGGCCACGTCCGCGGAGATCGTGCGTGCCTCGGCGCCGACGCGCTCCAGCAGGCACTCGCGGTCGCAGCCCTGCGGCAGCGGCGGGAGCTGGAGCCCCGCGACCTCGAAGGAGCCGAGCGACTGGCCGGTGCGCACGTTGAGGAGCCGGCCGGGGATGCGCACCTGCGGGCGGACGATGTCGGAATAGGCGGATTTCGAGGCCGAGGCGTAGATCTGGAAGACCGCGACGACGTCGAGGGGCGGGTTCGAGACCGCGCGGGCGACCTCGATCAGCTCCGCGTCCCGGCGGCGGACGCGGTTGGCCTGCGTGAACCCCATGGCCACCGCGGTCTCGTCGTAGACGTTGTAGCCGCGCAGGCTCATCGTCTCGGACAGCTCGGCGATGACCCGCTGGAAGACGCGGTTGCCGCGGGGCACGGAATCCTCGTCCGCGTCCTCGCCCATGACCACGATGTTGGGCCGGGGCTGGGCCTGCGCGGGCAGGGCGACGAGGCCGCAGAGGAGGGCGAGTCCGGCCGAGACGGCGGTGCGGAGCGGGCGCATGGGAGTTCTCCTGGTTCGGCGGGGGGCGGCGTGAGGGTCAGTCGGCGCAGGCGACCGGCGTCGGGGCGGCGTCGAAATCGTCGAGGTCGAGGGCGACCCGGAGGCGGGGGTCGGCGCGCCCGGGGCGGAAGCAGGGGGGATCCGCGAAGGGGCCGTCCGCGAAGGCAGTCTCGGCGAAGGCGGTCCCGGCGAAGGACGGCGGGGCGGGCCGGGGATCGCGCCGGGGCCCGAGCGCGGCGCCGCGCGGCGCGATCAGGCTCACTTCCACCCGGCGGTTGACCCGGGCCAGCGGCGCGCCCGGGTCCTTCAGGCGGTCCGCGCCCCAGCCGTGGACCCGCAGCCGTGCCGGATCGATGCCGTAGGCGGCCACGAGATGGGCCTTCACGGCCCGGGCGCGGGCGAGGGACAGGCGGCGGTTGTAGAGCGGCCCGCCCGCCGCGTCGGTGTGCCCGGCGATGAGGAAGCCGTGTCGGGCGAGGCGGCCCGCGCTCAGCGCCTCGCCGAGCGGTTCGAGCTGGACCCGCGCCTCCGGCGTCAGGCGGGCGCTGTCGTAGGGGAAGAACACCGTGAGATCGACGGTCCGGGCGGCGTCCACCCGCACCGGCGGGCCGCCGTCCGCCGGGCTCACGGCCAGCGGACGGGCCGGGGCGCCGGGCGGGGCGCCGGGGTTGCCGTCGGCGAAGGGGGCGAGCGCGCGGAGGATCGCGGTGGCGGAGGGGTTCTCCGCGCGGGCCTCGCCGGCCTCCTCCGCGGCGTCCCGGGGCGGGGGCGCCTCGGCCGCGGGGGCCGCGGGCCGGCCGGGGACCTCGGTGAGGGGGTTGGCCCGGGCCGGCGGGGCGGCGAGCGCCAGCAGGCAGGCCGACACGAGGGCCGCCAACGGGGCCGCCAACGGGGTCGCCCAAGAGGCCGCCCAGGAGGCAGCCCAAGAGGCCGCCAAAGGGGCCCGCACGCGGGTGGGCCGGGGCGCGGTCCGCATCATGGTCTCCTCCGTCCTCGCGGGGCCGGCTCCGGCCCCACCTGCGCCGCCCATGGGCCGCGCAGAGCCGTTCTCGTCGCGGGCGCTCACCGGCCGCGCAGGATCGCGTTCATCCCGGCGGGATCGAGGGGCCCGTCCGCGGCGGCGGCCGGCGCCCGCGGCGCGGCGGCGCTCGCAGGTGCGGGCCCGGGTGCGGGCGCGGCGGCCGGCCGGCCCTGCGCGGCGAGCGCCTCGGCCAGCACGCGGCTGCGGCCGAGGATCGCGGCGAGCCGGGTGGCGTTGTTGAAGCTGGTGCCGTCCTTGGGATCGAGCCCGCCCTCCTTGTGGAGCGCGACCCCGGCCGCGGCGTCGTACATCAGCGAGCCCGAGGAGCCGCCGAGCGTGTCGCAGCGGTGGCGCAGGTCGGGCCCCTCCGGCTGGTCCCTGAGGGCGAAGCAGCGGAACCGGCTCATCACCTTCGGGCGCCCCATCGGGTGGTGGATCACCAGCATCGAGCGGTTGCCCGGCACGGCCTCGCCGGACAGGCGCACGGCGCCGTAGACGGCGGTCGGGCGGCCGGTCACGCGGGCGATGGCGAAGTCGAGGCGCGGGTCGAACTCCACCGGGCGGGGGTCGATCTCGAAGCGCGCCGAGCCCTGGCCGTCGAGGGTCAGGTAATCCATCAGGATCGAGGCCTTCACCGGCCGCAGGTCCCCCGCCTGGGGCAGGCAGTGGTGGTTCGTCAGCACGTAGTCGCCCGCGATCAATTCCCCCGTGCAGGAGGCGCCGACCCGCTGGCCGCTGCGCGCGTTCTCCAGCACGATGTCGACCCGGCCGACGGGGCGCGCCAGCGCGGCGAGCTCGCTCCGGGCGTCGAGCTCGGCGATCGGCTCGAACGCGCCCTTGTTCTGGTCGACGTAGGCCGCCGCGTCGCCGGTGGTCTGGCGCAGCGGCAGGCGCGCCTTGCCGTAATCATCGGGATCGAAGCCGACGACCTGCGCCGCCGCGCTCCCGGCGGCGCCGGTCGCCAGCGCGAGCCCCGCCAGGATCGTGGCGCGTCTCCGGCGGCTCTGGATCATTCCCGTCCTCCTCTGGGCCGGCCCGCGCTCATCGGCGTTCGAGCGCGTGGGTGAGCGCGTGCGTGAACGCAGGGCCGGGGCGGTCCCCGGGGGGACCGGCCTCCGGCACCGCCTGGGCGGCGTAGACGAGGTTCCGCCGGCCGTCCTCGCGCAGGAAGTAGGCCCGGGCGCCGTCGGCGAGCGTCGTGGGCGGCAGCGCCGCCGCGCGCAGCTCCGGCCCGACCTCGACCCGCAGGCCGGGCCCGGCGGGGCGGAAGGCGAGGCCGCACAGGTCCGGGGCGAGGCGGCTCGGGCGCAGGCGCCCCGCGGCCTCGACCGGCACCGGCCGGCGCTCGGGCGGGTCGGCGCCGAAGGCGACGCGCCGGCAGGACGAGCGGGCCGGCGCCACCAGCTCCTCCACGAGGATCGAGTCCTTCGCGGGAGCCGGGGGGTCCGCCCGCGCGGGCGCCGCGCCTACCATCCCTTGCTCTGCCCCTTGCTCTGCCCCCTGCGCGGCCGGCCCGCGCGGGTCGGGCGCCCGCGCGTAGACCGCCCCGAGGGCGGCGAGGGCGGCGATCCCGGCCGCGGCCGCGGCGGCCCGCGCGGGGCGCCGCGGGAGATGGCGCGGGAGGTGTCGCGTCGTCCCGGGGGCCGGCCCCGGTTCGGTCGCGGGACCCGCCCCGCGAAGCGCTTCGAGGGCGTCGAGGGCCGTCGGCACGGCGGCGGGCAGGATGACCGGGGCCTGAGCGCGGCCCAGGGCGGCGAGGCCGCGCGCGGCCTGCGCCCGCTCCGGTCCCTCCGGCAGGAGCGCCGCGAGGGCGGCCCCCGGGGCGGCGTCGAGCAGCGCGCGGGAGCGGGCGATCTTGTCGAGGAGCGCGTAGTCGGCGGGCAGGATCGCGAGGTCGAGGTCGACGGCCCCGGTGGCCCAGAGCACGAGGTCCGCCTCCCCCGGGTCGGCGACGAGCCGGTGCCCGCGCGCGAGGAGCCCGTGCGCGAGGCAGACCGGCACCTCCCAGGAGCGGCCGGCGTCGAAGCTGCCCGACAGCCGCAGCTCGTGCGGCCCCCCGTCGGCGAGCCCCGCGAGGGGGCCGCCGGGGGCGGTCAGCCGCGCGTAGTCCCCCGACCACGGCAGCGGGCGGTAATCCCCGTCGGCGAAGGCGGCGGAGGCGGGCAGGCCCCGGCGCGCCTTGAGCGAGCGGATCACGAGCGGGCCGCCGGTGGTCGGCACCACGACGAGGATCGCGATGCTCATGCCGGCCCGGCGCTCACAGCAGGAACACCGCCGCGGCCGGGTCGGCCAGGAGGCGTCCGAGCCGGTCCGCCTCGGGCAGGGCGGGGTCGAGGGCGAGCAGGTAGGCGCCCTCGACGGGGGCCGGCAGGGCGAGCCGCACCGCCGCGTCGCCGAGGCTCGCCTCGATCGCGGCGATCGCCCGCCCGGAGCCGCCGCGGATCACGAGGAGCGGCGGCGACCCGTCCTCGGCCGGCACCAGCTCCAGCACGTAGGCGCCGACCCGGCGCGCGGCGAGGCCGCCGTCCGAGGCCGCGACGGCGAAGGGGGCGTGGGCGACCGCCTGGCCCGCGAGCAGCGCGCGGTAGCGCCGCTGCGCCGCAGGGTCGCCGCGCAGGGCGCGCACCACCGCGAGGTCCACCGGCGCGCCGGGGGCGCGGGTCGCGTGCGCCCAGAGCGCCGCGAGCCCCGGGCGGGCTGGCTCCTCGCCGAGCTGCACGCCGCCCGCCGCATCGCCCGGCGCGCGGCCCGCCGCGTCGCGCATCAGGCCGCGGGCGGCGTGCAGCTCGGCGAGGAGCCGGGCCGGATCGCGCGAAGCCGGGTCGTCCCTGTCCGGCTCGTCCCTGCCGGGATCGCTCATCCCGGGGCCGCTCACGACACCACCGCCGGGCTCGCGGCGGCGTCCGCGGCGTAGGCCGCGGTGAGCACGGCGGCGAAGGCCGCCCGGTCCGCGGCGAAGGCCGCATCGAGGGGGCGCTGGCGGTCGAGCGCGGCGAGCGCCCGGTCCAGGCGGTCGGCCTCCGCGGACAGGCGCAGCAGCGCGTCCTGCGCGGCGGCGAAGCCGGCCTCCAGCCGGGCCCGGTCGTCGAAGCCGGCGCGGCGGACCCGCCGGAGATCGGCCTCTGCGGCCGCCAGCGCCGCGCGCGCCGCCGCGGGCAGGTCGGCGGCGCCCCCGGCGAGCCGCAGCGCCGCCGCGATGCGGAGCATGCGCCCGAGATGGCCGGCGAGGTCCCGGGCGCGGGCGGCCAGCGCGGCGTAGCTCTCGGCCTCCGCGCAGGCGGCGCGCTCGGCCACGCCCGCGCCGCCGCCGCCCCGGCGCAGCCGGTTGGCGATGCCGGACTGCACCCGCCCGAAGCTCGCGGCGCGCAGGGCGGTCAGGGGGCGCGTGCGGTGGAACGGGTCGAGCCGCAGGAGGTCGGCGAGATCGTCGCGCTCCGCGCCCGTGAGGATCTTCGGCCCCTCGGGAAAGCCCGCCAGGAGGTCGGCCAGCGGCGCGGGCGGGTCGTCGGCGGCGAGGTCGGCCAGGGCGGCGTCGAGGCGGTCGGCGTCGAGCCGGCCGTCCCAGTCCGCCGCCGCGTCGAGGGGCGCCGCCGCGTTCAGGCCGCCGAGGTCGCGCAATACCGCCGCGGCGGCCTCGAAGGTCACGAAATGCTCGGCCACCGTGCGGAAGCCCGGGCGCTCGCCCGCGCGCATCTCGGCCTGCCAGACCGCGAGCACGTCGTCGTCGTCGAAGGCGGTGCGGCCGGCGAGATGCGCGAGGATCGCCCGGAAGCGCCGCTCGTGCGCGGCGAGCGGCATGTGGGCGCCCCGGTAGGCGGCGAGGCGGCGGGCGAGGCGCTTGGCCAGGACCGCGGCGGCGTCGGCGTCCGGCGCGCGCGCCAGTTCGTCGAGCCAGTCGGCGAGCGCGGCGAAGTGCGCGAGGTCCTCGGCCGCGAGCAGGAACTCGCCCAGCGCGAGAAGCCGCGCGAGGCCGCCCCAGCCGCCGCGCCAGCCGCGGGCGCCGCCGAGCACGAGGCCCCGTGCGTCCGCGGCGGCGGCGCCCGCGGCGGACGCGCCGAAGCGGGCCTCGATCGCGCCGGGCCGGGCGAGGCCGGGATCGAGGACGAGGGTGACGAGGTCGCGCCCGTCGCGGGCTCCGGTCAGCAGGGCGAGGGCGGCCAGCGCGTGGGCGAGGTCCCAGAGCGGCTTGTCCCGGTTCGGGCGCACGGCGCCGGTGACGACCCGGGCGAGCCACGCCCGATCCTCCCGCGACAGGGCGCGCCCCTCGCCGACGGTGGCGAGATCGGCCGCGCAGCGCTCGTCGTAGCCCCCGATGGTTCCTCTCCCGGTCTCGTCCCCCCGGCGCATCGCGGCGCGGCGCATGGTTAACCCGCGTGCGGCCATCCGTCATCCCCGCCGACTTGCCCGCCGACCTGCCCGCGGGCCGCGGGCGCTCCGGCACCGGCATGTGCACGCCGGAGATGGGCGCCCCAGAGCGCGATCCGCGGGCCGGGGGCGACCCGCCGCCTCACCGCACCGCGATCCGCGCCGCGGCCTCGGTCACCCCGGGCACCTGGCGGATGCGTTCGAGCAGGTCGAGCACCTCGGCGGGCGCGAGCAGCCGCGCCTCCGCGTCGGCGGCGGGGGCCGCGGCGAGCCAGCGCGCGGCGAGTTCGGGGGGCAGGCCGCCCTCGACCCCGAAGCAGGCGAACAGGTTCTCGAACGGCTCGCCCGCGACGATCTCGTCGAGCCCGTAGCCGCGCGGGTAGCGCCGCGCCTCGCCGGGCTTCAGGGGCGCGAGCGAGGCGTCGTTGCCGCGCACCGGCAGGGCCACGAAGGCGGTCTCGTCGGGGGCGACCACCCAGCAGTAGAGGCTTTGCCGGGCGCGCGACTCGATGCGGATCTCCAGCCGCTGGCCGGCGGCGAAGGGCGTGGCGGCGGCCGCGACCGCGAGCCGCGTCCCGTCGGTGCGCGCCGTGGCGGCCACGTGGTCGAGGAAGGGGCGGGGGGTCGGGTCGCAGCCGAGCCCCTCGACCCCGATGCGCCGCCGCCCGGTCGGGGCCAGCACCGCGCCGTCGCGGCCGAATTCCAGCTCCATCCACGCCTGCCGGTCGCGGTCGACCAGGAAGCGCCCGCGCGCCGTGACCGCGCCGGTGCAACTGGTGCCGGGCGGGCGGCGGCGCACGTCGAGGCGGGCGCCCTTCAGCACGCGGTTGGCCGAGCGCGCTTCGGCGTCCAGCGCGATGAGCAGGCGGTCGGTGAGCGCGCCCGCGCAGGTCGAGTGCCCGCCCTCGGCCACGAAGGGGCAGACCTCGATCGCGCTCGCGTTCGGCGCGGCCTGCGCGAGGGCCTTCACCGCGCCCTCCATCACCGCGTCCACGTCGGCGACGCCGGCCCCGACGCGGATCGGCAGGATCACCGGCTCGCTCGTCGCCTTGCACGCGGCCGCGCGCGTGATCGCCTGGAGCCGGAGGGCCGCGGTCTCGCCGGCCCGGCGGGGCTCCACCAGGAAGACGCTGGCGTCCCCCGCGAAGGCCGCGCGGATCTGCGCCTCGGCCTCGGCGCCGGAGAGGCCGGTGGTGCCCTCGGCGAGCGCCTTGATCCGCACCACGTCGGCGGCGGCCGCGAGCCTGACCCGGCCCGTCGCCTGGAGCCGGCTCTCGACGGCGAGGCGCACCTCCTCGGCCTGCTCGCGCGACAGCGCCGTCTGGCCCGGCTCGACGCCGACCACGGCGAGCGTCAGGTCGGGCCGCCCGGCGCAGGCGGCCACCGCGTCGAGGAAGGGGGTGAGGGTGGCGGTGGTCGGGTCGGCGCGGGCGGGAACGATGAGGAACAGGAGAAGGGCTGCGAGGAGCAGAACCGCGCCTCTCCCTCCCCCCTCTGCGGGGGAGGGTACCCTGCGAAGCGGGGGGGGAGAGGGGAGCCCGGCTTCCGGAAAAGGCGCGTCTTGCATGAAGGGCAGAGCCTCGTCCGGAAGCCGGGCTCCCCTCTCCCGACCCCTGCTGACGCAGGGGCCACCCTCCCCCGCAGAGGGGGGAGGGAGGATTGCGCGGGCCGGTACTCCCCTTCGGATCACTCTCATTCCGCCTCGTTCGCCCGGGCGTACTGGTCGAGCGCCCGCACGAAGACCGGGTTGAAGCGGCCGTCGAGGGCGCCCGGGTAGTAATCCGCCTCCTTCACCGCGCGCTGGACGGTGCGGATCGTCTCCGGCTTGAGCTTCTGGGCCGCCGTGTCGGTGGCCGAGACCGAGGCCGCGCCGAGCTCGCCCCGCTTCAGCGCCCGCATCACCATGTCGGACGAGCGCACCCCCGGAAAGTAGCGGCCGAAGCCGTTGTCGATCAGCGTCGCCATCGTGGCCATGGCGACGGGGTCGCCCTTGTCGGCGGCCTGCCGGAACAGGTCGAAGCCCCGGCGCAGGTCCTTCGGGAAGCCGTAGGCGCCGGTGGCGTAGTGCGGCACCAGCTTGGAGATCGAGGCGACGTCGCCGCCCTCGACCGCGCGCTTGTAGAGCGCCACCGCCGCGGCCTCGTCCTTGGGCACGCCGTTGCCGTACTCGAGCATCCGCGCGGCGTTGGCGAGCGCCACGACGTTGCCGCCCTCGCCCGCCTGCCGGTAGAGCCGCAGCGCCTCGGCCTGCTGGCGCTTCACCCCCTGGCCGTTCTCGTAGAGCGTGGCGAGGTTGTTCATCGCCGAGACGCTGCCGGCCTTGGCGGCGCGGTCGTAGGCGGAGAACGCCTCCTTGTAGCGGTCGGCCCGGTCGTAGGCGCGGCCGAGCTGGTAGGCGAGCCGGCGCAGGCCCGGGTAGGCGGTGGACGCCTCGCGGCAGGCCTCGGTCGCGGCCGTGGCCTCGATCCGGCCGAGCTTCACCCCCGGCACGCCCTGGGGCCGGTCGGGGTCGTCGGTGCCCGCCGCGAGCGCGTCGCAGCGCTTGACCCGGGGATCGGCGCTCGGGTTCTGGCCGCCGAGATAGCCCTCCGCGAGGCCGCGATAGGCGCAGACCGCGCCGCAGGAATCGAGGTAGGCCTGGTACTGCCGGGCGCTGCCGAACCGCGCCCAGTTCTCCTGGTCGATCGCCGCGGCGTCCCGCTGCCGCCCGGCCAGCAGCCGGTCCATCGCCTGGGGCCGGTAGGCGCAGACCGCGCCGCAGCCGCCGATATAGGCCTCGATCGCCTCGCGGGTGCCCGCGGTCTCCGCGCGCCGCCACGCCGCCTCGTCGCGCACCGAGGCGACGCCCCGGGCCACGGCCTCCACCGGCAGCGAGGCCTTCAGCACGATCGGCGCGTCGTCGACCTCCGGCACCTGCGCGCGGCCCGAGGTGCGGCGGGCCGCCTCCTCGACCTCGCGGGCGAGGTAGCGCTTCAGCTCCCCCCAGGAGACCTGCCCGTCGCCGTCGCCCTGCTGATCCTTGGTGTCGGCGAACTGATCCTTGGCGTCGGCGAGCCCCGAGACGCCCATCAGGAAGCGGCTGGTCAGCAGGCCGAGCCGGTTCGGCTCGTCCCAGTTCGCGGGCGTCGCGCCGGAGGTCGCCACCACCCGCACGATCCCGTTGCCCGCCTTGGGCCGGGCCGGCGCGAAGCCCGGGGCCGAGACCGCCAGCAGGCTCTCGCCCTTGCGCCCGGTCTCGCCGGTGAAGCAGGCGTCGATCATCACCACGAGCTGGCGCTCGGGCCCGATCCGGCGCTTCACGAGGTCGAGGTTGCGGTAGAGGGTCTCCAGCGCGTAGCCGCTCTCGCCCTGGTTCGGGTTGCCGTCCTCGGGCAGCAGGAAGGGCTGCTTCGTGGCCAGATCCGGCACGCCGTGGCCCGAGTAGTAGACGAAGACGTTCGAGCGGCCCTCGCGCACGCTGCGCCACAGCCGGCCCGATTGCGGGTTGCGCTCGGTGCCGAACGCTTGGTTGAACTCGTTGAGCGTCGCGTCGTTCAGGACGAAGACGTTGCCCTCGCGATAGCCCAAGCGCTCGATCAGGTAGGCGCGGATCGCGGCGGCATCGTTGTGGGCGTAATCGACCGGCACCGTCTGCTTGTAGTTGCGGTTGCCGATCACCACGGCGATCGAGTCGGCGTTGTCGCCGAAATCCGCCGCCTCGGGCGCCGCCCGGGCCGGGATCGGGAGGAGCGCGGCCAGGAGAAGGATAACTTGGAGAAGCGTGATCCGGAGAAGCGGGGCCCGGAGGAATGCCGCATGGAGGAATGCCGCCTGGAGCGCCGCGGTGCTGCGCCCTGATGCCTGTCTCGCCACGATCCTCTCCCCGGTCGCCCTCGGGACAATCTTCCTCAGCTCGGGGCGTCCGTCCTCGCTCGGGACGCCGGCCCTGTCCGGGCGAGGGTTACCCCGGGCCGGCCTGGGAAACAATTGCGGTGCGCGGGACCCGCGCGGGCCGCCGTCCCGGACGGGGCCCCGGGATCGGCGTCAGCATCGCGCGATCACCGCGAAGATCAGGCTGAGGACGGCGAGGTGGAGCGGCGAGAGCGCGATCAGCATCGTCCGGCCCCTCACGGCAGGTAGAGGCCGCGGCCGCAGCGGCGCACCCGGCGCGCCTCGACGTAGCCGGTGTAGCGGTTGAACACGTCGACCGTGCGGTAGACGCAGTACCGGCCCGAGTTGCGGCCGTTGTAGTAGACGCCGCCGGTGTCGAGATCGACGCCGAGGAATTCCGGGTTGCCCCGCGGCGGGGCCGCGTCCTCCGTGAAGGGTTCCCGGGCCTGCGCGGGGCCGAGGAGGCCGGCGCCGAGGAGCACGAGGAGCATCGCCTGTTTCATCGTCGCATCTCCCTGAATCTGCGGCCGATCCGCCGCCTCGCCGGGGGCATGGGCGCGCCAGAGGCGGTCTCGCGCGGCGGGGACGAAAAAACTTTCGGCCGTCCGGCGGCGGGCGCTGCGGGGCGCTTCCGGGGGGCGGGCGCGTTGACGCTCCCGCGGCGCCCGGCGTAGCGAACGTGGCCCCCCACCCACGCAACCCCCGACCCGCGATGGACCCGACGCAAGCCGACCGGCACGCGCGCTACCCGGACGCGCAGATCCGCGCGATCCTGAACGGCACCCGCACGATCGCGCTGGTCGGCGCCTCGGCGAACCCGGCCCGGCCGAGCTGGATCGTGCTGAAGTACCTCCTCGACCGCGGCTACGCCGTCACCCCGGTCAATCCGGGGCTCGCCGGGCAGGACCTGCTCGGGCGCCGCGTGGCCGGCTCGCTCGCCGAGATCCCGGACGCCATCGACATGGTCGAGGTGTTCCGCAGCTCCGCCGCCGCGGGCGGGGTGGTCGACGCGGCGCTGGCGCTCGATCCCCTGCCGAAGACGATCTGGATGCAGCTCGGGGTGCGCGACGACGCGGCCGCCTCCCGGGCCGAGGCGCGCGGCGTCACGGTGATCATGAACCGCTGCCCGAAGATCGAGTACGGGCGGCTGTCGGGCGAGATCGGCTGGACGGGGGTGAACTCGCGCATCCTCAGCGCGAGGAAGCCCGTGCTCGCCGGCCGCGGCGTGCAGCGCCTGACCATCGCCGAGCGCGGGCCGCGCCGGGACTGAACGACACGGTATCCGAGTACCGCATCGCCGAACCCCCTCGCCGCATTCGGCTTTTTTCGCTTGCCCGCGCGCCGTCCGGGTTGACCCGGGGGTTCGCCGCGGCTATGCAGCCGGCCTCGCCGCCGCGTGTCCGCACGCGGCGGCTCGCTTTTCGGCGCACGGTCTCGTCCGGCGCCCGTTTCCGAAGCCACCTGACGGGATTTGGCTATGAAGACCACCTCGCTGAAGCCCGCCGAGGTCGACAAGAAGTGGATCGTGATCGACGCGGAGGGCCTCGTCGTCGGCCGCCTCGCCTCGATCGTCGCGATGCGCCTGCGCGGCAAGCACAAGGCCGCCTACACGCCCCACGTCGATTGCGGCGACAACGTCATCGTCATCAACGCGGAGAAGGTGAAGTTCACCGGCCGCAAGTACAATCAGAAGAGCTACTTCTACCACACCGGCTACCCGGGCGGCATCAAGGAGCGCTCGGCCAAGTTCATCCTCGAAGGCCGCTTCCCGGAGCGCGTCGTGGAGAAGGCCGTGGAGCGCATGCTGCCGCGCGGCCCGCTGTTCCGCCAGATCCTCGGGAACCTGCGCGTCTACAAGGGCGGCGCGCACCCGCACGAGGCTCAGTCTCCGCAGACGCTCGACGTCGGCGCCCTCAACCGCAAGAACGTGAGCGCGTGACCATGGCGACCCTTCAGTCCCTCGCCGACCTCAACCGGGCCAACACCGGCGCCGTCGACCCCGCCAACGAGGCCCCCGTCCACGTCCAGAAGCTGGACGCGCAAGGGCGCGCCTACGCCACCGGCAAGCGCAAGGACGCGGTCGCCCGCGTCTGGATCAAGCCCGGCTCCGGCAAGGTCGTCGTCAACAAGCGCCCGGTGGAGACCTACTTCGCCCGTCCGGTGCTGCGCATGATCCTGCGCCAGCCGCTGGAGATCGTCGGCCGCGTCGACCAGTACGACATCACCGTCACGGTGGCCGGCGGCGGCCTCTCGGGTCAGGCGGGCGCCGTGCGCCACGGCCTGTCCAAGGCGCTCACCTACTACGAGCCCGAGCTGCGCGGCCCGCTCAAGCGCGAGGGCTTCCTCACCCGCGACGCCCGCGTCGTCGAGCGCAAGAAGTACGGCCGCGCCAAGGCCCGCCGCAGCTTCCAGTTCTCGAAGCGCTGATTTTTCGGATTCCATGCACGGAGAGGGAGGGCGGTGCCGCGAGGCGCCGCCCTTCTTCGTTTCCGCCTCTGCACGCGTCGGCGAGCCAGCCCGGGACCACCACGCCGCTCAGGCGTGCACCGCCCGCTCCAGCTCCGCCTTCGACATCGTCGAGCGCCCCGGCACGTCCTGGGCCCGGGCCTTCTTCATCAGCGC
This sequence comes from Methylobacterium amylolyticum, assembly GCF_030700245.1. Taxonomy (GTDB): domain Bacteria; phylum Pseudomonadota; class Alphaproteobacteria; order Rhizobiales; family Beijerinckiaceae; genus Methylobacterium. The sequence goes on from NZ_JAUYZI010000010.1 coordinate 81,091, forward strand.
GGCCTTGGTCGTCCCGGAGCCCTTGCCGTCCTTGCGCGCCCCATCCTTGCGCGCCTTGGCCGCCTTCTCGGCCGCCGCCTTGGGCTGCTTCGAGAACTGCTTGCCCTTCCTCGTGTCGGCGCGCTTCTTGGCGGTCGAGTCCGCGTATTCCTTGTCGGTGAGGTCGGCGCGGGCCTTCTTCGGCAGGTAGCGCTCGCCGGTCTTGCCGCTCTCCTCACCCGACTTCGTGCCCCACTCCTCGTCGGTCCACTGCTTGAGGTGGTTGTCGCCGCTCTTCTTGCCCTTGTAGCCGCCGCCCTCCTTCTTGTACTCGGATGTGGCCATCTGCGCCTTGCGGGCGGACCACTGGCCGGGCTTGCCGCCCTTGGCCGATTTCGTGACCTTCTCCTTCACGTCCTCCCAAAGCTTCGGGTCGGTCTTCTTGGCTGTGCCCGCCATCGTTGCATCTCCGGATTCAGGTTGCGCGACTAAAGCGGAGGCCCCCGGCGCCGTTCCCGCGGCCCCGGTGCGCGGGTGTGGACGGATCCGGCCGTTGACAGGCGCACGCCCAGCAGCCACCTGCCGCCTGCGACGACCGGGCGCGGGCCCGGCGGGATGAGCATGAGCGATGGGCGAAGAGGCGAAGACCGGTCCGGTGCGGCCGAGCGTGTTCATCGACGGCGAGGCCGGGACCACCGGGCTCGGCATCCGCGAGCGCCTGGAGCGCGAGGGCCGCGTGACGCTGCGCTCGATCGCGCCGGAGCAGCGCAAGGACCCGGAGGCCAAGCGCGCGCTGCTCGCCGCGGTCGACCTCGTGGTGCTGTGCCTGCCGGACGCCGCCGCCCGCGAGACCGTGGCGCTCGCCGACTCGCTCCCCGAGGGCGGCCCCAAGGTGCTCGACGCCAGCACCGCCCACCGGGTCAGTCCCGGCTGGGTCTACGGCTTCCCGGAACTCAGCCGGGCGCAGGGGCCGGCGGTCGCCCGCGCCCGGCGGGTGGCCAATCCCGGCTGCTACCCCACCGGCGGCATCGCCCTGCTGCGGCCGCTGGTCGAGGGCGGGCTGATCCCGGCCGACTTCCCCCTCAGCGTCAACGCGGTCAGCGGCTACAGCGGCGGCGGCAAGGCGATGATCGAGGATTACGAGGCCGGCCGCGCCCCGCCCTTCCAGCTCTACGGTCTCGGCTTCGCGCACAAGCACGTGCCGGAGTTGCAGACCTATAGCGGGCTCACCCGCCGGCCGATCTTCGTGCCCTCGGTCGGCAACTTCCGCCAGGGCATGCTGGTGAGCGTGCCCCTCCACCTCGACGCCCTGCCGGGCCGGCCCTCGGCGGCCGACCTCGAGGCGGCTTTGGTCGCGTGGTACGCCGGCCAGCCGCTGGTGCAGGTGGTGGAGGGCGCCGCCACCGGCTCCCACCGTGAAAAGCTCGAGGCGGAGGATCTCAACGACACCGACCGGCTGGAGCTGCGGGTGTTCGGCTCGGCCGAGCACGGGCAGGCGGTGCTGGTCGCGCGCCTCGACAATCTCGGCAAGGGCGCCTCGGGGGCGGCGGTGCAGAACCTCGGGCTGATGCTCGGGCTGGATGGGTAGGGCATCGGAACCAACGAGAAATTGCCTCGCGTCGGGGCTCCGCTATACCGGGTCCCGGAAGGCATGCGGCGCAGTCGACGCTCGCAGATCGGCACGGCCGGATCTGCAACCTGCGCCGTCCCTCCCCCCTCTGCGGGGGAGGGTGGCCCTCGCGTGAGCGAGGGTCGGGAGAGGGGAGAGACGGTGCCGGACGCGGCGCACGGCATCGGCCGCCGCGATCGTGCCGGAAGCCGGGCTCCCCTCTCCCGACGCCCTGCGGGCGCCACCCTCTCCCGCAGAGGGGAGAGGGCATGCGCACGCATCGCCGGGATATTACCGTCCGGGGCGGGCATTGTCCGGTCCCGAACGGACACGCGTTGAGGACAGCGGGAGAGGGACGATGCCGAAGGCGATCCGGGTCTACGAGTACGGCGGCCCCGAGGTGATGAAGTACGAGGATGTTCCGCTCGCCGAGCCGGGCAAGGGGCAGATCCGCGTCCGGCAGGAGGCGGCGGGCGTCAACTTCATCGACATCTACTTCCGCACCGGCGCCTACAAGTCGCCGCACATGCCCTACACCCCCGGCAAGGAGGGCGCGGGCACGGTCTCGGCGGTGGGCGAGGGCGTGACCGGCTTCAAGGTCGGCGACCGGGTGGCCTACGGCTCGGCGCCGGACGGCTGCTACGCGGAGGAGGCGGTGATCCCGGCCGCCGCCGCCGTGGCGATGCCGGACGGGGTCGACGCGCAGACCGCCGCGGCGATGATGCTCAAGGGCCTGACCGCCGAGTACCTCCTGTACCGGACCTACGCGGTGAAGCCCGGCGACACGATCCTCTGGCACGCGGCGGCCGGCGGCGTCGGGCTGATCGCCTGCCAGTGGGCCAAGCACCTCGGCGCCACGGTGATCGGCACCGCGGGCAGCGCCGAGAAGGCTGAGCTGGCCAAGCGCAACGGCTGCGACCACGTGATCCTCTACCGCGAGGAGGACGTGGCCAAGCGGGTGCGCGAGATCACCGGCGGCAAGGGCGTGCCGGTGGTCTACGACGGCGTCGGCCAGTCGACCCTGATGGGCTCGCTGGACAGCCTCGCCCCCACCGGCCTGCTCGCGAGCTTCGGCTCGGCCTCCGGGCCGATCACCGGGCTCGACCTCGGCCTGCTCGCGGCCAAGGGCTCGCTCTACGTGACCCGCCCGACGCTCGCGACCTTCGCGAGCCGGCGCGAGGTGCTGGACGAGGCCGCCGGCCGCCTGTTCGCCGCCGTGACCTCCGGCGCGGTGAAGATCGCGGTCAACGCGGTGCGCCCGCTGTCGGACGCCGTCGGCGTCCACCGCGACCTCGCCGGCCGCGAGACCACCGGCTCCACCGTCCTGGTGCCGTGAGCGGCCGATCCGGGAGAGCGGGCCCCGCCCGCGCCCGCCGGGGGGCCCGCCCCCCGGCACCCCGGGGTCTCCCGTGACCCCGGGGCACGCCGACCTGCTGCTCGTCGTCGACGTGCAGGTCGACTTCATGGCAGGCGGCGCCCTGCCGGTACCGGACGGCGACGCGGTGGTCGCGCCGATCAACGCGCTCCAGACGAAGTTCGGGCAGGTGGCGCTGACGCAGGACTGGCACCCGCCGGGCCACGTCTCGTTCGCGGCGCACCACCCGGGCCGGGCCCCGTTCGAGCGGGTGCGGCTGCCCTACGGCGACCAGACCCTGTGGCCGTCCCACTGCGTCCGCGGCACACCGGGCGCCGCCTTCGCCCCGGGCCTCGACACCGGGTTCGCGGACCTCGTGGTGCGCAAGGGGACGCACTTCACCGTCGACAGCTACTCGGCCTTCCTGGAGGCCGACCGCACCACCCGCACCGGGCTCGCCGGGGCGCTGCGCGAGCGTGGCGTCACCCGGCTGACCCTGTGCGGGCTCGCCACGGATTTCTGCGTGCTGTGGAGCGCGCTGGACGCCCGCGACGCCGGCTTCGCCGTGGTGGTGGTGGAGGACGCGGTGCGGGGCATCGACGCGCCCTCGCCCGCCGGCGGCTCGGTGGCCGAGGCCTGGGCGCGGATGGCGGCGGCGGGCGTGCACCGGGTCCGGATGGCGGAGATCGACTGAGGCGCGCGGAAGATCGGGTTTCGAGAGGGCCGCGCCCTGTCCCAGGGCTTGGGGCGGAGCCCCACCATCTTCAGGGCTCCGCCCTGAAAACCCGCCGAAGGGCACAGCCCTTCGGGATCCCCGTTTCCGATGCATCGGGCGAACCGCCGCAGGCCCGGGACCGGGCGGTGTGCTCCGCGTTGCCCCCTCAGCCAGGAGGTAGCATGTCGAACAAGCACGCCAAGACCGAGACCCCGACCGACGCCGATCTCAAGGGCAATCCCGGCATCGGCACGTCCAAGGGGATGAGCGGGGCCGACCCGGAGGACCTGGAGGCGGATTCCACCTTCGAGGGCGACGTGGCGAACGAGACGCGGCTGGACGGCGGCATCGACCCCGACCACCGGGGCCGCACCAACAAGTAAGGGCGCCGCGCCGGCCCGGCCTCAGAGCCCGAGGCCGAGCTGGCGCGGGGGCTCCGCCGCCTCCCGCTCGAAGCCCGAGAGCGACACCCCGATCAGCCGGGCGCTGCGCCGCAGGGGAAACAGGCCGGCGAGCAGGTCGAGGCCGATCCGCTCCAGCTCCGCCCGCTCCGCGACGGGGGCGGAGAGGGAGCGGGCGCGGGTGACGAGGGAGAAGTCGGAGAACTTGAGCTTCAGCGTCACGGTCCGCCCGCGCATCGCCTTGGCCTCGGCCGTGCGCCAGACCTTGTCGAGCATGGGCGCCAGCCGCTCGGCCAGCACCGCGTAGGCGGCGGTGTCGTCGGAGAAGGTGGTCTCGGCGCCGATCGACTTGCGCTCCCGGTGCGCCCGCACCGGCCGCTCGTCGGTCCCGCGGGCGACCGCGTGATAGTAGGCCCCGGCCGAGCCGAAGGCGTCGCGCAGGGCCTCCAGGCTCCAGGCGCGCAGGTCGGCGCCGGTGTGGATGCCGAGCCGCTTCATCTTGGTCTCGGTCACCGGCCCGACCCCGTGGAAGCGGCCGATCGGCAGGGCGGCGACGAAGTCCGGGCCCATGGCCGGGGTGATCACGAACAGCGCGTCGGGCTTGCGGTGGTCCGAGGCGACCTTGGCCAGGAACTTGTTGTAGGAGACCCCGGCCGAGGCGACGAGGCCGGTCCGCTCCAGGATCTCCGCCCGGATCGCCCGGGCGACGGCGGTCGCCGTGGGAAGCCCCGACAGGTTGTCGGTCACGTCGAGATAGGCCTCGTCCAGCGCCACCGGCTCGATCGCCTCGGTGTGGCGGGCGAAGACCGCGCGGATCTCCTCGGACACCGCCCGGTAGACCTCGAAGCGCGGCTTCACGAACACGAGGTCCGGGCACAGCCGCCGGGCGGTGGCGGACGGCATCGCCGAGCGCACGCCGAAGGCGCGGGCCGCGTAGCTCGCCGCCATCACCACGCCGCGCTCCCGCGAGCCGCCGACCGCCAGCGGCAGACCGCGCAAGGCGGGCTCGTCCCGCTGCTCGACGGAGGCGTAGAACGCGTCCATGTCGATGTGGATGATCTTCCGGAGCGCCGGCCCCGTCATCGCCGCCTCGGGCACGCCTGTCGGTTCCCGATCCGTTCCAGATGCGCGGCGCCCGGGTCAAGCCGGGCGGGGGCGGCGACCACAGGCGATTGGCCGCTCGCGGGACGGTCCTATCCCACCCGCCGCCGGAACGGCCAGTCGATCAGGCCGCCGGCCCAGAGGGCGGCCCAGACGAAGACCGGCTGAAACGCCAGCCGCGGCCCGTGATACCACCAGGAATCGGGGATGCCGGCGATGTGCACGTGTTCCAGCGCGTGCTTGAGGTTGGCCGGGTAGACGCAGACCGCGTAGAGGGCGAGGCCGACCGCCGCCGCCCGGCGGAAGGAGCGGGTCAGCAGCCCGATCGCCCCGGCGATCTCGCACAGGCCGGTGGCGAGGATGACGAGCCGCGGCTCCGGCACCCAGTCCGGCATCAGCGGCAGCATCGTGTCCGTCGCCACCAGATGGACCACGCCGATGACCGCGTAGAGGGCGGCGAGCCCGTAGCGCAGCCCGGCGCGACCCCGTCCCGCGCTCACGCGACCTGCTCCGCATCGACGCCGCAGGACCGGGCGACCGCCGCGCGCAGGGCCGCGATCAGGCGCCCGACCGCCGGGTGCGCGGCGCTGGCGTAGGTGGTCGTGCCGAGTGCGGTGACCGGGGCGAGCAGGCGCAGGGCGTTGGTGACGAACACCGCCTCGGCGCCGCGCAGCTCGTCGAGGCTCAGCGACCGCTCCTCCACCGCGAGCCCGCAGGCGGGGGCGAGCGCCAGCACCTGGGCGCGGGTGATGCCGGCGAGCACGCCGTCGGAGAGGGGGGGCGTGACGAGGCGGAGACGCCCGTCCTCCCTCCCCCCTCTGCGGGGGAGGGTGGCCCCCGAAGGGGGTCGGGTGAGGGGCGGCGCGACGCTGGAGGATGCAGCACCCGGCGCGACCTCTCCGGAGATGGCGCTCCCCTCTCCCGACCCTCGCTGACGCGAGGGCCACCCTCCCCCGCAGAGGGGGGAGGGCGCGTGCGCGGCGGCGTCGCGCGCGGCGTCGGTACCGGTGGCACTCACCAGCACACAGAAAACATTGCCCGTCCCCGCGCAGGCCACCGCCCCGCGGGTGTTGCAGAACAAGGCCTCGTCGAACCCCGCGGCGGCGGCCTCGCGGGCGGCCAGCACCGCGTCGAGGTAGCCGAGCGTCTTGTGGCGGGCGGCGGGGGAGGTGTCGTTGCGGGCGATCCCCGTCGGCCAGAGGCGCAGGGGCGCGAAGGCCAGTGCCCGGCTGCTCGGGGCGGCGACGGCGAACAGGGTCGGGCGCGGGTCGTCCGGGGGCTTGAGGCCGCGGGGGCCGGCGCCGCGGGTGAGGGTGGTGCGGATCGCGAGCCGCGCGCCGCGCGCCGCCAGCGCCCGCATCGCCCCGCGGATCGCCTGCCCGTCGGCGGGGATGCCGAGGGCCTCGGCGGAAGCCGCGAGCCGCTCGACATGGGCCGCCTCGAAGGCGATCCGGCCGTCGAGGGCCAGCGCCGTGTCGAACAGGCCGTCGCCGAGCGTCAGGCCGCGGTCGGCGTGGTCGAGGGGCGCGATCGTGCCCTCGTGGACGCGCCCGTCACGCCACAGCATCGTCAGGCCCCCGCCCAGCCCGCCACGTGCGGGCGAGATCCAAAAAGTTGGAAAAAATCGTGTGGCCGCCCTCGGTCAGCACCGATTCCGGGTGGAACTGCACGCCGTAGGTCGGGTGGGCGACGTGGGAGAGGGCCATCACCTCGCCCTCGGCCGAGCGGGCATCGACGGTGAGGGCCGTCTCCATCCCGGGCTGCGGGGCGACCACGAGGGAGTGGTAGCGCCCGACCGGCATCGGGTCGGGCAGGCCGGCGAACAGGCGCGTGCCCCCGTGCGCCACCGGCGTCGCCTGCCCGTGGAGCGGACGGACCGCCCGCTCGACCCGGCCGCCGAAGGCCGCGCCGATCGCCTGGTGGCCGAGGCAGACGCCGAGGATCGGCACGGCGCCCGACAGCTCCCGGATCGCCGGCAGCGACACCCCGGCCTCGGCCGGCGTGCACGGGCCCGGCGAGATCACCAGCGCGTCGGGCGCGAGCGCCCGGATGCCGGCCACGTCGAGCGCGTCGTTGCGGGCGACGCGGACGCTCGCGCCGAGCTCTTCCAGGTAGCGCACGACGTTGAAGACGAAGGAATCGTAGTTGTCGAGGACGAGGATCATGCGAACGCCTCGAACACCCGGGCGGCCTTGGCCAGGGTCTCGTCGTACTCGGGGCCCGCCTCCGAGAGCAGCGTCACCCCGCCCCCGGCCTGGAGCACGGCGGTCGAGGCGTCCATGAACACGGTGCGGATGGCGATGGAGGTGTCGAGCCCGCCGTCGAAGCCGATCCGGCCGATGGCGCCGCAGTAGATCTCCCGGGCGTCCTCCTCGATCTCGCCGATGATCTCCATCGCCCGGATCTTCGGGGCACCGGTGATCGAGCCCCCCGGGAAGGTGTTCTCCAGGAGGTCGAGTCCGTCGAGGCCGGGCCGGAGCGTGCCGGTCACCACCGAGGTGAGGTGGTGGACGCCCGCGTAGGTCTCCAGCCCGCACAGGGTCGGCACCGCGACGCTGCCCGGCTCGCAGACCCGGGAGAGGTCGTTGCGCAGGAGGTCAACGATCATCACGTTCTCGGCCCGGTCCTTCACCGAGGCGACCAGCGCCTCGGCCGCCGCCCGGTCGGCCTCGGGGTCGGGCAGGCGGCGGGCGGTGCCCTTGATCGGCCGGGTCTCGACCCGGCGGCCGTCGAGGCTCACGAAGCGCTCAGGGGACGACGAGGCCACGCTCAGGCCCTCGTAGGCCAGGTAGGCGCCGAAGGTCGCGGGGTTGGCCGCGCGCAGCCGCCGGTAGAGCGCGAACGGGTCGAATCCCGCGGGCAGGTCGGCGGCGAAGCGCTGGGCGATGTTGGCCTGATAGATGTCGCCGGCGCGGATGTATTCTTTGACCTTTTCCACGGCCAGTTCATACGTTTGGCGGGAGAAGTTCGAGCGCCACGCGAGCGGCGCGGGGGGCGGGGACGCCGCCAAGTCTCCGGGTCCGGCGAGGAGTTGGGCGAAGCGGTCGAGGCGTTGCTCCGCCCGGGCGGCCCGGGCGGCCGGCTCGGTCTCCGGGAAGCCGGTGGCGACGAGGCGGCAGGTGCCCGCGGCGTGGTCGATCGCCAGCACCGTGTCGTAGAGGTTCAGCGCGATGTCGTCGGTCAGCCCCGCCCGCCGGGCCGGGGCGGGGACGCGCTCCAGGCAGGCGCCGAGATCGTAGGCGAGGTAGCCGATCGCCCCGCCCGGGAACGGCTCGGACCCGGGCGCGACCCGGTAGGGGGCGAGGCAGGCGCGCAGGGCCTCGATCGGACCGCCGGGCACCGGGCGCCCGTCGAGCGCGGCGGCGCCGTCCCGGTAGCGGAAGCGGGCGAACGGGTCGGCGGCCACCACCGAGTGGCGCCCCAGCGTCGGGTGCGCCATCGCGCTGTCGAGGAAGGCGAGCCCCGGCAGGTGCCGCAGCCGCGCAGCGGCGGCGACCGCATCGAGGGGCGGGATCTCGCGGGTCCAGATCTCGCGGGTCCGGACTTCTCGGGTCGGCGTCTCTCGGGTCGGCATGGCCGGTCGGGTCGAAGTCCTCAGGAGTCGCCGCGCGACGGAGCAGCCCCGCACGCGCGGGGCATCGCCAGGGATTTGCGCCGGGCGGCACCGGCCGGTTCACCCCGCGAAACCGGACGCGCTGCTCTCCCCCCCTTGTGGGGAGGAGGTGGAGGTGGGGGTGGTTCAGGAGGCACCGCTGCGCCTCGTCCGGCACCACCCCCACCCCTACCCCTCCCCGCAAGGGGGAGGGAACATGCGCCAGATCCGGGTCGCTCCGCGAGACGACCATCACCCAACGCCGTCGCACAGGCGGTGCCGCGGGGAAAGGGCGCCCGCGCGCGCATCCCCCCGTCGCCGGGCACCCCCGCGGCCCCCGGCCTCGCGCGGAGGCGCCGTTGCCGCTATATCGGGGGCAGATCCCGAAACCGCCAGCGTTCGCCGCGCGCCGCCAAGGCCGCGCGGCGCCGCGCACCACATCGACCTGCCCATGACCGCCACCGCCTCGCCCGAGACTCGCTCGCCTGTCGGCGCAGCCCCGAAGATCTCGTTCGTGTCCCTCGGCTGCCCGAAGGCCCTGGTCGATTCCGAGCGCATTCTCACCCACCTGCGGGCGGAGGGCTACGAGATGGCCCGCCGCCACGACGGGGCGGACGTGGTGATCGTCAACACCTGCGGGTTCCTCGATTCCGCCAAGGCGGAGTCGCTCGCCGCGATCGGCGACGCCATGGCCGAGAACGGCCGGGTGATCGTCACCGGCTGCATGGGCGCGCAGCCGGAAGAGATCCGCGACAAATATCCCGACCTGCTCGCGGTGACCGGGCCGCAGGCCTACGAATCGGTGGTGGCGGCGGTGCACGAGGCGGTGCCGCCGGTGCACGACCCGTTCCTCGACCTGATCCCGCCGCAGGGGATCAAGCTGACGCCGCGGCACTACGCGTACCTGAAGATCTCCGAGGGCTGCAACAACCGGTGCAGCTTCTGCATCATCCCGAGCCTTCGCGGGAACCTCGTCAGCCGCCCGGCCGGCGACGTGCTGCGCGAGGCCGAGAAGCTGGTCAAAGCCGGCGTGAAGGAGCTGCTCGTCGTCTCGCAGGACACCAGCGCCTACGGGGTGGACCTGCGCTACGCGCAGAGCCCGTGGCGCGACCGGGCGGTGCGGGCGAAGTTCTACGACCTCGCCAAGGAACTGGGCGAACTCGGCGCCTGGGTGCGGCTGCACTACGTCTACCCGTACCCGCACGTGGACGAGGTGATCCCGCTGATGGCGGAGGGGAAGGTGCTCCCCTACCTCGACATGCCGCTCCAGCACGCGAGCCCGTCCGTCCTCAAGCGCATGCGCCGGCCGGGCAACCAGGAGCGGCAACTGGAGCGGATCCGCGCGTGGCGGACGGTCTGCCCGGATCTCGCCATCCGCTCGACCTTCATCGTCGGCTTCCCCGGGGAGACCGAGGCCGAGTTCGCCGAGCTCCTGGACTGGCTGAAGGAGGCCAAACTCGATCGCGTCGGCTGCTTCACCTACGAGCCGGTGGCGGGGGCGAGCGCCAACGCGCTGGGCGATCCGATCCCGCAGGAGGTGCAGGCCGAGCGCAAGCGCCGGTTCATGGAGACCCAGGCCGCGGTGTCGCTGCGCCTGCAACGGGCCAAGGTCGGCAAGCGGCTGCCGGTGATCGTCGACGCGGTGGCGGGCGGGGTGGCCAAGGGCCGCTCCAAGGCCGACGCGCCGGAGATCGACGGCACCGTCCACGCGAGCTTCCGCCGCCCGGTGCGGGTCGGCGACATCGTCACCGTGAAGGTCGACCGGGCCGAGGCCTACGACCTCTACGGCAGCGTGACCTGAGGGGAGGGGGGCCGCTCCGGCAGGGAGCCGCCAAGCAGGCCCCTCAGAACGGGCTGATCGGGAAGAAGCGCAGGTACAGTTCGGTGTACTTGCCGTCGTCCCATACCCGCTGGAGCGCGTCGTCGAGGGCCCGGGCCAGCGCCGCGTCCTCCTGGCGGGTGACGAGGCCGATGCCCTCGCCGAAGTAGCGGTTCTCCAGGTAGTCGCCGCCGACCAGCGCGCAGCACCCCTCCGCCTCCTGGCCGCCCACGTAGAGGGCGAGGTTCAGCCCGTCGGCGAACAGGTAATCGACCTCCCCGCGCTTGAGCGCGCCCTCGGCCGCGGCGAGGTCGGTGAAGTCCTTGGGCACCGCCTTGGGGAAGAACGCCTTCAGGTAGGCGGCGTGGGCGCTGCCGCCGATCACCCCGACGGTGCGGCCGGCGAGCGCCGCCGCGGAGGGGACCGGCAGGCCCCGGTCGGTCCGGGCGGCGAAGCGGGCCGGCCAGCGGAAATACGGCCGGGTCGCCAGGAATTTCTGCCGCAGGGTCGGGGTCAGCGGGATCGCGGCGGCGACCACGTCGCCCTGCTTGGAATCCAGCGCGTCGAGCAGGGTGTCGAACCGGCGCGCCTGGACCGTGCAGGGGATCGCCAGCTTCTCGCACACCGCCCGGGCGAGTTCCACCGAGAACCCGGTCGGCGCCCCGTCGGGCCCCGCGAAGTGCAGCGGCGGGAACTCGTCGTCGGTCAGGAAGCGCACCGCCCGGCCGGTCTGGGGCGCCTCCACCCGCTCACCGCGGCTCTTCGGGTTCCAGAAGTTGGGGATCGTCACCTTTTGGGTATCGGCAGGTGTAGCCGCCGACGCCTGTTGCGGATCGGCAATACAGGTCAGAAGAACGACGATACAGAGTCCGGAAAAGAGCGCCTTCATTCGGCCGTCGATTGACGGGAGGAGGGGGAAGAAGCTCCTATCGGAGCGGGGGGCGGGGGATCGGCTCACCCCCCTCCCTTAGCACGGCCCGGGGCCCCCGCGGGAGCGGAACCTTCGCGTGTCGTTTCTGCGCCTCACCGTCGCGGGGGCCGCGACGCTCCCGCCGGAGATCGGCTTCCTGCTCGCCGAGGGCGTCGATCCCCGCCGGCTCGCCCGGGCGGCCGACCTCGCCCGCGCCGCGGGCACCGACGCCGCCACCGCCCTGCTCGCCAACGGCCTGATGGCGGAGGACGATTACTACCGGGCGCTCGCCCGGGCGCTCGGTGCCCCCTACCGCGCGGCCGGGGCGATCCGCTTCGGCCGGGGCCTGCGCTACCCCGACAGCCTCGCCGCCGGCCTCGCGCCGCTGGCGCTGGGGGAGGGCGCGCCCTGCGTGCTGGCCCCCCGCGGCCCGGCGATCGCCGAGCTGCTCGCCGGGTGCAGCCGCGCCGGGATGCCGGCGATCACCGCGCCGAGCGCGCTGCGCGAGGCGGTCTACGCGGCGATCCCCGAGGCGGTGGCCGACCACGCGGCGGAGGATCTGCGGCGGCGCGCGCCGGACCAGGCGGTGGGGCGGGGACCGGCCTCGCGCCGGCTGGCCTTCCTCGGGCTGGTAATGCTGGCCGGGCTCTGCGGCTTCGCGGCCCTGCCCGGGCCGCTGGCCCTGGCCCTCGCTCTGGCGGGGCAGATCCTGTTCCTGGCGATGACGGTGTTCCGCGTGGCGGCGCTGGCGATCCCCGCGCCGGTCGAGGCGGGAGGGGAGACGGCGCCGCTGCCGGACACGGAGCTGCCGGTCTACACCGTGCTGGTGGCGCTCCACCGCGAGGCGGCGGTGGTGCCGCGCCTGATGCGGGCGCTCGCCGCCCTCGACTACCCGGCGGCCAAGCTCGACATCAAGATCCTGATCGAGGCCGACGACCCCGAGACCGCCGCCGCGCTCGCCCGCGTATCGACGCCCCTGCGGTTCGAGACCGTGACCGTGCCCCCGGGCCGGCCGCGGACCAAGCCGCGGGCGCTCAACGCCGCCCTGCCGCTCGCCCGCGGCGCGCTGCTCGTGGTCTACGACGCGGAGGACGTCCCCGATCCGGGCCAGCTCCGCACGGCGGCGGCCGTGTTCGCCCGGGAGCCCGCGACCACCGCCTGCCTCCAGGGCCGGCTGCTGATCGACAACGCGGAGGATTCCGGGCTCGCCCGGCTGTTCGCCCTCGAATACGCGGGCCTGTTCGACGTGCTGAACCCGGCGCTCGCCCGGCTCGACCTGCCGGTGCCGCTGGGGGGCACCTCCATGCACCTGCGCACCGCCGTGCTGCGGGACCTGCACGGCTGGGACGCCTGGAACGTCACCGAGGACGCCGACCTCGGGATCCGGCTGGCGCTCGCGGGCTACGGGGTCGGCGACCTGCCGAGCGCGACCCTGGAGGAGGCGCCGGCCCGGCTCCGGCCGTGGCTGCACCAGCGCACCCGCTGGATGAAGGGCTTCCTCCAGACCAGCCTCACCCACGGGCGGCGGCCGCTCGCCACCCTGCGCCGGCTCGGCCCCCTGGAGGGGCTGTGCGCGGTGGCCCTGGTGCCGGGCGCGGTCGCCTCGGCGCTGGCCTATCCCGTCTGCTGCGCGCTCGCCGCCTACCGGTTCCTGCTCTGCGACGTGCCCGCCGCGCCGGGCCTGCTCGCGAACCTGCCCATGGCGCTGGCGATCACCCTGTTCGCCACCGGCCTCGTCGCCCTCGTCGGGCCGGCGGCGCTCGGCTGCCGGCGGCGGGGCTGGCGCGACCTCGTCCCCGCCCTGCCCTGGCTGCCGGTCTACTTCGCCCTGGTCAGCCTCGCGGCGTGGCTGGCGCTGATCGAGCTGATCCGCGCCCCCGACCGCTGGAACAAGACCGAGCACGGGCTGGCCCGCACCTCGCGCAGCGGCCGGCTCGCAACGCGGGGGCCGCTGGGCCGTTGAGGGCGATGAGCCGCACCGCCACGATCGCGATCCTCGTCGGCACCTCCGCCGGCGCCCGCCTCCTCGCCGCCGCCACCGAGCGCGAGGCCGCCCTGTCGGCCGAGGCGTTCCTGCTGCGGCTCCCCGCCCGGACGCTGCCCGCCCCGGTCTGGGTCCAGTGCGCCGACCCGGCGGTCACCGCGCGGCTGACCGCCTATCTCGGCGCGTTCCAGGCCGAGCGCGTCGGCGAGCGCGATGCGCGGTCAGATCCGGGGTTCCCAAAGGGCTTGCCCTTTGGTGGGTCGTCAGGGTGAAACCCTGACCGTTCGCGGGGCTCCGCCCCGCCCCCGCGAAAGGGCTCGCCCTTTCGAAACCCCGATCGCGACGAGAATTCCATGGAGACTCCCGTGCAGCGGCTGCTGCGGCTGATGGCGGAGCTGCGCGATCCCCGCCGCGGCTGCCCCTGGGACGTGGCGCAGAGCTTCGAGACGATCGTCCCCTACACGATCGAGGAGGCCTACGAGGTCGCCGACGCGGTGGCCCGGGGCGACCGGGACGACCTGCGCGACGAACTCGGCGACCTGCTGCTCCAGGTGGTGTTCCACGCCCGGATGGCGGAGGAGGAGGGCGCCTTCGCCTTCGACGACGTGGCCCGCGCCATCGGCGACAAGCTGGTGCGCCGCCACCCGCACGTGTTCGACGCCGACGGCGCGCTCCTGCCCGAGGGGACGCCCCGGCGCGACCCGGCGGCGGTGGAGGCGGCCTGGGCGGCGATCAAGGCGCGGGAGCGGGCCGGGCGGCCGGAGCCCGCCCCCGACCCGCTCGGCGGCGTCGCCCGCGCCCTCCCGGCTCTCGCCCGGGCGGAGAAGATCTCGCGCCGGGCGGCGTCCTACGGGTTCGACTGGGACGACGCCGCGCAGGTGATCGACAAGGTCCGCGAGGAGACCGACGAGGTCGCGGGCGCGCTGGCGCAGGGGGACGGGCCGGCGCTCGCCGAGGAGATCGGCGACCTGCTGTTCGCGGTGGCCAACCTCGCCCGCCACGCCGGCATCGACCCGGAGACGGCGCTGCGCGACGGCACCGCCAAGTTCGAGCGCCGCTTCCGGGCGATGGCCGCGGCGCTGCGGGCCGACGGCGGCGAACTCGGCCGCTCCGACCTCGCGGCGATGGAGGCGGCCTGGGGGGCGGTGAAGCGGGGCGAGCGGGCCGGCTGAGCGTCAAGCCAATGCGCCGATCGCGGGGCCGTCCGGTCTGCCCCGGCCTCACGGATCGCGGCGCGATCCGGCACCTGCCCTGCGCCGCCGGGCGTTCCGCTCGCCCGCGAACCCTTCTAAGGTGGAGCGGTCAGGAATCCCGTGTCCCGAAAGCGCATGTCCGCCTCACCGCCCGCCCCACAGCCCGCCCTCGCCCTCGACCCCGGCCTGATCGAGGCCGCCGCCACCGCCGCCGCGTGGCCCTTCGAGGAGGCGCGCAAGCTCGTGGCGCGGCTGGAGAAATCCGGCAAGACCGAGGTGCTGTTCGAGACCGGCTACGGCCCGTCGGGGCTGCCGCACATCGGCACCTTCGGCGAGGTGGCGCGCACCTCCATGGTCCGCCACGCCTTCCGCGTGCTCACCCGGGACGCGGTGCCGACGCGGCTGATCGCCTTCTCCGACGACATGGACGGGCTGCGCAAGGTGCCCGACAACGTGCCCAACCGCGAGATGCTGGCCGGCCACCTCAACCAGCCGCTCACCCGGGTGCCCGACCCGTTCGGCACCCACGACAGTTTCGGGGCGCACAACAACGCGGAGCTGCGCCGCTTCCTCGACGCGTTCGGCTTCGCCTACGAGTTCCGCTCGGCGACGGAATGCTACCGCTCCGGGATCTTCGACGCGACGCTGATGCGCGTGGCCGAGCGCTACGACGCGGTGATGGCGATCATGCTGCCGTCCCTGCGGGCGGAGCGCTCGGCGAGCTACTCGCCGTTCCTGCCGCTCCATCCGGTGACCGGGGCGGTGATGCAGGTGCCGATCGACGAGGTCCGCGTCGAGGCCGGCACCCTCGTGTGGCGCGACCCCGCCACGGGGGAGCGCTACGAGACCCCGATCACCGGCGGGCACGCCAAGCTGCAGTGGAAGCCCGACTGGGCGATGCGCTGGGTGGCGCTCGGCGTCGATTACGAGATGGCCGGCAAGGACCTGATCGACTCGGTCAAGCTCTCGGCCCGGATCGCCCGGGCGCTCGGCGGGGAGCCCCCCGAGGGCTTCAACTACGAGCTCTTCCTCGACGAGAAGGGCCAGAAGATCTCGAAGTCGAAGGGCAACGGGCTGACCATCGACGACTGGCTGCGCTACGGCACGCCGGATTCGCTGGCGCTGTTCATGTACGCCAAGCCGCGGGAGGCCAAGCGGCTGTTCTTCGACGTGATCCCGCGGCACGTGGACGAGTATCTCGGCCACCTCGACCGCTACGGGACCCAGGACGCCAAGAACCGGCTCGGCAACCCGGTCTGGCACCTGCATGCCGGGACCCCGCCGGAGCCGGAGCGGGTCGAGGGCGCGAGCCTGACCTTCGCGATGCTGCTCAACCTCGCCGCGGTGGCCAACACCGACGATCCCGGCGTGCTGTGGGGCTTCATCCGCCGCTACGCGCCCGGCGTCGGGCCGGAGACGCATCCGGGGCTCGACCGGCTGGTCGGCCACGCGCTGGCCTACTTCTCCGACTTCGTGCGGCCGGCCAAGCAATATCGGGCGCCGACCCCGGAGGAGCGGGCGGCGCTGGAGGATCTGTCGGCGACGCTCGCCGAGCACGCGGGCTCCACCGACGCGGAGGCGCTCCAGGCTGCGGTCTACGAGGTCGGGCGGCGGCACTTTCCCGACCTGTCCGGCAAGGCCAAGAGCCCGGACGGGCGGCCCGGCGTGTCGCAGGCGTGGTTCACGAGCCTCTACAACGTGCTGTTCGGCGAGGCGCGCGGCCCCCGCTTCGGCTCGTTCGTCGCCCTCTACGGGGTGGACGAGACCCGGGCGCTGATCGCGCAGGCGCTCTCGGGCGCGCTGGTGGCCGAGCACGCCGCCTTCGCGGCGGCGCGGACCGAGGCGGCGTAGGGGGTTTCGAAAGGACGTGTCCTTTCGCGGGTGCAGGGCAGAGCCCTGCATGCCACGGCTCCGCCCTGAAGACCCGCCGAAGGGCACGGCCCTTCGGGATCCCCGTCTCGACCTCAGCCCACCAGCGCGAGGCCCTGGGCCGCGTCCCCCGCCTCGGTCTCGGGGATGACGTCGACCTCGACCTTGAGGCGCTGGCGGCCCGAGGCGCTGACGATGCCGTCGAGCGGGGCCACGTCGCCGTAGTCGCGGCCCCGGGCGACGACGATGTGGTCGTCGCGCACCGCGCAACCGTTGGTGGGGTCGAGGCCGAGCCAGCCGTCGCCGCACCACACCGCCACCCAGGCGTGGCTCGCATCCGCCCCGCGCAGGCGGGGCCGGCCCGGGGGCGGGACGGTGCGCAGGTAGCCGCTGACATAGGCGGCCGGCAGCCCCAGGCCGCGCAGGGCGGCGATCATCAGGTGGGCGAAGTCCTGGCAGACCCCGGCCCGCCCGGCGAAGGCCTCGGCCAGCGGCGTGTGCACGGTGGTGGCCTTCGCGTCGAACCGGAAATCGGCCCGGATGCGGCTCATCAGGTCGTAGGCCGCCCCGTAGGCGCTGCGGCCGGGCCCGAAGCTCGGCCGGGCGTAGTCGGTCACCTCGGGCAGGAGCGGCACCCGCCCGCTCGGGAACAGGAAGTGGACCGGCGCCGCCCCCGCGAGGTCGTGGGAGGCCAAAGCGGCGTCGCGCACCGCCTCCCAGGGCGTGCCGGCTTCCGGCGGCGGCGGGGCCGGCCGCTCGACGCGGACCGTGGACAGGGCCTCGACGCTGAAGGCGGTGTGGGGGGCGTCGAGGGTGATCGCCAGCGCCTCGATCCCGAAATAGTCGCGCCGGATCACCGCGGTGGCCGGGCTCGGGTCGATCGTCACCGCGCTCGCCAGCACGCTCTGCCCGTCGCCGTCCATCGGCTTGAGCCGCAGGGAGCAGCGGGCGAAGCGCACCGCCCGGCCGTAGCGGTAGGTGGTGCGGTGGCGCAGGGTGTAGATCACGCCAGACCCGCGAGCTTCTCCGGCCGCAGGGCGTGCGGGCCGGTGGGGAAGTAGCGGGCGGCGATGCCGTCGGCGAGGCGCTCCAGGTCGGTCGCCAGGGCGGTGACGCGCACCGCGTCGAAATCGGCGGCCTCGCCGCTGCGCAGCTCCGACAGGATCCGGGCGCTGAGGCGGCACTGCGGCTCGGGCAGGCCGTCGTCGACGAGCGCCGGCAGGTCGGCGAGGTGGCGGGTGATCGCCTCCGCCTGGAAGGCGATCGAGCGCGGGTTGTAGGGATCGAGGAGGGTCATGTCGCGGACGGGATCGAGCGCTGCGCCCTGCATGTAGCGCCGGCCGTAGGAGATCTGCGAATCGCCGAGCGCCAGCATCACCCCGAGGCAGCCCGGCGTCGCCTCGTCGTTGGCGAAGGCGAGGGCGAAGCCCGCGGTGTTGATCGCCCGCTCGACCCGGCGGCCGAGCTCGGCGAAGTGCCACCCCTCGGCCCGGCTCGTGTTCTCGTGGAGGAGGCCGCCGAGGGCGGCGAGCTGGCTCAGGGCCCGCTCGGCCCGGCCGGCGAGCTGCGCCTCGGTGAAGGGCCGGTCGGGGTCGAGGGACAGGAGTTCGGCCAGCTCGGCCAGCACCCGCCACGACTCGCCGGAGAGGCGGGCGCGCAGGGCCGCGGCGTTGCGGCGGGCCGCGAGGACGTGGGCGCGGGCCGAGCCCGGCTGGTCGCGGCCGGTCAACGCCTCCTGGGCCAGCGCCGCGGTCGGCATCTCGGCGGAGCGGATGCTGGCCCACTCTTCCAGCAGGGCGCGGATCGCCAGCGCGGCGGGCGTGTCGAGGGCGCCGGAGATGTCGGCGCCGACCGCGTCGCCGACGCTGCGCAGGTGCGCCAGGGTGAGGCGGATCACCGCCTCGGCCCGCTCGACGTAGCGCCCGAACCAGAACAGCCCGTCCGCCGCCCGGGACGGCAGGTGGCCGCCGAGCCGCCGCACCCGGGGCGCCGCGTGCGAGCCGATCAGGGGCGCCTCGACCGGCTTGTCGGACAGGACCCAGACGTCGGCGGAGCGGATGCCGAGGCGCATCTCGATCGGGTCGAGCCCGTCGCGCTCCGAGACGCGGCAGAAGCCGCCCGGCATCACGGTCCAGCCGTCGGAGGTGCGCGCCGCGAACACCCGCACCACGAACGGGCGCGGCACGAGGCGCAGGCCGTCGCCGCCGCGCTCCCAGCTCGGCATGGTCGAGAGCGGGGCGGCCTCCTGCACCACGTAGTCGAACGGGCGGTCGCGCAGGGCCGCCACCGCCCGCTCCCGGTCGGCCGCGAGCGCCGAGGCGGCGAGGATCGCGTCGCGGCCCGCCCCGCGCTGGGGCGTCGCCGCCGGCCGGAGCGTCAGGCCGTCGAGGTTCGCACGCGCGTGGGCCAGCCCTTCCAGGTCGCCGCACCACCACGTCCGCGGGTGGGACAGCGCGAGCGGCGCGCCGGTGAGGTGGCGGCAGAGGCCGTCGAGATAGGGGGCGAGCGCCGCCGACTCGACGAGCCCCGCGCCCGGCATGTTGGCCATCACCAGCGAGCCGTTGCGCAGCGCGTCGAGCACGCCCGGCACGCCGAGCCGCGAGGCCGGGTTCAATTCCAGGGGGTCGAGGTAGTCGGCGTCGATGCGCCGCCACAGGGCGTCGGCGCGCTTCAGGCCGGAGACGGTGCGCACGTGCAGGCGCCCGTCCTGCATGACGAGGTCGTCGCCCTCGACGAGCAGCAGGCCGAGGTAGCGGGCGAGCGCCGCCTGCTCGACATAGGTCGAGCTGTAGGGGCCCGAGGTCAGCAGGCAGATGCGCGGGTCGGCCCGCTCGGTGCCGAGCGCCAGCCCGTCTCGGAAGGTCTGGAAGAAGCCCGGCAGGCGCTCGACCTGGAGGTCCTGGAACAGGTCCGGGAAGGTACGGGCGAGGACCATCCGGTTCTCCAGCGCCCAGCCGAGGCCGGAGGGCGCCTGGGTCCGGTCGGCCAGCACGTGCCAGCGCCCGTCCGGGCCGCGGCCGAGATCGGCGGCGTAGAGCCGGAGGTAGTGGCCGCCCGGCGGCGCGACGCCGTGGAGCGGGCGGAGGAAATCCGGCGCGCCCGCCACGATCGCCGCCGGCAGCCGCCCCTCGGCGACCAGCCGGCCGGGCCCGTAGAGGTCGGCGAGGATCGCCTCCATCAGCTCGGCGCGCTGGACGAGGCCGGCGGCGAGATCCCGCCACTCCGCGGCCTCGATCACCAGGGGCAGGGG
The DNA here is from genome assembly GCF_030700245.1 of Methylobacterium amylolyticum. GTDB lineage: Bacteria > Pseudomonadota > Alphaproteobacteria > Rhizobiales > Beijerinckiaceae > Methylobacterium. Next base: position 100,867 of record NZ_JAUYZI010000010.1, read on the forward strand.
CCCGAGCGGCCAGAGATGCTCCTGCCGGTCGCCCGCGACGCGGAACGAGATCCCGGCGTCGCGGATGTGCCGCTCCGCCGAGACGAAGCGGGCGGTGATCTCCGGCTCGGTCAGCGCGCCGAGGCGGTCGAGGAGGCGCGGCCACGCCCCGCGGGGGGCGCCGTCGGGCCCACGGAACTCGTCCGGCCGGCCGGGCGGCGGCCGATAGCCCGCGGTCCAGCGCGCGACGCGCTCCCGCGGGCCCTCGCCGGGCTCCGGGTCGGCCGCGAGCGCCGCCCTCATCGCCATGCCCTCATGGCCATACCCTCATGGCCGTGCCCTCATCGCGGAGACGGCGTCCGCAGGTCGAGGGTCAGGGGGAACTCGGCGCTTCCCTCCGCGCGGGGCATCTCGACCCGGCCCGGCGTGTGGCCGTGCGGCTGGAAGCGGGCGAGCCGCCGGCCCTCCGCCTCGTAGGCGTTGACCGGGTGGGTCTCGTAGTTGCGCCCGCCCGGGTGGGCGACGTGGTAGCGGCAGCCGCCGAGCGACCGCCCGCTCCAGGCGTCGAGGATGTCGAAGGTGAGCGGGGAATGCGCCGGGATCGTCGGGTGCAGCGACGAGGCCGGTTGCCACGCCTTGAAGCGCAGGCCCGCGACCGCCTCGCCGCCCCGGCCGGTGCCGGTCATCGGCAGGCGGCGGCCGTTGCAGGCGATGACGTGCCGGCCGGGGACGAAGCCCTCGACCTTCACCTGAAGGCGCTCGACCGAGCTGTCGACGAAGCGCACGGTGCCCCCGCTGGTCCCTTCCTCGCCCATCACGTGCCAGGGCTCCAGCGCCTGGCGCAGCTCCAGGCGCGCGCCGCCGTGCTCGACCGCCCCGAAGACGGGGAAGCGGAACAGGGCCTGAGCCTCGAAGGCGGCCGGGTCGAAAGCGTAGCCCGCCCCGCGCAGATCCTCCAGCACGTCCAGGAAGTCGGCCCAGAGGAAATGCGGCAGCATGAAGCGATCGTGGAGCGTCGTGCCCCAGCGGACACAGCCGCCGTCTTGAGGCTCGCGCCACAGCCACGCCACCAGGGCGCGGAGCAGGAGCTGCTGCGCGAGGCTCATGCGCGCGTCCGGCGGCATCTCGAAGGCGCGGAACTCCAGGAGGCCGAGGCGGCCGGTCGGCCCGTCCGGCGAGTAGAGCTTGTCGATGCAGATCTCGGCCCGGTGGGTGTTGCCGGTGACGTCCACGAGGATGTTGCGGAAGATCCGGTCGACGAGCCAGCGCGGGATGTTCGGCGCGTCGGGCGCCGGCACCTGGGCGAGCGCGATCTCCAATTCGTACAGGCCGTCGTGGCGCGCCTCGTCCATGCGCGGCGCCTGGCTCGTCGGGCCGATGTAGAGGCCCGAGAACAGGTACGAGAGCGACGGGTGGCGCTGCCAGTAGAGCACGAGGCTCTTGAGCAGGTCCGGCCGCCGCAGGAACGGCGAGTCGTCGGGGGTGACGCCGCCCATCACCACGTGGTTGCCGCCGCCCGTGCCGGTGTGGCGGCCGTCGGTCATGAACTTCTCCGCGCCGAGCCGGGTCTGGCGGGCCTCGGCGTAGAGGTCGGTGGTGATGGCGACCGCCTCGCGCCAGGAGGCGGCGGGGTGGACGTTGACCTCGATCACCCCGGGGTCGGGGGTGACCTTGATCACGCCGAGGCGCGGGTCGTAGGGCGGCTCGTAGCCCTCGACGTGGACCGGCAGGTGCAGCTCCGCGGCGACCGCTTCGAGGTGGCCGGCGAGTTCGACGTACTCGTCGGCCCGCTGCACCGGCGGCATGAACACCCGGATCACCCCGTCGCGCGGCTCGACCGAGAGCGCCGTGCGCACCGCGACCCCGGTGACGCCGCCGCCGTTGACGACCGCGGCGCCCGCCCCGCCCTCCGGCAGGTCGCCGCGCCCCGCCAGCGGGTCCTGCGGCTGGTAGTAGGGGTAGTGCTCCGGCGGCACGTGGGGCAGCGCGGAGAGCGGCAGGCGGAAGCCCACCGGCGAGTCTCCGGGCACGAGATACGCCTCCCCGCGGCCGAAGGCCCAGCTTTCCGAGATCCAGACGCGGTCGGCGTCGCCGTCGCGGCCGGTGGGCAGGCTCGCCAGCGGCAGGACGTAGCCCGCGGGCTCGGCGAGGCCCCGGTCGTAGACGCGCCTGATCCGCGCGTCGAACTCGGCGGAGCCGGACCGGGCGTCGCCGACCGTGACGTTGACCGGCAGCTCCGCCCGCTTCTTCTCCCAGACCGCGCCGTCCTCGAAGGCCGGGAAGACGTAGCCGTCGAGCCCGAGACGCCGGGCCAGCGCCTCGGCGAAACCTCTGGCCCCGGCGATGTCCGCCTTGCCCCCCTCGCCCTTGCCCCCCTGTCCGCCCTCGGGGGCGATCAGCCGGGCATCCGTCCAGATCGGTTCACCGTCCTTGCGCCAGTAGAGGGCGAAGGCCCAGCGCGGCAGGCTCTCGCCGGGATACCACTTGCCCTGGCCGTAATGCAGCAGCCCCCCCGGCCCGAAGCGGTCGCGCAGGCGCCGGATCAACCGGTCGGCGAGACCGCGCTTGGTCGGGCCGACGGCGGCGATGTTCCACTCCGCCGCCTCGAAATCGTCGACCGAGACGAAGGTCGGCTCGCCGCCCATGGTCAGGCGCACGTCCTGCGCGGCGAGATCCGCGTCGACCCGTTCGCCGAGCGCGTCCATCGCCGCCCAGACGGCGTCGGAGAACGGCTTCGTCACCCGCGGCGCCTCGGCGACCCGGGTGACCGTCATGGCGAAGTCGAACGTGGTCTCGGCCGGCTCCATGGCGCCCGAGATCGGGGCGGCCGAGTGGTAGTGCGGCGTGGCAGCGAGCGGGATGTGGCCCTCGCCGGTGAGCAGGCCGGAGGTGGCGTCGAGCCCGACCCAGCCGGCGCCGGGCAGGTAGACCTCGGCCCAGGCGTGCAGGTCGGTGAAGTCGGTGGTCGTGCCGGCCGGCCCGTCGACGGCGGTGGTGTCGGGCACGAGCTGGATCAGGTAGCCGGAGACGAAGCGGGCGGCGAGCCCGATCCGCCGCAGCACCTGCACGAGCAGCCACGCGCTGTCGCGGCACGACCCGCTCTTCAGGGTCAGGGTCTCGGCCGGGCTCTGCACGCCCGGCTCCATCCGCACGCCGTAGGTGACCTCGCGGGCGAGCAGGCCGTTCAGCGCCACGAGGAACTGCACGGTGTTCGGCTCGTCGGGCAGCCGCGCCAGCAGCGCCTCGATCTCCGGGCCGTCCGCGTCGACGGCGTCGAGGTAGGGCGCCAGCTCGTCCAGGAGATCCGCGTCGTAGGCGAACGGGCGGACCTGCGCGTAGTCCTCGACGAAGAAATCGAACGGGTTGATCACCGCCATGTCGGCGGTGAGATCGACCTCGATCCGCAGCTCGTCGGTCTTCTCCGGGAAGACGAGCCGGGCCAGCCAGTTGCCGTTCGGGTCCTGCTGCCAGTTCAGGAAGTGGTTCTGGGGCGTCACCTTGAGCGCGTAGGCCGGGATCCGGGTGCGCGCGTGCGGCGCCGGCCGCAGGCGGATCACCTGCGGACCGAGGCTGATCGGCCGGTCGTAGCGGTAGTGGGTGACGTGGTGCAGGGCGGCTTTGATCGACACGGGGACTCCGTCTCAGGATCGAACGCTGTGTCCGGTGTTATAGCGGCCCCGCCGGCTCGACACCGTCGGCGGCGGGGCGCGCCGCGTGACAAAGCGGGAAGCAAATTTCGTGCGGCGCCCCGCCGCGGCGGCGTCGCCGGGTGGCACGCGGGTTGCGGCCCGGAACTTTGCCGGTCGCCTCCACTTGTCGGCGGTGACCGGCGCGCCGGCCCGGGACCGCCCGCGATGAAGATCTTCCAGTGCCAGGCCTGCGACCAGCCGGTCACCTTCGAGGCGACCGCCTGCGAGAGCTGCGAGCGGCGGCTCGGCTACGCCTGCGCCCGGCACGAGGTCTCGGCCCTGGAGCCCGCCGGGTTCTCGGCCCACCCGCTGATGGGGGGCGCGCAGATCTTCCACGCCTACGCCGATCCGGGGCCGCGCTACCGCTACTGCCAGAACGCCGTGTCGGAGGTCTGCAACTGGCTGGTGCCGGAGGAGTCTCCCGACATCTTCTGCACCGCCTGCCGCCACAACCGGGTGGTGCCGGACGCCGCCGTGCCCTGGAACCTCGCCCGCTGGCGCCCGATCGAGGCGGCCAAGCACCGCCTGTTCTACTCGCTGCTGCGGCTGGAGCTGCCGCTCGCCACCCGCGCCCAGTACACCGACGGCCTCGCCTTCGACTTCCTGGTCGACCCGTCCGAGGCCGGGGCCCCCGGGGCGGCGCCGGTGCTGACCGGGCATATCAACGGCCTGATCACCATGAACATCGCCGAGGCCGACGACGTCGAGCGCGAGCGGCGGCGGATCCTGTTCGGCGAGCATTACCGCACCCTGCTCGGCCACTTCCGGCACGAGATCGGGCATTATTTCTGGTATCTGCTGGTGATGAACGGGCCCTACATGGCGCCGTTCCGGGCGCTGTTCGGCGACGAGAGCCTGAACTACGTCCAGGCGCTCCAGGACCACTACGCCCGCGGCGCGCCGGCGGATTGGGACGAATCCTACGTCTCGGCCTACGCCACCGCCCACCCGTGGGAGGACTTCGCCGAGACCTTCGCGCACTACCTGCACATCGTCGACACGATCGAGACCGCCTCGACCTTCGAGCTGCACGTGCGCCCGCGCCTGCGGCATGGCCCCCGAGCCCCCACCGTGATCGACTTCGACCCCTACGACACCCCCGACCTCGACCGGCTGATCGAGGCGTGGCTGCCGCTGACCTACGCGGTCAACTCGCTGTCCCGCAGCATGGGCCAGCCGGCCCTCTACCCGTTCAAGCTGACCCCCGCGGTGATCGCCAAGCTCGCCTTCGTGCACGAGCGCATCTACGCCGCCCGCTCCGGGGTGCTGCCCGATCCCGGCGAGGCGGGCGCCGACATCCTCCGGGCGGTGATCACCGGCCTGCGCCGGAAGGTGGCCGCGCCGACCGTGTGAGCCCGGCCGGCGATGACGAGGGGGCGTCGCCGTTCAGGCCGCCCGAACGCGGGCGACCTGATCCGCTGCGTCGGCTTCGCCGGCCCGACACCTGTCGGACGGATCTCACCTGGCCCGGTCAGCCTGTCTTGGTCGCAAACAGCATATTGCCGGCGGCCAACTCTGCGAAGGCATCCGGCGGAAGTGCGTTGAGGAACTTCCACCAGCGCGGATCCTGCTGGGACATGGCGGCCGCTTCGCCGAACGTCATCTGGGCGAATTCGTGCAGGAGTTCCAGGTCGCCCGTGTTCTGCAGATGGTAGGCGAACCGACCGATCATCCATTGCAGGGTGTAGGCGGCGGTCTGGTGGATGCCGGTGAATGCCTGATCGACCGTGAAGCCTTCGTCCTCGAACACGGAGGTCAGCCCCTCACGCGTCGCGTTGAAGAAGTGCGACGGGTAGCCGTGCACGGGCTGAAGGAAGGGCCAGTCGATGAAGACCTGCCCGCCGGGCTTCAGCATCCGCCGCATCTCTTGGACGACGACCCAAGGTTGCCGCGTGTGTTCCAGAACGGCGAAGCAGCCGATACCGCGGAGCGTTCCGTCTCTGATCGGATATCTGCAATTCGCTTCCACGATCAAGTCGGCCGAAACGGACGGATACACCTCGACATAGAGGCAGTTGTCGAATTTGCGCTCGCGCCTCCCGCAGCCAAGATCCATGAACAGCTCGTCGGGGAGCGCCTTCACGACATTGTCGAACGTTTCGACGCTCGGATTTGCGCTCTCCTGAGCGTACTCACTTAGATCGAACGGCTTGCTGGTCGCGTATATTGGGAATGCGCCCGAAGGATCGTTGTCATAAGGCGCTGCCAGAACACCCTTGAAACGTCGAAATCTAGTCGTTCCAGCGGACGTCATCGCCCATCTCCGCGAACTCTAGTGAGACGCCATTGCGGCGCCCGGGCCTCTTACTCCGCGGTCAGGGGGCTTGTCTCCAACGCTGGTTCAGGTCGGTGAGGTTGTCATGACATCACGCGTCCGCCTTGCCCTCGGCGAAGGCGCGGAACGCCTCCAGGGTCTCGGCGCTGACGTGGTGCTCGATGCCCTCCGCGTCGCGCCGCGCCGTCTCGGGGCTGACGCCGAGCGCGCACAGGAAGCGCTCGACGATCCGGTGGCGCTCCCTCGCCTGGGCGGCGAGCCGGCGGCCGGACTCGGTGAGGAACACGCCGCGGTAGGGCCGCTGCTGCACGAGGCCGTCCTCGCACAGGCGCTTGAGCATCTTGGCCACGGTCGGCTGCGCGACGCCGAGGCGGGCGGCGATGTCGACCTGCCGCGCCTCGCCGCCGTCGCCGATCAGGTCGTCGATCAGTTCGACGTAATCCTCGACGAGTTCCGAGCGCCGGGCCTCGCGGGCCTGGCGGAAGCCGTCGACGTGCCGCTCCGGATCGACGAGCGCCGTGTCGGCCGCGCCCGGCTCGGACGATTCCTGCATGGTGCCGGCCTCCTCGCTCGGGGTTCCCGGCGCCTGTCTAGCAAACGGCGGCGCGGGGTGTCGCGCGCGAAAATCGCCCGGCCCGCGCAACCCCGGCGCCGGATCCGCGTCGCAGGCCCGGCGCCGCCCGCCCCGCCGGCCGTCGAAAAGCGGGCCCGCTCGCCCTTGCTGCGAGCCTCGGCTCTGTCGTATAGCCCAGGCTATACAGGCCGGGACGGGATCGATGGCGTCGGGGCAGCTCGCAACGGACGGGAAGGCGGCGCGCGGCGGCTTGAGCCGGGCGACGGAACGGGGCATCCGCGACGCCCTCGACGGGCGGCCCGGCGGCCGGGCGCGGTTCCTGCTGTTCGTGGGGCCGGCGGTCACCGCCTCGATCGCCTACATGGACCCCGGCAACTTCGCCACGAACATCCAGGCCGGGGCCCGCTACGGCTACGGCCTGCTCTGGGTGGTGCTGCTCGCCAACCTGACGGCGATGCTGTTCCAGGCCCTGTCGGCCAAGCTCGGCATCGTCACGGGCAAGAACCTCGCGGAGGTGTGCCGCGACGAGGTCCCGCGCCCGGCGCGGCTGGCGATGTGGGGCGTCAGCGAGGTCGCGGCGATGGCCACCGACCTCGCCGAGTTCCTGGGCGGGGCGATCGGCCTGTCGCTGCTCACCGGCATGCCGCTGATGGCGGGGATGGTCGTCACGGCGGTGGTCACCTACGCGATCCTGCTGCTGGAGAACCGGGGGTTCCGGCCCCTGGAGATCGCAATCGGCGCGATGGTCGGCACGATCGGCCTCTGCTACGTGGTCGAATTGCTGATCGCCCCCGTGGCCTGGGCGGAGGCCGCCCGGGGCCTCGTCACCCCGCGGATCCCGGACGCGCAGGCGCTGACCATCGCGGTGGGCATCATCGGCGCCACGGTGATGCCGCACGCCCTGTTCCTGCACTCGGGGCTGACGCAGGGGCGGGGCTCGCCGCGCAGCGAGGCCGACCGGCGCCTGCTGGTGCGCTACTCGAACCGCGAGGTGGTGGTTGCGCTGGCGCTCGCCGGGCTCGTCAACATGGCGATGGTGATCATGGCGGCTGCCGCCTTCCACGTCGGCCACAGCGAGATCGCCGAGATCGGCGAGGCCTACCGCACGCTCACCCCCCTGCTCGGCCCCGCCGCGGGGGCGGCCTTCCTCGTGTCTCTGCTGGTCTCCGGGGTGTCCTCCTCGGTGGTCGGCACGCTCGCCGGGCAGATGGTGATGCAGGGCTTCACCGGCTGGCGCATCCCGCTGATCGTGCGCCGCCTCGTGACCATGCTCCCGGCCTTCGCCGTGGTGGCGGCCGGCGTCGACCCGACCCAGGCGCTGGTGCTGAGCCAGGTGGTGCTGTCGCTGGCGCTCCCCGTGCCGATGATCGCCCTCGTCGCGTTCACCCGCCGGCCCGACCTGATGGGGCCCTTCGCCAACGGCCCGTGGACGCAGGCCGCGGCCCTGGCCGGGGCCGCCGTGGTGCTCGCCCTCAACCTCGTGCTGCTGGCGGCGGCCTTCGGTCTGCCCGTGCCGGGGCTGGAGTGAGGGCCGCGCGGCACTCTGCGCAGTCCCGACCATCGCCACTCTACCTGGCTGCCCAGCCCAATGGAGGATCAAAGTCTTCCATCAAGTCACGTAAGAATAAATTCTTTTTCTTGCGCTGATGACGCAACCGTTAGGGACAGCGCCGGCGCGAAGCTTGACGTGGCTAATTGCTTAGGTTGTCTTTGCCGGACACCCTGCAATCATGGCGAGCGTGATGTCAGCCGCAGCTTCTGAAATGGACCTCGGAGCTTGCAAGAAACGCTTCGAACAATTTTTGAAAGCAAATCCGAATTCCGAAATTCAAATACTTGATGATACTGCGCACGGAAAAACACTGAGATTAATGCGGCCTTGGAATGATCCTTCCCTTGCCGTCGTATTGCCGCAAGAATATTCAGCATTAGCGCAGGCAATTAATAATTTAATCCTTCCGGAGCGTCTTTCTGCCATATACCATATCGACCTGAAAAAATTGGAATTTATATTTAGCGCTTTCCCTTTGGGTAACGATTTAGTTGATTTGTCTAGTAGGACTTTCAATTTCTATCATCGCGGATCAGATTATGAGTGTGGTTTTGGGACAGCAAGTCCGAGACTAACGATGCTTGCGAGATATACATTCCCAGTAGGTCAATCTCTTACTCAGTATCGAAACATATTGTCGTTTCACATCAAGGAGAATAAAGAAGAGAAAGCTACATATCAAAATCTTGGGCTGGAATTTGGTGATAGTATGTGTTTTTGGATCAAAGACATCGATTGGGAGGAAGATTTTATTCTATCGATGGTAAGGGAACTAAATTTCTATATGAGATATTTTGACAACATATCTCCATTAATCCAAATTCACTCTCCGAAAATTGGAAACGCCGAGTTCGTTGATCGACCAAGATTCAAGGAAATTCTTTTTCCAAAGAAAATTTCCTCAAGAGAACTTGATGAACACCTCTTACGGTTTTGGTCAGCCTCCCTTTCCGGAGACCCCGCAAATCGTTTTTTGTATGCCTATCGATTGATTGAGTACGCCGCGGTACTATATCTTGAAAGAGGCTCTAAAGATAAAATTCGTCGCATTGTTGGATCCCCTTCTGCTTTAAATAACATTGATAAACTCACAGAAGATGTTCTTCTTGTAATACAAGGGAATACTATGGATGCATATGCCAGACTTGAGAGCCTTATTAAGGACGTAGTCACTGAAGAAGTGATTTGGGACGAACTTAACCGAAATCCATCCGCCTTCAATCAACAAACTTCATTCGATGGAGGGTTCACAATTGAACCTGTTATTAAGGGCGCTAAGGACGCCAAGTCGTTTGGCGTAAATGGCATCACCACTCTGGCAAAAAGACTGAAGGATATACGCAACGCTCTCGCGCATGGCCGAGATCAACGGTCTACCTTGCCGCTCACACCAACGAGCAACAACCTTGAGCGTTTGCAGCCTTGGGCTGCCATCATTCAGTTCATCGCTGCTGAGGTTATCATTTATCGCAACCAAGGGTAGGTTGTTGACCATGTCGTGGCTTTGTGATTCACGTGGCGATCACACGGGTTGAAGTGAAGGGATGCGTTAACCATTTTGGTGAAACGTCGCTCATGCCAACGGGAGACAAATGATGGAAATCGTAGGTTAATCCGCTGGTTAGATGCTAACGCACCTTTCGCCGCCCGTAAGGGCGGCGATTGTGTTTGGAGCCTTTGATGGGCTCAAGACGAGTTACTGTCGGCCGTGAAGGGACGGATCTACTTCAATATTTCAAAGCTTGAGGTGCCGCCCATCACGTCGCCCGCACCACCACCTCCACGAGGTTGGCCTTGCCCGACCGGATCCCGGCCTCGATCGCCGGGGCGATGTCGCCGGCGCGGGTCACCCGCCGCGCCTCCACCCCCATCGAGGCGGCCAGCGCCGGGAAGTCGACCGCCGGGTCGGTGAGGTCCATGGCGATGAAGCGGTTGGCGCGCACCGAGGCGTAGTGCGCCTGGCCCTTCATGTAGGTCTTCAGGATGTTGTACTCGGCGTTGTTGATCACCACGAAGGTGACCGGCAGTTTCTCGTGCGCGGCTGTCCAGAGCGCCTGGGGCGAGTACATCGCGGCGCCGTCGCCGACCACGCAGACGACCGGCGCCCGGTCGAGTCCCAGGGAAAAGCCGACCGAGGCCGGCATGCCCCAGCCGAGCACGCCGCCGCGCATCGCCGCGTACTGGTGGGTCGAGGGGCTGTCGAGGAAGGTGCGCAGGTGGGTCAGCGTCGCGGGCGCCTCGTCGATGATCGTCGTCTGGGCCCCCACCGCCCGGGCGACCTCCCGGGCGGCCACCAGCGGGGCGATCACCGGATCGGCGAAGGCGGCGTCGGCGGCCGCGTTGAGCCGGGCCCGGCGCTCGGCCTGCGCCGTCACCGCCTCGGCCCGCAGGCGCGCGTAGGCCTCGGCCCGGTCGGCGAGGCGGGGCGCCAGCAGCGGCAGCAGCGCGTCGAGGGAGGCGCGGATGTCGCCGACCGTCGAGAGGCTGGTGGCGTAGGTGCGCCCGAGGTCGCGCACGTCCGCCGAGAGCTGGAACACCTCCGTGCCCGCCGGCACCGCCGACCCTTCCGTGTAGAGCACGGTGATCAGCGACTTGCCGCCGAGCGCGAACACCGCGTCGTAGCGCCCGAGGATCGCGGCGATGCCGTCGGCCCGGGTCGGCAGGTTGCCGGCCCAGAGCGGGTGGGCGGTGGGGAACGGGATGTGGGCCGGCCAGGACGAGCCGTAGACGGGGGCCGCGAGCAGGTCGGCCACCGCCACCGTCTGCGCCGCGGCGTCGGAGGAATCGATCTCGTCGCCCGCGATCAGCGCGAGCCGCCCCGGCGCGACGGCGGCGAGCTTGTCGGCCAGCCGGTCGAGGGAGCCCGCCACCGCCCGCTGGTCGATGGTCGAGGTCTCGCCGGCGGGCACGCCGGTCATCGCCTCCATCACGTCCATCGGCAGCGACAGGAACACCGGGCCGGAGGGCGCGGCGGCGCAGTCGTGGAAGGCGCGGCGCAGCAGCACCGGGATCTGGTCCGGGCTCGTCACCTCCCGGGCCCACTTCATCACCGGGTCGGCGATGGCCACGAGGTCGCCCATCAGGAGCGGGTCGGTGAGCGCGTGGCGCAGGTCCTGCTGGCCGGCGGTGACGACGAGCGGCGTGCCGGACACCTGGGAGTTGACCAGCCCGCCCATGCCGTGGCCGAGGCCGCCCGCCGTGTGCAGGTTGAGGAAGGCCGGCCGCCGCGCGCCCTGCGCGTAGCCGTCGGCCATCGCCACCGCGGTCGCCTCCTGGAGCGCCAGCACGTAGGCGATGTCGTGCGCCTCGGTCAGGGCGTCGATCAGCGGCAACTCGGTGGTGCCGGGGTTGCCGAAGATGTAGCGCACCCCCTCCGAGCGCAGCACCTCGACGAGCAGGTCTGCGCCGCGGCGGCGGCCTGCGGCTTCCACGGTCTCGACAGTCATGCGGCCCTCGCTCTGTGCAGGCGACAGGCTAAGCCGGTTCGCACCGGCCTGCCAACGCTCGGCGCGCGCCCGCGCCCGGTTTGTCCCCCTCCGCGAGCCCGGGTCCGCGAGCCCGGGCACGGCGCTCACGCCCGCAACTGGGCGACGAAGGCGCGCACGAACGGCGGCAGGCCGTCGAGGTCGCGCAGGCACAGGGTCAGGTCGCGGCGCGCCCAGGGGTCGGCGAGCGGCACCACGGCGAGGGCGAGCGCCCGGGCGGCGCGGGCGGCGGCGCTCTCGGGCAGGATCGCGAGGCCGACCCGGGCCTCGACGAGGCGGCAGACGGCGTCGAAGCCGCGCAACTGCACCCGCAGCCGCATCGCCCGGCCCGCCCGGGCGGCCTGCGCGGCGAGGAAGCGGCTGATGGCGCTGCGGCGGTCGAGACCGACGAGGTCGTGGGCCAGCACCTCGGCGAAGGGGATGGCGTCGCGCCCGGCGAGGGGGTGGTCGCGGGCGGCCACCAGCACGAACCGGTCCTCCCGGAACGGGAAGGTCGCGAGCGCGCCCGTGTCGACGGTGCCCGAGAGGATGCCGAGGTCGGCCGCGCCCTCGGCCACCAGCCCGACGATCTCGTCGGAGGTGCGCTCGTCGATCTCCACGGCGATGCCGGGATGGGCGGCGAGGTAGGCCGAGAGCACCTCGGGCAGGAATTCGGTGAGCGCGTTGGTGTTGGCGAGCACCCGGATCTGGCCGGCGGCGCCGCCGGAATAGGCCGCCATCTCCTCGCGCAGGCGCTCGACATCCGCGAGGATCCCGCGGGCGTGGCCGAGCAGCGCCCGGCCCGCCGCGGTCGGGCTCACCCCCTGCCGGCCGCGGGTGAGGAGGGGGGCGCCCAGCGTCTCCTCCATCCCCCGGATCCGGGCCGAGGCCGCCGCCAGCGCCAGATGCGCCCGCTCCGCCCCGTGGGTGATCGAGCCGGCCTCGACCACGTGCCGGAACAGGCCGAGATCGACGAGGTCGAAGCGGATCATGCGTCCTCCCGCGGTGCCGGATCCTGCCGACCGAGGCCTTCGGCCGTTGCCGTCCTACCAGATCCCCTCATAGCGTTTCCGTCCGAACCATGCGGGGATCCGGGCCCACGCCGTCATCGCGAGCGAAGCGACGCGACCCAGGGCAGCGCGCGGTTTGAGACGTTGGCGCCGCTGGGTCGCTTCGCTCCGCTCGCAAAGACGGAGAGAGCCGCGCCCGAAGCGCTCAACAGGAAACAGGATCGGGTTCTTTCGAGTCGGCCGGCGTTGCGCCGCGGCCCGCCCTCCGGACACGCGTTCGCGCCCCCACCCGCTTGCGCGCCGGGGACATGGCCCAAGAAAACGCAACACACGCGGAACAGGGGACGCGGGACGCCGCGGGAGCCCTGGTCGTGTGACACACGCGGAAGCCGGCCCCCGCGGCGCCCCGTGGCCGACAGCCCCCGTCACCGGAGCCGCCGGCCATCTTGTCGTCGCGGTGTCTTCCAGCCCGCCCGGTCTACGCCCGCACGTGAGCGGTCTCGGCCAGGGCGCCCGGCCCGGGGGGAACATCGCTGCTCCCCCGGCTCGCGCCCCCGGAACCCGCATCGTCGCTGGGGCTTTGCAGCCCGGCCCGTGCCCGTAGTGGCATGCGGGCCCGCAGTCTTACCTCAGGATCGGCCCAGGATGGGGTCCGGGCGCGGCTCATTTGGTGCCGCGCCGGGCGCGCACGCCCTGCCTCCATGCCCGCACCCGAGCCGTCCCGCACCGGACGCGCCGCCCGGGTGGCCGGCTGACTGTCGCCGAACCCCGCGGGCACCGCCCCGCCGCCCAAACCCGCGCTCAGTCCAGCGCGGATCCCTGCTGGACGCTGTCGGGATCGCTCCCTCGGCGCCGGGCGGCAGGTGACGGATAATGAGCATGGAAAAGGAAAAAAGTCAAGAGAAATCCGGCGCCCGGCGCCGTCACGCCGTCGAGGCGCCGGCGTGAACCCATCCCCGTCTCAGCAGTTGTTACGCAGATCGTGGGAGCCCGACCATGCGCGCCAAGTGGATGACCCTGCCGGAACTCGCCCTCGACCGGCACATCTCGCTGGCCGAGGCGCAGCGCCTCGTGGAGGCGGCCCGGTGCCCGAAGGTGTTCCGGGCCGACGGCACGGTCTACCTGATCTGAGCCCCGGGACCCGTCCGGGCCGGCCGTGCGCGTCGTCCACCACGCCGAGTCCGGGCGGCACGACCCCGCGACCTACCTGCGCCGCGGCGCGCCGATCCCGCATCCCGAGCAGGCGTCGCGCTACGCGATCCTGCGCGACGCGGCGGCGGCGGCCGGGCACGGCCTCGTCGCGGCCGCCGACCACGGACCCGAGCCGCTGCGCGCCGTGCACGATTCCGGCTACCTCGCATTCCTGGAAGGGGCCTGGGACCGGCGGGGGGAGATCGGGCTCGGCGACGCCGACGAGATCCTGACCGGCTCCTTCGCCCGGCCGCAGATGCACCGCCGGCCGGCGGGGCTGCTGGGGCTGGTCGGCTACCACACCGCCGACCTGTCGACCCCGATCCGCGCCGGCACCTGGGCGGCGGTCCACGGGTCGGCGCAGGCGGCGATCGGCGCCGCCGACGCGGCGCTCGCCGAGGGCCACGCCTACGCCCTGAGCCGCCCGCCCGGCCACCACGCCTACGCCGACTCGGCCGGGGGCTTCTGCTTCCTCAACAACAGCGCGGTCGCCGCCGAGCGGATGCGGCGGGCGACCGGCGGGCCGGTGGCGGTGCTCGACATCGACGTGCACCACGGCAACGGCACGCAGGGTATTTTTTACGACTCCGGCGACGTGCTGACCGTCTCGGTCCACGCCGACCCGGGCGACTACTTTCCGTTCTACGCGGGCTACGCCGACGAGACGGGGGCGGGCGCCGGGGCGGGCCACAACCTCAACCTGCCGCTGCCGCACGGCTCCGGCGACGGGCCGTGGCTCGACGCGATCGCGGCGGGGCTCGCGCGGGTCGCGGCGTTCCGGCCGCGGGCGCTGGTGGTGGCGCTCGGCCTCGACGCGGCGGCCGAGGACCCGCTCGGCGCGCTCGCCGTCACCCGGGCCGGCTTCGGCGCGGCGGCGGAGCGGATCGCCCGGGCGGGCCTGCCCACCGCCCTGGTGCAGGAGGGCGGCTACCTCTGCGACGCGCTGCCGGGCAACCTCACCGCCTTCCTCGGGGCCTTCGACGCCGCGCGCTGATTTTTTGGACTTGGCCCCGCTCTTCCGCGCCCGCGCCGTCATCGCGAGCCGCAGGCGAAGCGACCCCGGGGCAGCGCGCGCTCGCAGACCGTGGCGCGCCTGGATCGCTCCGCTCGCAAGGACGGTGAGACACCGTCCGCTCCGCCCGAACCGCGCATCACCCGTCCATCCCCGGCGCGGCCAAGCTCGACAGGGGCGGGGCGTCTGTCACCCGCCCGGCCTTCCGCGCGGCCGGGCCTCCGCTACACCCCGGTCCGAGAGAACGGCGCCGGGCGCCGGGCGCCGGTTCGGCGCGCCGAGGAACAGGCGCGACACGAGGAGGACGCGGCCCGGTGGCCCTGAACCCGACGCAGAGGCTCGTCCGGTCCCATCGCGCCCAGCGCGACCTCACCCCCGGGGCCGAGATCGCCCCGAGGATCGACCGCGATCTCGTCCAGGACGACCACCTCGACGCCGGCGAGCCCATGTTCGCGCCCATGTTCGCGCCCATGTCTGAGCCCATGTCTGAGCCCATGCTCCTGCCCGTTGTCCCTGCGCTGGGCCTGCCGCCGGGTCCTGAGACCCGCCCCGTCGTTCCGGGGATCGCCGCAGGCGAGAGCCCGGAACCCAGAGCCGCCGCGGCACGCCGAACGCGGGGGCCGGGTCCCGCCTCGGCCTGGACCGGGCGCGACTCTGGATTCCGGGCTCCGCTGCGCGGCCCCGGAATGACGATGGCGCGGGTGCGCACAGTCCGTCTCGCTTCTCCAGGGGGTTCGCAAACGTGAGCGATCAGTCCGAAAAGAAATCGCACGGGCCGCTGACCGGCATGCGCGTGCTGGAACTCGGCCACTTCGTCGCCGCGCCGTTCGGGGCGCGGCTGCTCGCCGATCTCGGCGCCGAGGTGATCAAGGTCGAGGCGCCCGGCGGCGATCCGGTGCGGCAATGGGGCCGGCAGGTCGAGGGGGCGGGCGCGCCCTGGACCTCGATGCACCAGCGCAACAAGCAGAGCCTCGTGCTCAACCTCAAGGACACGCGCGCGGTCGAGATCGTCCTGAAGCTCGTGGCCACCTGCGACGCGGTGATCGAGAACTTCCGCCCCGGGCAGCTCGCCAGGATGGGGCTCGGGCGCGAGGCGATGGAGCGGGCCCGGCCCGGCATCGTCATCGCCCGGATCTCCGGCTACGGCCAGGACGGGCTCTACCGCGACCGGGCCGCCTTCGGGGTGATCGGCGAGGCGATCGGCGGCCTGCGCTACCTCACCAACCACCCGCCGAGCCTCACCGACCTGCCGCCCGCGCGGGTCGGCGTCTCGATCGGCGACTCGATCGCCGGCCTCTACGCCGCCTTCGGCATCGTCGCCGGCCTGTGGGCGCGGGACCGCAAGGACGGGGGCGACGGCCGCGGGCGCGTGGTCGACGTGGCGCTGACCGAGGCGGTGCTGTCGATGATGGAGGGCATGCTGCCCGAGTACGGGGTGTTCGGCTCGACGCGCGAGCCGCAGGGCGCGCGCATCGCCACCGCCTCGCCGTCGAGCGCCTACCCGACCAGCGACAACAAGTGGATCCTGATCGCCGGCAACTCCAACCCCATCTTCGCCCGGCTCGCCGCGCTGATGGGGCGGCCGGAGCTCGCCACCGACCCGCGCTTCGCCGGCAACGCGGTGCGGGTGCAGAACGTCGAGGCGCTGGACGAGGCCATCGGCGCGTGGTCGGTCCGGCATACCGCCGCCGACCTCGACCGCATGCTGTCGGAGGCCGACGTGCCCTCGACCATCGCCTACACCGCCGCCGAGATCGCCGCCGACCCGCAGTTCCGCGCCCGCGGCATGGTCCGCGAGGTCGAGGACCCGGCCTTCGGCACGGTGCTGCACGCGGGCGTGGTGCCGCACGTGCCCGACGATCCCGGCGGCGTGCGCTGGGCCGGCCCGGCGGCCGGCGCCCACACCGACGCGATCCTCGCCGCGTGCGGGCTCGGGTCCGAAGAGATCGCCGGCCTGCGGGCCGAGGGAGTGGTGGCATGAGTGCGGTCGAGATCGTCGAGGTCGGCCCCCGGGACGGCTACCAGGGCATCGGCCCGTTCATCCCCACCGAGCGCAAGATCGCGCTCCTGGAGCAGCTCGCGGCGGCGGGGCTGAAGCGGATCGAGATCGGCTCGTTCGTCAGCGCCTCGGCCCTGCCGCAGATGCGCGACACCGCTGACGTCCTGGCGGCGTGCGCGCGCATGCCGGGGGTGGACCCGCAGGTGCTGGTGCCGAGCGAGCGGCGCGGGCGCGACGCGGTGGCGGCGGGCGCCCGCCACCTCGTCTTCGTGCTCTCGGTCTCCGAGGCGCACAACCGCAACAACGTCCGCCGCGCGCCGGACGAGTCGGCGGGGGAGTACGAGCGCCTGCTCGCGGCGGTGCCCGCCGACACCCGGATCCGCCTGGACCTCGCCACCGCGTTCGACTGCCCGTTCGAGGGCCGCATCCCCGAGGACAAGGCGCTGGCGCTGCTCGAACGCCTCGTGGCGGCCAAGCCCGACGCCGAGATCTGCCTGTGCGACACCACCGGCCGGGCCGACCCGGCCCACGTCGCGAGCCTGTTCGCGCGGGCGCGCGCCGCGTTCCCGCAGGCCGAGGCCTGGGCGCTGCACGCCCACGACACCTACGGGCTCGGGCTCGCCAACGTCCACGCCGCCTACCGCGAGGGGGTGACCGTGTTCGACGCCTCGTTCGCCGGCCTCGGCGGCTGCCCGTTCGCGCCCGGCGCCACCGGCAACGTCGCCACCGAGGATCTGGCCTGGATGTTCGCGCGGATGGGCGTCGCGACCGGGCTCGACCTCGACGCCCTGGTCGCGGTCGCCCGCGACGGCGCCGAGATCCCCGGCGGCCTGCCCGGCGGCCGGGTGCGGGCGGCGCTCAGCACAGGCGGCGGGGTCTGCGCGCCGACGACCTGAGGGCGGGGCGCAGGGGCCAGAGCATCGTCCCGAAAGGTGGTCACCGGCTTTCGGAAAAGATGATGCAAAGACAAAGGGATAGCGCATCGTCCTGGATCCGATATCCAGGACGATGCGCTATCCCCTCTGGCGGTCGCGATGACGGCGCGGGCGGTTCGGCCGGGACCGGGATTCAGCCGTCCGGCTTGGGAAAGGTCCGCTCGGCCGCGTCCCCCGCCGCCGCGAGCAGGGCCCGGGCGAAGGCGCGGGCTTCGGCCCGGTCGAGGACGATCGCGGCCGTGACCGGGCCGCCGCCGAGGTCGGCGAGGGCGAGTTCCAGCCGCACGCCCTCCGGCACCGGGCTCGCCTGCAGGCTCCAGCCCCCCTCTCCCGGCTCAGCCATCGCCGTTCCTCGCGCGCAGGACAGTCCTATCCGCGGGCCGCGGCACCGCGTCCCGTCCGAAGCAGGCCGGCCCGGAGCATGCCTGACCGGAGCATCCCTGCCCCGACGCCGCGCATTCCTCAAGGGCGCGCGCCGCCTCGTCCGCGGTTGACGGGGCGCGCGCGATGATGTCTCCCGCGCCCCGCGGCGCGCTGTGGCCGCAGGAGTCGGCGAGACCCATGCCCGAGACGACGATGCCCGAGACGACGCAAGAGATCTGGTTCCGCACGGGCGAGGCGACGGTGCTGGCGGCCGAGGGGCAGTACACCGACGCGATGCCCGAGGTGCTGATCGGCTCGACCCGGGGCCCCGTGGGGCAGGCCTTCGCCGCGATGATGGGGCAGGTGCAGGGCCACACCCGGATGTTCGTGGTGCGCGACCTCAACCAGCTCGTGCGCCCGGCCACGATGATGACCACCAAGGCCACGATCCATACGGCCGAATACGTCGAACTGCTCGGCGGCGTCGTCCAGGCGGCGACCGGCGACGCGATCGTCGACTGCATCATCGAGGGCATCCTGCCGCGGGACGGCCTCGACGACCTGTGCATGATCGTCATGATCTGGCTCGACCCGCGCTGCGCGGAGGACGAGAATCTCGACCGGAAGGACCTCTACCGGACGAACTACGAGGCGACGAAGCTCGCGATCGGCCGGGCGCTGCGGGGCGAGCCGACGGTGGACGAGCTGATCGCCAACCGCAAGACGGTGAAGCACTACGCGCTGGAGGACGTGATCGACTACTGATCCCGCGGCCGGGCGAGGGGGCGGGCGAGCGTGCGGGCGAGCGACGTGCGGGCGTAGAGCTCGGCGAGCCGGCACTCCAGGCCCGCGCAGGCGAGGACGAGGCGCGCGTCCGGGCCGGTCAGCCGGCGGCGCGACCAGCCGGCCCCGGACCGCTCCGAGACGGTCGCGTCGAAGGCGCGCGGCTCGACCAGCAGCACCGCCTCGCAGGCGGGGAGCGCCTCGTAGCCGGCCAGCTTGATCTCGATCTTCCGGCTGCCCTTCCCCGCGGGCCTGCGCCGATCGCTGGGCGAGACGATCTCCGCGGCGAGGTAGCAAGCAGAGGCCACGTTGCGCCCCGGCTCGATCTCGGCGAGATCGAGGACGGCGACATCGGGAACGTAGACGTGGCCTTCGAGCGCCGGCCGCAGGTCGACCGCCGGGTTCTGCATCGAGACCCGCGCCAGACCCAGACGTTCGATCCCGTCCGTGAGAAGACGGTCCAGGTTCCCCGCGATGATCTGATGATCGAAATTGGGCTGGGCCTGCACGATGAAGCGTCCCGCGATCAGTTCCCAGGTTTCCTCATCGGGTCGCGAGGCGATGAAGTCCTGGAAGCTCTGATGCAGATCGAGCGGCGCGAGCTCGGCTGCCAAGGCCGTCATGACCGGCTCCGTGCTGTGATGCGGCCAGGATCGGTCCGGCCGCCCTGCTCCGTCAAGCCGACTGCGACCGATTCCTACCCCGGCGGGATGCGCCCGACCGAGCACAGGGTGCGCAGGGTGCTGCTGGCGGGATCGGCGTAGCAGCTCGCCGACCAGCCGTTCTGCTGGATGAACGACTTGCGCCGCTCGGAGAGCGCCGTGCGGTAGGCGGCGGCGATGATCGGCTCCACCGTCGCGGCCGGCGCGCCGACGAGGATCTCGGAGGCGGTCGAGAGGTCGCGGAAGAAGGTCGCCGAGGGGGTCGGCTCGGCGGAGGTGGCCTGCACGATCGGCTCGGCCCGGCAGGTCACGTCGAACCGGATCGGGCCGGCCACGCGGATGTCGATGCTCGGCCCGGCGCGCCGCCCGGCCTTGCCGCCGATCGCCGCCGCGATCTGCCGGGCGAGGTCGTCGCAGGAATCCGCCCGCCCCGCCGCCGGCGGGAGGAGCAGGCAGAGGGCGAGGGCGAGGCAGGGAGCGGGGCTGGCGGCGGGGCGGTGAGGCAGGCGCATCGGGTCCCTCGGGGTCGGGCGGCACTCTAAGCAGGTTCGCGCCGGCACGCCCACGGTACACGATGCGGCGAGCCGAGGGGCGTTTCAAACCCTCGACCTCATCCTGAGGTGCCCGCGCGAGCGGGCCTCGAAGGAGACCTCCAGGGATCGCGCGGCCGGCTGGAGGGCTCCTTCGAGGCCTCCGCTGCGCTGCGGCACCTCAGGATGAGGGGGGTGGTGGGATCGGCCGACGCAAACGCCGAACTGTCGTGTACCGTGGGCACGCCAACGCGAACCTGCTTGGATCCTTGGTGGATCGCAGGTTTTCGACGCCGAACCGGCAACCACTTCGGCGAAACCTGCTCAGCCCGCCCCCGCGGCCTGTCGAGCGGCCGGTCACCGGGGCGGCCGCCGGGCCGGCCGCGGTGTCATGCGGCGGCGTCAGCCGGGGGTTGCAGACAGCGGCGGGGACGGCGCCCCGAACGGCCTTGCGCGCGCTCGCGCGGCGAGCCAGATCACCCGCCCGCACCAGGAGCGATGCATGGCCGACACCACCGAGCAGACGTATTACGGGCTGACCCTGTCCCAGCACCGGGAGCGCATCAAGAAGCTGGCGACCGAGCGCGGCCTGAGCGGCGACGTGCTGGAGCGCGTGGTCGCCCGGGCCGTCGACCTCATCCCGACCATCCGCGTCACCGAGCCGGCGCAGCGCTGAGGCCGTGTCGCACGGGCAGACCGGAGCCCTGGCGAACGTCTCGGGGCCTGCCCTTCGAACGGCCGCTCAGTGGAAGTCCCGGCTGCGGTAGACCCGCCGGTCCGGGGGCGCGCCGAAATCGGTCGCCTCCGGCGGCAGCCGCATCCCGGCCTCGCGCAGGTCGCGCAACGATCCGGTGAGATCGCGAAAACTCTCCGCGACGAGGTGGACGACCTCGCCGGCCCGCTGCACCCGGCCGCGCACCGCCAGGAAGCGGGCCTGCATCGCGGCGCGGCGGTTCTTCTCGAACACGTCCTTCCAGACCACGACGTTGGCGATCCCGGTCTCGTCCTCCAGCGTCAGGAACACCACGCCCTTGGCGGTGCCGGGCCGCTGACGGATCAGCACGAGGCCGGCCAGCGTGACGCGTCCGGCCCTCAGGGCCGGGTCGAGATGGTCGCGCGCGGGGATGGCGCCGAGCCGGGCGAGGCGGGCCCGGAAGAAGGCGACCGGGTGGCCGCGCAGGGACAGGCCGGTGGCGGCGTAGTCCTCGGCCACCGTCTCGGAGGCGGCCATCGTCGGCAGGCGCGCGGCGGGCTCGTGGCGGAAGAGGCCGTCGTCGGCGTGCCACGCGAACAGCGGCAGCGGCGCCTCCAGCAGGCCCGCCCGGCGCCCGCCCGCCGCCGCCTTCCGGGTCCCGCCCCCGTCCAGCGCCCGCACCGCCCACAGGGCGGCGCGGCGGTCGAGGCCGAAGCTGCGGAAGGCGTCGGCCTCGGCGAGCCGTTCCAGGACGGTCCGCGGCAGGGTCAGGGCCGCCTGGAACCCCTCGATGCTGGCGTAGCCGTTGGCGCGTAAGCGCACGAGTCGGCGCATCCCCGCCTCGGGCAGCCCGCTCACCTGCCGCAGGCCGAGCCGCACGGCGCGGCGAGCCGGATCGTCGGACGGCTCCAGGGTGCAGTCCCAGGCGCTGGCGTTGACGCAGACCGCCCGCACCGCGACCCCGTGGGCGCGGGCGTCGCGCACGAGCTGGGCCGGCTGGTAGAACCCCATCGGCTGGGCGTTGAGGATCGCGGCCAGGAACACGTCCGGGTGGCGGCACTTCATCCAGGCCGAGGCGTAGACGAGGAGCGCGAAGCTCGCCGCGTGGCTCTCCGGGAAGCCGTAGTTGGAGAACCCCTTGATCTGCGCGAAGCAGCGCTCGGCGAACGCCCGGTCGTAGCCCCGCCGGGTCATGCCGCCGACGAACTTCTCCGAAAACCCGCCGATCGAGCCGTCGGCCCGGAAGGTCGCCATGGCGCGGCGCAATCCGTCGGCCTCGGCCGGGGTGAAGCCCGCCGCGGTGATCGCGATCTGCATGGCCTGCTCCTGGAACAGGGGCACGCCGCAGGTCCTCTTCAGGACCTCCCGCAGCTCGTCGGCATCGCCGTGTGCCGGGTCGGGCGCCGGGTATTCCACCGGCTCGTCGCCCGTCCGCCGCTTCAGGTAGGGGTGGACCATGTCCCCCTGGATCGGGCCGGGGCGCACGATCGCCACCTGCACCACGAGGTCGTAGAACTCCCTGGGCTTCAGCCGCGGCAGCATCGCCATCTGCGCCCGGCTCTCGACCTGGAACACGCCCACCGAATCCGCCCGCGCGAGCATCGCGTAGGTCTCGGGATCCTCCTGGGGGAGATCCGCAAGCGTCTCGTAGAACCGGCCGTGATCCCGGTCGAGCAGGTCGAGGCCGCCCTTGAGGCAGGTGAGCATGCCGAGCGCCAGCACGTCGACCTTCATCAGGCCGAGCACGTCGATGTCGTCCTTGTCCCACTCGATGAAGGTGCGCTCCGCCATCGCGGCGTTGCCCACCGGCACGGTCTCGTCGAGGCGCCCGCGGGTCAGCACGAAGCCGCCGACGTGCTGCGACAGGTGGCGGGGGAAGCCGATGAGTTCGCGCGCGAGGTCGAGCGCCTGCCGCAGGAGCGGGTTGCTCGGGTCGAGCCCCGCCCCCGTCACGTGCGCGTCCGGCAGGCCCTTGCCCCAGGAGCCCCAGACCGTGTCGCTGATCGCCGCGGCGATGTCCGCGCCGAGCCCCAAGACCTTGCCGACCTCGCGGATCGCCATGCGCGGGCGGTAGTGGATCACCGTGGCGCACAGCGCGGCGCGCCCCCGGCCGTACCTGTCGTAGAGGTGCTGGATCACCTCCTCGCGCCGCGCGTGCTCGAAATCCACGTCGATGTCGGGCGGCTCGCCCCGGTTCTCGGAGATGAAGCGGGCGAACAGCAGCCGGTGCCGGGACGGGTCGACGGCGGTGATGCCGAGGCAGAAGCAGACGGCGGAGTTGGCCGCCGAGCCGCGCCCCTGGCAGAGGATGCCGCGGCCGCGGGCGAACTCCACGATCTGGTTGATCGTCAGGAAGTAGTGGGCGAACGTCTTGTCGCGGATGAAGGCGAGTTCGGTCGCGAGCGTCGCCCGCACGCCCTCGGGGACGCCGTCGGGGTAGCGCCAGACCTCCGCCCGGCGCCACGTCAGCTCCTCCAGGTACTCCTGCGCCTCCCGGCCGGGGGGCACCGGCTCGTCCGGGTACTCGTACTTGAGCTGGCTCAGGCTGAAGTCGCAGGCCTCGGCGATCTCGACCGTGCGGGCCAGGGCTTCCGGGTGGTCGGCGAACAGGCGGGCCATCTCCGCCGGGGGCTTGAGGTGGCGCTCGGCGTTGGCCTCCAGGCGGTAGCCGGCCTCCGCCACGGTGCAGCCCTCCCGGATGCAGGTGAGCACGTCCTGGAGCGGGCGCCGGTCCGGGTGGTGGTAGAGGGCGTCGGCGACCGCGACCATCGGCGCCCCGGCCCGCGCGCCGATCTCGGCGAGCCCCCCGAGGCGGGCGCGCTCGTCGCCCCGGCGGCGGTGGCTGGCGCCGAGCCAGACGCGGCCCGGGGCGGCATCGACCAGGGCGTCGAGGGCGCGCAGGAACGCGGTCGGGGGGACGAGGGGCCGGTCCGGCGGCAGGGCGACGAACACCTGCCCCGCGGCGGCGGCGATCACCGCGTCGCGGGTGATGTGGCACTGGCCCTTGCGCGCCCGCCGGTTGCCCGCGGTGAGGAGCCGGCACAGGCGGCCCCAGGCCTCCCGGTCCATCGGGTAGGCGATCGCCGCGAAGCCGTCCTCGGTGACGAGGCGCACCCCCGGCAGGAACCGGACCGGCGTGCCGGCAGCGGCCAGTTCCCGGGCCGCCGCGTGCGCCCGCACCACCCCCGCGACCGTGTTGCGGTCGGCCACGCCGATCGCCGCCAGGCCGTAGGCCGCTGCCTGCGCGACGTATTCCTGCGGATGCGAGGCACCGCGTAAAAACGAAAAGTTCGTGGTGAGCGCCAGCTCGGCGTAGGCGGTCACCGGGGCCGTCACCGGGGTGATGAGGGGGGCGCTCACGGGAAGATCCCGTGCACGTACCACGCGGCCGGGCGGTCCGGGGCGTGGGGTCCGTCGCGGTAGAGCCACAGGCGGCGCCCGGCCTCGCACTCGATCCGGTAGTAGTCGCGGGGGCCGCCCCCCGCGCGCCACCACTCGGCGGCGATCCGCTCCGGCCCCTCGGCGCGGGCGACCCGGTGCTCGCGGGCGCGCCAGCGGAAGCGGCGGGGCGGCCCGTCGGGGGCGGCGGCGAGCACGTCCCGGGCCGGCTCACCCTGGGCGAAGATCACCAGCGGCCGCGGCGGCAGGTGGTCGGGCCAAGGGGCGGTCGCGGACGTGGACGGGTCCGCCCCGTCCCAGGGCAGGGCGCGCTCGGCCCGCTCCGGCCGGTGGCTCTCCCGGGGGGCGAGGCGCACGAGCCGCCGCCCGAGGCGCTGGGCGAGCGCGTCGGCCAGCGCCCCGACCCGCTCGCCCGCGGGCTCCGCCCCGAGGACGCCCTGCCGGACGGTCACGGCCCCGGTCGCGGTCACCGTGAGCGCCACGGTCTCGAAGCCGAAGCCGGCGTCGAGCCCGGCGCCCAGCCGGTCGAGGCGCAAGGACACCAGGGCGGCGACCCGCTCCGGGCAGCGCTCGGGCCGCGACAGGCCGATGTCGAGGGCGCGCGCCAGCCCGTCGACCCGGTGCAGGGCGAGGCGCAGGGCGCAGGCGCCGAGGCCCGCCCGCTCCAGGCGGGGCGCGATCTCCGCCATCAGGCCGCGGGCCGCCGCGACCACGTCCGCCTGCCGGCCGATCGGGTCGAGGAAGCCGCGGGCGGCCGCGAAGGCGTCGGGGGCGGCCAGCGGCGCCAGCGGCTCGGGCCGGCGGCCGAGCGCCTGGTCGAGGCGCAGCAGCGGCGCCTCGCCGAAGCGGCGGGCGAGGGGGCCCCGGGGCTGGTCGTCGAGGGCGCCGATCCGGCGCAGGCCGAGCCGCCGCAGCCCGGCGACCGTGCCGGGGTCGAGGCGCAGGGCCGCGACGGGCAGGTCGCGCAGGTGCATCGCCGCCGCGCCCGGCGGGGCGAGGATCCGGTCGGCCGGGCCGTGGGCGGCCAGCGCGAAGGCGCCCCCCGGCGTGTCGGCGAGCGCCACCCGCGCGGGAACGTCTCCCCGCGCGAGGCGTCCGGCGAGGTCGTCGAGCAGCGCCGCCTCGCCGCCGCGCAGGTGGCTCGCCCCGGCGACGTCGATGTAGAGCCCGTGTCCCCCTTCCGCGGGGCCGAACGGGGAGACGCCCGGCGCGTAGCCCCCCGCCCAGCGGCACAGGCGCAGCAGGGCGGCCGCGTCGGCCTCCGGGTCGGCGGGGCGGACGTGCAGGGGCACGCCGATCCGCGCCCGGACCCGGCCGAGGGGCTCCCCGGGCCGCAGGCCGAGCGCCCGCGCGCCCGCGTCGAGGGCCACGAGGCGCAGGCCGCCCGGCCCGTCGGCGGCGACCGCCAGCGGGCTCTCAGGGGCGAGCCCCGCCCGCCGCAGCCGCGTCACCGGCCAGTCGCTCAGGCAGACGCAGACGACGCGCGTCACGGTCCCACTCCAGCGTCCAATCGCCGCCGCGCCCGTTGCGGCAGCGCTCCAGCCGCGCCCGCCAGCGCGGGCCGGCGATCCCGCCGAAGCGGTCGCGGGCGGCGGGGGCCGAGGCCACCCGCCAGCGGGTCGCGGCCCCGTTCGGGGGCCCGAGCCCCGCCGGGCGCAGGACGAGCAGCAGCGGCGGGTCCGGGCCCTCGCCCGCGAGGTGCAGGCGCCGGCCGGGCTTCAGCGGCAGGCCGCCGCCGACGAGGCCGAGGAGCGCAGCGAGGCAGCGGGCGTGCAGGGCCGCCTCCAGGGCGCGGAACACCTCCGCGTCGCCGCCCGTCTCCAGGAGCAGCACCCGGCGCGGGTCGAGGCCCAGCGCCGCGAGGCCGTGGCCGTGGGGCAGGGGCAGGCCGGGGGCGGCGGCGATCAGCGCCTCGCCGGGGACCGCGTCGAGGCGGCGGGCGCACAGCGCCAGGGCGAAGCCGAGCGCCGCCGCGCCGTCGGCGGGCTCGGCCGGGGCGACCTCGTGCGGCGGCCCGAGGGCGAGGCCGCCCGGCAGGTGCGCGTCGAGCGCCGGCAGGCCGAGGGGAAGCGCCGGGCCCGGGCGCCGATCCGCGGGGCCGAGCGCCGTCCGCAGGGCCGCGAGCCGGGCCGGGATCCCCGCTGACGGGATCCCCGGGTCCGGACGCGTTCGCGTCGAGGGATTCCGCACCCGCTCCCACCCCGTCTCCGCCGGCTCCGGTCATGCCCGACCATAGGAACACAACGTGAACAAACTCAACGGGATCCGGGGGTACATTCGGCGCGCGGCGGAATGCGCCGCGCCGTCAGGGGGTTGGCCTGTGGACGGGTGTGGACGGGCGTGGATCCCGGGGCGGGCGCCCGGTCAGTTCCAGCCGAGCTTGTAGTTCAGGCCCGCCCGCACCAGGGCGAATCCGGTGTCGGGCCGGAAGCCCGCCGGTCCGCCGAGCAGGGCGACGCCGGGGGTGGCGAGGCCGACCGCCGCGCCCGCCGGGTTGAGGGCGAACAGGCCGGGGCCGCGGTTGTCCCGCTCCAGGCGGACGTACAGGCCCTCGGCCCTGAAGCTCACGGCCGCGGCCCCGAAGACGTTCAGGACCGAATCGGTCGGCAGCGCGACCTCGACGCCGCCGCCCAGGGTCCAGCCGACCCGGAACGCGTCGCTGAAGGCGCTGCCGCCGAACCGGCGGTCGGCGACCGAGCCGTAGGCGAGGCCGCCGGTGGCGTAGACCAGGGTCCGGTCGAGGGCGTAGCCGACGCGCCCGCGCACCGTGCCGAGGACGTCGAGGCCGGACACGCCGTTCGGGTCGTAGACCCGCGTGCCGGGGAGGATGCCGCCGGTGCCGGGAATGCCGCCGAGCCCGTCGGTGGTGACGAACACGACCCGGCGGCGGCTCACCCGGAAGTCGATCGCCTGCGCGTCCGCCTCGGCGCCGACCACGAAGCCCGCCCCCGGGGTGAACTGATGGGTGATCCCGATCTGCCCGCCGAAGCTCGGGCCGCCGAGGCCGCGGTTGCCGGGGAAGCCGAGCAGGCCCGAGGTCGGGGCGCCGTCGGCCCCCGCGAAGACGCCCGCGCCCGCCGGCACGCCCACGAGGGTGCTGCGGCGGGCGCCCTGCGCGTCGAAGGCGCCGCCGAGGTTCACGCCGGCGTAGATCCCGCTCCAGGAGAAGGCCGCGACCGGGGTCAGGAGGATCGGCGGCGGCAGCCGGCTCGGCAGGTCGGCGGCGGCGGCGGGCGAGATCAGCGCGGCGGCCAGGGTCGCGAGAGACGGTATTCTGCGCATGATCCCCCCGAGCGGCGCGAAGCGAATAGGGGAAACATGGACTCTTAACCTTAATGACCCGTGTATTGCGGCACGACACGCAGTCGATCTTGCGCCGGAATGCCATCACAGCCCCGCGAGGCTGGTGGACGAGCGCTGGAGCGGCCCCGGGAGCGCGCCGGCCCGGAGCGGTCCGCCCGGGGCAGGGGCGTTAACCCTTCGTCAACCATGCCCGCCGAGGGTTCCGGTCTTCCGCGCTCGGGGGGCATCATGGGTGGACGCCGGGACTTCGACACGCTGAGCGAGGCGCAGATCGCCGCGGGCCGGATCGAGCCGCGGCGGGTCGCGCCGCGCGCCGGGTTCCGCCCGGGGGCGCCGCGGCCGGTGGCCGACCTGATCGAGACGATCCAGCACGTGGCCGAGGCCGCCACCGGCGAGCGCAGCTTCCTCCACCTTCAGCCCGGGCGCCGGGACGGCCGCTGAGGCCCCGCGCCCGCAATCCGTCCGCCACGAGCCGCTGGCGAGCGCCCGCGCGTTCTGCGACAAACGCGGCATGATCCGGCCCGCCCGTCCCGCCCCCTCCGCCCGCGCCCCGGGCCGCGCGCGGGCGGGCGTGCGGGCGGGTGTGCGGTCGGGCGCGCCGCGTTGAGCGCGGAGGCGGACCACGCGCTCCGGCGGCGGGTGCAAGACCTCGAAGCGGAGGTCGCCGGCCTGCGCGCGGCCCTCGCCGCCAAGCTAGCCCCTGCATCCCCGGACCCCGCACCCCCGGACCCCGCACACCCGGACCCGGACCCGCCGCCGGAGACCGCCTTCGGCCGCGACTTCTGGCGCAGCCCCGCCGCCCTCGGCGAGGCGCTGCCCGAGCCGGACCCGGAGCGGATCGACGACGCCGAGTTCCGCCGCCTCGCCGACCACGTGCCGACCCTGTGCTGGCTCGCCCGCGGCGACGGCCACCTGTACTGGTACAACCGGCGCTGGCTGGACTATTGCGGCACCACGCAGGCGGCGATGGCCGGCTGGGGCTGGCGCAGCGTCCACGATCCCGCCGAGCTGCCGCGGGTGATGGCGGTCTGGGCCGAGGCGGTCGCCACCGGCGAGCCGTTCGAGATGGTCTTCCCGCTGCGCGGCGCCGACGGCGTGTTCCGCCCGTTCCTCACCCGGATCGTCCCCCTGCGCGACGCCACGGGCCGGGTGGCGCGCTGGTTCGGGGTCAACACCGAGATCGGCGCCCAGGTCCGGGCCGAGGCGGCCCTGCGCGCCTCCGAGGCGCGGCTGCGCCGGGCCCAGGCCGCGGGCGGCGTCGGCGTGTTCTCGGTCGATCTCGACGACGACACCCTGCACGCCACCCCGGAATTCTGCCGGCTCTACGGCCTGCCCGCGCGCGCGGCCATGCCGGCGGCGGCGGTCGAGGCCCTGGTCCTGCCCGAGGATCTCCCGGCCGTCTCCGACCCCGCCTCGCGCCGGGCCGGGGCGGCCCCGGGTGACGCCGAGTACCGCATCCGCCGGGCCGATACCGGGGCGGTGCGCTGGATCGCCCGCCGGGGGGAGTTCGAGCGCGGCGCGGACGGGCGCCCGACCCGCTTCGTCGGGGTCGCCCGCGACGTCACCGCCCGCAAGGCGGCGGAACTCGCCGCCGCCGCGAGCGCCCGCGACCTGCGCCTGATCGCCGACGCGCTGCCGGTGCTGATCGCCTTCGTCGACCGCGACCGCGTCTACCGCTTCGCCAACGCCGCCTACCGCGACTGGTTCGCCCGCCCCCCGGAGGCGGTGGTCGGGCGGGCCGTGCCCGACCTGTTCGACCCGGCCGGCTACGCGGCGCGGGCGCCGTTCATCGACCGGGCGCTCGCGGGCGAGGCAGTGCGCTTCGAGATGCCCTGGCCCCACGGCGACGGCCGCCCCCGGCACGCGGAGATCCGCTACCTGCCGCGCCGGGACGCCGCGGGGGCGGTCGACGGCTTCCACGTGTTCGTGCAGGACATCAGCGACGCCAAGCGGGTCGAGGCGGCGCTCCTGTCCGAGGTCGGCGCGCGCACCCGCGAGCGCGACCGGCTGTGGGAGACCACCAACGACCTGATGGGCACGGCCGGCCTCGACGGATTCCTGAAGAGCGTCAACCCGGCCTGGACCCAGGCGCTCGGCTGGAGCGAGGCCGAGCTGCTGGCCCGGCCGTTCACCGCGATCATCGACCCGGGCGACCTCGCCGAGACCGCGGACGTGGTCGCGCGGCTCGCCCGCGGCGAGACCGTGACCGGCTTCGTCGACCGCGTCCTCACCCGGGACGGGGAGCGGCGGACGATCATGTGGACGGCGGTGCCCGACCCCGGCACCGGCCTGTTCTACATCGTCGGCCGCGACCTGACCGAGCAGCGCCGCGCCGAGGAGCAGCTCCTCCAGGCGCAGAAGATGGAGGCGATCGGCCAGCTCACCGGCGGCATCGCCCACGACTTCAACAACCTGCTCACCGGCATCGTCGGGTCGCTGGACCTGATGCAGACCCGCCTCGCGCAGGGGCGCACCGAGAGCATCCCCCGCTACGCCCGGGCGGCGATGTCCTCGGCCCAGCGCGCCGCGGCGCTCACCCACCGCCTGCTCGCCTTCGCCCGGCGCCAGCCCCTGGAGCCGCAGCCGGTGGCGGCCAACCCCTTGATCTCGGGGATGGAGGATCTGCTGCGCCGCACGCTGGGCGAGCGGGTGCAGCTCGAACTCGTCACCGCGGGCGGCCTGTGGCTGACCCTGTGCGACCCGCACCAGCTCGAGAACGCGGTGCTCAACCTCGCCATCAACGCCCGGGACGCGATGCCCGAGGGCGGGCGCCTCGTGATCGAGACCGGCAACAGCCACCTCGACCACGCCTACGCCCGCCGCCACCCCGGGGTGGCCGAGGGCCAGTACGTCTGCGTCAGCGTCACCGATACCGGGGTGGGCATGAGCGCGGAGACCGCCGCCCGGGCGTTCGACCCGTTCTTCACCACCAAGCCGATGGGCCAGGGCACGGGGCTCGGCCTGTCGATGATCTACGGCTTCGCCAAGCAGTCGGAGGGCCACGCCCGGATCTACTCGGAGCCGGACCGGGGCACGACGGTCAAGCTCTACCTGCCGCGCCACCGCGGGCTGGAGCCGCCCGCGGCCGCGGCGGCCGGGCCGGCGGCGGCGCTGCACCGGGCCGAGCGGGGCGAGACGGTGCTGGTGGTCGAGGACGAGCCGGTGGTGCGCGACCTGATCGTCGAGGTGCTGGGCGACCTCGGCTACGCCGCGCTCCAGGCCGCCGACGCGGCCGCGGGGCTCGCGATCCTGCGCGGGCCGGGGCGGATCGACCTCGTGATCAGCGACGTCGGCCTGCCCGGCGCGCTGGACGGCCGGCAGATGATCGAGGCGGCGCGCGCCGTGCGGCCCGGCCTGAAGACCCTGTTCATCACCGGCTACGCGGAGAACGCGACCTTCGGCAACGGCCACCTGGAGCCGGGGATGCGGATGATCACCAAGCCGTTCCCGGTGGAGGCGCTCGCCGCGCGCGTGCGCGCGATGATCGCGGGGCAGGACTGAGCCCCGCATGTCGCTCACCACGCGGATCCTGCTGCTCGTCCTGCTGGCGCTCGCCCCCGCGCTGGTCATCCAGGGCTACAACGAGGTCGCCCTGCGCAAGAGCCGCGACGAGGCGGTGCGCGCCGACGCGCTCGCCACCGCGCGGGCGGTGGCCGGGGATTTCGCCGGGCTCGTCGATTCCATGCGGCAGGCCCTCGACCTCGTCTCCGAGGACCCCTCCGTGCGGGCCCGCGACCCGGCCGCCTGCACCGCCTACCTCAGGCGCGCGGACGCGCGGCTGCCGCACGTCATCGTCCTGGCGCTGACCGAGCCCGACGGCACGGTGATCTGCGACAGCGCCGGCTCGGCGCCGGGCTCCCACACGAACGGCGACCGCGCCTACCACCGCCGCGCGGTGGAGGGCGGCGTCCCGGGCGGCGGCGTCGTCGTCGGCGGCTACGCGGTCGGCACCGTGACCGGGCGGCCCTCGCTGCACTTCGCCCGGGCGATCCACGGGCCGGACGGCGCGGTGGCGAGCGTGCTCTCCGCCGGCGTCGACCTCGACTGGCTGTCGGACCACCTGCAGCAATCGGTGCGCCAGCCGAGCACGGCGATGACCATCACCGACCGCGACGGGGTGATCATCGCCCGGCGCCCGGACGGGCCGTCCTGGATCGGCCGCCGGATCCCGCCGGAGCGGGAGGCGATGCTGGCCGCGCAGGGGGACGGCGCGCGCGACGACCGGGGGCTCGACGGGCGGCGGCGGATCATCGCCACCGTGCTGCCGGGCGGCGCGCTCGCGGGGGCGCGGGTGGTGGCCGGGCGCGACCGCGCCGCGGCCTTCGCCGACATCGACGCCGCCACCCGCCGCGGCCTGGTCCTGATCGCGCTGGGCGTGGGGCTGGCCCTGGCCGCCGCGCTCGTGGCCGGGCGCCTGTTCATCCGCCGGCCGTTCGAGCGGCTGCTGCGCACCGCCGCGGCGTGGCAGGCGGGGGATCTCACCGCCCGCACCGGCCTCTCCGGCCGGGACGAGTTCGGCCGGCTCGGGAGCAAGCTCGACGCGATGGCCGGCACCCTCCAGCGCAACGAGGGCGACCTGCGCGCCGAGATCCGCCGGGGCCACGCCCTCCAGGAGCAGCAGGTGACGATGCTGCACGAGCTGAACCACCGGGTGAAGAACACCCTGGCCACGGTGCAGGCGCTGGCCCGGCAATCGGCCAAGGACGAGGCGGGGCGGGCGGGCCCGCAGCTCGAAGCCCGCATCCTCTCCCTGTCGAAGACCCACGACCTCCTGACCCGCGCGGACTGGAGCGGCGCCCCCCTCGCCGAGGTGCTGGAGAACGAGCTGGCGCCCTACCGGGCCGGCTCCGACCACATCGTCCTCGACGGTCCCGACGTGTCGCTGCCGCCGCGGCACGTGCTGGCGCTCGGCATGACGATCCACGAGCTGACCACCAACGCGGCGAAGTACGGCGCCCTCTCCGTGCCCGGCGGCCGGGTGGGGGTGACGTGGTCGGTGGCCGGCGCGGGGGCGGGGCGGCGCCTGCGCCTCGCGTGGCGGGAGAGCGGCGGCCCGCCGGTCGCCCCGCCGACCCGGGCCGGCTTCGGCACGCGGCTGATCGCCGGCGGGGTGCGGCGGGAGCTGGCGGGGGAGGTCGACCTCGCCTTCGACGCGGCGGGCCTGCGCTGCACCCTCGACGTGCCGCTGGAGCCCGCGCCCGGCGCGATGCTCGCGCCGACCCGGTAGGATCCGGGTTCCCGAAGGGCCCCGCCCTTCGGCGGGTTTTCAGGGCAGAGCCCTGAAGCGCGCGGGGCTCCACCCCGCCCCCCGCGAGAGGGCTCGCCCTCTCGACACCCGGGATCAGGGGCGCTCGCGTGACACCGGGGCGAAGGCCCCGCCCCGGGCCCGCCACGTCCGCCACGGCTCCAGGTTCGACAGGGCCATCCGGCGCGCCCCGAGCCGGCCGAGGACCAGGGCGGCGGCGAGGAAGGGCAGGGCGACGAGGGCCGCCGCCGGCGCCTCCGAGCCGAACGGCACGGCGAGCAGCTTCACCACGGCGTCGAGCCCGAGGAAGAACACGATCACGAAGATCAGCGGGATCGCCCCGAGGATCGCCACGAGCCGCACGATGGCCCGGAAATTGGCGTCGGTCTCGACCCGGGCGAGCGTCAGCAGGCCCTCCACGTGGGTCGCGCCGTCGCGCAGGGCCGCGCCGAGGAGGTCCGGGATCGGCGCCTCGCGGGGCGGGGCTCTGTCGGGGTCGCGCATGGGTCGGGGGCTCCTGCCGGGGGCTCCGGCGGCAACCGCGGGGCGGCCGGGCCGTTCCCGGCGACACGGGGACGGGGACATGCGAAGGCCATTGCCGCGGCCGCCGCGCGTTCCTACTGTGACCACAAGGGTCATCGTGGCGGTCATGGAGCGGTGCGGTGCGCGAGATCCAGCTTCGGGATGCCAAGGCGACCCTGTCGGCGGTCATCGATCGGGCCAAGCAGGGAAGTCCCTCGCTCATCACGCGCCACGGCCGGCCCGAGGCCGTGCTGCTCAGCTTCGCGGAGTGGCAGCGGCTCTCCCAGGTCCCGTCCTTCGGCCGCCTGCTCATGGCCGCCCCTGTGGAGCCGGACGACCTGTCCCCGCATCCGGGCGGCCTCAGAGACGCCGCGCTGTGACGCCGTGTACCTCGTCGACACCAACGTCCTCTCCGCCGGTGCACCGACCAAGGCCGTTCCCGCCGCCGACCTGATCGCCTGGATGGATCGCAACAGCGCCCGCCTGCGCCTCTCGGTGATCACCGTCGCCGAGATCGAGGACGGGATCGCCAAGAGCCGCAGGGAGGGCGCGACCCGGAAGGCCGAGCGCCTCTCGGCGCGGCTGGAGACCCTGCTGCACCTGTACGGCGCCCAGGTGCTGCCGATCGATCTCCAGATCGCGCGCCAGATCGGCCGGCTGGCCGACGTGGCCCGGGGCCGGGGGCATGCGCCCGGCCTGGCGGACCTCGCGGTGGCGGCCACGGCCCAGTGCCACGGCTGGACGGTCCTGACCCGCAACGTCCGGCATTTCGCGCCCCTCGGCGTCCCGGCGCACGATCCGTTCGAGGCCCTTCCGGCCGACGCCGCGTGAGCGATCGCTGGAGTGGAAAACCTATTCCGTATCGGATGCTTGAGCGAACGCCTTGACGCGTCGCTTCAGGATCCGCGACGGTTCGGCGCCTCGTGCAGCATCGGGTCAGAGGGATCGGGGTCGTCTCGGTCCATCCTGGCGAGCGACGGCGAAGCAACCCGAGCGCGCCACGTCCGGCGAGGGCGCGCAGCCCTGGATCGCGTCGCCTGCGGCTCGCGGGGACGAAGCGGGCTGGGGCGACCGGGCGTCCAGCCGGAGGCGGGATCAGAAGAAATCCGCGCGGTCGCGGTGGCAGGCGACCCGGCGGCCGTCGCCGAGGCTGCGCGGCTCCGGCCGCTCGACCCGGCAGCGGTCGATGACGTGCAGGCAGCGCGGGTGGAAGGCGCAGCCCGAGGGCGGCGCGAGGGGGGAGGGGGGCTCGCCCGGCAGACCCCGGTAGCGGCGCCGGCCCGGCTCTAGCCGCGGCGTCTGCGCGAGCAGGCTGATCGTGTAGGGGTGGGCGGGCGTGGAGAACAGCGCCTCGGCCGGCGCCTCCTCGACGATCCGGCCGAGATACATCACCGCCACCCGCGTCGCGACGTGGGCGATCACCCCGAGGTCGTGGCTGACGAACAGGTAGGTCAGGCCGAGGTCGCGGCGCAGGTCCAGGAACAGGTTGAGCACCTGCGCCTGGATCGACACGTCGAGGGCCGCCACCGACTCGTCGAGCACCAGCATCCGCGGGCGCACCGCGAGCGCCCGGGCGATGCCGATGCGGGCGCGCTGGCCGCCGGAGAACTGGTGCGGGTAGCGGCCCATCGCGTCGGCCCCGAGGCTGACCCGGGCGAGCAGGTCGGCAACGTAGTCCCGCTTCTCCTGCCGCCGCACGAGGCCGTGCGCCACGGGCGCCTCGCCGACGCTGTCGAGGACGGTGAGCCGGGGGTTGAGCGCGGCGGTGGCGTCCTGGAACACCATCTGCACGGCGAGCCGTTCCGCCCGCCGCTCGGGGGCGGGGAGGGCGGCGAAGTCGCGGCCGCCCCGCAGCATCCGCCCGGCGCTCGGCGCGTACAGGCCGGCCACCACCCGCGCCAGGGTGGACTTGCCGCAGCCGGACTCCCCGACCAAGCCCACCACCTCGCCCGCCGCCACCGCGAGGTCCACCGCCGTCACCGCCCGCACCGTCGCGGGCGGCCGGCGCTCGCCCAGCAGGCGGGCGATCCGCGCGGCGAGCGAGGGGGATCCGCCGAATTCCTTCGAGACGGTCTCGAGAGCCACGAGCGCGGTCACGCGAGGGCCGCCTCCAGCGGGTAGCGGCACAGGGCCTGCCGGTCGGGCTCCCGCCGGACCAGGGGCGGCGGGGCGGCGCAGTCGGCCCGCGCCCGGTCGCAGCGGGGGGCGAAGGCGCAGCCCGGCGGGCGCCGGTCGAGCGCGGGAGCGAGGCCGGGGATCTGCGCCAGCGGCGCCCCCCGGCGGTTGCGGCTCGGCGCCGAGCCGATCAGCCCGGCGCTGTAGGGGTGGAGCGGCGCCGCGATCACGTCGGCCACCGGGCCCGCCTCCACCACCCGGCCCGCGTACATGACGAGCAGCCGGTCGGCCAGCCCCGAGACCACCGCGAGGTCGTGGGTGATCCAGATCAGGGCCGTGCCGCTCTCGGCGCAGAGATCCTGCACCTCGGCGAGGATCTGGGCCTGGATCGTCACGTCGAGGGCGGTGGTCGGCTCGTCGGCGATCAGCAGGGCCGGCCGGTGCAGCAGCGCGATGGCGATCGCCACCCGCTGGCGCATGCCCCCCGAGAGCTGGTGCGGGTAGGCCGCGAGCCGCGCGTCGGGGGCGGGGATGCCGACCCGCACCAGCGCCTCCCGGGCCCGCGCCCGGGCGGCCCGGCGCGAGACCCGCTCGTGGGCGGTGATCGCCTCGACGATCTGGGTCTCGACCCGCAGCACCGGGTTCAGCGTCGTCATCGGGTCCTGGAAGATCATCGCGAGGCGCCGGCCCCGCAGGGGGCGCAGCTCGGATTCGGGCAGGCCGGCGAGGTCGCGGCCCTCGAACAGGATCTCTCCCGACGCGACGCGGCCCGGGGCCTCGATCAGGCCCATCAGGGCGAGGCCGGTGACCGACTTGCCCGAGCCCGACTCGCCGACCAGTCCCACCACCTCGCCGCGGGCGACCGCGAGGTCGAGCCCCTCGACGGCCAGATGCTCGCGGCCGCGCTGGGTGAAGCCGACGGAGAGGCCCGCGACGGAGAGGACGGGGGCGGTCATCGAAGCCCCCCGCCCGGCCCGATCCCATCCGCGCCCTCATCCTGAGGTGCCGCGGAGCGGCCTCGAAGGAGCCCTCCAGAAGCCGCGCGATCCCTGGAGCCCTCCTTCGAGGGCCGCTGGCGCGGCCACCTCAGGATGAGGATGCGGATCGGAGGGGGCGGGAAGTCCCTCACGCCGCCAGCCGCGGGTTGAGCACGTCGCGCAGGCGGTCGCCCACGAGGTTGATCGCCACGATCACGACCACCAGAGCGAGGCCGGGGAACGTCGAGATCCAGTACTTGCCCGACAGCAGGTAGTCGTAGCCGTTCTTGATCAGCAGCCCCAGCGAGGGCTCGGTCACCGGCACGCCGACGCCGAGGAAGGACAGGGTGGCCTCCAGCGCGATGGCGTGGGCGACCTGCATCGTCGCCACGACGATCACCGGCGCGAGGCAGTTCGGCAGCAGGTGGCGGAACAGCAGGCTGGCGCGCGGCAGCGCCAGGGCGCGCGCCGCCTCCATGTAGTCCCGCCGCCGCTCGACCAGCGCCTGGGCGCGGATGGCCCGGGCGTAGTAGGCCCACTGCACCGCCACCAGGGCGATGATCACCTTGTCGATCCCCCGCCCGAAGGCGGCGAGCAGCACCAGCGCGATCAGGATCGCCGGGAAGGAGAGCTGGAGGTCGACGAGGCGCATCAGCGCGGCGTCGAGGCGCCCGCCCGCGTTGGCCGAGAGCACGCCGAGGCAGGCGCCGAGGCTCGCGGCGACCACGGTGGCGGTGAGGCTGACGACGAGCGAGACGCGCAGGCCGTAGAGGATCGCCGAGAGCATGTCCCGCCCCTGCGCGTCGGTGCCGAGGCGGTAGACCGCGCCCGAGAACCCCTCGCCGCCGGGGGGGAGGGTGGCGTCCATCACGTCGAGGCTCGCGAGGTCGTAGGGGTTCTGCGGCGCGATCCAGGGCGCGAAGAGCGCGGCGAGCGCCACCGCGACGAGGACCGCGAGGCCGAGGCTCGCCCCCGGCGCCCGGAAGAAGGCGCGACCTTGCGCCCGCCAGACCGGCTCGGGCTTCTTCGGGACCGGCTCGGCGGCGACGGCGGGGGCGGCGCTCACGTTCCCGCCTCCGCCAGCCGCACCCGCGGGTCGAGGGCGGCGAAGATCAGGTCGATGACGAGGTTGATCGCCACGAACAGGCACACCGTCAGCATCAGGTAGGCGACGATCACCGGCCGGTCGAGGCGGTTGATCGAGTCGATCAGGAGCTTGCCGATCCCGGGCCACGCGAACACCGTCTCGGTCACCACCGCGAAGGCGATCATCGAGCCGAACTCCAGGCCGATCACCGTGACCACGGGCAGGAGGATGTTCTTGAGCACGTGCACGCCGACGATCCGGGCGGGGGTGAGCCCCTTGGCGCGGGCGAAGCGGACGTAGTCCTGGAGCATCGCCTCGCGGGTGCCGGCGCGCGCCAGCCGGATCACCACCGCGAGCTTGAACAGGGCGAGGTTGACCGCGGGCAGGATCAGGTGGCGCAGGCCGTCGAGGGTCAGGATCGCCAGCGGCACGCCGAGCACGTCCACCGTCCGCCCGCGCCCCCCGGCCGGCAGCCAGCCGAGCGAGACCGAGAAGATCAGCACCAGCATCAGGCCCTGCCAGAAGTTCGGCAGGGAGAAGGCGAGGATCGAGCCGCCCATGATCGCCTTGCCGGACGCCTTCTCGGGGCGCAGGCCCGCCCACAGCCCGAGCGGCAGCCCGACCGCCACCGCGAGGACGAGGGCGGTGAGCGCCAGTTCGAGGGTCGCGGGCAGCCGCTGGAGGATCACCGTCACCGCCGGCTCGTCGTAGACGAACGAGCGGCCGAGGTCGCCGTGCAGCGCCCGCCACGCGAACAGCCCGAACTGCACCCACAGCGGCTTGTCGAGCCCGAGGCGCGCGGCGATGGCCGCCCGCTCGTCCGGCGTGGCGTCGGGGGCGGCGAGCACGTCCACGGGGTCGGCGATGGCGTAGACGCCGACGAACACCAGGGCGGCCATCGCGGCCACCGTCAGCAGCGCCTGGCCGAGGCGCTGGAGGAGGTAGGTCAGCAGGGGAGGCGCGCCGCCAGCCCTCCCCCCCGACCGATCTCGGGCTTGCCCGAGATCGGCACGCCTCCTGTCGAAGTCGGGCAAGCCCGACTTCGAGCGGGGGAGGGTGGGCCGGCCGTCAGGCCGGGTCGGGAGAGGGGAGCGCCGCATCCAGAGAGGTCGCGTCGCGTGCCCCATCCTCCAGCGTCGCGCTGCCCCTCTCCCCCCCTGCCACGCAGGGTACCCTCCCCCGCAGAGGGGGGAGGGAGGAGAGCGGCCCCCCTCACTTCACCACCTCGACATCCATCGCCAGCGTGTACTGGTCGATCCGCGGCCGGTAGCGCAGGCCCTTGGCGGTGGCCCAGGTCGACACCTCGAAGTGCAGCGGGATCAGGGGGTAGTCCTGCATCGCCAGCGCCGAGGCCTGCCGCAGCAGGGCTTCGCGCTTCTGCGCGTCGAAGGTGCCCATCGCCTCGATCGTCAGCCGGTCGACCTCCCGGTTGCAGTAGCGCCCGCGGTTGGTGAAGCCGCGGCCCGTGGCCGGGTCGAAGCAGAGCAGCAGCGAGTTCAGGGAGTTCGACAGCTCCCCCGAATCCGCCCCCCAGCCGGCGAGGTAGGCCGAGAAGGCGAAGGCGTTGCGGCGGGTGAAGAAGGTCGAGGCGGTGGCGGCGTCGATCCCCGTCTTCACGCCGATCCGGGTCCACATCTGCGCCACCACCTGCGCGATCTTCTCGTCGTTGACGTAGCGGTCGTTGGGGGTGCCGAGCGTGATCTCGAAGCCGTTCGGGTAGCCCGCCTGCGCGAGAAGCTCCTTGGCGGCCTTCGGGTCGTAGGGGACGACCGGGAAGCCCTGGGTGGTGCCCGACAGGGGGAAGGGCAGCAGCTCGCCCGCGGCCTGGGCGACGCCGCCCATCACCCGCTCGACGATCGCCTTGCGGTCGATCGCCTTGGACAGGGCCTCGCGCACGCGCACGTCGCGCAGGGGGTTGGCCGGCAGCGGCTTCCCGTCGGCGCCGCGGATCGTCGGCGTCTTCCAGTCCGGCCCGTCGAACTGGTCGAGATGGATGTAGATGATCCGGTTCGACAGCCCCTTGGCGACGGAGAAGCCCGCCCCCTCGATCCGCGGCAGGTCCTGGATCGCCGGGCTCTCGATCAGGTCGACGTCGCCCGCGAGCAGCGCGGCCACCCGCGGCCCGGTCGAGGGGATCGGCTTCATCGTCACGGTGTCGAAGGTGGCCGGCCTGCCCCAGTAGGCCGGGTTCTTGGTCAGCACCACCTGCGTGCCGCGCACGTACTCCTTCAGCGCGTAGGGGCCGGTGCCGACCGCGACCTTCGGGTTCGCGAAATCGGTGGATTTCGGCGGGGTGCCCATGCCGGAGCAGCCCCCTTGCGCGAACGTCACCGCGCCGGGCGCCCCCGACGCCTTGGCGCTGAGGAGGCCGATCGCCGTCAGGTTGTTGGGCAGGAGCGGCAGCGGCCGGTCGGTCTTGATCACCACGGTGAGCGGGTCGGGCGCCTCGACGGCCGTGAACGGCTTGACGAAGGTGGCGAAGGAGGAGGGCGAGTTCTCCACCAGCGGCACCCGGCAGAAGGTGTAGATCACGTCGTTGGCCGTGAACGGGCTGCCGTCGGAGAACCGGACGTCCGGCCGCAGCTTGAACTCCCAGGTCCTGTCGTCCCGGGCCGTCCACGAGAGGGCGAGCGCCGGAATCAGCTTCATCTCGGGATCGTTGTCGATCAGCCCCTCGAAGATGTGGCGGCGCAGGGCGTTGTTGGGGCCGAGATTGTGGAAGTGCGGGTCGACCGAGGTCGGCTCGGCCGAGAGCCCCATCCGCAGGTCGCGGGCCTGCGCCGACCCGGCGCCGAGGGCGAGGAGGCAGGCCAGGGCCGCCGGACCCGCGGATCGCCGGATTCCCGCCCGCCGAACCGGGGTCGAGGTCGGCGGGGAGCACGCGAGCGTCATGCGGGGGTCCGTGAGCGGGTTACGCGACAGGGCGGGCGGCGCGCGGCGCGGAGGGTCGCCCATCGGCGGCCCAAGCGTCAATCGTGCCAGAGGGGGCTTCCGTGCGCTTCCGCGGGGCTTGCGCGAGCGCCTTCGGGCGGGACATCGCCCGGCCGGGATGGAGCGGGGTCCTCAGAAGCCCGGCCGCGCCCCGGGGACCGTGCCGCCGTAGCCCCAGCCGGTCAGCGGTGGGGCCGGAAGCCGCTCGCGGGTGGCGGGCGGCAGGTCGCTCACCGCCGGGCGCGCGAACGCCCAGGCCGGCCACAGGACCAGCCGGTCGTGCGCGGCCATGCGCGCCAGCACCCGGTCCGAATCCGCTTGCGCCGGACCGCGCCGGGGCCGGGCCTCGGCGGGCGCGGCCGCCAGCACCGTCGCCAGTCCTGCCGCCAGCCCCGCCGCGTAGCCGAGGGCGGCGCCCGCCCGCACGGGTGCGCGCCCGCTCACCAGCCGCCGTCGTAGGCCGGGCCGTACCCCGATCCGTAGCCGTAGCCCGAGCCGTACCCGTAGGCCGGCGCGTAGGCGGGGCGCCCGGCCGGGAGGTAGGTGACCGCCCGCGCCCCCGTCTGGTCGTCGTCGAAGTCGTAGGCGTTGCCGCGGCGCCGGGCGCTCCGGACCGCGCGGCCGGCATCGGCCACCGCGGCGCCCTCGCCCTCGATGCGGATCCGGGTGTTGCCCATCCCCTGCGCCTTCACGAGGCCGAATAGGGTCGCGGCGTTGCGCACCGAGAGCCGGACGCAGCCGTGCGAGGCGGCCCGGCCCAGGGCCCGCGTGTGGTTGGTGCCGTGGATGGCGTGGCCCTGCCCGGTGAAGAACAGCGCGAACGGCATCGGCGCGTCGTCCCACTCCTTCGAGAAGTGGGTGCGCTCCATCCGGAACGGGCGGTAGGCGCCCGAGGGCGTGTCGTAGCGCGGCACCCCGGTCGAGACCGGCCAGGAGTAGCGCGGCACGCCGTCGACCGCGACCTGCATCCGCTGCGCGTCCTTGTCGATGGTGATGGCCACGTCGGCCCGCGCCGCCCCCGGCCCGGCGGCCGCGAGCAGGAGGGCCGACAGCAGCGTGGCGAGACCGGTACGCATGACGATCCTCCTCGGGCCGGGGCCCCGGCGGGAAACGGCCGAGAAGCGGCCGCGAAACGGCGAAGCCTGTGATCACGGCTACGCCGCGGCGCGCCCGCGGTTCCCGGATCGGGTAGTAAGACTCCCGTGAACCCTCCGATCGGATCCCAGCCCCGATGGACGCCATGACCCGAGACGCGGACGCCGCCGCGCTCCTCGCCCGCCTCGTCGCCTTCGACACGGTGAGCGCCCGCTCCAACCTGCCCCTGGTCGACTGGGTCGAGGCCTACGCGCAGCGTCACGGCGCCGCGGTGGAGCGCGTGGCCGACGCGACCGGGGCGAAGGCCGCCCTGTGGATCACCCTCGGCCCCGCCGACCGTCCGGGCTACGTGCTCTCGGGCCACAGCGACGTGGTGCCCACCGACGGCCAGCCCTGGACCTCGGACCCGTTCGTCCTGCGCGAGGAGGCGGGCCGGCTCTACGGCCGCGGCACCTCCGACATGAAGGGGTTCCTGGCCGTCTGCCTCGCGCTTCTGCCGGAGATGGCGGCGGCGGACCTCGCCACGCCCCTTCACGTCGCCGTCTCCTACGACGAGGAGGTCGGCTGCCTCGGGGTACGGCCGCTGCTCGCGCGGATGCGGGAGCGCTTCCCCGCGCCGCTCGGCTGCTTCGTCGGCGAGCCGACGGGGATGGCGGTGGTGGTCGGCCACAAGGGCAAGGCGGCGTTCCAACTGACCTTCCGGGGCAAGGCGTGCCACTCGGCGCTGGCGCCGCAGGGGGTCAACGCCGTGGAGTACGCCGCCCGGTTCATCGACCACGTCCGCCTGCTCGGCGAGCGGCTGGCGGGGGAGGGGGCCCGCGACGGCCTCTACGACGTGCCCCACACCACCGCCCTGTCGAGCGTGGTGCACGGCGGCTCGGCCCTCAACATCGTGCCCGATGCCTGCGCGGTGGCGTTCGAGGTCCGGGCGATCGGCGCCGACGATGCCGGGGCGCTGGCGGCGGAGGCGGTCCGGTTCGCCACGGACACGCTCGCCCCGCTGATGCGGGCGGGGGACCCGGCCTGCGGCGTCACGGTGGAGCCGCTGATCGACTATCCCGGCCTCGACACCGACCCGGAGGCGGAGCTCGTGACGCTGGCCAAGCGGCTGGCCGGCCGCAACGACCACGCGAAGGTCTCCTACGGCACCGAGGGCGGCCTGTTCGACGCCGCCGGCGTGCCGAGCGTGGTGATCGGCCCGGGCTCGATCGCCCGGGCGCACCGGGCCGACGAGTACGTGACCCGGGCCGAACTCGACGCCTGCGCCGCCTTCGTGCGCCGGCTGATCGCGGAATGCCGGGGGTGAAACATTCGGATTCCCAAAGGGATGGATCCCTTTGGTGGGGTGTCGGGGCAAGGCCCTGACGGATCGCAGGGCTCCGCCCTGCACCGGCGAAAGGGCGCAGCCCCAGCCCTTTCAAGGTGTTTGCGCTGGCCCCAAGTCCTTGCGATGACGGGCACATCGGACGGATTGGGGCCACTCTGGGGCGCTGTTCTGGAGCGGTTCGAGCAGCAGGCGCCGGCCAGCGTGATGGCGCGCACGCTGCTGGAACAGGCGTTTCCGGCGCCCTGGCTCGACGCGGTGTTCGCGCAGCATCGCGGCCGCCAGTACGAGCGCACCTTGCTGTTCTCGACGGTGGTCGAGCTGATGATGCGTGTGGCGGTGGGGTTGCAGCCTTCGCTGCACGCGGCAGCCCGGCAGGCGGAGCCTCTGCCGGTGTCGCTGACGGCGCTGTACGACAAGCTCAAGCGCACCGATCCGGACCTGCTGGGGGCGCTGGTGCGCGCGAGCGCCGAGCGGCTCGGCCCGGTGCTGCCGGCGCTGGGTCCGAGCCCGGTGCGGCTGCCGGGCTACGCGATCCGGATCCTCGACGGCAACCACCTGCCGGCCAGCCAGAAGCGCCTGAAGGCCCTGCGCGGCGTGCGCGGGGCGGCCCTGCCCGGGCTGGCGATGGTGGTCTACGATCCCGACAGCGGCCTGGTGACCGATCTGGTGGCGGGCGAGGACGCCTACCAGCACGAGCGTGCCCTGGCCGCCCCCCTGCTGGAACGGGCC
The DNA here is from genome assembly GCF_030700245.1 of Methylobacterium amylolyticum. GTDB lineage: Bacteria > Pseudomonadota > Alphaproteobacteria > Rhizobiales > Beijerinckiaceae > Methylobacterium. The sequence continues at coordinate 144,309 of NZ_JAUYZI010000010.1, forward strand.
GGTCCGGGACAGGTCTGGATCGGCGACCGCCACTTCTGCCCCGGCGCGCTGCTGCGCGGCTGGGCGGCGGCCGGGGCCAGCTTCGTGGTGCGCGAGCACGCCAACCATCCCCGCCTGCGGGATGCGGGAGACTGGCACGCGGCGGGCCGGACCGAGACGGGCCGCCTGCGCGAGCAGACGATCACGCTCGATCCACCCCAGGAGCATCCACCCCAGGAGCCTCCGCCCCAGGAGCATCTACCCCAGGAGCCGTCGGGCCCGGAGCAGGCCGTCCCGTGGCGGCGCATCGAACTGACCCTGGCGCAGCCGACCCAGGCGGGCGACCGGGTGCTGCGGCTGTGGAGCAACCTGCCGGCCACGGTGACGGCCGCGCAGATCGCGCAGGCCTACCGGGACCGCTGGCGCATCGAGGGCATGTTCCAGCGTCTGGAGGGCGTGTTGCGCAGCGAGATCCCGAGCCTCGGTCATCCGCGCGCGGCGCTTCTCGGCTTCAGCGTGGCGCTGCTGGCCTACAACGTGCTGGCGCTGATCGAGCGCTGCGTGGAGCGCGCGCACGCCCCGGACGCGGGGGCCGCGCCGAAGGTGTCGCTGTATCACCTCGTGCTGCAGATCCGCAGCGGCTACGATGGCCTGTGCATCGCCCTGCCGCCCGAGCACTGGGCGGCCTGCGGCCCGATCGACCCGCCAGCCCTGGCCGCGCGCCTGCTGAGCTTGGCCCGCCGCATCGACCCCGCACGCGTCAGAGCCGGCCGCCGAAAACCCAAGGATCGAACGGCAAAGTCCGGGCCCACCAGCGG
>NZ_JAUYZI010000100.1 GCF_030700245.1 Methylobacterium amylolyticum
TGCCCCTTGGGGTCACGCCGACGCCGATCTGATGCCTCCGGTCGGGCTCCGCCCTCCCTCCATCATCAGATCGGCGTTCCTCTCACCTTGATTGACGCGCTGGCCTCATCCTGATTGTCGCGCTGCACGCGACCCGCATCCTGCTGTTCGAGCTGGTCATGCACGAGAACGACCAGGAGGCGGCGCGCCGCATCACCGCCGATCTGGCCTACTTCGCCGACGCCGGGCCGCGGTGGTGCGCGTACATGGCCTCGAAGGCGCTGTTGATCGCGCCCGCCCGCCTAGCTTTCGAGGCCGAGATGCCTGGGATGGATGCGCGTCTTCGGACGAACATCGCCACGCTGCTCGGCGCTGGGTTCGCAGCCCTGCACGGGCGCGTCCCGACGACGGACGAGGTCGTCGCGGAGGTCGCAGAGTTCGCGGCGACCACAGCCGAGCACGCTGAGGAGGTTAGCCGCGATGACTCCCTCGAAGCGCTGCACCACCTCCTTGCGCACCCGATCGGCGACAGCTCGCTCGGGCAGTGGATCGCCCGCGAGCGCCGCGACTGGATCGAGAAGAACGCGAGGGACGAGAGCCCCAGCGCGCGGATCCTCGCCAGCCTCGACATCACGATGAGCGTGTTCGGGAACGAACCTGGGTTCTTCCTGGCGCGGGGTGCGCCGGGGATCAACAAGATCTTCGAGCGGACGAAGTGGGAGCAGGGAGGTTGGATGCATGCGATCCGCAAGTACGAGGGTGCGTTCTCGCCGGTCAACCCGATCTACTTCAGCAACATCAAGAGCAAGGCTCGGGCGATCGGTGTCAGGTTCGACATCCTGCCCGACCCGACCGAGGCGCCGATCGAGCCGATCGAGCCGAAGGGCGACATCAAACTCCCGAAAGGGACGCCCGACTTCTGATCAGCGCACGCGGCCGAGGTAGTGTGTGAAGCGGGGCGGGTCATACGGTACGTCGAGGACGGGGCGGGGAAGGTACGTGGCGCCGCAGGCAGCGGACCGCGGGCGCGAGTACCCCTCTCCCCGTCTCTCGCGTCGTCCACCCGTCCGGCGTCCTGCAACGACGAGGGCGGCTGGCCACGGAGTGGACCATCATCGCGATGCAGGGTGGAGCAAAGGACGCAGGACGGGACGGACAGCACGGGAGATAGGGGAAGGGGGTGTGCGCGCGTGTGGCCGGCGCACCGATCACCGCATACCACCCCCCCTCTCCCCCTATCTAATGCCGTCCGTCCTGTCCGGCGTCCTGGTCGGCGGGTCGAACCGCTCAGCCGGCAAGGGCAGACGGTTGGGACGCCGGGACGGGACGGACGGTCCGATGGACCCAGGGAGGGGTGCGCTCGGCGGGTGCCGCGCCACCTACCGCACATCCCTCCCTCTCTCCCCCTATCCTGTGCCGTCCGTCCTGTCCTGCGTCCTGCCAAACGCGATCTACCGCTGTGTGGGCGTTGCGTCCCGGGCCGCGGGCCTCAACCTGCTGTATTCTCTCGATGCTCTAAATACCGCCGGCTGTATTTGATGACATCCAGGCCACCCGATCCACGTTCGCGGTCACGTCGGTGGTTACATTCGACATCACTTCGAGTTTGTCCGCGTGAATCTACGCGATGTTTGTCTATGACAGCGGATTAACTGATCAATCGACCGATCTATTGTCCCGTATGCAACCGCATGTTTTTCTTTTCAAACGTCTCGTAGAGTGCGTCTTATGTCCTCCAAGCCATTTAACATCTCGCTGACCAAGCGCGACCGGAAGCGCAAGCTCCGCTCCGGCGAAGTCGTCGTGAACACCCGCTGGGTCCTCAATTTTGTCGATCCAAAGACCAACGGACGCGTCCAGTTGTTCTTTGAGCGCCAGAAGGAAGCTATCGCAAAGCGGAATGAGATCCAGGCCGCCGTCGAAGCGCGCGCCTACATGCCCGACCGTGAGGCCATCACCGTCGCTGACGCCGTCGCCCGCTGGCTGGACGGCCGCCGCGGCGACGTGAAGGGTCGCACGCTCTTCGGCTACGAGCAGGGCGCGCGCTACGTTACCGGGCCGATCCTGGTCGGGGCAACGCCCGCCCAGCGTCGCGCCCACACCGAGACCGGCCTCGTGCCGAAGGGCGCCTCCCTCGCGCCCATGCTGGGCAAGGTCAAGGTGAACCATCTCTCCACCGCCGAAATCAGATCCTGGCACAAGCTCCTCGCCCGAGAGGTCGGCCCGTCGAGTGCGGCCCGGGCGAAGAAGTACCTTGCTGGTGCGCTGGCTCTTGCGGCGGAGGATCTCGGCATCCGGCCACCCAACATGCCGACCCGGCTGAAGGCCGCTCCGTGCTTGCGCAAGGCCATCCTGACGCCGGCACAGATCTCGGCGGTTCTCGCGGTCGCCGAGGCCGATCCCGAGCGCGGCATCTACGTCGCGTTCCCGTTCCTCGCCGGGACGCGGCCCAGCGAGATGCTCGCCCTGCTGTGGGAGGACGTCGATCTCGAGCGAAACGTCATCCGGATCCGGCGGATGCAGGAGATGGACGGCCGGCAGAGCGAGGTCACGAAGACCGACGCGGGGCGACGGGACGTGCCGATCTCGGCGCGCCTGCGCGCCCTGCTGGTCGCGTGGCGCGAGACCTGCCCACGGCGCGAGGGTGATCCTCACCGGGTCTTCCCGGGTCTCGGGGCGCGTCAGGCGTGGCCGCTGCCACGGATCGGAGGTGGTGGGATCCTGCTGTACGCCAACTTCCGGACTCGGATGTGGGCGCCGCTGCTGAAGCGCGCAGGTGTCCCTTACGTCACGCCGCACTCGGCCCGCCACGCCTTCATCTCGATCCTCCAGGCCCAGGGTATCGAAGTTGGTCTCGTGGCAAAGATCGCTGGTCACAAGAGTCCTGCGGTCACGCTGAGCCATTACACGCAGGCCGTTCGGGGTGGCGAAGTCGCCTCGCTCGCGATCGACCGGGCCTTCGCCGCATAGCGGAGGCTTTTCGCGCGCATAGCCTCTATTGTCGTCCACCCTTGCGCGCCGGGGGGAGTGCCGGTGCAGGCAGCCACAGCGCCGATCATGCTCTAAGTACTGGCGCAGTAATCTTCGACATGGCACAATTTATCCCGACGTTAACTGCGTTGACGACAGAATAATTGTTCCTGTCTATCGTGCATGGTTTTCTATTTTGGCGATAGAGCCGCGACAGAGGACCTCCGCGATGACCATCAGCCTCCGCATCGAGACCATCACGACCGCCGGGGCCAAACTGATGGATCTCAGTGTCGCCGCCGCCCACGCCGAGGCCGCCCGCCAGCACGCTGCCGCCGCTGACGCGCACGCGCTGGCCGCCGAGATGCACAGCGAGGCCCGCGACCCGGACGAGGACACCGATCCGAACCAGCAGCAGGACGCGGAGAACGCCAGTGCCGATGCCGCCACGCAGACCGACACGGCCGCCGAGGCGACCGAGGCGGCGAGCGAGATGGTGGCCGCGGCGCGTGACGCGGGCCACGAGGCGAACGAGGCGGTGCGGCAGGCCAAGGACGGCGAGGACCCGCGCGACGCCCACGCCGCCGCAGCCAAGCACCACGCGGCCGCCGCCGCGCGCCACGCCGAGGCCGCAGAGGCCGCCGCCCCGGGCAGCGAGGCGGCCGGGGAGGCCCGCGCCGAGGCCGAGAGCGCCGCGGCGCGGGCGGGGGACGCAGCAGCGGCGTGATGCGGGCGCCGAACGGCGTTACCCCAACACCGGCATGGCCGTTTCCGTCGGTCCGGACGCGGACGCTGCGACCGGGATGGTGGTGAGAGATATGTCATTCGGGCAATCAGCCCTGTCAGAATCAGACGCTCCGGCGTCGAGCTTGCCAACCGTGATGAAACGGTCGGTCCAGAGCGCGCTGCCAGCCGCGATTCTCGTCGCGATGGCCGCGGCATGCTCCGGTCTCGCCAGCAGGAAGAAGGCCACGTGCGCCGTTCGGAACACCCACTGCGCGGCGGCGGGCATCTGGCGTTTCAAACGGTCCGAGACACGGTCGACGAACGCGTCGCGCGGGACGCGGGGAAAGTGCTGATAGAACAACACCGAGTGGCCGGCATCGTATGCGGCGGCTACCTCCGCCAAGTACACGAACTTCGGTGCGTCCCGCTGGCTCGGCCCGACCGATGGCACGTCCAGTCCGTTGTCCGGGTCGAAGAAGACGAGATCGCAGCCGCTCAGCGTTCGCATGGACTCAGCGAGGTAAGCGGCGCGAGGCGCGAGGCCGGACGGCACCACGTCATTTTGGTAGACGGCGCCGGGGATTGCACCGCTCTCCTCGATCAGCGCGAGCCGTCGCCAGTCTGGGAGGCGCGACGCCTCCTTCAGGAGATCGAACAGGGGTGGGTCGAAGGACCGCCATGCCTCAGGCTTGGCGAGGTACTCGATCATCCGGCCGTCGCTGCGGCCATCCGGCGGGGTCCGCATCCAGCAGACCCCTGCCCTGAACCCGCCGTCGCCCGTCAGGGTTCGGAGGATGGCGTACTTCCGATAGTCGTTGATGTCGCCGACGTACTGGTCCTTCATGGCGGCCTCGCTCGCTGGGAGGCGGCGAATCTCGCGCAGATATCCTAAGTTGGGTTTATCCGAAATCGGGTTTTTCTGGATCGCTGGCTGTCTGGCTGGCGATCCCTGTTGTCCTCGCTCTTCCCCGATGCGTACCGGCGAGCGCTCAGTCTCCTGATCGAGGCGCGAAGGGCGGCCGGCGTGACGCAGGTTGAATTGGCAGGGCGGCTCGGCCGGCCGCAGTCGTTCGTGTCAAAGTACGAGCAGGGCGAGCGTCGGCTCGACTTCGTCGAGTTTGCCATGATCTGCCGGATGTTAAACGCCGACCTACACGCAATCGTCCAATCGGCCGCACAGGACGTGGGCTGAAGGAGAACGGCGTTTATTGGTCGGGCGAATGGGGGCAGCCGTCTGCGGGAGGGTGCATCGTCGTGCCGCCGGATGAACCAAGGGCTGCAAGACGGGGCGGGGGGCACGAGAAGATACCCCGGCCTAACGCCAACCGGAGCGCGCTGGACGCGGCGGCAGTGCTATACCTTTGCCGGGTGTTGGGGATGCAGCCCACGAGGAAATCTGCCGCTGCAGATCAGGTTCGCGACACCTCCCGGACGGGCTCGGCGCCGCGGAAATCCTGGTGCAGCGCGCGCAGGATGCCGGTGAGGGGTAGGGGCTTCCGCTCAGGCTACCGGCTCAGCTACTCAATTCGACTGTGCGTACCAGTGGTAGGACCGAAAGCAATTCGAGGTAGCTGCGGCGTTCAAACGGGCGGCCGCTAACGGCGAGCTTCGGCAAAACGACATAGACCGCCGCAAGCGCTCCAGCGCGGCCAGCGCTTCTTTCTTCGAGGTGACCGCGTCGGACTGCTTTGAAGTCTCAGGGTTTGCTCGCGCAGCCTTCCCCATGTGGCCCTTTTGCGGGCTGGTCTCGTCAGCATCGCTCACAAGATGGTCACCAAGTATCTGCAGGAAAACGGAGAACACATCCATATGCGCGGTTGGCACGCGGACGTTCCGAAGCAAGCCCCGGACAAGATCATCTGCTTCAGCGATCTCGCCGTATCGCGTGTGATGTGAAGCATTAATCTCGCTCACGAACCCAGCCATCGACGACATCTGTGAGTGGTAAACCGGATGCGCCATTAACTCGTCGTCGTGGTCGTAGTGGATGCCGAAGACATGCTCGAGTCGATCTGCCCCACGAGCGCGGAAGTAGCCAACCTGGGTACCGAAGCCCGCAGCAAGCATGCTCGCGTCAGTGCAGCCGTCGGAGAACAGCATTGTCCCGGTGACGGTCACGTACAAGGAGCAGTCTCGATTCGCAGCCTTTTCCTTGAGCCAGAATGAGACCGGCCGCACCCGAACGAGCACGCCGCCATCCTCGGGAACGTACTCGAAGACGTCTGCGAAGCTTTTCGGCCTGACGTCGCCGCCTAACTTTTTGAGCTCCGTCTGAAGGCTGTTCCACGCCCCTTGGACCTTCCTCGTCACTAGAGGCACGAGGCTACCGTTGCCCACGCGTCAGCTCCCGAGCATAGGCGAGGTTTCGTCGAAGAACGTCCTCTCCACGCGGCTGAGGTCGGCTCCCTGAGGTATCCACCCGCTCGATCCAACGGAGCAGTCGTCCCGCTCGCAAACCGTCGCCTTGGTAAAGGGGCAGCGAAACCCGCCGCGGTCCCCTTCGCACCGAGGGCACGGATAGCGACCCAGGGCGGCGCCGAGCTTCTCCTCGACAAGAGCCCGCCGGTAGGAGGGCAGGTGGCCGGTGTAGTCAAGCTCGCTCTCCAGCGCCCAAGTCTCGACCATATCGTCGATCCGATCCCGCCAGAAGGATGGCCGAAGGGTCGAGAACGGCCCCTCGTACTGCGCTCCATCGAACAACGGCTTGATACGATCGGCCTCGTCGTCGCTAACGGCCAGGTATGAGCAAAGCGCGTGCACGTCCAAGATTGGGCCAGGGTAGCGCATGATGAAGTTGAACAGGACGTGCCCGAGGACGTAGGTCCAAAGCACCCTCCGTTCCTTCCCGGCACTCTGGCCCCGCGTCGCCCGAAGACGATCGGCCAAGCCGCCGTACGCCCCGATCGGCGGCATATAGAGAGAGAATTGAGTGACTGCAGAAGGATGGCCCAACATGTCGGCGAGCATGCTTGCCGGGCTAGGCATCTCCAGCAATGATGGTCGGTCTTCCAACGCCCGGTCGATCTCCCTGAACCCCCCGTACACTGCCTTAATTTCCCTAGCGGCCTCATCTGTCTCGGGCGGGAATCTGAAGCCAAATAGGTTCGGGGGCGCGGGCAGGTTTGTGGCATTGCCCCGCGAGTAGTCACCCACCGGGATCGCAGCGCGCTGGCACCAAGCGACGATGCTCACCCCGAAGAAACCTGATTGGCCCCGAGTCAGGTCGTAGTCCGTCACAACCAGCGTCGCGCCCTGCGCGAGTTCGGAGAATTGCCTCTCGACGTCGTCGGTCCGGTCCGGGAGCCAAGTGGTTACGCTGCCGGCCACCTCGCCGTCGAGGGCAGCCGTGACCTCAGCGGCGAGGGTCTTCAGCTGGTTCTCATCGTCGTCGACTAGCAGGATCCGTCCTGCTGCGGGTGCTTGGGTTCCTGTCATTGTTGGCCGTCGGCGCCCAGCGGGAACTGCACTTCTACGCAGGTAGTAAAACCCGGCGGCGGATTGGTGAGTTGCGCGACTCCCCCGAAGGCCGCGGCGCCCCGCTTGACCAGCGCGAGACCGAGACCCATGCCCGAACCGAGCGGATCGTTGCGGGCCTCGGTCGTCGTGAAGAGTGGATCGAAAACGTATTTTCGGATGGGTCCCGGTATGCCGACCCCCGTGTCTGACACCTGGAGATAATGCCGATTGCTGGTATTCCAGGCACGCATCGCGATGGTCCGCCTTTCTTCGTCGGTAGAGGCCGTAACCGCTTTGAGCGCGTTCGTGAGTAGGTTCTGCGCGATACCGTTGTAGAGCGAGACTGGGACCAATGGCGCCATAACCTCCGCCTCGACGCCTATGTCTATGGAAATGCGCCGGTCCTCGGCGTATTGCGCGAACAGGCGCTTAACCTGCGTTAGACGTAAGCGCTCGGTGACGGCTGCCTTGCGCGGGTAGTGGCGCGCTCTGGATACAGGTGCTGGCGTCGGATGGCGCTGTATCGGCCCTGGGTCTGGATCTATGACTTCTCCCTCGCACGTCGTGGTCGCCGGCACGCGCCGGGCGTGGTCGCCGGAGCAGAAGCGGGCGATCCTGGCCGAGGCGGACGAGCCGGGCACGTCGGCCTCGGCGGTGGCACGCCGGCACGGGCTGCATTCCAGCCTGCTGTTTCGCTGGCGCCGCGCGGTCCTGGCTGAACAGCGGGCGGCGGTGG
>NZ_JAUYZI010000101.1 GCF_030700245.1 Methylobacterium amylolyticum
GAGGGGCTGGCGGGTCTGCGCGACCGCCAGGCACCGGGCCGCTCCGCCAAGCTGACGCCCGAGCAGAAGCAGCAACTGGCGGCCCTGGTCGAGGCGGGGCCGGACGTCGACAAGGATGGCGTCGTGCGCTGGCGCCGGGTCGACCTGCAGGCGCGGATCAAGGAGTTGTTCGGGGTCGAGATGCACGAGCGCACGGTCGGCAAGCACCTGGCGGCACTGGGCTTCGTGCGGCTGTCGGTGCGCCCGCAGCATCCCAAGGCCACCGACGAGACCCAGCAGGCTTTTAAAAAAACTTCGCCGCGCGCGTGGCGGAGATCCTGCCCGAGCCCGCCCGCGACAAGCCGCTCGAGATCTGGTTCCAGGACGAGGCGCGCGTCGGCCAGCAGGGCACGCTGACGCGGGTCTGGGCGCGCAAGGGCACGCGCCCGCGGGCGCCGCGCGACCAACGCTACAAGTGGACGTATGTGTTCGGGGCGGCCTGCCCAGCGCGCGGCACCAGCGCGGCCCTGGTGCTGCCGACGGTCAACACCACGATGATGTCGCTGCATCTGGCTGAGATCAGCAAGCAGGTCGCGCCCGGCGCGCACGCGATCCTGGTTCTGGACGGTGCCGGCTATCACGGCACCGCCAAGACGCGCCGACCGCGTGGCCTGGTGGTCCCGGACACCATCACGTTGCTCCACCTGCCGGCCTCATCGCCCGAGCTGAACCCGATGGAGCTGGTCTGGCAGTACCTGCGCCAGAACAAGCTCGCCAACCGGGTCTTCCGCGACTACCGACAGATCGTCGACGCCTGCTGCGACGCTTGGAACTTCTTCGCCAACGACCCAGACCTCGTTACATCCATGACCTCGCGTGACTGGGCACAGGTCAACATCTAGGGCCATTGGTATAACCCAAGTTATTCTCGTCCGACAACCCGAGGCATGGCGATGGGTCTACCGATAGCGAAGTGACGGTTCCCGCATCCCGGGCCATCGCGGCGGCAACCCGCCGTTCGCCCCGTTCGCATGGCCAGCGTGTTTCCTCGGCCGCAGGGACCGTCGAACAATCTGGGAGCTAGGGGATGGCCTGTTCTCCGGAGCCGATGGCCACTTCACACGGCCGGGAGGGGCATCGCATCGACCAGCACCGGGTCTGCGGCGATGCTTGCTGGCCGAAGCGCCACGAACCGGACCTGTCCTTTGCCGGCCGCCTTGCCCGCGTACATGTGCCCGTCAGCTTCGTGCATGAGCGCCGCACGATCCAGCGAGGGGTGGGGTTGGAAGATCAGCCCGCCCATGCTGACCGTCGTTGGGTAGAGCGACTGCTCGAGGGCGGCCGACAGGTCCTCATGAAGCTGCTCGATCGCCGGCTGACCCGCGGCGATCGACGCGACTGGCATCAGAGCCGCGAACTCATCCCCACCGATCCGGTAGAGGCGCCCCCGTCCATCGAGAGTGCCCGCCGCAGCGGCGGTCAGCTCACGCAACAGGTAATCACCTGCGCGGTGGCCGTGCCTATCGTTGATGCGCTTGAAGTCGTCCACGTCGATCATCGCCAGCACGACCGCTCGTTCGCCATCTTCGATGCTGCCGAGGAGAGTTTCCAGCTCTCGCTCGAATGCGGCTCGGTTCAGCGCACCCGTCAAGGCGTCGTGGGTGGCCCGGACGCGTTCGCGATCATAGGCGCGCCGGAGCGCATGGATGACCGCGACGGTGAAGACGTAGGCGCTGCCTCGGATGATGCCGCGAGCGATCGCCACCTCGGGGGCGAGGCCGGCCTCGTGCACGTGGTGGGGGAAGATGTTCAGGAGGCAGGCCAGGACGGTCACGAAGCAACTGGCGCGCAGACCGAGCCGCCACCCAGCCAACGCGATCAGCGGGATGAAGAGAGGCCCCATGCCGACGGCCGGGAAGAACCGATCGGCGGTGATCAGCGCGAGGCCGGCGACCGCCAGCACTGTCCAGGTCGTCCACATCGACCAAGCGTCGAGGTAGTCGGCGAGTCCGGTATTCGTAGCCCGCTCGTTCATGCCGTTTGTCTGGCCACTCGCGACGGGGGATGGCCGCCTCCATCCATCTCTCGACATCGTGCAAGAGACCTTAACGGTGGCAGGTTGGTGTCGGGCGCCGGATACCCTGGAGAGGATCGGAAGGGCGCACTTATGAGGAAATTCAAATTTCCCTCGGAATGGGCAGCGGCGCTATGCCGTCGCTCGACGCAGGTTGTCCGCGAACAGCGCCCGGGTCCGCGCCCGCTCCAGGTCCGAGACGGCGAGTACGGGCGCCGGGCGACCGAACAGGTAGCCTTGCATTCGATCGCAGCCCAACCCGCGCAGGATACCGAGTTGCTCGGCCGTTTCCACCCCCTCGACGACCACCCGCAGTCCGAGGTTGTGCCCGAGGTTCACGATCGCCCGCACGATCGTCAGCGTGTCGGCGTGCTGCGCGAGCCTGCCCACGAACGAGCGGTCGATCTTGATCGTGTCGAACTGAAAGCGCTGCAAGTAGCTCAGGCTGGAGTACCCGGTGCCGAAGTCGTCCAGCGCCAGCCGCACGCCCAGAGCGCGCAACCGCGTGAGCACCGCCACCGCCGCGTCCGCGTCCTGGATGAACACGCTCTCGGTGATCTCGACGATCAGCCGCGCCGGGTCGAGGCCATGTCGGGTCAGCGCAGATGCCACCATCACCGGCACGTCGGTGTGCTGGAACTGGCTCGGGGACACGTTGACCGATACCGGCCAAGGCCTTCCCCAGCTCGCGGCCGCTGCGCAGGCCGCGTCGATCACCCACGCGCCGATCCGATCGATGAGACCGGTCTGCTCGGCCAGCGGGATGAACTCAGCCGGTGGTACGAGGCCGCGGTCGGGGTGCTGCCAGCGGATCAGCGCCTCGAACGCCTCGATCTCGCCCGTGTCTCCGTGGACGACCGGCTGGTAGAACAGGCGCAATTCGTCCCGCTCGATCGCCAGACCCAACTCGTGTTCCATCTGGCGGCGGGCCTGCAACTGGGCGTCCATCGCCGGCTCGAAGAAGCGTACCGCGCCGCGCCCCTCGCCCTTGACGCGGTACAGTGCGGTGTCGGCGGCGCGCAGCAGCACCTCGGCGATGCCGCCATCGCCGGGGTACAGGGCCACACCGGCCGAGGCGCCGACTTCGACGCGCCGATCCCCAAACTGGAATGGGCGCTGGACGGCTGCGATCAACCGACCTGCGATCTCCCCGACTTGTTCGGGCGCGGTCGCCACGGCGAGCACGGCGACGAACTCGTCGCCGCCGACGCGGGCGAGGGTGTCGGACGGGCGCAGCTCGACACGCATGCGTTTCGCGACCTCCACGAGCAGGGCATCGCCCGCGGCGTGGCCGTGAAGGTCGTTGACCGGCTTGAAGCGATCGAGGTCGATGTAGATCACCGCTGCGCCGTGCCCTTCCCGAGCCGCCGCATCGATGGCCTGGGCGAGGCGCTGCTCCAGCAGGTGGCGGTTGGGCAGGTCGGTCAGCGCGTCGTGCAGCGCGAGGTGACGGATGCGGGCCTCGTCGCGCTTGCGATCGGTGAGATCGCGCAGGGCCACAGCCACGGCGGGCCGCCCGCCGAACTCGATTGTGCGGCAGGACAGTTCCACCGGGACGAGGGCGCCCCCGGCGGAGCGGGCTTCGAACTCCTCGGGATGCAGGTCCTCGGAGCGGCAGCGCATGCGGCGGCTCAAGCCTGGCGCGTCGCGTTCGGCAAACAAGCCGAGGACGGGTCGACCGATCAGGCTCTCGACGGGCGCCCCGAACAGGCGTGCGCCCGCGCTGTTGACCTCCAGCACGACCCCGGCGCGATGGATCAACAGCACCTCATAGGCGAGGTCGCCGAGCAGGCGCATCCGGGCGAGTTCGCGCACGGCGCGCAGGGACAGGTGCTGTTGCAGCAGGAGCGTGGCGAGCCCGGCGACGAGGATGGCGAGGCTGACGAGGCCGACGGCCAAGGCAAGGGTGCTCGAACCCAGGACGTAGCTGCCATCCTCCGGCAGATCGGCCGGGGCGAGGGTCACCGCCGCCATGCCGGTGAAGTGCAGGCCGCAGATCCCCAGGGCAAGCCACACAGTTACCTCGGCGCGACGGACGAGGCCGAGCAGCCCGCGTGCACGGAATAGCGCCAGGGTGGCGAACGCCGCGCTGAGGAGGACGGAGGCGCCGGTGTAACCGGGGTCGAGGAAGACGAGGGCGGCGGCGCGCATCGCATCGACGCCGAGGTAGTGCATGCCGGCGATGGATAGGCCGAGGATCGTCCCGGCAAGGGTGAGCGTGATGGGGCTCCCCGGGCGATGCCGCCACAAGGCGAACGCTGCGAGGGAACCGGCGATGGCAGCGATGATCGAGATGAGTGTGGGGGCCACCGCGTAGGCTGCGTTGGTGCCGGGCAGGAAGGCCAGCATGGCGACGAAGTGCAGGGCCCAGACGCTCGACCCGAACACCGCGGCCGCCGACAGCAGCGCTCGGGTACGGGAACGGCCCTGAGTGGTCTCGGCCTGCGCGAGCAGCGTGGTGGTGATGAAGCAGCCGAGCGCGCAGATGGCGGTGGAGAGGGCGACCAGACGCAGGTCGTGTTGCTGCGTGAGGCAGCCCAGGACGGTCAGCATCGCTCGTTCGACCTACGGCGTCTTGAAGGATTAAGACCGGAACAGGGTGCGCAACCCTATAGCGAGCGATCTGATTGTCTGATGCTATCGTTTTATAGTTGAGGAATTATGAGCTGATCGGCAGGGGTCGAAGGCTTTGAGGAACTCTGTGCTAACTGCCGCCACGACTGTGGCGCTCAGCCCCTGGCGACCGCCGGAACAGCGGGGCATCCCTGCGGGAGGGCATGCGGCCTTGTGTCTGTGCTGAGATCGATCGGCGTCGGGTCGAGCCGTTGGCATTCAGCTTGGCCTTGTACTAAAGTCTAAGTCGTGGCCCAGTGGGCCGCTCTCAACACGACTCAGGCGCTCCGGTGACGGGGCGCTTTTTCGTTTGCAACCTCGTGTCGCGCGCCGTGATGCCAGGCATAGCGCCTGCCAACCCCGGATAATGCGCGGTTATCCGGGGTAGCGTCGCGCTGGAGGCTCCGGATGGGCAATTTCCGGTCCGAGCGCGATCGTAGGTCTGATAAGGCCCCCTTATCAGACCATCCTCGACACCCGCCCCGGCGCTCGCCATCTTGAGCGGATGCCCGGGCACTACGGCCAGACCTACGATCCGAACGAGGATCCGGTGTGCGGATGCGACAGGGTGATGCGTGAACCCGTTCGCCGGCCTCTGGACCGCCCTGCGCGACGCGGTCCGCGCCCTCAAACCCCACGGCGATGGGCCGATCGTCTTCGTCCTGATCTCGGTTACGGCGATCGTCTCTCTTGCCGCCAGGGCGCCCGGGACCGAAACACTGCTCGTTGACATCCTGGGACTCGGCGCTTTCTTTTTGTGGTCGGAGCGCAAGCACATATGGAAGCGCCGCGCGGACGAGGCCGAGTACGACGCCCTGGAAGAACGAGAGACCGCCGCCGGCCGCCGCAGGCTGCGTAAGAAGGTGAAGGGGAGCGGAAAGGAAGGCGGGCGCACCATCGCGCCGCCCAAGGACGACGCCGATGTCTGAGAGTATCAGCACCACCCTCGCGTTCGTCGTGCTCATCATTGTGGCCGCCGCGGTGGCCCTGTTCGTGAACAAGCGCCAGCGTGAGGCCCACGCGCGCCGCGAGGCCGAGATGCGCGAGGCCGTGGATCTACTCGCCGTTCACGCGAAGACCCTGGCCATCCTGGACGACGATGCCATGCCGGCTTCGCTTGCAGCGTTCGCCCTGGAGGTCAGCGATCTGCTGCACGACTTCGATCAGCGGCCCGTCGTCCTGGCAGCCACCCGCATCAAACGGGAGGAGTACCTGCGCTCGCCTCGCCTCTCGACAGGGTTGGGTCCGGAGACTGAGCGGCTTCAGGCCAACTTGGAAACCCTCCTGGCGACTCGCCCCGATCTGGCGACCGCCTACGTGCAGAGCATCGTGGCCGGCATCCTGTCGTTCGAGCGCCGGTTCCCGGAATGCGCGGGGGCCTTCGGTCTCGATGTCGCCAAGCTCATCGCCTCGCCGGTGAACGAGGCCGAGCGTGTTGTCCGGCAGGCCAAGACGATGCGAGCCGGATGGACGCCGGAGCCGGCCATGGCGGCCTGACGGCGTCCATGCCCCTCAAGGCACTCATCGGCCCATCGCTGCGGCCACCATCGTGACCGGCGGCAAGCACCCCACGCGGCTTCCCGTATTTGCCGCCCAGGGGCCGCTCCCGTTCAAGGCGCTCTGGGCTGTTTTGCGCGCATCGCCGTCTCCGGCCAATTCTGGCGATCCTAGGGGCTATCGACGCGGCGCTGGCTGTAAAGCGGGACGCCCTTGCAACCCGACCGCCTTCACGTCACCTTCTGGAGCATGACCCCCGCCCGCCAAGCCTGGTTCGCTGCGATCTGCATCACCCTGTTTGCGCCGGTAATGGGCGGGCTGCACTGGCTCATGGTTGGCATCAACGAGCAGTTTGGGGCTGGCATCGCGATAGCGCTGGGGCTCGGCATCGGCCTGACGTTCGTAGCGAGCCGGCAGGCCCGCGAGGCGCCCTAGCTCTTCCTGTCCGCCGCCCCGGACGGCCGCGTTCATCAGCGTGCGCGCTACGTCCGACGAGATGTCTTTCGCCCGCACCGACCGCCCGAGCGCGGCGAAGGCGCGACGGGCCCCCTCCCGGTCCGGGCCCACTTCCGTCAGGATCCGCGCCAGATCGGCGTTCCGGCGCTCGCGCAGGGCGTCGGCAAAGCCGCCCGTCACCTTTCTGCCCGCGGCCACCCAGGCGTCGCCGATATCGAGGTTCAGGAGCGACCGGATCACACCGGCCATGCCCGGGGTGCCACCGATCTCCCGATCTGCCGCGGACTGCGCTGCCGAGTCGGCGCGCCCCGTCACCACGTCCCGGGTCCGCGCGAACGTCGCCTCGTTGCCGAGGTCCGCGATCAGCGCGTCGGCCTGTTCCTTGCCGATGACTTGGCCGAGCTTGGCGCGGTTGGACGGCTGGGGCTCGCTCAGCCTGGACCGCGACATGCCGGACACCCTCCGCGCAGCCGTCTCGGAGGCGTGGCCCCTGCCGACCACCTTTGCTGAGGCGTGGGCCGAGCACGAGGCCACCGAGGTGCGGGTCCGAGACCGCTACACCGTCGACATGTACTGTGACCCCGAGGTGTTCTCTCAGAGCCTGTTTGAGGTCCTCTGCCGTCTGTCCCCATCTGTCTCGTGTGGCAACACAAATTCCGCCTGGCGGGGCGGAGGAGAGAGCAGATGTGGACGGACCGGCATCGGACGCGCCATGAGACGCGTCTGAAGGACATGGTGATGCAGGCGGGCTTGGACGAGGTGGCCCGCTTCCTGGAGCGGGCCGACCCGGCGGCACGACCCAACGCCAAGTCAGCGCGCCTCGTGATGGCGGCCGTTGCTTGGCATCTGCGCACGGGCGGCGGGTGGCGGGCGCTGCCCGACGGCTTCCTGCCCTGGCGCACCGTCTATGGATGGTTCCGGCGCTGGGTGGACAAGGGTCTGTTCGAGAGCCTGATGCGGACGCTCGCGCGCCGACAGCGCCGCCGCTGCGGGCGGCGTCCCACGCCGCGGCTGGCGATCATCGATACACAGAGCGTCAAGTGCATCGGTGTGCGCGGGCCACGCGGCTACGACGCCGCCAAGAAGCTGGTCGGGCGCAAACGCGTGGCGCTGGTCGATGCCGAGGGGCACGTCCTGGGGCTCGCCGTCGTGCCGGCCAACGTTCAGGATCGCGA
>NZ_JAUYZI010000102.1 GCF_030700245.1 Methylobacterium amylolyticum
GGCCATCCGGCAGCGATGACCGCGCGGCGCCCGGCCATAGCGGCGGGCCATCTTCGTGTTGGTGGCCGTCTCGTCGATGAACACCAGCGTGTCGGGATCGAGATCGGGCTGCGCCTCGAACCAGTCCTGGCGGGCCGCTCTCACGTCCGGCCGCGCCTGCTCGGCGGCGTGGACCGCCCCTTTTTACGGGTGATCCGATGCCGCCGGAAGAAGCGCCACAGCCCGCTCGTGCTGGTGGGCACGCCGCGCCCGGCCAGGGCGTCGCGCAGTTCGTGCAGGAACAGGTCCGGCCGCTCCTCGTAGGTCGCCAGGATCAGCCCGGCATGCGCCTCGATGCGGTGCGAGGTATGGTCGCCACCCGACGGCCTGGCGGCGACGTGGCCGTCCTGGCGGAAGCGCTCCGACCAGCGGCAGGCGCTCGATACGCTGACCCCGAAGCGCGCGGCAACCTGATGGCAGGACGCTCCCTCGGCCACGGCCGCCACGACGCGCTCGCGCAGATCCAGGGACAACGGTGAAGGCATCAGCGGCTCCTTCACACGGCAACGCCGCAAACAGTCCCACGTCGCAACCTGCTCGGAAATAGCTCTAGCAGCCGGCGCAGCCGCATGCGGTTGCCGATGTGGCGATCGACCGGGTGGGGCAAGTGGTGCTTGGCGCGGCGGGGCATCGGGGGCCGAAGAGAGGGGGGTTCGGTCGGTTTCCTCCCCCTCGCCAGAAACAAGGTCCTGGCCACTTCGGACCCGGCTTATCAGGGATGAACTGGCCGACGCTGAGGCGTCACGCCCATCGAGTCCGTCCGCGGGGGGCGGTGGTGGATCCCCGGGGGCGCGTCGTCCTTACCAAGCCACTACGGATCTGCGTGCCGGCCGGTGTCGCGCTACTCGACATGCTGGAGCGCGCCTGAGATGGCGACACCTCTGATCCGCTGCCGCATCGGCTGCAATGTTCGATTACAAAAAGCTGAATTCACGCGCTGGAGTTGACGGCATCGGCAGCCAAGTACCACTCTCCCGCAATCCGTTGCCAAACGACTAAGTACTTGCCCATCACGTCTGGGCCACCTGCCTTCGTGCGCACAATGAAATGCCCAACTTCTCGGGCATGGTCGTTGCCAAGTAGCGCGACATCGATAGTGCTGAGCTTGACTTCGGCGATGCGCTTCAATCGTTCCTGCCAGAGCCGCTCAATCGCTCGCCGTCCTTGGATCTCCGCTGAACCTTGCGGGAGAAACCAAGCATCTTCGGTGTAGAGGGCAGCCAGCGCTAAGGCATCCCCAGCAGCAGTCGCTAGGCGAAAGGCTTCGTTGCGCATTTGGATTTCATCACGCATGTTCATCGCAAAATCCCTCGATTGTCTCTTCTAATAGCGATACCAGTTATACAAGCGACAAGTAGATCAGCAAATCCGGCCAAAATGATCGTCGCCGGCATCAGGTCAAGCACGGCAAGAGTGATGAAGCACAGGCACAGAATCGGCCTCACACGCACCGTCGCTATAAAAAAGCGACATATTTTCCTCGTAGACTGCAATGAAGTAATGAATTGCGATGCAGATCTGTATAACTCCAATAACTCGCGCCATCCATAGTTCAAAAGTTACATCAAACAGACTGGCGACTAAATTTGGTGTAAATATCATGCTTAGACCAAAAAGCCCTAGGTAGACGCCGAATATGAACATCGTTTTCGCTGCCACGCTCATCGGGGTGACTCCATCGGAGATACACATTTGCTTTGCTGGCCATAAGCCGAATGAACGCATTTAAAAACTATATTGCAATTATAGCATTTATAAATATGATAATTGTTTGATCTATATTCCAGATTTGCACACAGGTAGGATGGGTCTACAAAATCTTGTTCTGCAAGTTCTTGCTGCTTGCAAATCACTGTCTCTAGAAATTTTTGAAAGGTCGCTCATGTCAGCACGGATCAATCCTGGCTCGGCCTCGGCTGGACCGAGACTGCAATAACAGATTTGGTGTTGCCGGGATGCCATAGAAACAATCCGGCAATATGGCTTAGCTTGCTCCGATAGCGAGAGGGTTCGTGCGCCATGTTAAAGAAAGTTGCCGCGGCTAGCACAATCGCCTTCGTTGCGACGGTAGCTGCTGCTGCCGATCTCCCTCGGCGCGTAACGCCCCCAGTTTTCACGCCAGTTCCTGTTTTCACCTGGACCGGCTTCTACGCTGGCATCAATGCAGGCTATGCCTTTAGCGATAAGCAGCTTGTTCGGACAGTAGATTTCACAGCCTTTGGTCAAGCAGTTGTTGCTGCATCTGGCGCAGCGTCTGTGGTATCAAAACAAGACGGCTTTATAGTCGGCGGCGGATTTGGCTATAACTACCAACTTACTAGTGGGAACGGATTCGTTATTGGCCTCGAAACCGACGTCCAATACACAGATCTCGATAAAACTCGTACTATAGGCACAAATTTAGGCGATACAACATTCATTATTTCTGGGCGACAGAGCCTTGAATTTCTTGGCACCGTCCGCGGGCGCTTCGGTTATGCGTTCGATCGCGTTCTTGATATACGGAACCGGGGGCTTCGCCTATGGCAATGTTAATTACGAGATAAACAATAGCGTTTCATCCCCGCTTGGTATTATTCCATTCGATGCAGGACGCTTCAACGGTCTTGAGACAGGATACGCCTATGGGGGCGGTGTTGAACTGGCGTTGCCGACAGAAAGCTTTCTTAATTTCCTAAGAGCCAATGCGGTGACACTGAAAGTAGAATATCTTCACTATAACCTTGGCATTCGTGGCATCATTATTTCTGGTGTTGGTCCGGTATTTGGCCCAGGAGGGCCTCTCGCTTTTGGAGTAGCGTCTGCTTCAAGATTTCAGACAGAGGGCAATCTTGTCCGAGGCGGCATAAATTATAAATTCGGCACATACTGAGGACCTCATTCAATTCGCTGCAGGTGAAGTGAATGGACAATGGGCGCCGCTTTTGATGTCATAGCCCCCGTGGACAGAGGCTCCGGGCGGCTTAGAGCTGCGCCCGTTCATGTAGCAACGGCCAAGTCGTCCTCGTAGCTGGCGGCGGTGAGGAATAGCCTGCTGCCTGTTTGGTGGACACCGTCCTAAGCTCGACTTTGGCCAATCGGGAGGCGTCGAGGGTAGCGAGGTGACGAAGCGGGTGTGATGGTTAGGCTTGTGGTGTCCCCGCCAAGAGACACCGCCATGCTGCCCCTGCCCACCCGCTTCGCCGGGATCATCCTGGCGTTCGCGCCGCTGTTCGTCCACCGCTCGTGGCGCCATGCTCAGCCTCTGCTGATCGGCGCGATCCTGACGCCGGGCCGCCACACGGTGACGAGCGTCCTGCGCATCCTGGGTCGTGCGCGGGGGCGACGGTTCGTGAACGTCCACCGCATCCTCAACCGGACGGCGTGGTGCCCACGCAACGGCAGCCGTATCCTGCTCGGGCTCCTCATCGACGCGTTCGCGCAACGCGGCCCCGTGGTCCTGGGACTGGACGACACGATCGAGCGCCGCCGCGGCAAGCGGATCGCGGCCAAGGGCATCTATCGTGATCCGGTTCGCTCCTCCGACAGCCACTTCGTCAAGGCGAGCGGGCTGCGCTGGATGAGCCTGATGCTGCTCGCCCCGATCCCGTGGGCGGGGCGCGTCTGGGCCCTGCCGTTCCTGACCGCGCTGGTGCCGTCCGAGCGCGCCTGTCGCGAACGGGGCCGTCGCCACAAGCCGCTGCTCGACGTCGGACGCCAACTCGCTCTGCAGGTTCGACGCTGGCTGCCGGGGCGCGACCTCGTCCTGGTGGGCGATGGCGGCTTCTCGGCCCTCCTGTTCCTCGATGCGATGCGCCGCGCTCGCATCACGGCGATCACACGCCTGCGGCTCGACGCAGCCCTCTATGATCCCGCACCGCCGCGGCCGCCCGGCACGATCGGGCGCCCGCGCACCAAAGGCGCGCGACGGCCGACGCTCACGTCGAGGCTGGTGGCCAAGGACACGCGCTGGCATGCGGTCGTGGTGCCCGGCTGGTACGGGGCGGGCGAGCGCACGATCGAGATCGCCTCGGACACCGCGGTGTGGCGGCACGGTGGCCTGCCCGTCGTGTCGATCCGATGGGTGCTCATCCGCGATCCCGAGGCGCGCTTCCCGGCCGTGGCTGGACCATTGGCCGCCGACGCTGGCGCAGATCCGCGGCGGGCACATCCCACCGCCACCGTTACGAGCAGCAGCATGATCACGGACGCGCTGCCGGCCGAAACTGCCCATCTTGTGGACACTTTGCCCGCCGAGGCCGCCGCGCTCGTTCGCGTGTAATTACCCACGTCTCTGATGGGGGCGCCGTTCAGGCGACGGTGGCGAGGATCGTCGCGAACGGGCTGGCGCCGGAGAGGCGTGCGGTGTCGACGACGGTGCGGATGTCGGCCTCGCCCGCGGCCGCCCACATCGCACGGTAGCCGTTAGTCATTTTCCGCTGCACGACCGCCGGGCGCAGCAGGCGCTCACATCCATTGTTCGTGACCTCGACCCTCCCGGGATGATCGAGGAAGACCAGGAGCTGATCGCGGGCGCGGCCGATCTTGGCCTGCAGGTCGCGGGTCAGGTCGCAGCAGCTCGGGGCGGATAGGATCTCGGCCAGGCGTCGCTCCAGCGCCCGCCGTTTGGCCGAGAGCGTCGAGGCGGCCAGAGCGGTGACGCGCTCGGCCAGGGCGAACACGGACTGCAGCCAGAGCTGCAGGCGCAGCGGCACGGGATCGGCGCTGACCTCGACGGCGTAGGCGACGTCGCGGGCGAGATGGGCGAGGCAGGTCTGGTGGCGAACGGCGTGTCCCTGCTGGGCCGTGTAGCGATCTGAAATCCACACTGCCGGGCGGTGGCCGTCCATCGTCTCCCGCACCACGACGGCGCCCCGCGTCGGAGACGTTCGATGAACCACCGCCTCGCTGGAGCGGAACACCCAGTGGAACGCGTTCGAGCCCTCGATCCGGACGCCGGTCTCGTCCGAGGCGACGACCTCGGCCCGGCGCAGCTTTGCGACGGCCGCCTCGCGGCCGGGCCGGAAGCGGGCCTGCGCGCGGCGGAGCAGGTTCATCAAGCCGCCCTGGCTCAGCGTCAGGCCGAACAGGTCCGACAGCGCCGCCTGTAGCCGCTCGTAGGACAGCGCCTGGAAGGTCTCGAGATACGTCGCCACCGCGTGCAGCCGCGGACCGAACGGCGTGCCCCGCGCCGCCTCCGGCATCGGCGCGACGACGCGCGCCCCGCAGGACGGGCACTGCACGGCCAGCCGCCGATGCTGGGTCACCACCGGCGCCACCGCAGGCAGGTCGATCCGCTCCGACACGCTGACGATCTCGGCAGTAAGGTCCTCGTGCAGTGCGCCGCCGCAGCTCAGGCAGCGGTCGGGACGATGCTCGACGACCGCGTTGGGATCCTCGCTCATCACGCGGCTATGACCCTCGTGACCGGGCTTGGCCCCGCCGGGCTTGGCCTGCTCCCGCCGGTCCTTGCGGTCGGTGGACGGCGGCTTCGAGGATGTGCGCGAGGTCTTCTCAGGGCGCTGCAGCCGCAGCACCAGCTCGATCAGTTCCTCGCGGCTCAACCGCTCAAGATCGCTGCGACCCATCCCGAGAGAGAATCAGCGAAACCCGTCCCGCACAAGAGGCCCTACGCTTCACCCCGCGCCGCCAAGCCACCGGCACCCGTTCGCGCTGAACGCACCCCCTGGGTAGTTACGTTCGCGTCTACCAGCGCGCCAGCAAAGCGGACGCGACAGTGCGGGCCTACACGGCGGACGCACGCGTGTTCGAGGCGTGGTGCCTTCGGTATGGTTTCAGACCGTTGCCGGCGAACCCCGAGGCCGTGGCGGGGTTCATCGTCGCGGAGGCGGAGGAGGGTAGGGCGGCCTCGACACTGGGGCGTCGGCTCGCCGCGATCCGCTATGCCCACAAGCTCGCCGGCCAGCTCGACCCCACCGACAACGAGGGCGTGCGCGCCGCGATGAAGGGCGCGCGGCGCAAGGTCGGGGTCGCTCCGACCCAGAAGGCTGCTGCGACGGCGGAGATCCTGGCCGCCCTGCTGATGCGGACGCCGGACAGCCTGACGGGCAAGCGGGATAGGGCGCTGCTGGCGCTCGGGTTCGCGGGCGCGCTCCGGCGGTCCGAGCTGGTAGCGCTGGATGTGGCCGACCTGGTCGAGGATCCCGAGGGCCTGCGAGTGCTGATCCGGCGGGGGAAGACGGACCAGGAGGGGCGCGGCGCGGAAATCGCCATCCCGCATGGGCGATTCATCCGGCCGGTGGCCCTGGTGCAGGAATGGCTGGCGGCCGCGGGGATCACGGCGGGCCCGGTGTTCCGGCCAGTGTCACGGTCGGGGAACGTCCGCTCCCCCGATCCGGGGAGCGGCGAGGCGCCCAGGCTGACGACGCAGGCGGTGGCCGACATCGTGAAGCGCTACACGGTCGCGGCCGGTCTCGATGCTTCGACGTTTGGGGCGCACTCGCTGCGGGCCGGCTACATCACCAGCGCGGCCGAGCGAAACGTCGATCTCGCTCGGATCATGGATCAGAGCAGGCACCGGGATCCGCGGACCGTCGTCGGGTACATTCGGCGAGCGAACGCCTTCAAGGGGCACTCGGGGAGCGGATTTCTGTAAGGCGGCCCTGGATGGCCCCTCAGGCGAAAGCGGCCACCCGGAAGGGCCGCAGCAAACGACTGAAAACCCCGCTCGAAGCGGGTTCCGCGTTCGACAAGACCTCGGCAATCGGCTCCGGATCGTTGGCTGGCTCCGGTGGGCGGCACTGCGCAAGAACGTCTGTCACGATGAATGGAACGGGGAAGCTGTTGACCTCCAACAACAGCGAGGCGACCCATAGCGCCTCGGCCTTGGCGAGCGGGATTGCGCCGCTCGTCATCCGCTCCAACAGGATGCGATCCGCCAGCGTCGCCGCCATTTCGCTGACCTTACCGAGGCGAGCTTGCTGCGGTGCGGCATTCATTTCAGTGTTCCCTTCGGCCGTCGCGGTCATGGAACCGGTCGATGGCCCTACTGAGCAATTCTCGTCCGCTAATAACGCGCGCCAATTCACGGCAAAACGGTGGCGATCCACATCAGTGCAACACTGAATGTAGCCTATGGCGCGGGCTACGCCTCCGCCGGTTCCTTTGCCTTCCGCGGACGGCCAGCGCGCTTCGGCGCCTCGGCTGCTGCCCCCGACTCGTCCGTGCCCGCATCCCGACGCGGTCGGCCCAGACCTAGGCTCCTGGCGAGCGTCGAGCGTTTCTCAGAGTAGCCGACCGCCGTCATCGGATAGTCCGTCGGCAGGCCCCACTTCGCTCGGTAGGCCTCCGGCGTGAGGCCCGCGCCGGTGAGGTGGCGCTTCAGCGTCTTGTAGGGCTTGCCATCCTCGAACGAGATCAGCGCGTCGTGGGTGATGGACTTGCGGATCTGAGAGTCTGTCTGGGATCATATTGTTGTTCGGCGGCATCTTGTGCTGAGATGCGGCCTCTTTTTGGAGGCGGCTGATGTGGACACAGGAGAACCGGGGCCGGTACGATCGAAGGGGCCAGCGCTATCCCAGCGAC
>NZ_JAUYZI010000103.1 GCF_030700245.1 Methylobacterium amylolyticum
TTCTCCAGGCGCTTGGCGAACAGGCACAGACCCTGGCCGTCCCACCACAGCACCTTGATCAGGTGTCCCTGTCGCCCGCGGAACACGAAGGCCTGCCCCGAGAACGGATCGCGGAAGAGATGGTCCTGCACGAGCGCGGCCAGCCCGTCGAAGCCCTTGCGCATGTCGGTGTGTCCGGTGGCCAGCCAGACGCGCGAGCCGGACGGGACCGGGATCATCGGTGGAGCAGCGCCGCGATCACGCCCTGCAGCAGCGTCAGGTCCGCACCGGCTTCGGCCCGTAACCGATGGCCTCGGCCAGCTCGATCTCGACGACGCCCGACCCGGCCGGCCTCTCGGCGGCCGCAGCGGCGGGAGACGGCAGGGCAAGCGGCACGAAGGCCGGCGGGGCGGAGGTCGCCCGGGCCTGCTGCTCGGCCAGCACGGCGCGCCGCCAGCGGAACAGCAGGCTGGAATGCAGGCCGTGTCGACGCGCTATCGCCGAGGCGGTCGTGGCGGGATCGTCCGCCTCGGCCAGGATGGCCCGCTTCTGCTCGGGCGACCAGTTCCGGCGCGTGCCGGCGACAACGATGTGAGGGTGGGTCATAGGTCCGGACACAGGGCCGATACAGCGCCATCCGACGCCAGCTCCGGTATCCAAAGCGAAGCACTACCCGCACAAGGCGGCCGTCACCGAGCGCTTACGGCGCTCCAGCTTCACCAGGGCGACAACCCGGTCGACCGGCTCGCGCAGCAGGCGCTCACGCTCGGCGATGATCAGGTCCTGCGCGGCCAGCACGTTCGCGCCGCAGGCCGAGAGCGGCAGGTCGAGCTTGGCCCCCAGGGCGGCGCTGCGGTCGCGGATCTGGCGGTTCAGGAACACGTCCGACAGCGGCGGGTGGTACGGGCAGGCGGCGGCCAGCTAGTTCTCGAACACCAGATCGCCGCTCAGGTTGCGCACGACGGAGGGGGCCTTGCCCCCGTCATTGTACAGGACGATCAGGTCGCCCCGGTCCCCGTCGAGCAGGAAGCGACTCCGGGTCGTGACCGCCCGGGCGAGGCCAGCCGCCTCGTCGATGCGGGTGCGCTTGGCCGCGTAGGCAACGGCGAGTTCCTTAAGCCGCGCGTCGGGCGTGTCGGGCGCGATGGCTGTCACGTCGGCGACGAAGCCGCCGAGGAACGTCTGCAGGTCCTGCGGGATGCCGCCCTTGAGCGTGGCCTCCGCCTCCGCCCGGTCGCGGTTCAGGCGCTCGACCAGAGCCGCGCGGCTGCGCTCGGCCGCCTCGCGGTCCCGCCGCTGCGCTTCCTGCTCCCGCTCGCGTTTGGCGGCAGCGTCTTGGTCCGACAGGGCGGTCTGCGCGCCGGCGACGGCCTCGGTGTCGCGATCGGGCAGAAGACCCGCGATGACCTTGTGCTCCGGATCGACGATCATCGTGCCGTAGCGGCGCGCGCGTCGCCATGCCCATTCGTCGATGGCGATCACGCGTGGCGGCAACGCGGCCGGGGTCGGCCCGAGGCGGACGATGCGAAGGGAGGAGGACGGCCTGGCCGGGATGACCAGACCGTGGGCGAGCCGTGCGGCCGGAGCTCCGCCGAGGGCGAGACCGAGATGGCGCTGCAAGTCATGGAGGCGCCGCGAGCGCCGGGCGTGCGGTGCGGCGACGTCCGGCGGGGTCTCGCCGAAGGTCCGGCGGGGCAGGCGGGATTGCGGCATCGCAGGCGGCGCAGGCGCACGCGCAAGCCGACGGAGTGGCCCTGCCAGGGCAGGTCAGCGAGGCGGCGCTCGTAGGAGCCGTGAACGCTGTCCGATCAAAGACGGCGGGCCGGACAGCGCGTTGCCGTCGACCGCGGCACGGCCAGCAGAGTCACGTGCTGGGGCTTGGCCGTGACGGCGACGACGCGCAGCGACGGGGGTATGAACGGGAGCAAGCGCTTGGGCATAGGGGACCTCGGGTGAGCATCACCCTCGTCCGAATCCGCTGCGGCCACGGCGG
This sequence comes from Methylobacterium amylolyticum, assembly GCF_030700245.1. Lineage (GTDB taxonomy): Bacteria > Pseudomonadota > Alphaproteobacteria > Rhizobiales > Beijerinckiaceae > Methylobacterium. Next base: position 1,973 of record NZ_JAUYZI010000103.1, read on the forward strand.
GTCCCGCTCTGCCCGCCCCACCACACGAAGTGATGGAGAACCGGCGGAGGCGCCGACTGAAAAATCCCCAGTTCCGCGCGCATCCGCTGGGTCGGAGGCGCTGATCTGGGCAGCCGGGCGTCGTCACCTCGCCGATGATCGAACCTCGTGAGCGCACGAGGAGCGTCGGTGGTGGTCCAGCTCGGGGAACTCGTCATGAGCCTGGACCTGCATCGCCAGGACCTGTCCGTCACCGCCATCACCCGCCAGCTCAGCCTCGATCGCAAGACGGTGCGCAAGTACATCGCCCGCAGCCTCGAACCGCCGGCCTACTCGCCGCGCCCGCCGCGCGAACATCGTCTCGACCCCTTCACCGCCTAGCTGCGCGGGCGCGTCGCCGCCTATCCTGCCGGGGCAGATCTTCCGGCTGCTGTCAGTGTTCGTGATGATCTGCAGGGTAACGTTGTTCTTCCGCCTCGCCCAGGTGGTGTTCCGCCCCAACAAGGTTCGCTTTTCTTGCACCGCGCGCGGGCTGCAGCGCCATGAGCCGGACGCCGTACACTGCAAGGCCTGTGGCACCATCCTGAACATCCCCGACGAGGGCGCGTACTGAGGATTGGCGGCTCAAGAGTGTCCCTCGGCGCCGAAGTTCGACGCCGATCCAACTTGCAAAGCATTGTTGTTGCTCGCGGTCGGCGTGCGAAACCCGACGCCGACCCACACCATGAGACGCGTGAAGACTGAGTGTGGACCAGCGTTGAAGGATGCCCCCTCCTCCATGTTTGCTTGAATTGTTGTGGTTTCGCCCGAAATCCATTGAGAGGCAGGATTACAATCGGCGCTGATCGCGACCCCGCTGTGACTCGATTTGTTTCAGTACATCAATGAATTAGCAGTAATTGTACTAGGGACGTGGTTCGACGTCGATCAACACGCAAGTGGTCATTCGGCCTTTGGTCCCACCGTTTGAGGACGGGGAAGCGAGGCTCTCAAGTCGGAGCAAGCCCAAGGGTTCGCGATGCTGGCCGCTCGCAAGCATGCTTGGCTCCAAAGCGACCTTGTCACGAGCACCGAGTGTTCCTTGTTCCGCTTGATGGTTTTGAACGCGACACCGCAGCGCGCGCATCTGAGATCAAGAAATTGCATGTCGGACAGAATGTTGACAGTGCTTGATTTTTACTGTCATGCTGACCAAACTCTTAAGAATGTCGTCAATTGACAACAGTAGTCTTCAAGGATTGGGCGACGGCGTCCGCCTGATCACGGGTCGGGCCTTTCACCAAAATGGCATCGTCCCGGTAGACCGTGTATGTGCCGTCTTCAGTGGCGCGGATGCGGATCATGTCATCCCCCGTAAGGCGAATTGCGTAGCAGCGTAAACTCTGGCCCAGCATTTGCAATATGGGCCGGTAAGCGCTCGTCATATGTCTGGTCGCAAGCTTTGCGCCCTCATCCGAGCAGCGTCGGGCTGCTATCGCGGTCAACCCTGAAGCATACCGTCTGGAGCACGCCATCCTGGCCGTGAGATTTGTCCAGTTCCCGGCGCCGTGGGACGACACTTGGCTTCAATGATGCATCCCGGCCTTGCTTGATCGCTGTTCGCTCGGAACTCATGATCCCAAAGCTGCCTCATCGCATCAAGGTTCGGACAGTTGGTGTTCGTCACCTCCTCGCAACTGCACACCGTCGAAAGCAATCGAGGTGAGTGACGCGATCAATTGGGCTGAGCGCAGGCGGATCGCTGAACAGGCGCGCGGTGAGCGATCATGGTCGCTCTGGGGACCGTATCTCGCCGAGCGGCAATGGGGCACTGTTCGCGAAGATTACAGTCGCGACGGCAATGCGTGGCGCTCGCTGACACACGACGATGCACGCTCGCGTGCTTACCGCTGGGGTGAAGATGGGCTCGCCGGGATCTGCGATGAACGTGGCCAGCTCTGCCTCGCACTCGCGCTGTGGAACGGGCGCGATCCGATCCTGAAAGAGCGCCTCTTCGGCCTGACCAACGAGCAGGGCAACCACGGAGAGGACGTCAAGGAGCACTATCACTATCTCGACGCGGTCCCGAGCCACGCCTACCTCAAGTATCTCTATCGCTACCCGCAGGCGGCCTATCCTTACGAAGATCTCGTTCGAGAGAGCTTGCAACGCAGCCGTAATGACCCAGAATACGAAATCGACGATACTGGCGTCTTCGACGGTGATCGCTTTTTCGATGTGATAGTCGAATACGCCAAGGCAGATGTCGACGATATACATGTCATCATCTCCGCGACGAACCGCGGCCCCGACGCTGCCGACCTCCACCTCATCCCGCAGCTCTGGTTCCGCAACACGTGGTCGTGGCGGGAGAACAGCCCGCGTCCGCAACTCGCGCTCCATGCGGAGGGAGGCATCGCCTGCGAACATCACCGTCTCGGCCGCTATCGCTTGGCGTTCGAGGGGGAGCCGGACGTCCTGTTCTGCCAGAACGAGACGAACCTACATCGCCACGCTGGGCAGCCCGAGGTTGAGGGAGCATTCAAGGATGGGCTCCACGCGGCAATCGTCGACGGTCAATATACCGCAATCAGGCGCGATGCCGGGACTAAGCTTGGCCTCCATTATACTGTACGCCTGGAACCTAGCGAAACGAAGCGGATCCGGTTGCGGCTGTCGGCGGGGATGCGGACGCGGACGCTCGATATGGACGGGATCGTCTGCGACCGATGCGTCGCCGAGGCCGATGCCTACTACGACGACCTCCAGGATGGGATCGCAGACCCAGATGCCCGCTCGATCTTCCGACAGGCTGCGGCAGGGCTGATCTGGTCGAAGCAACTCTACGCCTACGACGTGCAGGTCTGGCTCAAGGGTGATCCGCTCCAACCTGTGCCCCCGCGAGAGCGCGACAGTGGCCGCAACACCCACTGGCACCATTTCGCGGCCTCCGAGGTGCTCTCAATGCCGGACAAGTGGGAGTACCCCTGGTTTGCCGCGTGGGACCTCGCCTTCCACTGCCTGCCACTCGCATTGCTTGATCCGGACTTCGCCAAGAAGCAGCTCCTGCTTCTGACGCGCGAGTGGTACATGCACCCCAACGGCCAGCTCCCAGCCTATGAGTGGGAGTTCTCTGACGCTAACCCCCCGGTTCATGCCTGGGCGACCTACCGGGTGTTCGAGATCGATCGCGCCCGCCGCGGCGGACGCGGTGATCTTGCCTTCCTCGAAGGCGTCTTCCACAAGTTGCTGATCAACTTCACGTGGTGGGTGAACCGCAAGGATGCGGGCGGGCGCAACGTCTTCCAGGGTGGCTTCCTCGGCCTCGACAACGTCGGTGTGTTCGACCGGTCGCGACCGCCGCCAGGCTTCGGCATGGTGCATCAGGCTGACGGCACCGCTTGGATGGCTATGTATGCGCTTAACATGATGCGCATTGCCCTCGAACTTGCGGTCCACAACGACGTGTACGAGAGCACCGCCTCGAAGTTCTTCGAGCACTTTCTCCTCATTGCCGAAGCCATGACCGATATGGGCGGTGAGGGTTTTGGCCTCTGGGACGAGGATGACGAGTTCTACTACGACGAGGTCGATATTCCTGGCGCGGGGCTCGTTCCCTTGCGCGTCCGCTCCATGGTCGGTTTGGTGCCGTTCTTTGCCGTTGAGGTGATTGAGCCCTCCGTGCTTCAGCGCCTGCCGGACTTCGCGAGGCGTCTAAACTGGCTGCTGGAAAATCGGCCGCATCTCGCCCGCCTGGTCTCGCGCTGGGACGAAGGAGGCGTCGAAGACCGCAAACTGCTCTCGCTGTTGCGGGGGCACCGAATGAAGGCGCTGCTGCGGCGGATGCTCGACGAGGCGGAGTTCCTTTCGCCCTTTGGCGTTCGCTCGCTATCGAAGGCACATCGTGACCGGCCCTACGCCCTGAACGAATTCGGCGCCTCTTTCACGGTCCGCTACGACCCAGCGGACTCTACATCGAACATGTTCGGCGGCAACTCCAACTGGAGGGGGCCCGTGTGGATGCCGATGAACTACCTGATCATCGAGGCTTTGCGCCGCTTCCACACCTATTACGGCGACGACTTCCTCGTAGAATATCCGACCGGCTCGGGGGTGATGCACACGCTTGCTGCGATCGCCGACGCGCTTCAAGATCGACTGATCGCCCTTTTCTCTAAGGACGAGGTTGGTTGCCGTCCATTCCTCGGCGACCGCCTGCCGTTTCGAGAGGCCGCAGGCGCCGAGGAGGCACTGTTGTTCCACGAGTTCTTCGACGGCGACACCGGCCGCGGCCTCGGTGCATCCCACCAGACAGGCTGGACATCTCTGATCGTCAATCTTTTGTACGATCGCGCGAAGCTGCGATTGTAGGTTTTCGCGCGGTCAGGAGCGCTTCAACGTGATTTTGCGCGAATCGCGCATGACGGCATCGGGACGGCCCTCCATGAAATCGAAGAGTCAAAGCCCGCACCCGCTTGAAGGCTGGCCGCTGCATTTTTAGGAATTGGACAGACGCCATGGCGGAGCGGCCAGGACACGACTACAAATTCGGGATTGAGGAAGAGTTCTTCCTGGCTGCAGCCCGTTCGCGGGGGGCGCCGCGCAAGTCGATCCAAACCTTCCACGATGCGGCCAAACGCCTAGGCTCTGTCGAGCGAGAGCTCCTCGAAAACCAAGTGGAGATCTGTTCGAAGCCGACCGCAAACGTCGAGGAGGCGCGGGTCGCGCTGAGCGATCTGCGCGACGAGCTTCAAGCCACCGCGCGCGAGCACGGGCTCAAGCTGTTCGCCGCTGGCACGCATCCCACCGCCGTCTGGTCGGTCCAGAAGGAAACCGACAAACCGCGCTACCGTGGGATGATGGACGACCTTCAGATTACTGGGCGTCGCTCCGTGGTCGCAGGCATGCACGTCCATGTCGAAGTGCCAAGGCCCGAGGCGCGGGTCGATATCATGCGGCGGATCTACCCGTATCTGCCGCTGCTGCTCGCCCTCTCGACGTCCTCGCCGTTCTACAATCGTCGCCGAACCGGCCTGCACGGCTACCGCTTGCGAGCCTATGCCGAGCTACCACGCACCGGCCTTCCGGAGCTATTCGACGACGCAGACGACTACTCCCGGTACGTTAGGGTGATGACCGCGACCGGCGCCGTGATCGATCCAACATACTTCTGGTGGCACATCCGCCCCTCAACCCGATATCCGACACTGGAGCTGCGCGTCGCGGACAGTTGCACGCGGCTGGACGACACCTTGACCGTCGCCCAGCTCTACCGCTGCCTCGTGCGACTGCTCAGCCGGCGCCCGGACATCCAAGCCGGCCTGACCGGCACCTCGCGTGGTTTTGTGATGGAAAACCTGTGGCGGGCGGAGCGTGACGGCACCGGCGCCTCTCTCATCGATGAGGCGGCGGAGCGCACTGTTACAGTGGTCGAAGCCGTTGACGTACTGCTCGACTTGGTCGCTGAGGACGCGGCTGCACTAGGCGGTGTGGACAGTTACCGGAGCCACAGGACGATGGCGGCGAGGGTGACGACGGCAGCGTAGTTGCGGGCGGTCTTCTCGTAGCGGGTGGCCACCCGCCGGAACTGTTTGAGCTTGGCAAAGC
>NZ_JAUYZI010000104.1 GCF_030700245.1 Methylobacterium amylolyticum
GCTGGTCAGCGATCGCGCTGATACACGCGAACCAGCCGGATCCGCAGCTCGTTGGGACTGCGCTCATCGACGGGCCGGCCACTACGGGCTCGATCCGGCAGATGCGGTGGTGCGGGGCCGCGTCTTGGTGCCGATGACTGGCAGGATCATCGTCGCAGCCCTGGCCCTGATCGAAGACCACCACGTCGAGCGCGGTGTGCCGTCGGTCATGGAGATGCACGACATCCGCGCGGCGATGGAAGCCCGAGGGGAGGGCGGCACCGATCCGGCGACGCTCGCCCACGACACGCTCATGGCCCTCGGCTGGCGCGTCGAGATGGTCGACGGCGTGATCTACCGGTTGGAGCGATAGGCAGACGGTTCGGCCCCGCCCGATCTGCTCACGGGCGGGGGAACCCCGGATCTCACCAGCGCTGGGCGGATACGCGACGTGGCCAGGCACAGGATGAACGCGGGCGGCTAGCGGAGGCTCCGGGGTAGGGCTGCAACCGGGTCCCGGTGCGGGACGACTGGTGAGTTGCTGAGATGGTGCGGCCCGTCGAACTACCTGGCCGTTCAAGTGCTTTCACGCCTGCCCAGTCAGATCTTAAGGTGCGACGAGAGGGTGGTGATGCGCGATCCGACCATCCGGATGGACTTGCGCAGCTTCTCGTCGCTCACCCCGATCCGAGCGGCGAAGGCGCTACGGGCCGCGCGGTCCCAGACATCAAGATGAGTGCGCTCGGGGCGGATGCTTTGAAGATCAGACATGGGAAACGCTCTCGTGTCCGCGACGAACACGCTCCTGCTTGCAGGTTGTGGGATGACTGAAGAACGCAGCCGCAGGCTGTTTGTTCGCTGGCGTCCGCGCCGCAGTAGGTTGCCCGTGTTCGGTGAGGGCCCAGTTCGAGGCCAGGCATACCGCCGCTGGACCCGATCACGAGCTGGCGAGGGGGATAGTCCCTCTCACCGGCAAACGCCAATAAGGGGTTATTGCAGAGGCACGGACGAGCTGAGCACGAGGCGACCACCTAACGTCCTTCACGCGGGCGCGGTCGGCGACGCCTCCTCCGTCGTCACGCGGAAGCCTATCAGACTGTTCGGACCGAACGTGAGCGTCAGGGGGACATCGGCCGCGTCGCGCCCGTAGGCGATCAGGATCCGGCCGATGCGCGGGCTGTTGTTGCGTGGGTCGAACGTGTGCCAGCGCCCGCCCAGATAGATCTCCATCCACGCCGCGAAGTCGCCCGGGGCGTGCGGCGGCGGCAGGCCAATGTCGCTGATGTAGCCGGTGCAGTACCGGGCCGGGATGTTGAGGCAACGGCAGAAGGCGATCGCGAGGTGGGCGTAGTCGCGGCACACACCGCGCCGCTCCTCAAACGCCTCCAGCGCGGTGCGCGTAGGCCGTGAGTGCTCGTACCCGAAGCGGATGCGGTCGTGCACGTAGTCGCAGATCGCCTGCACCCGCCCCCAGCCCGGCGTCATGCCCCCGAACAGGTCCCAGGCAAACTGCGACAGGCGGTCGGTCTCGCAGTATCGGCTCCCGAGCAGGTAGAGCAGCGTATCCGCAGGAAGGCTCTGAACGGCATCCTGGGGCGCGTTCGGTTCGGTCGGGTCCCAGTTGCCATGGTCGCGCACCACCGTGTCGGTCTTGAGCATGAACCGACCAGTGGGGGCGACGAACCGGTTGCACCAGTTGCCGAAGCTGTCCCGGTAACCCTCAAGCGGCACGGCCGGCACGGTCAGCAGGTAGTCGGGCCGCTCAAGGTCGGAGAACCGCGACGCGTGGACGTTCAGCATCGCGACGACCGGCGTGTCCTGCGCGAAGTCGTAGGTCATCTCGCAGCCGACGAGGATGCGCATGGGCTCACTCCTTGGGGGCGCTCAGCGCGGCTTGCCTCGCCCGGAAGCCAGACTACACCCACTTGATCGAGAGCCTGCACGGGGATTACGGCCAGGGAGGTCGGGCAGCCCACCCCGAAAAGGGGCTTTTGGTGCCCGCGCAGGTCGACCCATTTCCCTGTAGCTGCCCCTATTTCCGAATAAGAAGTTGGGCCCCTTTTTACAGGGTGCCCAAGCAGAGGCCGACTGCGTTGATCGCCCGCGGTCGCGTCGGCGCTTCTCTCGCTGATCCGGCACTTGGCCCACCGCATAGGTCGGCAGCACTACTCTTGCTGCCCTGCGCCTTCGTGGGGCTATCCGCCCCGGAGGACTACGGGATGATGGCTGCGATGAGCGTCCGGACCATCGCTGACCTGACCGATGACGGCTATCGCGGTCTGCGCATCCCGCGCTGCACGGCCTGCCGGGCCATGACGTGGAAGCCTGAGGTAGTGGTCGGGCCTGCGGACCATGCCGCACCAGAACCGGCCGGCCTCGAATTCCATCGCGGGACACGGGCCCTCGGCGCCGGCGCCGATGTACTCCCGCGCGATCCCGCAGGGCTCGGCCGCGCAGCAGAGCCCGCAGCCGTTGCACGGGGCGCCGACCGCCGGCTTGAGCGGCAGCCGGGCACCGCCCGTCCCGTCTATCAGGTGGATCGCTGTCATAGGCGCTGCCTACCGGACAAGCTTTCGAGAATGACCATTGTCGCAAGTTACGATGGCGATAGTTTGATAGCAAGCCGTCGAGCCGTCGAGACTTACAACGATCAAGACCGCAATCCGTCTCGACGCCGACGCGCCTCAACGTCGGGATTGCAAGCCGGCAGCACCGCTCGACGGCGTGCTGTCTCGCTGCGGAAAAAGCTTGACGGCTCGCTGGACTGACGGCTCCCATACGCGCGAGCGAGACGCTGAGACGCTGAGCATGCAAACCATCACGATAGCGGCCCGGAAGGGCGGCGTCGGCAAGACCACACTCGCCACGCACCTGAGCGTCATCGCCGCTGGGCCGGGCAAGCCGGTGCTGTTGTTCGACACCGACCCGCAGCGGTCGCTCAAGTGGTGGTGGGACCTCCGCCAGGGCGACACGCCGGCCCTCGTCGAGTGCGAGGCGCGCGAGCTGCCGCGGATCCTGCCGGCCGCCGAGGGCGAGGGCGTCGCCTATTCGATCATCGACACGCCGCCCCACGCCGAGACCTCGATCGCCGACGCGATGCGCGTGGCCGACCTCGTGCTCGTTCCGACCCGGCCAGGCCCGTTCGACCTCGCGGCTGTGGCGACGACGCTCGACCTCGCCCAGCGGGTCGGCAAGACGCCGCTCGCCGTCATCAACCACGCGCCGCCCAGGACCGGCGCCGCCGAGCCCTCAATCGTCGCGGAGGCGCGCGAGACGCTGACCCGCATGGGCGCGACCGTGGCCGCCGCCGTCATCTCGCAGCGGGTCGCCATGTCCCATGCCGTCATCAGCGGGCAGACCGTGAACGAGTTCGAGCCAGACGGCCGCGCCGCCGCCGAGATGGTGGCGCTGTGGGCCGAGCTGCAACGCGCCTTGGAAGGGTAGGGACATGGCCGCCGATCGTCAGCCGCTCACCAGCCTGTCGGAACGCCTCGCCCGGAAGACCGTGGCGCCCGAACCGGAGAAGCTCGCCGAGGCCGCGGCGCCGACAGCCGCCACCCCGAAACCCAAGGGCGCCGACGCGCGCGTGCAGATCATCGTCCGCATGACGCCGGCCGAGCGAAAGGCGCTCCGGCAGATCGCCCTCGATCAGGACACGACCGCCCAGGCGCTTGCCGAGGATGCGATCCGCGACGTCCTGCGCCGTCACGGCTTCAAGCCGGCATGACGCCTCGCTTGCGAGCCGTCGAGACGCTTTGCACGCGAGCCATCGAGATACTACACCGTCTGAGCTTCGAGACTGCTTGACGCCATGGCGCCTTGCTATCAAGCCGTCTCGCTATCGGCCGCGACACGGCCGGGGATGCGCGCGAGCCGGGCGAGCTGCGATGATGCGGCCGCCCGGCGGTAAGCCGAGTTCCTACTTCGTCAGGCTGTGTGGCCCACTGCTGGGTGTTCGCGGTTGAAGCGCGGCTTTCGCGGATCGACCCAGGCCCAGTGGACTTCCTCGATCCGGCCACGCTCATAGGTCACCAACCGCTGCTTGGTTGCATCGATCCTTGGGGCCTGGTGCAATGATGCGGCCATCGGGCAAGTAGTACGGCCTGCGGACCGCGCTGCTGCTGGCCGCGCCCACGAAGATGAAGGGGTGAGCCGCAATCCGCATCAAGCGGTCAGCGATCCGTCGCACGTCGCAACTCGGCTTCGGACGCGGCGATGATGCGCCGTCCTTCAGCCGGACGAAGGCCGTCAAGAGCGCACGGACCTCATCGGGCGACACGGTGCCCGCGCCCTCCGGTGCCGCGAAGTCGCTCGACACTGCGAAGAGCGCCTCAACCGGCTTTCCCAAAGCATCGGCGATCTTGCGTAGCAGGCACGCGGAGTGCTCCTTGTCCTTGATCATCCTGCGCACCTGTGCATGGGGCGCCCCCTCAACTCAGCACCACCCCAGCCGCCTTGGGGCCGACCTGCCTCGCGATGTGGTGGCCAATCCGCCAGAGCGCCTTGCCGAGCAGAGCTTGCGCTGCCTCGTCCCCGAGCGCGCAAGCTTCCTTGTAGGCGGCGATCAGGTCGCCGATCAGCCCGTCGAGGTCACTGTCATCCATGCCAGCGGCGGCGAGAACCCGCGACACCGCGCTCGGCAGTGCGCTCCGTTGGTCGGCTGGAAGCGCTGAGCTGTCGCTAACATACGTGACCTGTAGAGCCACGCGCGTTTGCCTCGTGCCTTCGATGACTTCGGCAAGAGCCTCGCGGGCCTCGGATGCTCGCCGGGCAGAAGCCTGGGCGCGCAACCGGATGGCCTGCGCTTCCCGACGTGTAGCCTCGCAGGCTCGTCGCATCTCCTCGATGTTCATGCTCGCGAACGACGGCATGAAGTCTCTCCCTCGGTATCGAGGGTAGAACTCCGCGCGAGTGCGTCAACCTGTCATGGTATGCGGGGGAGGCCGGCTCCCGGGCCACGAGCGTCCAAGATCTTGGCGTTGAGCGGAGGCGCCTGATCTATGTGGCGGCGGCGGTACCGGTTTCGTCTACAACCGCACCATCGCTGGCCTGAGTACCCGGGCGCCAGCGGCCGAGAGATGTGAGTGCTCCCGCCCCGACCGTGGGAGAGCCGCATGCCACGCTACTTCGTCACGACCTATGACGGCTTCAAAGCCAGTGACCGGGACGGGATCGAGTTGCCCGACCTGGACGCGCTGGAGGGCGTTCTACGCCAGACCCTTGCCGCCATCATGCACGATGAGGGCAGGCATCCCGGCCGCAACGAGTTCTGGGCCGATGCCCTCGATGAGCGCAATGAGCGCGTGATGACGGCTCGGATCAGCATGTCCGTCGCTAGACCGTGAGCGCAGAGATCCGCGTGTTCGGCACGACCACGTTGCTGGACTTAGCCGACGCGCTGAACGATCCCGGGATCCCGACTGCGCAGGGTGACCAGTGAAGCCCCGCGCAGGGGACATGCGTTGAGGCGCGAGTTGCGCAGCCGTACATCACTACATAGGTTGCCCCGCCGGATCAGAGAGGTCCGCGCAGGAAAAATACGGGGGCACGGTGTTCAGCCCGCTCATCCGCAAGCTCGGACGCGGCGCAGATCTCACGCAGGCGGACCACGATCGGCTTACCAGCCTCGCGCGCACCCGCTGCGTCGGGGCCCGGCAGGACATCATCGAGCAGGGCGACCGGCCCGAGGACGTGCACCTCGTGCTCTCCGGCTTCGCCTGCCGCTACAAGATCATGCGCAACGGCAAGCGCCAGATCATGGCCTTGCTGGTGCCCGGCGACTTCTGCGACCTGCACGTCGCCATCCTCGGCCACATGGACCACGGCATCGCCACTGTGTCGCCCTGCACGCTCGCAGAACTGCCCCCGACCACCGTCCTCGACCTAACCGAGAACCACCCACGTATCGCCCGGGCGTTGTGGTGGGCGACGCTGGTGGACGAGGCGATCCTGCGCGAGTGGCTGGTGAGCATGGGCCAGCGAGAGGCGGACCAGCAACTGGCGCACCTGTTCTGCGAGCTGCTGATGCGCCTCCGGGTGGCGGGTGTGGCCGACGCGGACGGCTACGATCTTCCCCTCGCCCAGCACGATCTGGGCGAAGTGTTGGGCATCACGCCCGTGCATGTGAACCGGACGGTGCAGGCTCTGCGGGCGGCGGAGCTGATCGTGCTGCGCGGGCGTCGGCTCGACATCCCCGACGTGGAGCGACTGAAGGCGTTCTGCGACTTCGATCCCGACTACCTGCATCTCGTGCAGCGGATCGCGTGACGCCCCGGTTCTGAGATGGACGCGGCGCGGCCCAAGTGCAGGGGCGGTTAGCAGAGGGTCCGGGGCAGGGCGGCGGTCAGGTCCCGGCGCGGAACTGTGGGCGAGCGGCGATGATGCGGCCGTCCAGGGGGCTAGCTCCGACGCACAACAGTTCGCTAACAGCTCGTGCCCTCATGTCAAAGCGCATCATCCGTACCGCGCGCGCCGCCCTCTGGACCCTCGCGCTCGTGTTCTGCTGCTGGTCAGCGATCGCGCTGATACATGCGAACCAGCCGGATCCGCAGCTCGTTGGGACTGCGCTCATCGACGGGCCGGCCACTACGGGCTCGATCCGGCAGATGCGGTGGTGCGGGGCCGCGTCTTGGTGCCGATGACTGGCAGGATCATCGTCGCAGCCCTGGCCCTGATCGAAGACCACCACGTCGAGCGCGGTGTGCCGTCGGTCATGGAGATGCACGACATCCGCGCGGCGATGGAAGCCCGAGGGGAGGGCGGCACCGATCCGGCGACGCTCGCCCACGACACGCTCATGGCCCTCGGCTGGCGCGTCGAGATGGTCGACGGCGTGATCTACCGG
>NZ_JAUYZI010000105.1 GCF_030700245.1 Methylobacterium amylolyticum
GCAGAATGACCGTGAGATGGCGGTGGGGCGCAAGAACTACCTGTTCGCCGGCTCGGAGCGCGGTGCCGAGCGCGCTGCCGCCTTCTACACCCTGATCGAGAGCGCCAAGCTGAACGGGCTCGACAGCGAGGCGTACCTGCGCGACGTGCTCACCCGCATCGCCGACCATCCGGCAAAGCGGCTGGCCGACCTGCTCCCCTGGAACTGGACGCCGGCCTCGCCCGTCGCTCACGCTGCCTGACCGGAAGGCCCGCCGCCGAGCGCTTACGGAGCGCCTGAACGGCGAGATCAAGCGTCGCGCCGAGGTGGTGGGCATCTTCCCCAACGAGGACGCCATCACCCGCCTCATCGGGGCGATCCTGCTCGAACAGAACGACGAGTAGGTCGTCCAGCGCTCGCGCTACATCACGCTGGAAAGCATCGCCCCGATCGGCGATGATCCCCTCGTCAGCCTGCCGACCCTGGCAGCCTGATCGTGTCCCGGCCCCGGCTGGTGATCGTGGTGGCCACGCCGCGGCTACACCACGCCAGGGGACACGACCGCGAACGGCTTCGTGCGCGCTTGGTGGAAGAGGTCGCCGATCTGCGCACCCGCTGCGTCCGCGGTGTCGGCGTTGATCGTGTCGAACTCGAAGGAGGCACGCCGATATCGGCTGAGGCTCAGGACATCGACGCTGGTCGCAAGGGTGTAGAGCCGTCGGTACGGAAACTCCTGGAGCTCGGCGGGCAGATTTAGATAGAAATAGAAGACAGGTCTCTTCGAAAGATCAGGTTGTCAAAAATCAGCGTATGATCTCGATTTTCGCCTCGATCGCGCGTTGCAGGCCTTTCCATGCTCGATCCGAAGTCATAGCGGGCGCATCCTGGATCTTCGCAGCGGCAAGGCAGGCGCGGTCGCCGAGCGAGAGGCCGGCATCTCGGGTGCGCGTGCGCAGCTTGGCCGTCTGCGCAGCCTGATCGAGGTCGAACGACAACACCGTAAGCTGCAGGCCGGCAATCACGTCATCGACCGTCTCCTCCGGCATGCCGAGATCGAAGAGCTTCGTCATGACCTCGGCCACGTTTACAGTCGAGACCATAGCGCCTGGCAGGTGGAGCGCGACGCGTTCCGCACCCGGCTCCTCGAAAATGACAGCTAGGATTGCCGAAGCGTCGAGTACGACATCAGCCACGATCGACTCCTCCGACCCGTTCGCCTTGATAGGCAACTTCCTCCCGACGATCCGACAGCAGCTCGTCGACCACCGAGCGGCCCTCAGGCTTGAATGGGGCTGCCAATGCACGAATGCGCCTCAGGGCATGGTCTGCGGTAGTGAGCATGACCCCGTTCTCATTCTGTGTGAGGATTATGCGGCCGGGGCCGTTCAAGCCCAAGGCTCGCCGAACGTCCGCAGGCAGGTTCATGCGACCATTCTCGGCTACTTGAACCAAGCGCTGATGAGGCTTTGCCATATCTCTCTCTACCAAACCCCGATTTTAGGAGAATTAGCGCTTTGCTCCCCGAGAAGTCCATAGGGCTTGAAAGCGGGCATGGCCGCGCGACATGCGGTCCAAATCGGTATGCCCTTCCCGCGCGGCCACGCTTTTTAGATTGGCCCCGATAATGCAGTTTATCGTCGAAAATGTGTGGATCGTAAGGATCTGAACGGCTAAGCTCCACACATGGAGCTTGACGCCGCCGATCCGACCTCCGAGCCGCGCCGCGGCGTGTTCGCTCCGCCGGTTCCGTTCGCCGACGCGTTGCCGCCCGGCCTCGACCTTCTCGTCGAGCGCTTGGAAGAGCACGCCCGCGCCGCACGCGGCGCCTTCGCCGACAACACCGTCCGCGCGCTCGCCGCCGACAGCCGGATCTTCGCCGCATGGTGTGGGCAAGCGGGGAGGGCGATGCTGCCGGCGACCCCCGAGACGATCGCGGCCTTCATCGACGCGCAAGCCGCGCTGAAATCCCGCGCCACGGTCGAGCGCTACCGTTCCTCGATCGCGGCGCTGCACCGCGCCGCCGGCCTGCAAAACCCCTGCGCCGATGAGATCGTCCGGCTGGCGGTGAAGCGGATGAACCGGGCCAAGGGCCGGCGGCAGAAGCAGGCCGAGCCGCTCAACCGGGGCAGCATCGAGCGCATGCTGGAGGTGAAGACGCCCGGGCGGCTGCACCGGCGTGTGATGGAAGCCAACCGTGAGACACCGCTGATCGCGCTGCGCAACGCGGCGCTGGTTGCGGTCGCCTACGACACGCTGCTGCGCCGCTCCGAACTCGTCTCATTATATATAGGGGATCTGCAGGAGGGCGCAGACGGCTCGGGCACGGTGCTGGTGCGGCGCTCGAAGGCCGACCAGGAAGGGGAGGGGGCGATCAAGTATCTCGCCCCCGACACCATGGCGCACATCGGGGCGTGGATCGCGGCCGCGCAGTTGGAGAGCGGGCCGCTGTTCCGGCCGCTGAGCAAGGGCGGGCAGGTCGGCGCATCCGCGCTCGGGGGAGGGGAGGTGGCGCGGGTGTTCCGCGATCTTGCCATGGCCGCCGGGCTGAAACTGGCGCGCCTGCCGTCGGGGCACTCGACCCGGGTCGGGGCGACGCAGGACATGTTCGCGGCAGGCTTCGAACTGCTCGAGGTGATGCAGGCCGGATCGTGGAAGACCCCGGCGATGCCGGCCCGCTATGGTGAGCGACTGCGCGCCCAACGCGGTGCCGCTCGGAAGCTGGCAACACTCCAAAATCGAGCCTAGCAAGAACAGAGGAATCATAATCCTTGTGTCGGGGGTTCAAATCCCTCCCTCGCCACCATGGTTTAAGCCCGCCTAGTCAACGACTTAGCGGGCTATTTGCTGTCCGAAACGTGTTCCGGGAGGCTCGCAACATGCTGCAACACGGGCCTTGAAAATACGAAGGGTTACGACCCGAGCCGATCCGGCCGCGGCGGTTTCACGCAACACGGGCGCAACACGAAGTCACCTCCCCTCTTGGCGCTCCGAGGGGCACGGGGGAGCGGTCAGATCACCTTCGACCACACCCAGAAGCCGGCCGCCATAAGGAGCAGCCACCCGGACACGCGGGCGAGCCCAGCGGCCGGTTGCGCCTCCTCGTGCCGGCCGTGGGCGGCCTCCGCCAGGATGGCCGACCACATCGCCGTCTCGACGCTCAGGATGCCGGCCAGCCATGGGGACATCGGCGCGCTCCTCAAAGGGTAGTCTTCTATTGGTCCGGCCCCACCGAAGCCGTCGAAATGCCGCGGGGCACCCGCCACGGTTCCGCCTGTTGGGGTTGAGGTAGCACGTCACCGAACGCATTGTGCGACGCGGTGGGTTCCCTGGGCAGGCGTACGATGTTCACCAGCGACCTGGTTCCGGGCGGCCTGTTCCTCGCCGGCATCGTGCTCTCGATCGCTGCCGATGCCCGCCTACGCCGGTCTGCAGGGGGATGCTGGAGAACCGGCTGCCTGACCGCTGCTGGCGCCGCCCTCGTCTTCTGCGCGTGCGCCGTCGCGATCCGCTAAGCAGTGCGCCTCGCCCATGACTTCCGATCGCCCCGCGCTATCTCCCGTAGAGGTCCGAGAGCAGGCAACATCATGAGTTCGGCGGGCGTCCTGATGGTGGGTTGCGGGCTCGTGCTGGCCGGCATGGCCGCTGAGGGTTTGGTGGCGCGCCGCTGGCTGAACATCGCCGGCCCAGCGCCCCTGGATACCGTCGCAGTCCTGGCTTTCGCCCTGCCGGCCGTGGGGCTCGCGCTGATGGCGGCGCTCGCGGCCTGATATGGCTGCTGGGCTGCGCAGGGCCGGACGTGGCCCTGACGGCCACGCCGGACCCAGCAGAGCAGGCTACTCAGCCGCTTCGGCCCGCGCCGCCTTCTTCGGCTTCCGGGCCCTGGCGGGCTTGGGAGCCACATCAGCGGCCTTCGTATCCTCCGCGCTGGTCTCGGCAGCTTTCGGGGACGCGTTCTTCCGCGGCCGGCCCAGGCCGAGGTTCCGCGCCAGAGCCGAGCGGGCCTCCGAGTAGCCCGCGGCGACCGAGGGGTAGTCCGTCGGCAGGCCGTACCGGCTCCGGTACTCCTCGATCGTCAGGCCATGCCCGGTGAGGTGCCGCTTCAGCGTCTTGTAGGGCTTGCCGTCGATGAAGCTGATCAGCGCGTCCGGCGTGATCGACTTGCGGATCTGGGCGGGCGTCGGCTTGTCGATCTGCGGCGCGGCGCTGGCACCCTGATCGAGGCCCTTCAACGCAGCGTGCGTTGAGGCAATGAGCGCGGTCAGTTCGGCCACCGGAACCGAGTTGTTGGCCACGTAGGCTGCGACGAGATCCGCAGTCAGATCTACGGTTCGATCGTCCACAATCGGTTCGACCGTCGAGTTTTCGGCCATAGCTCGCTCCTCTGTTCTGAAGCGACCATGAGAGCGACAGCGAGGAATGCTTCGTCAAGAGGCAGATGCTCAAGTGTTGCAGAAATTCGGCTGTTTTCCTGTGCCTATGTGAGTGGGATGGCTCCAGAAGCCGCACAGGAGCAACATTCTTCGGTCAGTGACTTTCTGGCCGATGCGGAGATGGGCGGATGGTCGGGCAAGCTACTGCGGGTGCGACGCCAGTTCCCGACCGCCGGCCGGTCGAGCTGCCCGATGGCGGAGCGGCGTGGCGCGCGCTGTACGAGGGGCCGCCGCTCGATGCGGAGCTGGTCGAGGACGAGGACCTACCGATGGTCCCCGGCTATCCACTGCCGTGTGCGACTGCCCCGGAACGCTGATCTCGGGATTGCCATTGCCGCCTCAGATCACGGAGGCGACGATGACCGAGAAGAAGGGCCACGGCAGCACGACCGCGAAGAAGGCGAATGCCAAGGCGAGTAAGCCCAACCCGCGCAAGTCGTCATCGGCCCAGGCCGAACTGGGCAAGAAGGGCGGCAAGAGCAAATAGCAGCGCCGGAGCGAAGGGCCCTGGTCCGCTCGGGCGGCTGTGGTCCCCGATTGGGGTCCAGAGGTGCGTAACTTACGAAAGCTATAGCATCATCCAGCGCGGTGAACGCCTCGAAACTTTCCAAGAGAAGTGAAGAATGTGCTCTTCCGAAGCATTTTCTCCAAGAATGCCGGCTGATAACAGCCCTGCTCCTGATTAAACATCTTCCCGGCGTCTTGCACGGGGAACACGTTCTGCGAGATGGCACTGGCTTGCCGGATCTGTGCTATTGCAGCTTGATAGCACAGCACAACGTGGCCAGAGCAGAAGTATGCAGCACCCTTACCGCTCATCAATCTGTCTAGTTGTAGATCCGTGTTCAGAACCTTGTTTCCAATGAGTTTTCTCGACAAAATGGATCCGACCGACCCTTTCATGTCGTAGCTGACTTTCATTCCGCCACCCTGCACGCCGGCGTACATCATCTTGGCGGTTTCCGCAGCCCCAGCCGCAACTTCCGCATCTATGCAGCGGAACACCTCATAATTCACGCCAGAATTTTTTGTCAGAAGGTTGTTTTCGTTAAGCCCGGAACCGCTCATCTCGATGATGGTGGTCGCCGAAGACATGATACCAGCGTGCGTGAATTTTGAGGATCCGCGACCGAACAACTGTCCGAGCTGAATGACATTGCTGACAGCGCCACCATCGTTGTATTTTATCATGATGTCGCCAGCTCTTAGCTGGGAATGTATGGCATTCGATCGGGTTCTGCTCGCGCCAATGACAATACCGCCAGCCATTATTTTCCTCCAATCCTCGCTGCGACTGCATTTTTAGCAGCCTGCATTCGAGGCGATGTTAGTATAGCCCGGCGAGAAGATGCGATGCGTTGAGCGATGTTAATCGATTTACGAGCAATTAGCGGTCTTGGAGCGGAGTCGAATTAGCTCGGCGGTATGCGCTGGATCGCCTGGTTGGTCCGTGGATACCTCCCGCTCCGCTGCGATTTTCTGCGCCCCACCCTTTGCAGAGGCGGCATATTGGGTTTCGCGCACGCCTTAACGAGCCGCCCAATACCCAAAACCGCCGCTCACGTCACCCTAGTAGACACTGCGCGCGCTATCCGGGCGATCCGCGCGGCTGGCGTCTCGCACGTGCGGGTGCGGCGTAGACGGCTTTCCGGGTAAGACGCAGGTCTGCGACCGGGGCTGGGCGTTCCCCACCGGAACGCCCAGTGCTGCCGTCCCGAGGACCAGTGGCCCCGCCCCTGCGCCGTGTCGTACTCGTCCGCTAACCGGCGCTTTGCCCGGGCCGCAGTCTCAGCGGCATACCGGCCATGCCGCTGCTCATGCCACCCGGGATCCGGCCCGCGCCGTCGCGTCGGCGAAAGTCCGGGACATCAGGTGGCGCCCCTTCGCGTCATAGATCTGCGGGACCGACCGAGATCGAGGCGGAGCGATCGTCGGCGTGGCGCCCGGCGTGCCCGTGCTGCGGCGGGCGCATGATCATCATCGCGGCCATCCCGAGCCCGGCTCAGCCGCGCGTACCACCCACCGCGCCGCGCCCCTCCGCGATGAGGGCGTTGTGACCCGGCCCGTTCCAGTCCAGCCCCGCGTCGAAGCCGTGTCGCTTCGGCCAGCGAGCCGCCGCGTGCCCAACCCGGCCGCAACCATCGCCGTCGTGCCGATCGTCGCCCCACCGGCCCGCCGCCGCTGCGCCACGCCCCCGCAGGTGCGTCTAAACCCGCGTGTTGGCCGCCCCACCCCGCCCCCCAAGGGCAGGTCCGTGCCACCGGCTGACCCCGCGCTCAGCCCGCAGATCTTCCAATCCCCATAGACGGTGCGCTCGCACCACCGCGGGTTCGTGCTGGGGCGGTTTGCGGACGCCGGCGCTCAGCCCAGCCGCATGACCTGCGCCGGCCGG
>NZ_JAUYZI010000106.1 GCF_030700245.1 Methylobacterium amylolyticum
GGATAGCGCAGGCCACTTCGATCGTACCGGCCACGGTTCTCCTGTGTCCACATCAGCCGCCTCCAAAAAGAGGCCGCATCTCAGCACAAGATGCCGCTAAACAACAATATGATCCCGGACGGACTCTCAGATCCTGATGCCGATTTCCCGGGCCCGTATCTCGCCCGTAATTCGAGCACCATGGGCGCTGGCGTGCGCGAAGCGTGAGCGCTCGATCTCTCGTCCGTCCGCCGACGAGATCGTCCATAAGAAGCAGCCCGCCTGCATGGTGCAGGGGATGACGACGATCCGGGAGGCGGAAGAGGAACGGCGCAACATTGTGGGATACTCTCGAGCTTCGTGTGGGGATCCAAGTCTCACGGATCCACACGGCGGACATATCGAGGCTCACGCCGTTCAATTTGACGTGATACGGCTTCCGGCTGAAGGGTTCGGGATCGTCGCTCTCCGTCTTTGCGAGCGGAGCGAAGCAATCCAGGGGCGCCACCGTCTCAAAGCGCGCGCTGCCCTGGGTCGCTTCGCCTACGGCTCGCGATGACGGCGTGGGCCCGGATCACCGAACGGTTCACCCGGAAACGGTATGAGACTACCGCAATCCAGTTCGCCCCCGCCCGGATCCGATCACCAAGTGGGGTAGGCCGTACCCTCCCGGCCCGCGGACTACGCCTTTCGTCCAGATCTGCCGATGAGCAATGCTATCCTTCGAATGTGCGAGGTTATGGCAGTGAACTGGTCCTCATGCGTGCGGTTTTGCAGTCATGGAGGACGCTATGGCGAAGATCCGTGCACTAGGTCTGGTACTGGCGATCTGCGCGACATCGACGGGTATGGCGTCCGCACAAACGGACACGACGGGAACGGGCGGCGGGCCGCTCACGACCGAGAAGGCGCCGAACACGACGGTAGTCGGACAGACCAAGCCGCCCAGCCGCGACGCCAGCCCGACATCGACCAAGCCGATCGAACGCTCGACCCCACGTCAGGCGATTGACGACGCCATCAGCCGGCGGATTTGCAACGGCTGCCTTGAGTATTCGACGGGGAAGGGCTTCTCCAGCAAGACCTCGGTCGGCATACCCCAAGGCGGCGGGGACGCTCGGAGGGATGATCCGCGGGACACTGGCCAGTCCAACTCGTTCAAGCAGCAGATGGATCTCGACACCGTCGCTCTGGCATCCGCGCACCGCGAGCGGGCCAAGTCGAGCGAAGAGAAGACCAACGGGCTATGGCAGTCCTGGCTCGTCTCGGTATGCGACGGCTGCGGCGACCAGAAGCCCGCCCAGTTTCTCAAGCGGCAAGACTATCCGTTGCGTGATGTGATGGCGACGGGGTCGGTCGATCAGGGCCCGCAGCACAACAGGGTACAGCCCCATTTGGTGAAGCGTTCCGAGGTTCCAAAGCACGGCAGCCTTGCGGCCGATCTGTCACCGGAGAATGTCGGCACCATCAGACGCATGGGTGGGGAGTGAGCCACTCGGCCCCGCCCGATCTGCTCACGGGCGGGGGAACCCCGGATCTCACCAGCGCCTGAACGCGTCTTGCCTCCGCTCGTCATGCTCGCGAGGAGCGGCCGTCAGACCACATGCCAAGCAGCGAGGTACCGACGTGCGAGGTGAAGATCGAGGGGGCATGGCAGCGAATGCCGGTCATCGAGGTGCACCGGCACTACCGTAACGCCCTCAAACGCTGCCCGGCCTGCCATGGTCAGGTCCGGACTGTCGGTCATCACCTGCGCATGCGCTGGGCGACGATGCTGCACCTTCACGGACACGAGGGCTGCCCGCTCATCCCGCGGCAGTATTGCGGCACGCCCTATCCGCATCCCGACGCGATCGGCTGGCGGAACTCCTCAGCGCCGTCCATCGACAGCAGTGAGCGCCGAGCGACCGCGCTTGGTTATCGCCCATTCGGTTCGCCCAGCACCATCCGTGTGACCGGTCGGTGCAACCAAGCCGAGCTTAGCCATGCGGATCAGGATCGTTTCCTGCTGATAGCATCGTGGGTTCTTCAGCAGGAGCCGGTAGCGCATATTGGCGCCGAGTGGCTTCAAAGACCCGGTCAGATCATACCCCCTTCCGCTCTCGGAACCGGATGCCGGCGCCGCCGCCGTTCTCGGGGATGAACTCCAGGCCAGTTGCATGATCGGCGGCAGGGCTTGCGCTGCGAGGCCGGCTTTCTTTTCCTTGGGGAAGAAGTCCGTCGGCCTCCGCAAACGTGGTAAGTCCTGTCACCGTGATCGTCCATTCCGCCCGGCCGGCGCTGTTTGCACGCCCAGTCTGTGCAACGAGGCTGCGGCTCGCCAAGCTGCGTAAACTGGTGTCACCCAAGTAGAAGCGGTCTCGTCCAGCAAGAAGCCGGAGCTTGTAGCGATCCCGCGCACTCAACGTTGTTCGCCGGACGGCCATATCGTGCTCCCTTTCGCTCCCGGAACCGGATCTCCGCGCCCGCGCCGTCCTCGGGAATGAGTTGTCAGGACCGCTCATGCTGCTGGAACCACGGCCGTGATCACCGTCGCGACCAAGGCCGCCACGAGGCAGTCCTCCAGGGCGTACGCCATGCCCAGGGCCTGAAGCGCTCTCGCCGAGCCGACGAACACGACCGCGATGCCCACGGCCATAAGGCGAGCGCGGATCACTTTCATGCGGCTGGATCGGCGATAGCTGCCGCCTCTCGGATGCCGAGCCATGCCAGCGCCGCGGACTGGGATCGGAAGAAGTGCTTCTGGGCCGTGAAGGGTGCGGACCGCTCGGCCGCCGGCATCTCGTCGAGAAGTTCGATCTGCCAGTCGCTGCCCGGCCCGCTGCGGTGAACGCTGCGCACGAGCCCCGCGATCACGACGCCATTCAGCAGCACGTCGTAGCTGCCGGGTGCGAGCTGTTCGAGGGTGTAGGTCACGCCGTCTCTTCACCCCGCCGAAACCTCACCCCTGCCCCACCGCCGTTCTGCGGGATGAACTCGATGCCAGCAGCTTCGAGCACCTGCCGGATGGCCGAGAGATTGTTCGGTGAGGGAGTACGCCGCCCCTTCTCGAAATCTCTGACTGTGCTCTCACTGAGGTTCGATCTGCCGGCCAACTCCGTCTGAGACCAGTCGAGCATACCGCGTGCAGCGCGCGACTGGGCAGCGGTCAAAGACATTGGTCGAGTCCACGCTTTTCGGTATTTTTACACGAAAAGCGTTGACGGCCTTCCGTGTCCACGATATCCGTTTATCACACACGATAATCGTGGATCAAGCGCCATGTCCCTCCAGCGCTCTCTCTCCTGGTCCTCCGCCCTCCGCGACCTGAAGGACGACGGCAAGCGCCGCCCGGCCGGCGCTCTCGGAGCCCAGGCGTCGATCACCTTCAAGGCCCGCACCCGCCCGCTCGTCGCCCCGACCGGCGCCTACGACCGCGCCGCGATCATGGCCGCTGCCGTGTTCGCCGCGAAGACGCATCAACTCACTTACGGCTCAACCTGGGGCGTCGCGATGTCGCTGGCGCTCAAGTCCACCTGGGCCGCCGCCAAGGCCGCCCGCGCCCGCACCGCGCACTGACCTGACCCCGCGCCGGGCCCGCCCGGCCGGCCCCCCTTCACCCCCGAGACCACCGCCACGAGCCCTAACCGGAGCCCGAACGATGACGCACGCCTTCACTCTGCCCGCGGCCGATCCGATCCACGCCGCGATCGTCCGCCACCGCGCCGCCTATCAGGTCGCCCCCGAGGGCCGCCCCAGCGTCGAGGCCAACGACGAGTACGACGCCGCGTCCGAGGCGATCGTCACCACCGCCTGCACCACCCGGTTCGGCGCCCTGGCGCTGCTGGAGCACTTCCGCTGGTGGCTCCGTGAGGAAGCCGCGTTCAAGGCCGGCCACCAGCCCGCCTACGGCATCGCCGAGGCCCGCGCCGCCGACCTGACCCTGTTCCTCGGCACCAACCTGCCGCCCGTGCCGCTGCACCGGGCAGCGCCGCAGGGCCGTCTCGCTCCACCGCTCGCGGTCCGCCCGGTCCTCGCCCTCGACCTCCAGCGCCGGGACACCGTGGCCGCGCTCCACGACGAGCGCCTGCCCGGCGAGATCGAGCTGTGGGAGGCGGTGCAGGCCGTCCGGCCGGACACCGCCCACGTCCGTGCCCCGCGCTTCCTCGACCTCGCGGGCGAGCTGCTGACCGCCGTCCTGCTCATCGCCCGGGGCGTCGCCGCCCACGGCTTCCTGCCGATCGCCTGAGGGGAGGGGCCGTCACGACGAAGCGCAGCAACACCCGCACCCAGGCCGAGCAGCCGGCCCACTTCCTAGCCACCCAGCGCGAGCGTGCCGCCCGCCTGCGCGACGCCGCCGGCTGGTTCATCCGGCCCGCAGCGGAGACAGCGCTCAAGGCGCCACCCGCATCGCCCGATGCACCCGTCGAGCCGGCTGAGCGCCCAACGCTTCCCGGCCGCGTGCCCGCCCCGCGCGACACTCACCCCGAAACCTACGCGTTGGGCGTCGCAGACGACAGTCTGGGTTCGCATGCGGCCCGCGGCGCCAGCGTGATCGTCAAGCCGGTGACGCCGTCCGGCGCCGGCCTCGCCGTGGTGTACCTCAGAGGGCAGGGGCCGAGGGTCTTCGACCTCACTCACAACTTCGACCCCGAGCACCCTCGACGCGGCCGACAGCATCATCGCCGTGCTGGATCACTGGGACGGCGACCCCGATCTCAAACCGGACGCCGATGCAGAACCGTCTCTCGCGGCGCCGGAAAGTCATCACGGCTCGCAGGTGGCGTTGATGCGCGGCGGGGACGAGGACCGCGAGGCCGAGGCGCCGGAGGCCGCCCTGCCGGAGGTGATCCGCAGTCCCGCGCCGAGGGTCCGGAGCGCGCCTGCGACGACGGGGCTCGCATGGAATGGCCACGGCAACGTCGTCTCGTATGCGGGCGCTGCGTTGATCGCGCTGATGGCGGGAGAAGCCTGATGCCGACGACGATTTCTAGAACCGCAGCACGGGCCGCTGCCGCTCGCCGCCTGCCCTGGCCCGACACCGTCCGCCTTCTTGTCTTGCTGGCGTGGGTCTGGCTACTCAATCGACGCCTGAGCGGTCTCTTCTGGCTGGCTGGTATGCGCAGGCAGCCGCCGCCGGGCGATGTGCTTCTGCGCCTGATGCGGCGCTGGCTGGCCGTTCACGAGGCAATTGGCCGGCTGCTGCCCGGCATCGCGGAGCCCGAGCACGTCCGCGAGGTGCGGGCGATCCTGACCAAGTCGGGTCGGCCCAGCGCCCCGGTCGATCGAGTGCGCCGCACGCCGTGATTGCGCAGCGCTCGTCGCAGCCATTCGTGCGGTAGTCGGCATTGCGGGTGCCTCCTCTCTCGGCTCATGATCCTGATCGAGCAGGTTGTAACGAGTTTGTGAGCGCAGTCGGGATTACGGCCTATAAGCGGTGCGATGCCTCGTCGCTCCTGCCTAAGCCCCAACAACTGCCGCGCTGCCGGTCGCGGCGGCCCCTGCCGCACCTGCGACGCCGAGGCGATTGCACGGCGTGCCGTCGCTCTGCGCGAGCGCATGGCGGCGAACCGTGCCGAAGGGCGGCCGCTATACGCGGAGCGCGCTGCATCAGCCCCAGGACACCGTTGTTAAGGCCCGGCCGGCTTCCGTGTCCGTAGGGAACGCCTGAACTCTGGATCTCGAAATCCATTTTGGAGGCTGCTGTAGGCCGGCGTCGCCCCTTTTCCGACACAGTTCGGAAACCGGTGTGGTAACCCTGTTACAGCTTGGCTGTGCAAAACTCGGTACCACCACGGTGATCGGGTTCAGTTTCTGGGGAAACCGCACAGTCATGAAGACGCTTGCCACCTCGCTTGTGATGTTCACGGCGCTCACCGCCGCCGCGTCCGCCGCGGACCTTCCGCGCCGCGCGCCGCCGCCGGTGTTCACGCCCGTTCCGGTGTTCACCTGGACCGGCGCGTACTTCGGTATCAACGCCGGCTACGCCTTCGATGCCAGCAGCAACGGCTCGCAGGGCTTCGTCCAGACCGCCGGCAACCCGGTCGTCCTCGGCCCGGGCGGCCTCGCGCCCTACCGCGCCCTGGCGCCGCTCGGCTCCACGCTGGTCTACTCCAACAGCAACCGTGAGGGCTTCTCCGGCGGCGGCCAGGTCGGCTACAACTATCAGTTCACCCCGGGCGCCGGCGTCGTCGTCGGTGTCGAGGCCGACGCCCAGTACCTCGACTTCGGCGGCCGCGCCCGCTTCGCCACCAACGCCGC
>NZ_JAUYZI010000107.1 GCF_030700245.1 Methylobacterium amylolyticum
TGTAGCGCGACGATCTGGATGAGAGCCGAGCGACAATCAGGATGAGAGACCGGTGTCGCGGCGGGTTGATGATGAGCGGATCGATCGACCCGCACAAGACAGTTTTGAGCGAAGTTCGTGTCGCGGCGCGTCACGCGTCGGCGGTTTTGATTGTCGCGCGGGTCGGCGGTCGACCGGGACCGCGCTTCCGATCGAGGGCCGTGCGACGCCGGTAGCTCTCGACGTTCATCTCGAAGATGGTGGCATGATGCACCAGCCGGTCGACGGCGGCGAGCGTCATCGCCGGATCGGGGAAGATCCGGCCCCATTCGCCGAAGGGCTGGTTGGCGGTGATCATCAGGGAACGGCGCTCGTAGCGGGCGCTGATGAGCTCAAACAGCACGCTCGTCTCGGCTTGGTCCTTGGTGACGTAGGCGAGGTCGTCGAGGATCAGCAGATCGAAGCGGTCGAGCCGACCGATGGCCGCCTCCAGGCCGAGCTCGCGCCGGGCGACCTGCAGCTTCTGGACGAGATCGGTCGTGCGGGTGAACAGCACCTTGAAGCCGGCCTCGACGAGGGCGAGCCCGATCGCGGCGGCGAGGTGGCTCTTACCGCCGCCGGGTGGGCCGAACAGGAGCAAATTGGCCCCCTGCGCGAGCCACGCGTCGCCGGCGGAGACTGCCATGACCTGGGCCTTCGAGAGCATCGGCACGGCGGCGAAGTCGAAGCCGTCGAGCGTCTTGCCCGGCGGCAGGCGTGCCTCGGCGAGATGACGCTCGATGCGCCGTCTGTCGCGCTCGGCCAACTCGTGCTCGGCCAGCGCCGCGAGGAAGCGGGCAGCGGGCCAGCCCTCCTTGTCGGCCTGTTCGGCAAAGCGGGGCCAGACGGTCTTGATGGTCGGCAGGCGCAGCTCGCCGAGCATGATGCCGAGCCGGGCGGTATCGACGGCGGTGGTGGTGCGAGCCGGGGCCTTCATGCCGCCTCTCCCGTCGTCCGAGGGTCTCTGACGGCATCCAGGAGGCTCTCGTAGCTCGCCAGCGAGCCGAGGGCGACGGTGACGTGGGGAATGGCCGCCGGATCGGGGGCGAAGCGGGCCCGCAGGGCGGCGAGATCGGGCAGGCGCTTGGCGGCGAGTTCGACCGCCAGGCATGCGGCGAGTTCGGCCTCGCAGCCCCGGTCATGGGCGAGCGCGAGGAGATCGACGGCGATGCGGCAGGCTTGCCGCTCTGGAAGCGCGGCACGCAGGGCCTCGAAGGCGTGCCGGTAGGGTGGGCGTGGGAAGAGCCGGTCGCGGTAGACGAGGTTGAGCAGCGCCATCGGCTTGCGCCGGAGAGCGTGGATGACGTGGTGATAATCGACGACCTGATCGTGCCGTCCGCCCGGATGAGCCCGGCCCCGCGGCAGGGTGAAGAGGTGGGATCCGCCGACGAAGACGTCGAGGCGGTCGTCGTAGAGCCGCACGCGCAGGCTGTGGCCGATCAGGCGCGAGGGCACGGTGTAGAACACCTTGCGCAGGCGGAAGCCGCCGGCCGAGGAGACGCGCACGCTGACCTGTTCGTAGTCGCACGAGCGCCGCTCGGGCAATCGCCCCAGGGCGGCCCGCTCGCTGTCGATGCGCTTGACCTGGCGGGTGTTGCGGCGTCCGACGAGCTCGTCGACGAAGGTGCGGTAGGCGGTCAGGTCGGGGAAGTCCGTGCTGGTGCGCAGCAGGAGCGCGTCGGCGATGGCGCGCTTGAGGTGGCCATGTGGGCCCTCGACCGAGCCGTTCTCGTGAGCGAGGCCGGTGTTGTTGCGGGTCGGCGTCATGCCGTAATGGGCGCACAGGGCCTCGTAGCGGCGGGTGAGATCCTCGCATGCGGCCTCGTCGAGGTTGCGGAAGGCGGCCGAGAGACTGTCGGTGCGATGCTCACGGGGCACGCCGCCGAGCGACCAGAGGGCGTTCTGCAGCCCTTCGGCCAGCGCTACGAAGCTCTCGCCGCCGAGCACGACGTGGGCGTGCTCGAAGCCGGAGTAGGCGAGCCGGAAGTGGTAGAGCCGGTGGTCGAGGCGCATCCCGGCGATGGTGACGCCGAGGTCGGCCATGTCGGTGAAGTCCGACAGTCCCATCCGCCCGGGCTCGTGGGTCTGACGGAAGATGACGTCCTGGTCGGCCCCGTGCACGGCGCGCCAAGCCCGGATGCGCCGCTCCAGGGTCCGCCGGACCCCTTCGCCCAGATCGGGATGACGGCGCAGGATCTCCTCGAAGACCGCCACGGGCCTCAGGCCAGGCGAAGCTTCGAGCAGCGGCACGATCTCGGTCTCGAACACCTCGGCGAGGGGATCGGGCCGTCGTCGGCCACGCGGGGCCTTCTTGGCCGAGGGCAGGCGCGGATCGGCGCTGATGCGATGGCCGGTGGCGGGACTGAAGGCGGCCTTGGCGGCGGCCGCAGCGACGCTGTCGCTCTGACGGAACTGCATGAAGAGCCTCATCTGGTGATCGGTCACGTGGCGGCCGGGCACGGGCGGGCTCCTCGTCGAGAGGACGTCCTTGCCCGTCGCCAGCTGGCCGCTCTCACCAGACGGCATGCCCCTTGGGGTCACGCCGACGCCGATCTGATGCCTCCGGTCGGGCTCCGCCCTCCCTCCATCATCAGATCGGCGTTCCTCTCACCTTGATTGACGCGCTGGCCTCATCCTGATTGTCGCGCTGCATCGGCCTGTTCAGTGGGGATGCCCGCCTGGCGCAGGGCCTTAGCATATCCGAGTGTGTCGAACGCGTAAGCCATCGTTCCGTGTCTCCCTCCGTCGCAGGGTCAGGCCCCGCCCGTCAGGGCGGGGCGGCGGAGGCCTCGATCAGTCCTGTCGGCGGCCGTTGGAGCGGGTCCAGATCAGGGCGTGGGTCTTGCCGTCCTGCTCCGCGAAGAGGCGGGCGTAGAGGGGCGCCGGCAGGCTCGGATCGTCGATCTTGACCGAGACGTAGTCCCGCCCCTCGCTGGACCGCTTGGCCCAGCCGGCCCCGATCTCGGCCTTGCCCAAGTAGATGCGGTGGGTGGGCGCGGTCTCGCCGCTGCGCTCCGTCTCCGCCACGATCGCGACCTTCTTGGCCTGGATCGTCAGGGTGGTGACCTCGCCGGTGAAGCCGGTCTGGGTCTGGGTGAAGGTGCCGATGGTCGCCATGTTGTCTCTCCTCGTCCGGTTGCTCTCGGCCGCGCCCCTGCGGCCTCGATGGCGGTCGTTGAGCCGGAGGCTGCCCGGCGCCGCACCCGCGCAGCGGGCCGAAGCGGAGCGGAGGACGGCAGGGGAACGGGTTTCTTGTCCCGGGAGGAGCCGCCGCAGGCGGCGGGGAAGAAACCTGGAGCCCGCCGTTGCGGTGGTCCCGGGCGCCCCGGATAGACACGCCCATCACGAGGCCCGTGGGCCGCGGCCGTGCACGGGAACATGGGGTGAACCCTGGCCGGTCGAGCTCCCCCTCCTTCGAACCCGGCTCCGCGACGTCGCTCGCAGGACTTCGTCCCGGCCGCCCCGTCGGAGGAGAGGCGCTGCGGTTCGCCCCTACCCCCCGACCGACGTGCAGGGCGCCTTCGGGGCGCTGCGCAGCGGTTTTGGGCCGATCGGAGCAGGCTCGGCTCAGGCTCCGGCCGCCGCTCCGGCACAATCACCACGCCGTCGGCGAGGAGGATCCAGCCCTCGCCTTTGCCTCGCCACCACACAGGCCGAAGCCGGAGCCGAGGTGATTCCACGGCCCGAGCGGACGATTGGCATCGTCGTCGTTCGCAGGCCGGCGGCCGCGCCCCGTATGGCCGGGCAGCGGGGTGGAACAGGGGTGACCGATGGCGCTGAGACGGATGGAGGGGCTTCTGCATCTACAGACGGAAGAGGCCGCCCCATGAGGAGCGGCCCAAGTCTGTTGAGGATGCACTGAGAGGGCGCGAGACAGCGACGCCATCGCCGTCCCGCACTGCACAATAAGTTCAGGGCGGAGCGACCAACAAGCGTCTCAGGGTTGTATCTGCCGCCCAAGCGTGATGTTGCTTGCCGATCGGCTCCGAAGTGCGATCCCGGCAAATTCCCGTCACGGACGCGACAAGGTCTGCCGACGATACCCGGGCGGTTATACCTTGTGCCTTCGGCGTGGCTGGCATGATCCGAACACGGCGACGGACGGGTTGCAGGCTGGTGGCCGTGCAACGCATTCGATCCTTCTCGCGTGGGGCGGACTCGGCTCGGTGTCCGCCTCTCGCCGAAAGGTCGGCAGCGCTCGGGTCGCCCACAAGCGCGGCGACGAGGCGGGCCCTACGGGCCCTCGCCACGGAGCATCCGCGCTGGGACGCACAAGGACCTGCCGAGGGACCGCCATCACGGCGCATTGCCTTGCTCCGGGCGAGGGTTCAGCCCTCGTGGGGGTCGAACTCGGTGACGACGCTGGTGGGATCTCCCTCGAACTCGTCCGAGGTGACGACGGCGTATCCGGCCTCGGAGCGGAACACGGTGACCGGGACCATCAGGGTCTGCGCGAGGCTGTGGGCGTAGCGGTGCGCGAGGCTGAGATCGGTCGCCATCGGGGTCTTGCTCCTGACGGAGCGGGGGCGATCCCCGCTCGACAGCGGCCCCTAGAGGCCGGGAGCGGCCGCGATCACCGCGGGAGGCGAAGCCGGGAGCGGCCGCCCGTTTGCGGAGCGGACCCCTTGCGGGTTGATCGTTGAAGGCCGCGACGGCCTATCGGGGTTGCGGCGAGAGAGCGGGGTCGTCCACCGCCGACCGGGCGCGACATCGATAGGACATCGATATCATAGCGATATGCGGTCACAGGGTTCGATCGATCCGGCCCTGGGCGGCGGTGAAGAGCGGGCGGATCGCGGCCCGGATCTGGTTCATGAACCCGGGCCCGAACGAGCCGCGCGCCGTCTGGTTCGGGTCGAGGTGGAAGGATCGCTCGGCGACGTCGTAGTTGTATTCGCTGACCGTGATCCAGCCGCGTTTCAACGTCGACAGGCCGGCGCGTCGCAGCTCGAGCAACGGGATCTCGAGGGCGGCCTGCCTCTCGCCCGGCGGGGTTCCGGAGATGGCCAGCAGGACGAGGTGGGTCAGCCCTTGAGCCTGATCCGGGATGGTGACGGCCAAGCAAGTCGGACGGTCCTTGGGCGCGTTGAACCGGCCCTCCGCGCGCTGCCACCGCCACAGGTAGGGGTAGGTGATGACCGAGCCCGACGGGAAGGGGTTCGCCATCCTAGTCGCCCCCGTGCTCCGCCGACTGGCGGTCGAGCTCGGCCAGGATGAGATGAGCCAGCTCCGGCGGCGTCTCCCCCGCGGCCAAGGCCCGGCGCGGGTCGGCCTGCTCGGTAAGCTGCCGGTAGGTGTCGGCCGAGAGCACGACCAGCGACGGCCGGCCGTGCTTGGTCAGGGTCAGTGGCGCCAGGCGCGCCTCGTCGTGGTAGCGGCCGAAGTGACGGAGGAACTCGGCGGTGGTGACGGATTTGTCCGGCATCCTGCACTCCTTTGGGTTATACAGATTATACAGATAACATGTCCGGACGCTATCTCGCCGGGCGGGCAAGGCCTCCACAGGTCGGGATCGTCCTGGAGGAAACGGGCGGGGATCTCCTCACATCCCTGCCAGGCGACGCGACCGTTCCGCCAGATCGTGATGTAGCCACGGCCCTGCGGCATCGGTGGCGGAAGGGCGGCCTCGTAGTTGCGGCAGCCGAACTCGCCCACCGTGGCCGAGAACGCCGGGACCCGGCTGTTGCCGATCAGGACGCGGTCGCAGGCGCCGGTCGGCCGCCGGACCCGGCGCCGCCGACAGGCCGAGGCGGAAGGCCTCGTAGGCCTGCCGCTCGCCCTCGGACGGCACCTTCCAGTGCCGGCAGTGCTTGCACTGGGCGGGACGCGTGTCGGCCGGCTCCTCGATCGCCGGTCCGCCGTTGTGCCCGAGGCGCCCGGTCACGGCCGGCCCCCGCACGAGCCGTCGGCCGCCAGCCAGGCCCGCAGGTCCTGGCGCATCCGGCCGACCGGCCCGTTGACGACGCTGACGCGGGCGTCGCGCCGCACGCAGCCCATCTCGACGAAGCCGCGCACGAGGGCGTGCATCACCGCGACGTAGA
>NZ_JAUYZI010000108.1 GCF_030700245.1 Methylobacterium amylolyticum
CTGACGGCGGCCAGGATGGCTGCGGATCAGGAGCGACGATGAGCAAGCGTACCCGTCGGAACCACGCCCCGGCCTTCAAGGCGAAGGTGGCTTTGGCCGCCCTGCGCGGCGAGAAGACCCTGGCCGAGTTGGCTCAGCAGTTCGATGTGCATCCCAATCAGATCACGGCCTGGAAAGCTCAGCTTCTCGAAGGGGCAGCCGGGGTGTTCGGAGCCGCGGCCCGGCCGGAGGCAACCCCGGCCATCGACGTGAAGACGCTGCACGCCAAGATCGGCGAGTTGACGCTGACCAACGATTTTTTGTCCGGCGCGCTCGGCAAGGCCGGTCTGCTGAGCGCAAAGCGATGATCGATCGCGAGCACAATCTTCCCATCGCCAAACAGGCCAAGGCGCTCGGGATCAGCCGGGGCAGCGTGTACTACCTGCCGCGTGCGGTCCCGGCGGCCGATCTGGCCGTGATGCGGCGGATGGACGAACTGCATCTCGAACTTCCCTTTGCGGGGAGCCGGATGCTGCGGGATCTCTTGAACAAGGAGGGCATCACGATCGGACGCTGTCATGTCGCGACGCTGATGAAGCGCCTGCGCATCGAGGCGCTCTACCGCAAACCGAACACCTCGAAGCCTGCGCCGGGGCACAAGATCTACCCGTATCTCTTGCGCGGGCTGACCATCGACCGACCTAACCAAGTCTGAGCGATGGATATCACCTACGTTCCGATGGCGCGCGGGTTCGTCTACTTGGCCGTCGTGATCGATTGGTTCAGCCGCAAGGTCCTGTCCTGGCGGGTGTCGATCACGATGGAGGCCGACATCTGCGTCGAGGCCCTGGAGGAAGCGCTCGCCCGGCACGGCAGGCCGGAGATCTTCAACACGGATCAGGGAGCGCAGTTCACCAGCCACGCCTTCACCAGTGTCTTGCTGAAGGCCGGTGTCGCCATCAGCATGGATGGCAAGGGCGCGTGGCGCGACAACATCTTCGTCGAGCGGCTGTGGCGATCGATCAAGTACGAGGAGATCTATCTGCGGGCCTACGACACCGTGAGCACGGCCCGCGCCTCGATCAGCCGGTATCTGACCTTCTACAACGACCGAAGGCCCCATTCGAGCCTTGATCGACGCACCCCCAACCAAGCCTACTTCAACAGGCAGCCGCATCCCGCGGCCGCCTGAACCCGGCAGGACATCCACCTATCCAGGCCCAGGTCGCTGTTCAGACAAACCGAGCCACCTCTCTGGTGCCGTAAAGAGTCCGGCAGCCTCGACGAACTGGTCTTGGCCGAGATCGTGATAGTGCGTGTGAACAGCAGTCCGAACCATCGCCCTCCGCCATCTCGGGAAGCCTCGATTGGCTGGGTCGGCGAGGCGCACGGCGATGTTCGGGTGCATTTCGATCGCCTTGGCCACGTCGAGCCGGTGGCCGGATGCGAGGAGGAACGGCTCAGCACTCTCATCTTTCAGATAGGCATCGACGGCCGCGTTGATCTCGTCGTTCGTGAACGGAGGCTCAAGGGATAGGTCAGGCATGGTCTGTGTGCGAAGGCAGTCCATGCAGCGGCAATCGCCGCAGCATCGGTCCATGTTCCTCCCCTGTGTTGGGCCAGGCCACGGAGCCGCTAAGGCACCGCCACCGACAGGCTGACTCGGGCAGTCATTACCCGCTCGCCGCACTCGTTGTGGGCGTCAGCCCAGAACTCGTTTCGGCCGGGACGCCCACCCTCATCGTGCATGATGGCGGAAAGGGTCTGGCGTAGAACGATCGCCAATGCGTCTAGGTCGGGCAGCTCGATCCCGCCCGGGTCGCTGACTGTGATGCCATCATAGGTCGTGACGAGGTAGCGTGGCATGCGGCTCTCCCGCGGTAGGGCGGGAGCATGAATACTCTCAGCCGCTGGCGCCCGGGTCGCTCAGGCCAACGATGGTGCAACTGTAGATGCGAAACGGGTGCGGTTACCACCACATAGATCAGGTGGCGTTCTCGAGATACGCCCGAGGCACTAGAGCATCGTCCTGAAAGGTGGTCACCGGCTTTCGGAAAAGATGATGCAAATCAAAGGGCTCGCGCATCGTCCTGGATCCAAAATCCAGGACGATGCGCTAGGTTTGTCAGGAGAGCGCGTGAGCTTTATGGCAGGCGACCGTTCGCCGGTGCAGCTCTAGGCGGAAAGTCTCCGAGGAAGCGCGCTCGCTCCCACAGGTGAACGCCGAAGGCACTGATCAACGTTGCCGCGGCGACCCGTGCCTCGTCATCCGTCGCAGCACCGATCACGATCGCGGAGTGGAAATCGCCATCGCGACCGAGATGATAGGCGCGGTAAATGCGCGCGCCGGGCGCGACGGCATCGGAGGAAATGGCTGTAAGCATTGCACAAGCCTGTCCTGTACAGGCTAGCGCGCGCGTCGCTCAGTCACCGGGGCCTGGGGCTATCCGTCCGGCAATGAGGTTACTCTCGCACGAGATGAACATTGAGGGAAGAACCAAGGTCACGCCGCTCGCCGACCAGATCCGAACCGACACGCCGTCGATCCGTCACCGCGTTCGACGTCGCAATCAGCCTGGGGTAGGGTCGTTGATGACCGAAGGCGTTCACCCCATCCGCGAAGCCATCGCGTTCCTGCGCAGCTAAAGCCGCGAGGTTGAGCCCTGGCCCGACGCGCCCACGGTCTGGGTCGTGAATGGGGAGAGCCTCGACGAGCATCAGGTCGTCGCACCGGCACTGCGGCTCGGGCTCACGCAGGCCCCCGATCGCGTGCAATAGCTCATCCAAGCCTCGACGCGATTGATGTGCGCCGCGACTCGGAGTGACCTGGGCCGCCTCCGAAGTAGAATTTATTTTCGTGGCTGAGGATATCTGAGGGATCTCGACGCTTAGGTCATCACGCTCGTGGGCTCGATGGTCCTGCCGCTTGCGGTCTAGGATCTCGCATGTCCCTGATGACGCTGATCGGGCTCGCCCTGACGCTGGGCGGCATCGCAGCCACGCTGACGAGCTACGCCCGCGCTCCGGTCTCGGACCAGTTCTCAGGCTGGAACCTGGCCTTCATGGGCGGCATCAGCCTCGCCGCGCTCGGCGGCCTCGGCATCCTGCTCTCGGCGATGACGGGTTAGGCCCCGCGAGGTACTGCCCGTCATTCTCAAATGACCGACGCGGTGATGATAGCCGCGTTCCCATCCATCCATGCCGCCACGGGCTTTGGAGTGATCCGCCCCCCTGTGAGTGGTCCGCCCTTTGGTATGGCCTGTGGGCCAAGACGAGGACGGACGGATGGGGACGAAGCGACACAAGCCTGAGGACGTGATCGCCAAGCTGCGGCAGGTGGACGTGTTAGTCGGCAAGGGCCAGAGCGTGGCGGAGGCGATCCGCAGTTCGGGTGAGACGGGCGGCGTTTCGGTCGCGCGGGTGAGCAGCGGCCGCGTCGACGGTGCGGCCGCGGACCTTCGCGCCCTGCCCGGGACCGATCCACGCGGGTGCTCGCTCCGGGTCCCCATCGTGCCTCGCTCGTCGTGCGGATCTACCTCTGCCCGGCACGCCCCGCGCTCTATCGCGCCACGCCGAGGGCGCCTGTCAATTCACGACACCCACCCGAGGGAGCGGGTCCGGAACCGGCGTCCCGCGCCGCTGCGCCGAGGCGCCCGCTCCTACGGCGTCGGCACCGGCACGACCACGGTGCAGCGCTGCTCCGTGCCGGCCTTCGCCGCCGCCGCCCCGCATCCCGTCAACGCCTCGCGGTTCGCCTGCACCAGCCGGTGCGCCTCGACCAGGCCCTGCCAGCCCGGCGCGCTCCCCGCCCGCATCAGCGCCGCCCCGGCATCCCACCGATCCGCACCCAGCACCGTCGCCGCCACGCTCAGGCCCACCCCGTCCGGCAGCCCGCGCGGCAGCACCAGCACCGCCAGAACCCCCGCTAGACTCCCCGCCAGGAACGCCGCCCCGCCGACACCGGTCAGCCACCGATCCTGACGTCGCCGTTCCCGCGCCCCGACGAGCCGTTCCGAGAGCTGGCGCTCGACCCGACCCAGATCCCGGGTCTGCCGCTCCAGGCCCTGCGCCGCCGCCCGCACCAGCGACTCACCGCCGTTCGCCAGCATGCGGGCATAGTGCTCCGGGCCCTGCCGCAGCATCGGCGACCGCTCCACCGCCGCCAGACGATCCTCCACCAGGCCCAGCGCCTGCACGATCCGCCCGAGATCGGGGCCGTAGTCCACCGGCGTGCCCTGCTCCTCGAACCGGGCCAGCGCCCCCTCCACGCCCCGGCGGATCGCCGCCATCTCCCGCCCCAGCCCGACCCCCTGACCCTCCACCGTCGCCCGAAGCGCCTCGAACGCCGCCGCCGGGTCGCCCGCCTCCGCCTCGGACGACCCCGCACGGCCGTCCCGCACGCCCGCGACGCTCCCGTCTCGTCCCCGCTCCATGCCGGCTCCTCACATCTCCAGGCCCAGGTCACATCTCCAGGCCCAGATCCTGGCCGCGGCTGCGCTGGACGACCCGCTCCCGCTCGCGGGCCAGCGCCTCCGCACGCACGCGCGCCTCGACGACCGCCCGCTCCTGCGCCGCGGCACGCTCCTGCTCGGCCGCCCGCGCGCGCAGGACCGCACTCGCCTCCGGATCTCCCCCCAGGCTCCGCCCCAGGACCCGCATCCGCCCCTCGACCGCGCCGCGCGCCTCCGCGTGCTCCGCGCCCGGCAGGGCGTCGCGCTGCGCCTCCAGGTCCTGCCAGCGCGCCAGGAACCGGTCCGCCCGCACCGCCGGGTCCGCCAGCGCCGCGCGCTCCCGCTCCAGACCGGCGACCAGCGGCCCGAGCCGGTCGCGACCCGTCCGCTCCACCATCGCCCGCGCCGCCTCCGGGTCGTGCTCCAGGCTCGAGCGCACCAGCGCGTGCGCGCCCGGCCGCACTGTGTCCAGCGCCTGCCCCGCCTCCGCCACCGCCCGCGCGTGCCCCTCCAGCCGCGGCAGCCCGGCCGCCGCGTGCCGCTCGGCCGCACTGTGTGCCCGCGCGTACCGGTCCAGCGCCGCCTCGAACGCCGACAGCGGCTCCAGCCGGTCCGCCGGCCGATCCTCCGGCGACGGGACCTCGCTCGGATCCGGCCGGGCGGCCGCGGCGACCCGCGGGCCGACGCCGAGCCGCAACCCGTCGAACATCCCCCGCGTTCGCGGTGCCGGCTCCCGTCCGGGCGCCGCGGGCTCCGCCTGCGGGCGTGACGCGGGTGGACGCCGCCCCAGCTTCAGCCCGTCGAACATGCTCCGCCGGGGGCGCTCGGCCGCGCTCGCCGCGTCCCGGCCCGGGGCCGCCTCCTCGGCCCGCTCGGGCTGGCGCGGCACTGCAATCTCGCTCGCGATGCCCAGCGCCTCCGCGATCCCGCGTCGCGCCGCGAACGCCTCCGCCGCCGCTTCCCCCGCGCCGGGATAGTCCAGGGTCGTCTCCTTCGCCCCCGAGCGCGACAGCTGCGCCGCCAGCCCGGCCCCGGCCAGCTCGGCCGCGTCCCGCACCCGCCAGCCCTGCCGCGCCCGCTCCGTGCCGTCCGCCGGCCGCACCGCCGCCGAGCCGGTGCGCTCCAGCCCGATCGTCGCCCCGAGCGCCGGCTGCGCCGCGGCCATCGCCCGCTCCAGGTCCGCCCCCCAGCTCGTGCGGCGCGCCCCCGCCGCGTCCTCCAGCGTCACGAAGTAGCTCGCCCGGTTCGCCGGATCGTGCGCGTAGGGGGCACGCCCGTGCGCCACCAGCCGCCCCGCCTCCCGCCCGGCGAACTCGTCCGCCGCCGCGTACAGCCGCGCCGCGTCCCGGTGCCGGGTCATCGCCACGTAGGCCAGGTGCCGGTCCATCGTCGCCGACGCCAGCACGAAGCTCCGGTCCACCGTCGCCCCCTGCGTCTTGTGGATCGTCGTCGCGTAGCCGTGGTCGAACGCCTGATACTCCGCCACCGGCACGCTCACCCGGCGCGCCGCCCCGTCCCGGCC
>NZ_JAUYZI010000109.1 GCF_030700245.1 Methylobacterium amylolyticum
CCTCAGCGACTGTGTTGGCTGTCAAGCGGGTTGCCATGGTTTCTGGTCCCGGATCATGGCGTTGAGGATGGAGAGGAGCTTGTGGGCGACGGCGACGACGGCGACGATCTTGGGCTTGCCGGCGGCCACGAGCCGGTCGCGGAACCGCTTGAGCACGGGGTTGTGCCGGCAGGCGGTGAGGGCTGCCAGGAACAGGGCCGTGCGCACGCTCTTGCGCCCGCCCGACACCATGGCGCGGCCCTTCCCCTTGCCGGACTCGCGCACGAACGGGGCGAGGCCGGCCAGCGCGGCGATCTGCTTGGTCTTGAGCCGGCCGAGTTCGGGCAGCTCGGCCAGGAGCGTGCGCGCCGTGACCGGCCCGACCCCCGGCACCGAGGCGAGCAGGTCCTCGGTGGCGCGCCAGGCCGGCGAGCCGCGCACGCCCGTGTCGATCTCGGCGTCGATCGCGGCGAGTTCCTTCTCCAGCGCCTTGATCAGCCGGGCGATGCTCCTGGCGATCCGCGCCGCCTCGGTGCGCGGGGCCCGGTTCTTCTCGGACGCCAGCATCTCGACGATCTGACGGCGCCGGGCGACCAGATCCGCCAGCATCCGCGTGGCCGCATCCGGCAGCGGCCGCACCGCCGGCTGCGTGGCGGCCGCGAACCGGGCGATCACGGCCGCGTCGATCGGATCCGACTTGGCCCGCTGGCCCAACGCCTTGGCGAAGTGCCGGACCTGGGCCGGATTGACCACCACCAGCGGCAGACCCGCGCCCGCCAGGGCTGCCGCCGCCACCTGCTCGAAGCCGCCGGTCGCCTCGATCGCCACCAGATCCGGCCCCAGCGCCTGCAGGCGCGTCACCAGATCGTTCAGGCCCGTGCCGTCGCGGGCAACCGCGAAGGCCTGACCCTGCGGCAGGACATGCACGTCCAGCCGCGCCTTGCACACGTCGATGCCGACACACACCAGCGCCATTCCGCCCCACCCTTGCGCAACCGGGCTCTTGCGGCCCGAGCGACTGTCCGGGGTCGTGGAATGGGCGGGCAGGCTCCCAAGCTGAGGTGCGGGCTTCAATGCCCCAGGATGAGCCGGGGTCCTGCCCGCCGCCGCAGATCCGACCTTACCAGATCGGATGCGCGAAGACTTACAAGGATGAGGGGGATGGGTGGGATCAGCCGACGCAAACGCCGACGCAAACGCCGAACTGCCGTGGACCGTGGTCCTCGCGAGCGGAGCGAAGCAAACCGGCGGCGGCATCTCCGGAGAACACGCGCCGCCCTGAGTCGTGCCTCCGGGTGGACCGCGCGGTCGCGGGCGATCGGGATGCGAGAGCGGGAGCAGCCCGAGCCCGCGCTCCGGTGCCGGCGGACCCCGGCTCGCGCGACGGGTCGCGCCGTGATAGCCCCGCGACGCCCACTGTTCCACCCCGGGCCGCAGCCTCCCCCGCTGCCCGTCTCGTCGGCCGCTCCGCCGCGCCCGCGAGGACGGCGCGGCCGCCGGAACCGTCCCTTCTCCCGAGGATCGGGGCTTCGCGCCCCGCCCGAGACCCCTCAAGCTTGCATCATGGACCGAGACCGGCCAACTGAGCCCGCCCCCGAGGGTGGCGGGCGCGGCCCCGACCTCTTGTATCTCCTCACCGACATCGCCCTCTCCAACTGGTACCTGATCCGGCGCGAGCAGATCCGGATCCGGGGCGCGGCGGCGCTCGTCGGGCCGACGGGGGCGGGCAAGTCGACGATCTTCGACGCGGTCGGCACCGTGCTCGCCGGCAACAACGCCAGCCGGCTGGCGCTCAACGCCTCGGCCTCGGGCCGGAGCGCGCGCACCGTGCGCGACTACTGCCTCGGCTGGATCAGCGACCCGGCCGAGGGCGGCCGCCCGACGCGGGAAGCCTGCGAGACGGTGTTGGCCCTGGTGTTCGAGAACCCGGTCTCGGGCCGGGTCGTCACCGTCGGCCTCGCGCTCGCCGCCCGCGCCGACGAGCCGAAGGAGACGGTGCTGTCGCGCTTCATCGCGGTCGGCCACCGCTTCGCGATCCACGACCACGCGCGCTCCACGGGTGCCGGCACCTTCACCGCCCCGTGGGCCGAGATCGCCGCCGACCTGAAGGCCCGGGCCGAGAGCTTCACCGAGTACCGCACCTCGGGCGAGCGCTTCACCGCCGATCTCCTGGCGACCCTGCGCGAGGGGGCGCCCGCCCCGGAGCCGCGGCATTTCCTGCGCAGCTTCGCCAACGCGGTGGCGTTCAAGCCGATCTTCGACACCAGCGCCTTCGTGCGCGCCTTCGTCCTCGACCCGGAGCCGCTGGACGTCGAGCGGGTGCGCCAGTCGATCGCCAACTGGCGGCGCCTCCTGGAGACCATCGGCGAGCTGGAGGCCCGGCTCGCCCGCCTGAAGCGCCTGCGCGACCGCTACGACGCCTGGGGCGTGGCGGTGCTGGAGGCGGCCGACCACGAGCTGCGCGCGGCCGGCGCCGAGCTGCGCCGCCGCACCCTCGACCTCGCCGCCGTGCGCGGCCGGCTGCGCGAGGGCTCCGACGCCCTGCGCATCGCCCGCGAACGCGTGACCGCGAGCCGCGGCTTCGTGCGCGACATCGACGGCGAGATCGCCGAGAAGAAGGCCCTGCTCGCCGGCACCGCCACCGAGGGGCGGCTCGCCGCCTCGACCCTCGGCCTGTCGATGCTGGAGCGGGACCGGCGCGACCTCGTCGCCCGCCTCGCCGACCTCGTCGGCCTCGTCGGGCAGATGGGCCGGCTCCAGACGGTCGCCCCCGTCCTGCGCACCCTCGCGCCGCAGGCCGCGCGCCTCGCCGAGACCTGCGCCCGCGCCGGCCTGCGCCGCGAGGCGCCCCCGGAGGAGACCCTGCGCCCCGAGGGCCCGCTCGCCGAGCTGGTCGAGGGGCTGGCGCGGCTGCCCGAGTTCGACGAGGCGCTGGAGCGGGCCGCCGAGGACGCCGCCCTGAAGGCGCGCCAGCAGGAGGCCGAGGCCGAGCGGACCGCGCCGCGCACCGGCGCCGGACCGGCGGCGCGCCTGTCCTCCGACACCCTCGCCTTCCGGGCCGAGCTGGAGCGGCGGGGCATCGACGCGACGCCGGTCTGCGAGGTCGCCGAGATCGTCGACCCGACCTGGGGGCCGGCGCTGGAAGGACTGCTCGGCCGCGCCCGCGAGGCGCTGATCGTCGCCCCCGACCGGCTGAACGAGGCGTTCGGCGTGCTCCAGGCCGGACGCGACCGGTTCCACCGCTGCGTGCTGGTCAAGACCACCGACACCGCCCGCCAGCGCGCCCGCCGCTACGACGACGGCCCGCTGACCGTGATCGAGACCAGCGACCCGCACGCCGAGGCGTTCCTGGGCGTCCGGCTCGGCGGCTACGACCTCGCCAGGAACGACGCCGAACTCGCACACCTGACCCGCGCGGTGGCCCCGAGCGGGCGCACCACCGCGGGCATGGCCTACACGGTCACGCGCGGCGTCGACCTGCTGATGACCCGCGGCCATCGCGGGCCGACCCCGGAGAGCCGCCGCGCCCACGAGGCGGCGGTGACGGAAGCCAAACGCCTGCGCGGCGAGGCGGCGGTCCTGCGCGAGGCCGCCCGCACCGCGGCCGCGATCCGCGCCCGGATCGCCCGCGGCCTCGACGACGTCGACGTCCTGCGCGGCGAACTCGACGGCCTGGAGGGTCGGCGGCGCACGCTTCAAACGGAGCGCGAGGCGATCGAGCGGCGCGACACCGCCGGGCTCACCGCCGAGGTCGCGGCGCTCACCGCGGAGCGGGTCGCCTACCTGCGCGAGCTGTCCGAGGAGCTGGAGCCGAAGCTCGACCGGATGCTCGCCGACGAGGCGGCGCTGCGCGCCCGGCTCGGCACCACCCGCGAGGCCGCCCGGGCCGGCCTCGCCGGCCGCCGCGCGGCGTTCCGCGGGCTCGTCGGCGGCGACGCGATGCGGGTGCGGCTCGCCCGCTCGCAGGCCTTCGAGCCCGCGGCGGTCGCCGCGGCCCGGCGGGCGCTGGCGGGCCTCGACGCCAAGGCGGCCGCCGCGCTGGCGTCGGCCGAGCGCAGCCGCGCCCGCGAGGCGGCGGAGGCGGCGCGCTCGCACGGCCGGGTCGCCGAGCGGGAACTGGCCGAGGCCTGCGCCGCGTGGCGGATCGAGAATCCCCTGCGCGAGGGCGACGCCCCGGCGATCCAGGGCTACGCGTGGGTCCGGCGCGAGTACGAGGCGGTGGAGGGGCACGAGCTGCGCCGCTACCGCGCCCAGGCCGAGCGGGCCGAGGCCGAGATGCGCCGGCTGATGACCGAGGATCTGCTGACCCGGCTCGCCGACCGGTTCGAGCGGGTCCACGCCCGGCTCGCGGGCCTCAATGAGCGCCTGTCGGCCAAGAGCTTCACCGGCCAGATCTACGCCTTCGAGGCCGCGGTCGACCGGCGCTACGCCGCCGTCCACGCGCTCGCCGTCGAGACCGCGCGCTCGCCGGAAGCCGCGCAGGCGCTCCTGTCCGGCGCGGTGGAGGGGCCGATGGCGGCGGCCCTGGAGGAGATCACCGCGCTGATCGCCGGCGCGGAGGAGGCGGGGCGGCTCGCCGACTACCGCAACTACTTCGTCTACGAGATCGGCATGCGCGACCGGGCGGGCAACCGCACCACCATGTCGGCGCGGGCGCTGCGCGGATCGGGGGGCGAGGCGCAGGCGCCGTTCTACGTCGCCATCGCGGCGTCCCTCGCCAGCGCCTACTATCCCGGCGACCGGCCCGGCGACGAGAACCCGGGCCTCGGCCTCTGCCTGCTGGACGAGGCGTTCTCGAAGCTCGACGTGCGCAACAGCCAGGCGCTGGTCGACCTCTACCGGGCCTGGGGGCTCCAGCTCCTGATCGCCGCGCCCGAGGACAAGCGCACGACGCTGACCGAGGTGATGGACACGGTGGTCACGGTCTACAAGAGCCCGGACCTGCGCGCGGTGCGGATCGAGTCCGAGCACCCGCTTGAGGCGGCGCGCCGGGCGCTGCGGGAGATCAACCCCGAGCACCGGGGGATCGACGGCTACCGCGAGGCGGACGCCGCGGAGTGATACCAATGGCCCTAGATGTTGACCTGTGCCCAGTCACGCGAGGTCATGGATGTAACGAGGTCTGGGTCGTTGGCGAAGAAGTTCCAAGCGTCGCAGCAGGCGTCGACGATCTGTCGGTAGTCGCGGAAGACCCGGTTGGCGAGCTTGTTCTGGCGCAGGTACTGCCAGACCAGCTCCATCGGGTTCAGCTCGGGCGATGAGGCCGGCAGGTGGAGCAACGTGATGGTGTCCGGGACCACCAGGCCACGCGGTCGGCGCGTCTTGGCGGTGCCGTGATAGCCGGCACCGTCCAGAACCAGGATCGCGTGCGCGCCGGGCGCGACCTGCTTGCTGATCTCAGCCAGATGCAGCGACATCATCGTGGTGTTGACCGTCGGCAGCACCAGGGCCGCGCTGGTGCCGCGCGCTGGGCAGGCCGCCCCGAACACATACGTCCACTTGTAGCGTTGGTCGCGCGGCGCCCGCGGGCGCGTGCCCTTGCGCGCCCAGACCCGCGTCAGCGTGCCCTGCTGGCCGACGCGCGCCTCGTCCTGGAACCAGATCTCGAGCGGCTTGTCGCGGGCGGGCTCGGGCAGGATCTCCGCCACGCGCGCGGCGAAGTTTTTTTAAAAGCCTGCTGGGTCTCGTCGGTGGCCTTGGGATGCTGCGGGCGCACCGACAGCCGCACGAAGCCCAGTGCCGCCAGGTGCTTGCCGACCGTGCGCTCGTGCATCTCGACCCCGAACAACTCCTTGATCCGCGCCTGCAGGTCGACCCGGCGCCAGCGCACGACGCCATCCTTGTCGACGTCCGGCCCCGCCTCGACCAGGG
This sequence comes from Methylobacterium amylolyticum, assembly GCF_030700245.1. GTDB lineage: Bacteria > Pseudomonadota > Alphaproteobacteria > Rhizobiales > Beijerinckiaceae > Methylobacterium. The sequence continues at coordinate 5,851 of NZ_JAUYZI010000109.1, forward strand.
CCGCCAGTTGCTGCTTCTGCTCGGGCGTCAGCTTGGCGGAGCGGCCCGGTGCCTGGCGGTCGCGCAGACCCGCCAGCCCCTC